>NZ_JACSMI010000001.1:971316-1498588 GCF_018618605.1 Exiguobacterium sp. s125
CACTGATTATTACTACCGTGATCAATTTCATCGAGTTAAAGCGTAAACTTTGTATCTCCACCGAACAACAATAATTACTTAATAATATAGCATGCCTTCGAAAAAAAAGGAAGGAATAAACAGAAATAATCGTTAACTTTTGTTAAAAAACTTGAAATGACTTCAGATGTACTTAAATTTTAAAGGGTTCGGCGTCGACCTAACGAATAAAAGTGGCAAGGTCTGTTTGTAATCAATGGACAGGCTGATGAGGGTGTCGGACGTGCTTAATTGCTGCCATGACATAACCGTGAATGGAAGCATGCCGGCGTGGCTCCGTCCAAACGGCTTTAAAAATATGTGTCAACGTCCGTTGAATCCGTGTTTCATCCGTTGTCACGCGTCTAAGTAGAAGGTAAAGAGAAGTTTCATACCGATCGTAAAGTAACTCGAGGGCATGACTATTTTTTAATTCGATTTGTTCGAATAGTTCTTGGTCTGTCTTCATGCTCTCCTCCTTAATGTCATGTCGTTAAATGATTGTCATTGAATTGTCATCTGTTCTGCTTAGGTTGTTTTCCCCAAGACATAATAATCAAACGTTTAAACTGTTTAACTTCAAGATATTTATAGGGCGTGTTACTTAAAAAGGAGCTGTTTAAGGATGAGTCGTGTTTTTATTAGACCTTATATAGAAGAAGATGCATTAGAATTGCTGGAACTGAACGTACGAAACCGGGGGCACTTTGAATTTTGGATGCCACTTAAGCCGAAAGAAGATCAATATTCACTTGGAGCCCACCAAGAACGGATTCGTCAAACATTACAAAAGATGCAAGATGATCGTTACTATGCGTTTGGTGTTTTCCTGAAGGAGAACAATGCATTAATCGGCGAAGTATCTGCTTCGTTCATTGAACGGTTTCCGGCTGAAACATGTATGATCGGCTATCAACTTGATCGAAATTACAATGGTCAAGGATTGATGGCTGAAGCGGTCAGTCAAGCAGTTGCACTGCTCTTTGACAAGTATGCATTTCATCGGTTACGAGCGGAAGTGATGCCTGAGAACATTGGATCGAGCCGTGTTCTCGAAAAAGTAGGCTTTCGAAGAGAGGGACTTGCTAGGAAAAGTCTATATATTAATGGAAACTGGGAAGACTTCACGATGTTCGCACTATTAAAAGAAGAATTTTTAGTGTGAGGAGAAAATGATTGTTGTCGATGTCGACGTAGTATAGTGCATGGTGCAAAAAACTAAAACGCCATTACTTTTTAGTCTTTTGTCGTCGCGATCATCCGCGGGTACAATCGAATAAGGTGAACCTTCTGTGTATGCAGTCATTCGCACATTATATGAAGAAACTGGATTATTCATTCGACTAACACGCCTGATTGGCTGTTTTAATGGTGAATCGCTTGAATGGACGTACTTTCATTTTGAAGAACGACTATCATTCGCTAGACTGTAGACAACGTGCTATCGGGAGATACAGCGTCTTTTTTCGTTGCTTTCCTCGGACGAGGCGCGCCATTGCTCCTTGGATCCTAGCGGACGACGAGCAGGGTCTTGCCTGCCTCTGAAAGTGCGTTAAAAACGTACTTTGCCCCGTAGGAGTCAACGAAACATGACGATTTTCAGGCAATACCGTGACAGAAATCCAGTCATGCAGACAGTTTAGAGCGCAATCCGTCTCGAATCGCTTTAGACCGTGAAAAGCAATCGGTCGCGACCCTTCAGCTTTGCTGTAGCGGCGCGATCAGTTGCCGCTTTGAAGACGAGGCGAGACAGGGAAGCGCGAACGGATTGCCTCTCGTTATAGCCTGTTCACGCTTCATAAGATTTTGTCTACACGCTCATTCGCGTTGCATGATCTAACATCGATTTTCATCCGAAATTCAAAATTAAGATATTTTGACTGGTGAAAAGACTGATTAGAGCGATTAAGACATAAAATCGAATGAAAAAACGAACGATAACTCATTTATAAGATAAAAACATTTGTTTTTAGATGACAAATTACTCTAAATCCTTTGACATGACATTCTGCATTCGATATAGTGTTCAAGTACGAACGATTATAAACGATAGTTTAAAAAATATTCGTTATTTGGAGTGTTGAAAATGGATGTAGTATTTGATTATGAAGATATTCAATTGATTCCCGCAAAGTCAATCGTTGGCAGTCGATCTGAGTGTGATACGACGGTCGAGTTTGGTGGAAGACGATTCAAACTGCCGGTCGTCCCGGCGAACATGCAAACCATCATCGATGAATCGATTGCGACGTACTTAGCCGAAAATGGTTATTTCTATATTATGCATCGCTTTGAACCAGAAAAACGGCGGACGTTCGTTGAGACGATGCAAGCAAAAAACTTAATCGCGTCGATTAGTGTCGGCGTCAAGATCGAAGAATACGTGTTCATCGAAGAACTCGCACAGGCAGGGCTCGTGCCGGAGTATATTACGATTGACATCGCGCATGGTCATTCAGACGCAGTCATTCAAATGATTCAGCACATTAAACGATTTTTACCGAACAGTTTCGTCATCGCTGGAAATGTCGGAACGCCGGAAGCTGTCCGTGAACTTGAGAATGCAGGTGCGGATGCGACGAAAGTCGGAATCGGACCCGGGAAAGTCTGCATCACGAAGATTAAAACAGGATTCGGAACAGGCGGTTGGCAACTGGCAGCACTTCGCTGGTGCGCTAAAGCTGCGAGCAAGCCGATCATCGCGGATGGAGGAATTCGGACACACGGTGATATTGCGAAATCCGTCCGTTTTGGTGCGACGATGGTCATGATCGGTTCATTGTTTGCCGGGCACGAAGAATCGCCTGGTGAAACGCATGAAGTCGATGGTGTCCGCGTCAAAGAATACTTTGGTTCGGCATCAGAGTTCCAAAAAGGTGAAAAAAAGAACGTCGAGGGGAAAAAGATGTTTGTTGAGCATAAAGGGAGCTTAGCCGATACATTGACGGAGATGGAGCAAGATTTGCAATCGTCGATCTCGTACGCCGGAGGAAATAAACTGCAAGCGATTCGGACGGTCGACTATGTCGTCGTCAAGAACTCAATCTTTAATGGGGATAAAGTATTTTAAGGCAATTAAAAGTAGAAAAAGCAGACGGTCTTGACGACGTCTGCTTTTTTTTTGCATACTTCCCATAAAAACAGGGTAATAGTTAAATGGTTATTTTTTCAGAAAATTACATTAAAAGGGGTGGCATAGCATATGAACACAGAAACGACAACGTACTTAATCGAAAAGTTTACGCGAGTCCGTGATAAGACAATTGAATTGATTGATCCACTTGAACCGGAAGATTTCGTAATCCAAGCAAGTGCTGATGTAAGTCCGGCTAAATGGCATATCGCGCATACGACATGGTTTTTCGAACGGATGATTTTACAGGAATACGATGCAGCGTATCAAGTGTTTAATCCACAGTTCAATTATCTGTTCAATTCGTATTACAACTCAATCGGTCCGTATCAACCGCGCCATCAAAGAGGTGTCTTGTCGCGGCCGACTGTAAGTGAAATCATCGCCTACCGCTCGTACGTCGATGCGGCAATCGATACGTTCTTGAGACAAGATCGCGACGCGGCGAGTCAAAAGAAAATTGAAGGTTTGATTGAGATGGGATTACAACATGAACAGCAACATCAGGAACTTATTTTGATGGATATGAAATTTAACTTGTTCGTCAATCCCTTGTTACCGGCCTATCAAAATAAAGCGGTCGTGCCGACTGCTGAAACCAATGTCAGTCCTGCTTACAAAACATTCGATGGAGGATTGATTGAAATCGGCCATGATGGGACCGGCTTTGCGTTTGACAACGAAAGTCCTGTCCATAAAGTATGGTTGAATCCATTTGAACTGGCAACTGCGCCCGTGACGAACGGGGAATACTTAGCTTTCATCGAAGCTGGGGGTTATGAGACGTCTGAATATTGGCTTTCTGACGGGTACCAAGTCATCAAGCAACTCGGCTGGAAAGCACCGCTCTACTGGATGAAGGATGAGTCGGGGGACTGGTCTGTCTTCACATTAAGTGGTGTCGAACCACTCGCACTCGACGAACCGGTTTGTCACGTCAGCTTTTATGAGGCGGATGCTTATAGTCGCTGGAAAGGAAAACGTCTCCCGACGGAAGCGGAGTGGGAGCATGCGGCAAAAACGGTCGCAAGACAAGGGAACATGATGGGACGAGGAACGTATCATCCGGCATCGGTTGTACGGGCCGAGCACGAATTGACAGGAATGTTTGGTGACGTTTGGGAATGGACGGCCAGTGCCTATTCATCATACCCGGGCAGTCGACCGCTTGAAGGAGCACTAGGTGAATACAATGCAAAGTTCATGTCTAACCAGATGGTGTTACGGGGTGGCGCGTGTGTGACGCCGGACGATCACATCCGTGAGACGTACCGTAATTTCTTCCCGCCGGATAAACGGTGGCAATTCAGTGGGTTCCGTTTGGCAGGTGACCTGTAAGATGAGTCAGCAGGTAAAAAGCTTTGATTTATATACGACGCAGCAAAATATGTTAGAAGAAGTCATAGCTGGTTTATCGAAACCGGCTAAAACGCTTCACGCCAAGTATTTTTACGATCAAACGGGGTCGGAACTGTTCGAGCAGATTACGCAACAACCGGAATATTATCCGACGCGCACTGAACTCGAGATTTTGACGACGCACCAAACGACGATTGCAGATAAGATTGGTCCTGTCCATACATTGATTGAGTATGGGAGTGGCAGTAGTCGGAAAATCAAAAGTCTGCTCAGTTCGCTGCACGGGTTGGAAGAATATGTCCCAATCGATATCTCGAAGGACTATTTACTACAGTCGGCGGCGGAGTTGTCTAAAGATTATCCAAATCTCTCGATTAAAGCGGTTTGTGGCGACTATTCGACACCGATCACACTACCGGTCGACCGCGCACTGAAAAAAGTTATCTTCTTCCCGGGATCGACGATTGGTAACTTTGATCCGGCGGAGGCGATGGAGTTCTTGCGCCATTCATCTCATTTACTCGAAGTGGGAGACGGCTTTTTAATCGGTGTCGATACGAAAAAAAATCCGGACATTCTTCATCGGGCGTATAACGATATGGCCGGCGTCACGGAAGCGTTCAACTTAAACATCCTGACCCACATCAATCGTGTCTTAGATGGAACATTTGATCAAACAAGGTTTGAGCATGTAGCATTTTATAATGAGGCGCAAGGTCGAATCGAGATGCACATCCGCAGTCGGATTGACCAGATCGTACAAATCAACGGTCAGCCGTTTACGTTCCAGGAAGGTGAAACGATTCATACAGAAAATTCTTACAAATATAGCATCGAAGAATTTCAGCAGTTGGCAGGTAAAAGTGGCTTTCGGGCCGTCACTTACTGGACGGACGCCAATCATCACTTCAGCGTCCATTACCTTGAGAAGACGAACGGCTAACGCGATCATGACGATGGAAGAAAGGCTGGCACACCGCTAACTGACGATAAAATAGAAGGGATTGCCATCTTAAAGTTGATGGGCGATCCCTTCTATTTGCGTGTAGATAAAGTTGCATTGGATTTTCCGCTTGAAACTGTTTAACCGAAAAGACGCGGCATGCAGAACTATCAGGCGAAGTCTCAGCTGACGCGACTTCCGTCCGGAATTGGATGTTCCGGACATACGAGGACGGGCATCAGTTGATCGAGCGGACCGAGTTCAAGGATACGACCTGTGAAACCGGCGCGTACGCCCTCGACGTTCAGGATCGCGATGGCTTGTTTCCCTAAAATTTCTTCATAGTCGAACCGGGTTTCGACCCAGTCGAGTAAAAAAGAGTGATCGTGTCCATCGAAGTCGACCGTCACGTTGAGAAGGTGTGTTTCATTCTCGTCACGGATGAGAGAACGAATCGTCCCGACACGAATATCTAACGCGGTAAAGGTTTCGACGGGTACAAATGGTTTAATCGGATCCATGGGTCATCTCCTATCGTCAAACAAATTAGTTGTGATAAGTCGGAACGTAATCACTTAACGGAATCTCGATCGGTTGATTTAACGCCAGTTCTGCGAGCTCGCGTCCGAGATAAGGGCCGATCGTCAATCCGGATGCACCGAGGCCGTTCGCGATGAAAACGTTCGGGTGAGCATCGAGTGAGGCGATGACCGGTAACGAATTACTCGTGTAGGGACGTAGACCAACCCGCATTTCATAGATGTTCGTTTCTTCGAGTCGTGGTGCGACAGGGAGGGCACGCGTTAAGAGCGCATGCATCCCTTTGACGGTCGGTTGTAAGTTGTAATCAAGTTGTTTTTCATGGGTCGAACCTAAAGCAAGGCGACCATCTTCCGTCGACACGAGATAGAGTCCACGTTGCCCCATGATGACGGGCCAATGTTTCGTTTTCATTTCCTCTAAATCAAGATGAAGGATTTGTCCTTTTTCCGTCCGGATATCGAGTTCGAGCTTGAGCGGACGTAACAATTCATTGATCCAGACCCCAGCCGTCAAAATCACGTGCTTCGCGTAATGCGGTTGTCCATCGATTGAAATACCTTTCACTTGTCCTGTTTCGATGAGTAATTCAGCATCCGCATCAATAACGGTCGCCCCGTAATGGATTGCCGCCCGCTCGAGTGCGCCACGCAAGGCACGACCATCGACGCGAGCCCCGCCGGAGACGAACAACGCGTCTTCGACAGTATCGATCAATGGAAATAGAGATTTGACCTGAGAAGCGTCGAGTCGTTCGATGCGTCCGATGCCTGGGGCTTCCGGGAATCGATTTTCAGCAATCGTATTCATCTTCTCGATTTTTGATGATTCATGTAGCGCGATCGTGCCCACTTTTCGGTACCCGGTCGCGGTTTCGCCAAGCGCTTCCAGTTCTTCGATTAACGTATCGTAATAGTGAGCGCCATTATTTGCTAAGCGGTACCAGGCTTTATTGCGACGTTGTGTCATCCAGGGGCAGATGATGCCGGCTGCTGCATCGGTTGCGCGTCCGCTCTCTTTTCGGTCAATCAAAAGCACGGTCGCCCCTTGTTTTGATAGGTGATAGGCTGTCGAAGCACCGAGAATACCGGCGCCGACGATGATGTGTGTGTACATGTCAATTCAACTCTTTTCTAATGACGGTCTTTCTTTAGTCTAAAGAAAAAAGGGCAAAGCGACAAATCTAAATTCAAATGTGTCATTGAAGTGTGGGGAATGATGGGAAATCGAATCTTTTTTTCGGAATATTTCGTATACTTTACATACGGACGCGTATAATTGCAAAATAGACGATTAGAAACCGTCCAATCAGGAAAGATACCCTTATAGGCATCACGTCCCGACATCAATGGCTTAGCACTCAGTCACTTTTGAAGGAGGGGAAGGCAATGAACATTAGTCAAACCATCGTACGCAAACGCTACACGGACCACACTTTGTTTTATTCCGCCATCCTGATCTGGAAGTTGCTCTTCTTCTTACCCTTATTGATGTTCATGAATAGTGGCTCCGACAATGTATTCCAACTTTATTTCGTACCGTACTTGACCGTGATCATTTTGTTCCGGGTCATGACATATTACGCGACGTATAAAGCTTCCTTCATGGAGATGACGGAGATGGGGCTGTCTGTTTTCCTCATCATCGCCGATCTTTATATCATCGCGCTCTTCCAAATCCCGCTTCCATTCGGAATGATCATCATGTTATTGTCGATTCTCCACTTTAGCGCCGCATTTAGCCGTTTTCGTTGGTTTCGGCGCCGTATGTGGTTGAACCGCCATCTTGAAATACTCAATTACTTGACGGATCATGGTGAAACGCCGATCAAGATTGCTGTCGTCTCGGAAGATGAGATGCTCGTGACAACGAAAAGTGGGAAAGAATTCACATATCGCCAAGTCTATTGGAGTGGCTTTTATTTTGAACGCGGGTGAACGATTAAGGACTGTGTTGCTAATTGGCGCAAGTCCTTTTTTTGATGATGGCTATTTAAGGTCGGTTTTGCCATACTAAAGTGAGAAAATAGCAAGGAAGGTGTTCATTGGTGATTCGTGCCCTCATTGTCACACAGGACAATCATGTTTTCGTCGATACGAATCTCGATCGCTTAACGCGGTCGGACATTAAGTGGTATTTCGTTGATTTCGACCAACCGACAGAACAGGAGAAACAGTTACTCGTCTCCTCGTTTACGTTTCATCCGCTCGCGATAGAAGATTGTTTTCAATACTTACAGCGACCGAAACTCGAATATTATGACGGCTACAGTTTTTTTGTATTGCATGCGGTTGAAGAACCTTCGTTAAAAGGGAAAGAAATCAATCTATTTGCGAGTGAACAATACGTCATTTCGTATCATGAGCAGGCGTCACGGGAAGTGGACTTCGTGTTTCGGGCATTTCAAAAATTGACAGGGCATGAAGAACATCTAACGGTCGAAGTTGTCCATAAAATCATGGATAAAATCGTCGACGGGTATTTCCCGATCGTTCATAACCTGGAAGACCGCATTTTTTCACTCGAAGGTCGATATGAACAAGCAGGCAATGACAAACAAATCATGGAAGATATCTTTGACATCCGCTCAGACTTGCTTGAACTCGCACGGACGGTCTTACCGATGCGGGATTTACTGTATCGGGTCATCGAATCGAAACGACTGGCGATTCATCCGAACAAACAAGCATTTTTCCGTGACATCTACGACCATTTGCTGAAGTTAAACGACATGATTGAATACAATCGGGCGATGACGTCGGAATTCCGGGAAAACTTCATATCTTTGAACTCCTACCGCATGAATAACATCATGAAAACGTTGACGATCTTTACGACGATTTTCATGCCGTTGACGTTCATCGCCGGCATCTACGGGATGAACTTTCAATATATGCCCGAGCTGACGGTCCGCTATGGTTACTTCATTACGCTTGGCGTGATGGTGCTCGTCGCAATCGGGATGACGGTTTATTTTATCCGAAATCACTGGTTTGAAGAGTAGGCGTGAGAAATCGTTGTTCCTTTCCCGCCGCTCATACAAAAAAACGCCGATGTTTCCGTTTTACACACGGGGGACAGCGGCGTTTTCCATTGTATAGTCTTCTCATTCATGACAGATACCTGAACAAATCTTAAAGCGTCAGCCCACTGTTTTAGTGAACCGACTGCTCAAATACGTCATGCAGTTCCGCTTGGGCACCCTTGAATGAGTCCAGTGGATGCGCATCCGTCAAAGTCGAACGTTCCGTCTCAATTTGGCTCAATAATGTCTCTGTCCATTCGGCATAGAGTGTCGCGAAGACCTCGTCGAGATGTTGCTCCGTTAGATGACGAAGGCGCGACTCTTCGCCTTCGAGATAACTAACGGCATCCGGTTTCGTCAACGCGACCAGCGCGTCTTTTAAGTGCTCCTTCTCGTTCCGTTCGAAGAAAGCCTTTGCGTTCCGGAAGTAGCTTTTGACGGAACGGTATTTCGTGTCATCTTGGAACGGACCGCTGAACGTCATTGGAGGTAGCGTTGGCGGATCGAGTGGTGATAGTTGGAACGACGGGTTCAGTTTCGCAGCATACATCGCCTCTTCGTCAAGACGCTTTGCGATGGCACGTTGGACCCAGCTATCGATCCGGAAATGGGTGACACGTAATTCTTGTTCAAAATCATACCGCAAAAATCCGAGTAATTCGATGAGTGCTTGTTGCAAAGCGACTGCTTTCGTCGCGTTCGCAAACCGGACCGGATGATAGGCTTCCTTGAAAAAGTCTGGGAAGCGGTAATAGATGCGTTGATTGACGTGATGTAACAATTCATGAATCTCAGCAAATAGCTCATGGTGAACGAGTTCGACCCGACCGTTCGAGAAGTGTGCCGTGATCTCTTGTTCGAGCGCATCGAGTTCCGTCAATCGGGCATCTTTTCTGGCGATGTTCCGTTCTGTCTGATCAATCAATTGATTAAGGCGGTAAATTGTCTTGTCCGTCTCTTCCGTCAAGGATTGAAGCGCGAGCCCTTTCAAATCATGGTTCAAGAAGCGATGGAAGGCTTGTTCGAACGAATCGATGCCGGATTGTTCATCAATCCCTTGTTGTTTCTCGGCAAGGGCGTTGAGGCTCGAGACGCCGAACAGGCGTGGTGCACGGATGCCGAACCGTTTTAGTTCCGTGCCGACATAGTGTAGGACATCTTGCTGTTCCGCTGTCGAAGTTGCGAGATCAATCGCATTGACGACGAAAAACATTTTGTCGAGCTCGAATGCATCCTTAACCCGGCCGAGTTGAATCAAAAATTCACGATCGGCTCGGGCGAAGGCGTGATTGTAGTAGGTGACGAACAGAATCGCATCCGCATTTTTAATGTATTCAAATGCGACGTCCGTATGCCGGGCATTGATGGAATCGGCACCCGGTGTATCGACGAGCGTGATTCCGAGACGTGTCAACGGGCTGTCGAAATACAGGTCGATTACATCGACGAAACAACTGAGGTGTTCCTGTGCGACATACTCCTCGAATGCCGATTGATCGACTGTCTGTTCTGTACCGATGAAAGGTTCGACCGTCGGATATCCTTTTAGGAACGCGCGTAAGAAAGAGGCATCGTTCAAGTCGCTTGTCGTCCGTTCGCGCAACCATGTGACGACGGCAGTGACTGACGGCATCGTTGCGTCAAACGTTTGCAGGGCTTCGTTCAAGTCGTTGAGAAGGTCAGTCTCCGATTTAAACCGGATCGTTGCGGTCCCGTGGACATGCGTCGCCGTGACCGGTTTAATCCGATTGATGGATGCCGTCGTCGGGTTCGGTGAGACCGGTAGGACACGATGACCGAGCAAAGCATTACAAAACGAAGATTTGCCGGCGCTGAAAGCACCGAATAAGGCAATCGTAAAGTCGCTTGTCGTCACGCGCGCAAGCTTTTGTTGCAAATACTTCGTAGCGTCCTCGAACCCGCGAACACCGGAGAGAATGGTCTGGATTTGCTGCATCTCTTCTAATGTATAACGGGATGGGACAGCTTGAAGCGTTTCTTCATGCGTAGTCTCCATCTCTTGTGTCACGACTGGATTGATCCCTGTAAACGTCTCAATGTCGAGCGTCGCCTGCGTAAGCTGCGTACGCCACTGTTCTAGTTGCTCACGTGCCGCTGTCATATCGTCAGTGGTCGGTTCGTTCGCTCGTGCGAGGTAGCTTATTAACACCTGTTCCGCATTCTTGAACGTTGTCATCACGTCACATTTTTGTTCGAGCGTTTCAAATTCAGCTTGAAGCGTCGCTTTCGCAGGAATGTTTTCATGCGTCAACTCCTGGCGGACCGCTTCTCGCCAATGGTTCGTTTCCTTGACGTACCAAGCACTGACCGATGCAACGACCCGATTCGTGAATTGCAAGACCGATTCCCCGGTAATCGTGATGCCGTCTTGAAGTGCTTCCTCAATGACGGCTAACGGTGGATCAAGTGGGAGTTGATCGATTCGTAACGAGTGCTCGTCAGACAGCAAATCAATTTCCGCTAGCGATTGTTTCATAAGTTTTCGAAGGTGAAGCGCAATTTCAGAAGCAGTGACAGACTGGAGAGCGCGCAGGACATCGTCAGCGATGACTTGTTGCGCCGCCTGTGTTTTTTTAGCGCTCCGGAACAATCCGACCTTGAATGCAGGTTGCCGAGATTCGAGGAACGTTTTCATCTTTTCGCGCAATTCAAACGGCATCAGCGTCGCATTGCGAAGTAAACTTTCCCGGTGTGCCGAAAAACGGCTGCTCCATTGTTCAGGAGCAAACAGGGTCAATTGATGTTTGACTTGTGCATGCCGGTCAAACACACGCTCCGCTTCTGCGCGTTCGGTCGCCGAGACCGTATCCCGCATGGCGTCAGATGCTTCTTCAATCATGTCTTCTAAATAGTTGATGTGTTCCTGGTGTAAGACCTCGAGCGTCGTTTGAGCGGATTCGATCAATTTCGGCTGGGCGTCACGAATACTTTGGTCGACCAATCGCTTGACGGCAGAAAAGTCGTTCCCCGCGAATTCCGGCTCACGCAGGCTCGTGAAGAAAATGCCTTTCGGCTGAACACCATGCTCAGTAAACGATTTTTCGACGGATCGTTTAAAGGCATCGAATGACAGCTCGGATGTTTGGTGTTTGTCGATTTGATTGACGATTAAATAGAGTTCAGGAACAGAAGCGAGCAAGTCTTTTGTGACGCTGAAGTTCAGTTCAGATTGGACATGATTATAGTCCATGACATAAAAGATTAAGTCGGCGACATGTAACGCCGATTCAGTCGAAATCCGGTGGGCGTCATCAACGGAGTCGACGCCTGGCGTATCCATCAGGACGAGACCAGGTGGTAAAGTGGATGTCGCATGGGTGATGTCGATTTGTTGGACGGTGCCGTCACGGCCGAAATGGCGTAAGTGTTGCAAATCATCTTCCGAGGCTAGACGGACTGCTTTTCGATCATGGAAGGAAACAATCGCTTCGTCGGTCTCGCCTTGACGAAGCGTGACGATATTTGCACTCGTCGGAATGGGACTCGTCGGGAGAATGGATTCGCCCGTCAAGGCATTGATCATACTGGATTTACCGGCAGAAAAATGACCGGCGAAGGCAATCGTATAGTCGCGTCGTAATAACTTCTTTGAAAATGTATCTAATTTATCGAGTCGGAGCTGATCGCGTGAAGGTTGAATCAGTGTCGCGAGAAGCGCCGTCGCTTCCAGGTGGTTCGTCAATCGTTCTTCAAATGAGCGCATGCAAATTGTAACCCCTTTCTTACAGTCAATTGTAAGTGTATCATGTTTATTTTGCTTTCGTCATCTTACGGTTGCACACGAAAAAAGAGGCGCTCACGAATCGTGAGAAGCCTCTAAAAACAGTGCTGATTCAGTTCGGTTCCGGAACGATCATGTCTGATTCGTCGGGCTGTTCTTCTGTCGTCTGCATCAAGCGTAGCAGGTGCAGTTTAAAGAGATACATGACGATGAGATGGACATTCGCCTGGGTCGTTTTATAGAGCAACCATGGTAATGCGGGAACATATTCATGAATCGCGATGATACACTCTTGCGAACCCGGGATTTGCCGGAACTCGATGCGTCCATTGCTATCTTCTTTAACTTGAGCAAACAAGCCGCCCGTAATTCGGTACGTTGCCTGTTGATCGTCTTCGAATGGTTCTTTCGTCAGTTCAAGCAACGGGGCGTCAAGCAACGGAACATGAATCCGAACGACTGTTTCTTCCGCTGTCTTCGATGTAAGAAAAGGTTTCGCGAACGTCGATAACCAATCGACATAATTGTCGGCAGCCCAGTTCGCGTTCCGGTCGTCTGGAAGACGGACACGTTGGACGGACCGGACATCAAGCGTTTGTGATTTCTGGTGCGATGAAGAGCTTCCTGATTTTTTTGATTTCGACTCTTCTTCTTCTTCTTCCATCGCCATCCGTACGGATTGCTCGAATGAAATTTTTCCGTCACTGATGCCCTCGACCATCTTGTCGGGATCCGCCACCATCTCATGGACCATACTTTCGACGAGCGGATAAACGGTTTCTTTCGGTTCTCCAGAGATGAGTGTCACCCAAAGCCGCGACAATTTGACGGTCATCAACGGTAAGTCGAAGGTCGGTTGTTTTTTGTCCATTACTTCCGCCGTCTTCAAAATCATTTCCTTGTACGTCATCGCTTCCGGACCGCCGATATCGATGGCACGATCCTTGAGGTCCTCGCGGTCGACGCTAGATCCGAGCGCATGAATGACGTCCGGTAGCGCGACGGGATGTGTTTTGTTACGCGTCCAGCGCGGGAGAAGCATGACGGGAAGTCGTTTGACGAGTTTTGACAGAATCGGGAACGAAGACCCTTTCGGACCGACGATGAGCGCAGCGCGGATCGTCGTGACCGGTGTACCGTATGCACCGAGGACGCGCTCGACCTCAAGGCGACTTTTAAGATGACGTGATAAATTTTCCGTCTCGTCCGGAATGATGCCACTTAAGTAAACAATCTGCTGGATGCCGTTTGCTTTTGCAGCGCGTGCGTAATTGTCGGCTAAAATCAAGTCCATGTCTTCAAATGAGCCTTGCGTCAACTTTGCTGACGGCATCATCGAGTGGACGAGGTAGATTGCGATGTCTGCTCCTTTTAATCCGGCTGTCGTATCCGCTAACGAAAAAAGGTCACACGAACGCCATTCGACATTCGCTTCATCTTCCTTATCGTCACCATTGCGTGACAAGGCAATGACGTCGTACTTTTTCTTCAACTCATTTAGTAGGTTATGTCCGATATAGCCTGTCGCACCGGCAAGTGCCAGGCGTTTACGTGGTTGCGTCATGTCAATTCCTCCTCATTAGCTGCTTACTACAAAGATTTACCCAAACGACCTGCGATTTAATCAAACGAATGTTATAGTTAAAAACAAATGCTTCATCTTTTTAAAACAGGGAAAACAAATAAAGAAGATTTGCGCACTGTTTTGGAGGGATGGACAGTATCATTTTTTAGGGGAGGGAGACGGATATGAATGCTGTCTGTTTTTTGGACGAACGTCATCATACACGTTACCAAATGATATTGAAGCGATTGAATGCACGAAACCGTAAAAAGTATTCTTTTCAATCAATCTTATTTTTAGCGACGGGTAATCTAGCGCTTATGCAATTGTTCAGTGACTATTTTTTTCCGGAGACGGGTGAATTTTTTTACCAAGAATTATTAGCGGAACCTGTCGAAGATTTAACCGTCGATGTCGAACGTCAATTACTCGTTCAGTTGTATAACGGCAGGACGACATTGACGATCATGGAGATCATCGATCAGTTAGATGAAACGGAGTTAGAGCTCGTCCTCGGAGCCATCCAAATCCGGTCATTCGGAAATCAAAACATGCAAGTACACTAAAGAAGGTAGCCGTTGTCAGATGGACTTCGGTTATCTTTTTTTGTCATTTCAAGGACCGTTAACTTACATTTGTGAACTGAAGTTATTAATGTAAAACAGCATCTAAATAAAAGCTAAGCTTATGCCTTAAGATTTGGTTGTCTAGCGGCAGGACTGGAAATAAGATGTAAGTAACAGGGAAGGTGTGGCGACTGCTGACAGGTCGCGCGTCGAATGATGAGGAAGGGGAGTGAACATATGCAACTCAAAGAATCGATTTATTTCCATTCACCGATTTTCATTCAGAATATCCTAACGACGCTTTACGGACGGGTCTTGTACCAGGAACGTTACGGGTCCGCCTACCGTAATCGGTTAGAAGAATTGAAGCGGAAAGAACGGCAATCGATTGATCCCGAGCAGGAGCAATTATCCCGCCTGAATCAGTTTTTACTGTTTTGTCAGGCCTATAGCCCGTACTACAAAGAGTTGTTCGATAAGAAGCGGATTGAGCTTCCGCTTGCGCAGTTGTCAGAGTTAAAACAAATTCCCTTGCTCGATAAGGAGACGCTACGGACAAGGAATGCCGACGTCCATGCGCGGATTCATGCGCCGATTCTTGGAAAGACGGGCGGGACGACCGGGAAATCGATCCAAGTCCATTATACGAGAGAGGACATGCAAATCCGCATGGCGCACCTCGACTATTTCAAATGGACGCATGGAATTGAACAGGGAATGCGCCGGGCGAGTTTTACGGGACAGACATTAGCGGCAGAACAACAAAAGTCACCCGTCTATTGGCGGATGAATAAGGCGATCAATCAAATGCTTTTTTCAATTAAGAATATTAACCCGTTGACAATTCCCGCTTACATCGAACAATTGAACCGATTTAATCCAGTGTCGATTGATGGTTTACCGTCGGGAATGATTGAAGTTGCACGATACGCCAAAAAACATGCTGTCGACTGTACATTCCGTCCGAAGGCGATTTTTCCGACGGCTGAAATGTTGACACGGGACGAACGTGCTTTAATCGAGGAAGTATTTCATGCACCGATCTTTGATCAGTACGCCTCCTCGGAAGGGGCACCGATTGTCGCCGAATGCCGCTACGGTAAAAAACATCTCCATTATGAGATGGGTATCATCGAAGTCGAAGCAGACGGTCAAATTCTCGTGACGAGTTTTGATACACATGGTACGCCCCTTGTCCGTTACCGGATTGGTGACCGGATGACGCTTAGTCACGAGACGTGTCCATGTGGGCATGGTGGTCCGATCATCGCATCGATTGACGGACGCGGACGAAGTTATATCCAGTTGAAAAATGGGCATCGAATCTTTGAAGGGGAACTCGCTGGAATCGTGCGGCGGTTCCCGAATTGTATCGAACGAGTCCAGTACATCCAAGAAGAAGCGGATGAAGTTGTGATGTTGTACGTACCGGACGAACGTTGGTTTAAACAAGAGCATGAAAAGGAGTTATACTTCGTGTTAGAGCGTTTGTTCGGTGGACAAATGGATGTCCTTTTAAAAGCGGTTCCGGAAATTCCGAAAGAAATCAGTGGGAAGACGTTGTTGATTAAACAATTGATTCCAGACAACGAACGAGCCAATTGATTGGACTAGCCGAAATCAGAGCTAGTCTTTTTTTTTGTATAAAACTTCAAGAGGAAACTGTTGAATGGGAGTTTTTATCATGTTCCTGTCAGAAATGCCGGGTAAAAACAACCTATCAAGAAATCGTGCAGAAGGGCTCGACGCATCGTGGTGAATCGTTATCAGAAAGGACGTGTAAGGATGGGAATCAAGGAACAGGTTTATATGCACGCACCAATCTTCTTACAAAACGGATTGACGACACTTCATGGGTATCACTTGCAACGGGAGCGGTACGGTGCGTTTTATCAAGAGCGCTTTCAGGAACTGATTGCAAAAGAGCACCAAACAATTGATGTGGCGGCAGATCAGCTAAGACGGCTGAATGCTTTTTTGGCGTTTTGTGTGATGCACAGTGACTATTACCAAGAGCTTTTTAAGCGGCACGGCGTCACCTTACCCTTGACGGATCTCAATCAATTAAAACAAATTCCTGTGTTACGAAAAGATACGTTACGGCACCAAATCGAACGAATTCGCACCGATGTCGCAGCCCCGATTCTTGGAAAAACGGGTGGGACGACGGGACAATCGATTCAAGTCCACTATACGAAAGCAGACATGCAGCGGCGGATGGCACATTTAGATTATTTTAAATATACGCACGGCGTCAAAAAAGGGATGCGGCGGATTAGTTTCACGGCGCAAGTGTTGGTTGCTGAACACCAACAAACACCGGTCTATTGGCGGATGAACCGGGCGTTGAATCAATTACTGTTTACGGTCAAAAAGATTAATCCGGCGACGATGACGGCGTATTTGGCAGCAATCAATACGTTTCAACCGGACTCGATCGATGGTCTGCCATCGGCGATGATTGAACTGGCACGGCACGCGAAACGCAGCGGCATGGAGATGACGTGTCGTCCGCTGGCGATTTTCCCGACGGCTGAGATGATGACGGAAGCGGAGCGTCAATTACTGGAGGGCGTGTTCCATGCGCCCGTCTTCGATCAGTATGCCTCGTCGGAAGGGGCACCAATCATCTCCGAGTGTCGGCTCGGTCAAAAACATTTGCATCATGAGATGGGCATCGTCGAACTCGACACCGATGGCGAGGTCCTCGTCACGAGTTTTGATACACACGGGACCCCGCTCGTCCGTTACCGGGTCGGCGACCGGATGACGATCAGCGGCAAGACGTGTTCCTGTGGTCACAAGGGACCGGTCATCGATTCGATTGACGGCCGCGGGAAAAGTTATCTTGTCCGACCGGACGGACAAAAAGTGTTCGAGGGACAGCTCGCGAGTGTCGTCAAAGTGTTGCCGAACAGTGTCGAACGGATTCAGTATGTCCAAAAAAATAACCGGGAAATCATCTTGTTATACATTGCGGATGCCGCACGTTTTTCAACAAACGATGAAAAACAACTCGGTCATTATTTGAAGCGGCTACTCGGAAGTGACATGCTGATTTCGCTGCAGGCGGTCAGTGAGATTCCGCGTGAACGTAGCGGGAAGACGTTACTGATTAAGCAGATGCTGACTGGGTGAATGCATTTGAGCTACCTCCACCTCTAAGCGAAGTATAGGTGGAGGTGTTTCAAATGTCTTGAGACAACCGAATCATGTCTGTGCACCGGATACCGTTTTCTACAATCTCCTCTTCGTAGTGCCTCAAGAAGAAATTCAAGTCGACTCCGACGATCCGAAATCCACATTTTTGATAAAGCGCCAACTGACCGATGCTTGAGTTTCCTGTTCCGATTTCGATGGTTGTATAGTCCATCGCTTGTGCAGTTTGGATGGCATGTCTTAAAAGACGTTTTCCTATGCCGTTACCTTGATGTCTCGCCTCTACTGCAAGATTTACAATTTCAATCGTTTGCGGTCTTGTCGGGAGAAGCACATACACGCCAATCCGTTGATTCCTAGATTCAGCTATGAAACATCGACCGCTCTTCAAGTATTCATCAACTATTTTCTGAGAAGGGTCTGCTGATAACAAAAGTTCCATCGGAGGGTTCTCATGAACGGACAGTTGACGGATGTTCATATTCATAGACGGATACTCCTCGCGGACTAATTTTGACGTGCTTCCTTTTTTTAATTCCTTTAAATTCACTGAGCTGACATGAATCGGTTCGGTTTTTCTGCCGGATTGAATCTTTCGGCAAGTGTATAGATTCTGCATCGCAGTTCGTCTTCTCCTTCTACTTGGAGGGAAGTCAGGTCGAGTCGCCTCTTGCAATCAGCGAGAGGGCTATTTTAACGAAACGGACTAGGATTAGCCTGCTGTTTACAGTAAAATGGAAATAGCAGTAGAAAGGAGAGGTGTCGATGGTACAACGCGCGACCGTATTACTCGTCGGGACCGTTCATTTGGACCGTCCTGATAACGGAGACTTGTTTCGTCCGCGCATCTTTGATGTGTTTTCAGACGAACGGCAGCGGGAGATTCAACAGGTCGCCGAGGTCCTGCAAACATTTCGTCCGACAGAAGTCGCGCTAGAGACTTTGCCTGAGCAGGCGGGTGCACTGAATGCCGACTATTCCGCTTACCTCAAGCAAAGCTTTACGCTGACGGCGAATGAACGCCATCAACTCGGGTTTCGAGTAGCGCGCTTGGCAGGTCTGGCCGGTCTGCAGGCGGTGGACTGGAATCAGACGGTGGAAGGTGTCCCGAATCTTGCGGAACTCGAACAGCTCGACCCGGTCGCGTTTGACCGCTTGATGTGTGCCGAACAACAAAAATCCGAGGCACTCGAAGCGGGATTACTTGGGCAGACCTACCTCTCGTTCCTTGAACAACTAAATGACAAACAGGCGGTCGAAGCAAGTCACCGGACGTACCGGCAACTCGCCCGGCTAGATCCGGCGACGCACGTCGGGGCGAGGTGGGTCATCCAGTACTGGTACTACCGCAATCTGTTAATCGCGAACCGGATTCTTGATTTGGCGGAGCCGGGGGAACGGATTCTCGTCCTCTATGGTGCCGCTCATTTACCGTTAATACAACAATTTTTAGACGACAGTGGGGGCGTCGATGTGATGACGTTCCCTGAACTAATTGCGAAGGGGAGTAACGCCGATGTTGTTTCATTATCATCTTTGGACGCCGAACGTTGAGGCGACGGAGCAGTTTTATGAAAAATTAGGGTTTGCGGTCACGCAACGGATTGGAAAAACCGACGGCGCGTTTACCGCGTTTGATCCGCCATTGACATGGGATGACTTTCGGGACGACGGGATTCGCTTTCGAATCATCGAGATGAAACGCGGCGCCATCAACGTCACGTTCGGTCACGGGAAAGCCGTTCGCTTCGACCATCTCGGTTTTCTCGTGACACCCGAACAACGGACACTGCTTCTCGAACGTGCACAACAGATGGGCTGGACCATCCAAGCGAATGACCGGCGGACGTTCATCCAGACCCCGTACGCCTGTCGGATTGAACTGCAGACGCATCACGATGCGATTTTATCGAACGGTCCTCATCTGAAACGGCTTGAACTGGCGACGAAACAAGTCGGCTTTGAACAGGAGTTGAAGCGGTTGTTCGGCCATGCAATCGATGAAGTGACGACGGTGCCTGGTGATCATACCGTCTTACAGCAAGTCGTCTTTACGGGGGAAAACATCGAAGCCGTCGATCCGAACGGCGTGTCTGTCAGACAAACACGGTCACCAGTCGTAGCTGACAAACACTTTTAACGGTTTTGCACCTGCCTGTAAAGCCTCGAAACATGGAATCAAGTCCGACCAATCGACCGACTGCTCAAACAGCTTGAACAAGGCAGGCGTCTTTCGGGCGGCCGGCAAAAACCAGTCCGCATGGGCGCGGTAATCGAGCCCGTCACTCGATCCGACGATCCGTAACTCTTTTGCATAGAAGCTTGGGCAGAGCGACAAGACGTCGTAATTGCCGTCAGAGAGAATGCAGAGCTGACCATGGGGGACGAGTGCCTCCTGAAGATGCGCAAACGCGGTTTGCCGTCCCGAACATTCGAGGGCAGCGGCATAGGTATTCAGCTCGAGGTCGTTTCCGGACGTAACCGTGCGGGTTGCCCCGAGCTGTTTTGCGAGTGCATGTCGCCTTTCGTCCGGGTCGACGGCGTCAATGCGCGAGAGACCGAAGTAGTGACGTAGGTAAAAGACGGTCAATAACCCGATCGTCCCGAGCCCGGTCACGGCGACGGCATCCGACGGACGGGGATTAAGTTTATGGACGCCTTTTGCGGCGTCACACGATAAAATCGTCAACAAGGCGAGTTGCGGCGGCAGGTCGCGCGGGACGGGAATGACTTTTGCTGCGCGGACGGTGGCGATGTCGTGATGACCGTAAAAAGCGACGACGCGGTCACCGACACGGATGTCTGAGACATCCTCTCCGATTGCCAGCACTTCCCCGTAACTCTCGTATCCCGTTTCCTTCGGATAGGTCGGGGCGAGGTCTGACCGGTCAGTCGCCATGACTTGCGGCAATTCCGCGCCGATGCTGATTGCTCCATGTAATGTCTGGATGAGTAGTTCATCTGCTTGCAAGGGCGCTAGGGGTTGCTCGACCCACTGGAGCGTCTGGGGGGCCGTCAATTGCAGTCTGTGTGGCATGCGTTCAGTTCCTCCGTTTTCTTAACATGAATATCCTGATAATGGAATTATAACATGAAGGTAAATCAGTATATGACAATTTTGTAAGGTTGAAAGAAACATCGATTGCCCGATTTTCAAAGTGTTTTCTGCTATGCTGAAAAGGTAGAGCGGAGCTCACGAGTATCTAAAAAGGAAGTGGCGAACATCGAGCAGATTGAGATGTCGATCCATCGTGGATTAGTGGAATTAAAAATGTTAGATAAACGGATTAAAAAAGGTCAGCTTGGTCACTTTATCGGATTGCATACGGGAGACAAACCGCCTGTCGGTTTTCCGAACGTCGAACAGTTCGCGACGGAAGCGGCGGCAAATCTCCAGTCGATTCGCGCATTGATTGAGCGTCGAAATCAAATCAAAGCAGCGATTACCGCATCGAATGCCGTGACGCGTGTCCGAATCGCCGGGACCGAGATGACGGTCGCGGAAGCGATTGATCGTCGCGATACGGGTCTTGACTACGATCGCCAATTGTTACAAACGCTCAAAACACAACTGCATGAAGTGGAGCAGACGATTGAACAGGAACGTATCGAGATCGAGCGGCGTGCAGAAAATCATATCGAAGCGACATACGGTGCGCGTGAAAAAGGGGACGCGGAAGAAATTGAAAAAACGCGTCGTCTGTTCATCCAACGATTAGAACCGAAATTGATTGATCCCTCCGGTCTTCGGCAAGTCATTCAACAGTTAGACGAGTCAATCGACGCATTTGATGCCGAAGTCGATTTCAGTCTATCTGAAAGTAATACACTTACGAAAATATTAATCTAAACCTACCGTCCTGTTTGTCTGATGATTTCATAACCGAACACGCGTCGTCCGTGCGATAACGGACATCTTCTAATCGGTTGACCGATTAGCATCCAAGATGGTCCTTGCGACCGTCCGGTCAAAGCTGAATGTTCAACGATCAAAGGACAACGCTGACGCTTCAACACTCAGACAGATTACTGTTCAAACATCAACGGTCACCGTTCGATTAAATCCATGAGAAAACGGGAAAAGAGAGGGGATGTTCGTTGCCTCTGAAGTCACCGCATGGCTGGGCAGACAGGACGTTTCATCGTTTTGCATGACGCCCCTTCTTTCTTCAGAAAAAGAAGGGGCATTTTTTTAAATTCAAATCGAGAAAGGATGATTTAAATGGAATCCCTCACAAAACGAAGAATCGGAGCGGCTGTCGTTAACTTGATGGTGAACGCTGTCATTGTAAATGTCCTTGAAGAAACAGTTCTCAAACGGGTCAAACGTCCCGTCATCCGTGGCATCGTCACCCAGTCCGTCGTCGATGTCGTCACGGAAACGGTTCAATTACGCTTGACGGATGGCCGAACGGTCGGCAGTCGTGTTATGGGACTTCGTGTCGTCAGTCAAGACGACCAACCGTTGAAAACGACACAAATCCTTAAACGGATTGCTTACCGTGAAGTATTCACAGCAGGGAAATTCTTTAAGGACCGTCAGCGTTATCTGAAGGATGCCTCCGTTTTACCGGAAGATGAGTTTGCGAAAACACGTGTCATTCGTGAAGGACGGTAAAATCGCTTGTTTCATTGATCCATGTACGCTATAACCCGTATCGCGCTTAGTCTGTTGAAGCGATGCGGGATTTGTTCGTGTCTTGAGCAGACTGTAGAGATCACAAGAACGCAGAGGAGGTGAATGGCCAATGAATCCTTTCATGACGATCGAAGACATTAAGGACGCGAATCTGGCCGCGGTTCTCGGATTAAAAGTCGCAGCCGCGCAGCGCGTATATATCGAAACGAACGCGCAGTCGCTTCAGGAAGCGATGAACGATCACGACCACGGTTGGCGTTGTTATGCCTTATGCGAAAACAGGCAGCCGGTCGGGTTCATGATGATTGGTGCTGAAAACTGGACGGACAAGTACATCTGGCTTGACCGGTTCATGATCGGTCAGCAGTATCAAGGACGAGGCTTAGGAACGCAGTTTTTAAAACGAGCAATCGGTTTCATCGAAGACCATTTCGAAGTCGATGAAATCGTGTTGAGCTTACACACAGAAAATACGCATGCCAAGTATTTTTACGGGCAAGCGGGCTTTACTGATATCAAACGGATCGATGAAACGAACGGCGAAGAAATCTGGGTCTATCGTCTGACGTGATGTCCGCGATTCGTTCATCTGTATGGTGTAAGCCTTGTGCATCTGTCGAACCTTCTCGCTGTCCGCGCGGCAACCGTCCCTGCTACACTAGAAAAAACGACCAAAAAGGTGAGGTGGAGTGGTGTGGCAGTCATTGAATTTAAGGATGTCCAGTACAAATCGATACTCAAAGGGATCTCCGGGACGTTTCGGGAAGGAAAAATCACGACGCTCGTCGGACCGAGCGGCGCCGGGAAAACGACGTGTCTGAAACAAATCAACGGATTACTTTCACCGGACGCCGGGACGCTTTATTTTAAGGGAACCGATTTAAAAGACATCGATATGATGGAGCTTCGAAAAAAGATTGGCATGGCCTTTCAAAGTGCCCCGATGATTGCGGGGACTGTGTACGACAATTTGAATCTTCCGAAAGCGATCTTCAATCAGACATTGGAACAGGAAGAGGCAAAACGACTGTTGGAGCGGGTCGACTTGAAAGAGGTCCCGTTGACACAAAACGTCAAGGAACTGTCGGGTGGCGAAAAAAGCCGCATCGCGATCGCGCGGACACTCGTCAACCGACCGGATGTCCTGTTGCTCGACGAGATCACGGCCAGTCTCGATTACCGGATGGTCAAGGAAATCGAGGCGCTCGTCCGAAAAGTTCAACGGGAATTCAACGTGACGGTGATCTGGATTACGCATGATCTCGAACAGGCGCGCCGTGTCAGTGATGACATGTGGTTCTTAAAAGACGGGCAATTGATTGAACAGGGAACGATTGAATTGATTGAGGGCTCGGATAATCCCGCCATCGAAGCGTTCGTCAAGGGGGTCGACCAATGAGTTACGTGCAACTCGCTTCCGCCTTAGTCTTTATCTTGATTCCGTTAGTGCTGACATATACGTTAAAGCTTGGACTTGGCAACGATATTTTGATAGCGACGGTCCGGTCGATCGTCCAGTTGTTGATTGTCGGTTATCTCTTGACGTTCGTTTTCGAAAGTGACAGTAAAATTTACATCGGGTTGATGATTCTGTTGATGATTGTCGCGGCAACGCTCAACATCATCAAAAAGGGTGACGGAATTCCCGGGATTACGGGCATTATTTTACTGACGTTAGTCAGTGTCGAAGTCTTGACGATGGGCATCATGCTCGGTCTTCGAATCATTCCGTTCGAAGCGCAGGAAGTCATTCCGATCAGCGGGATGGTGATTGGCAACTGTATGATTTTGTCGCTTTTGTTCCTGAATAAGTTCAAGGATGAGGTCGAACGGGGCGATGAAGTCATTGAGCTGATTTTAGCGCTCGGAGGTACTCCGAAAACAGCGATTGACCGAAGTTTGAAAAGCGCCATCAAGACGAGTATGATTCCGACGATCGAGGCGCAGAAAACGATGGGACTCGTCCAGCTTCCCGGCATGATGAGCGGTTTGATCATCGGTGGGGCCGATCCGATGGAAGCTGTCATGTACCAGTTATTAATCCTGTTCCTGATTTTGACGAATGCTGCCGTGTCTTCCGTCATGGTCGGCTACCTGTCCTACCGGAAACTGTTTAATCAAAAAGCCCAATTCCTTGGGTTGACCAATCGAAACGACTGAGCTACCCTAGAAAAATACGTCATGACGCTAACAGATTTCGGAAGTATCCGAAGTCTGTTTTTGTTTACTAACATAAAGAAGCATCAAACTGAAGATGAAACAGCGACGTGCTACTAAAAGGGATGTGAAGAAGAAGTGATGACGATTGAACAAGTAATGGCGATGTTACCGGTTGAGGAAGAAGAAATACGATTGACAGATGTCGATGGATTGCCACGTTATGCATGTGTTCATCCGGTTGATCTGTTTGAGGAATCACAAGCGATTTTTCGGAGTATCATTGAAGTCGAACACCATCAAGCGGATCGATTAAAATCATGGTACATTATCGGATACGAAGACATGGATGGGGACCTGTTATGTGTGGATCTCGTAACGAGCGAAGTGATGGTCGTCGGTCATGAAACACTGGAACGCGAAGAAGTCGTCGCTCCGTCCTTGACTCAATTTTTGCAGGGATGACGTCTGATTCGTATGCAACATAAGAAAACGAAAAAGGTCACCGGACGTCATCGTCCAGTGACCTTTTCGTTCGCCGACTAACGGATTATGCCATTATTGACGGATAAAGCCACCTTCCGAATGCAGAACTTGCCCGGTGATCCAGGCACCTTCGTCACTGACGAGAAACGAAATCAGGCGGGCGACGTCGTTTGGTGCCCCGATGCGGCCAAAGGGAAATTTCGGTAGCAGGGCGGAGCGGATCTCATCCGTCATCCAAGTCGAGTCGGTCGGACCGGGGTTGACGGCGTTGACCGTCACGCCGAACGGGGCAACTTCCTGGGCGAACGTCTGAGTAAAAGCAGAAATCGCACCTTTCGTCGCGACATAAGCAAGTTCACCCGGCATCGGTCCGCGTTCCTGGCCGGATGTCATGTTGATGATCCGTCCTGAGGATAACGGTGACGCTTGCAGGTGGCGGGCGAACTCGACCGATAACAGTAACGTCGAGCGGATATTGACCGCATAATGAGTGTCGAGCGCTGCGGCGTCGAGCGACAAATAGTCGGTCTGCGTCGAGTGAGCGGCGTTGTTGATTAAAATCGACGGTTGGCCGAGCGTCCCAACGACGGTTTGATGGACAGTTGCCGCCGCCGCCGGATTGGCTAAGTCAATCCGGAATCCTCTTGCCCGGACACCGAATGTTGCTAACTCCGCTTCAAATGATGGGATCCAGTCGGCTTCCGCTTGCCAGGCGGTGAAAAAAATCTCGATGCCTCGTGCGGCAAGCGTCCGACAGATCGCTGCCCCGATATCCCGTTCGTGACTGGCACCGGTCACGAGTGCGATTTGTCGTTGTTCAGTCATGCTGCATCTCCTCCTTGAATTCCATCCATTAACATATTTTAACTCATTTAGATAATCCTTACTATCGTAATCGTGCTAGTGTACACTAAAACCAGGATTAACGAGCGGGTATTAAAAGGAGGCAAGAATGACGATGGGTGAAATGTTGTTATTGTATGGATTATTGACGATTGGAATGGTCATCCGCTTCCTCTTAACCGGCATGTTCAGTTGGCTGGAATTTGGTCTGATTTCGCTGCTTCTGCTCGCAGCACTTGGTGGCGCGCTTCTCGATTACTGGCAAATCAGACGCGACATGCGGTACGTGGGACGCACGAAGACGATAGCGACACGTTGCGTCGAACGGACGACACGGCGACCGAAATACGTGCTGGAAGGTGCACAGCAGATTGGATCCTATCGACGGAGCTATCCAAAAGGATGGCAATTTTTGTTTGTTCAGCTCTCGGCAAAGCTGCGGGGGTGGTTCTTGAATCTGAACTTCAGTTTTTCCGACCGTACGTTTTCTTACGTCGAACAACGGAGTTCTCTTCTAGCGCGGAATCAAAAGTGGCTCGTCTACGAAAACGGTGAAGTCGTAGGCACGGTCCGGACCGACGCGTCACTGAAACGGATGAGTACGTTTAAAGAAGTCATGCTCCTGTCCTATCAAGACGTCGAGTACGAAGTCACGTCCTCGACGTTATCCTCGAAGATTAAAGTCTGGCGAGGGACTGAGGTGATTGCGACGAGTAAAGCGAACTTGCGGTCCGACGTAACGTTTAAAGTCAAGGAGCAGCAAAATCAGTCCCTGATCTTGTCGGTGCTCGTATTGTTCCATTATCATTTTCAATCGTAAGTCGAAAGAAATGAGTGTTCATGAAGCGCGTAATCATTCATTGGTGTATGATTTAGAAACACTTCAGTGAAAGACGGGAGGCATCGAGATGGATAAAACAGATGGCTGGATCATCGTCAGCGTATTGGTCGGATTGTATTTCGGGTTATTCGCTAAACCGAAACGCGTGACTGGAAAAAAAGCAAAGTGACAAAAAACCATGGAGGTCGTCCTCCATGGTTTTTTGTCAGGTGCACATCAGGGCTCACGTTGCTACGTTCTTTTTATATAGCAGAGGTCCATTATCGTGCTTTTTTTGAAACACTGCCGTCCACAGTCCAGTACGACCGAAAGTCGTCGCGGACGCCGGCATCATCGGCATCGGTCTGATTTCAATCACGTCGAAGTCAGCAAAAATCAACCGTAACTTCTCTTCCGTGAATCCTAATCCACCGTTTAAGCTGCGTGTCCGGTACACTTCCCAGTCGGAGATGTCGGATCCGCCGAGCTCACCGCCTTCGATAAAACAAGTCAGGGCGAAATGTCCGCCATGCTTTAAGGAATCGGTGACGAGCGTAAGATAATCGCGTCGGCGGTGCGGAGCGATATGGTGGAAGCAACCGGAATCGTAAACGATGTCATACGCCTCTTTAGCAAGGGGGAAATCAAAGATGTTCCGTTCGATGAAGTCGACGTCGAGCTGCTCCTCCTGCGCCCGTTCGCGCGCCCAGGCAAGCGACTGACGTGATAAATCGACAGCGGTCACGGTACATCCCTGTCTTGCAAAATACAGCGCGTTACGCCCCGGGCCGCAACCGAGCTCCAAAACGTGACCCGGTGCGATGATACCGCGTTCAAAATAACGGACGAGATTTTCGTCCGGCTTGTTGACGAAAAAAGGAATCCGTTTGTCACGGTCGGCGTAAAAATCATTCCAAAATGCGGTCGGTTCACGCAGTAAATCGTCAAGCATGTCAAGTAAATCATCGTGCGTTTGAATCATTTCTTTCATCTGTCGACCTACTTTCAAACAGGGTATGAATTGCTTTTCATCTATCCTGATTATACCAAAAAATGTATGACGAAAACGGATGAATTCTCCTGTTTCAGTAGTCGAGTTATGAAGTGAATCAGGAAAAACGTTACCGTATCTCATCGTTCATAAGATACGTTACCGCTTCATCTATCTGCGTCACCCGGTATTACGGTGTGACTCGAACATTCGGCGTTTATAAATATCGGCGACTGTGTTCAGAAAAGCCTCCGGCAGCTTTTTCGGAAAATACGATTTGCAATAAAAGTAATCATACCCGCGCTTTAAGTCGTCCCACTGTGAGCACGGTTCTGTCTGACGGAACCGTGCGACGTCGATGATCCGTGTCCCGTCTTTCGTCAGCATGATGTTGCGCAAGTGGATGTCGGACGGGTTTAAGCCGACGGAGCGTGCGTCCGCTAAAGCTTGATCGACAGAGCGGATGACGTCCCGGGGAATCAACGTCCCGTTGACGAGACAGTCGAACAACGTCTGTCCCTCGATGTATTCGATGACGAGGTAATCCGCCCCGTAGGCGTATTGTTTGGCGTACGTCGAAAACGACGACAATTGCTCATAAATCGCTCCTTCAAGGACGGCAAGATGACGATGGCTAGGGAAAAATTTTTTGATGACGCGGTCCGTTCCTTGAATCCGAAAGACGAAGGCACTTCGTCCCGTACCAATCCAGTCTAACTCAGGTGGTTGACCGGTAATCAGTTGCGTTTGTCCGTTTGACTCGATGGTGATGGCTGTCGCCAGTTCTTGATCTGTTTTCACGTGTGGTCCATCCTTTCTCCGTTACATTGATTATATAATTTATACGTTCAAATGACCACAAAGGTTTCAGGAGATGTTCCTGTATGAATGTTTTGAACATTTTGTGATATGCTAAAAAACGTAGACCATTACATATTTTAAGGGGGATTTTAGAATGAATACGTTACAACAGTGGCGCGACCATTTTGACGCACTTGGTGCCTATGAGGAAGCAGTCGCTTTACTCTACTGGGACATGCGGACATACATGCCGGAACAATCAGCGCCGAACCGCTCGAAATCACTCGGTTTCTTATCGACAGAAAGTTTCCGTCGCCGGACAGGGGAACAGTACCAGTCCTTGTTAGGCGCGATGGGGCAAGAATCGTTGACGGGACTCGATGCGATCTCGTACGAGAAAGCGAAACAGGCATTTGATCGGGACTCAAAAATTCCGGAAGCGGAATATCAAGCCTTTGTGACATTGATTTCGGAAGCGGAAAGTGTTTGGGAAAAAGCGAAGGATGCGAATGACTGGGCGATGTTCGAACCATTCTTAGAAAAAATCGTCGCGACAGAACGTAAATTCGTCGAGTACTGGGGATACGAAAATCACCCATACGACGCATTGCTCCATGACTATGAGCCAGGAATGACGGTCGCTCAGCTCGATCCATTGTTCGCGGAGCTCCGTCAAGCAATCATCACGTTGCTCACCGATCTTGATGGGAAAACATTCCCGAAACTCGATTGGTCAGCAGACCGGGAGACACAAATTAAGCTCAATCACGAGTGGTTGAACGATATCGGTTATGATTTTACAGCCGGTCGCTTGGACGAGACGGTCCACCCGTTCCAAACGACAATCAATCGCAAAGATGCCCGTGTCACGACGAAATATGATGAAGCGGATTACCGGAACTCTGTTTTCGGGACGATGCACGAAGCCGGTCACGCGACGTACGAACAGGGCATCGATCCGGAACTCGACTCCCTTGGTCTCGGTGAAGGGGCATCGATGGGGATTCATGAATCACAATCATTGTTTTTTGAGAACTTCATCGGACGCAACCGTGGTTTCCTCGAAGCACGTTATACAGGGTTGCAAGCTGCGATTCCTTCATTGACGGACGTTCCATTCGAAACATTTTATGCTGCCGTTAACGAAGTCAAACCATCGTTGATCCGGATTGAGGCGGATGAACTGACATACGCGATGCATATCATTATCCGCTACGAACTTGAAAAACGTCTCATCACGGGTGAACTCGAAGTCAAGGCACTGCCAAAGGAATGGAACCGCCTTTATAAAGAATACCTTGGAGTCGATGTCCCATCGAACGCACAAGGTGTCTTACAAGACGTTCACTGGTCAGGTGGTTCGTTCGGTTACTTCCCGAGCTATGCGCTCGGACTCGTCTACAGTGCCCAGTTGAACGAAGCGATGCGTCGGGATGTTAAAGACATCGACGAACTGATTGCAAGCGGTTCGTTTACACCGATCAAAAATTGGTTAAAGGAAAATATCCACCAACACGGAAAAGCGAAGACGCCGGCCGAATTGATTGAAGCAGCGACCGGGCAATCGATTACGGTCCAACCGTTGATTGATTACTTGACGAAGAAATATACACGCGTCGTCGAAACGCTGTGATGCAATGGTTTGCCCACCGCGGCGCAAGTGACGCGTTTCCGGAAAATACGCTCGAGGCGTTCGAAGCAGCCTTACCGGACGTCGATGGCATCGAATTCGATGTCCATTTCTCAAAAGACGGCGTCGGAATCGTCATTCATGACGAAACGGTCGACCGGACGACGGACGGAACAGGGCGTGTCGTTGATCTTACGCTTGCAGAACTCAAACAATTGAATGCGGGAGCGCGCTTTAAAGGTACGGGACCGCAGCGTGCGATGATTCCGACACTTGACGAAGTCTTAGAGCTCGTGGCGCCAACGCAAATCGTCCTCAACATCGAACTGAAGACGGATACGATCCGTTATGAAGGTCTCGAGGCCTACGTCGTCGAACGGTGCCGTGCCCATCAGCTTGCACCAGATCGATTAATCTTCAGTTCCTTCAATCATTACTCGATTGATACGATTCGTCAGCTTGATCCGTCGCTCGAGACAGCACTGCTCTATCCGTATCCCTTGTTTCACCCGGAGCAACAAGCGAAGCAGCTCGGGGCGAAGGGCATTCATCCGGATTATCGTCGCGTGACGGCAGAAGACGTCGCACTGGCTCACGCAGCAGGAATCTCCGTCCGCGTCTATACTCCGAAATCGGCAGAGGATGTCAGACGGATGGAGGCAATCGGCATTGATGCCGTCATCGTCAATGATCCAAAAGGATTCAAAGCGCGCCTGTCGATCGACTAAGGAGGAAGCGTCATGCGGAAGGGGTATGTGTTGACTATCATAGCTTCACTGATTGCGCTTGGCATCGGTCTCGAGATTGGTTTTCAAAAAATACCACAACCGCAACCGAAACAAGTTGCACAGTCAGCGACACGACCGGATGACTTCCAAGCAGGACTTCAAGACGCAAAAACCGAATTAGAGACCGTACAACGTTTTTCTTTAAAAAGTACGATTGAACATGACCTGAAAAGCGAGACGTGGATTTATGCGACACCGACACCGGAACGTATTGCCGTCGACTGGTACTACGTCGCAAGCTATCCGGAAAAACGTGTCCAGATGACCCGAAATGATGTCGCGCGCATCATTGAATACGATCGGTATCTCGTCGTCATCCGTTCGATTTACGGGGTCGTCGACGATAGCGAACTCGAACAATTCGCGCTGCGTGTTTCGGGGTATTTCATGACTAGGCAACAACAAAAGGAGGATGACGATGTCAGGTAAAATCATTCTATTGATTGGTGGATCGGGCAGCGGGAAGTCGTCCTTAATCAAACGATTACGACACGAGTATGAACATGTCCGGTTCATTCCCTCCGTGACGACACGACCGAAACGCCCGACCGAACAAGATGGGGAAAGTTATCATTTCGTCGACGTAAAAACGTTCCAGCAATTGATTCAAGAGACGGGGTTCATCGAGTACGCCCATGTCCACCGGGCGTGGTACGGAACACCCCGACAAGCGTATGAGGACGTCCTGACGACGAACGGCATCGTCATCAAAGACATCGATCCGAAAGGTGCGGCAGCATTCAAGGAATTGTTCGAAGACCGTGTCATCACGATTTTCGTGTCCGTTCCACCTGATCTGATGAAAGAACGTCTGTTGATGCGCGGGGATACACCTGAGTTCGAAGCACGGCTCATCGATTACTCGGAAGCTTGGAAAGACCGGGACCACTATGATTATATGATTGAAAACATTGATTTTGAACAGGCCTACGTGGAGTTACTTGGGATCATCTCGGAGTATATCCCAGGACAGCCATCATCGTAAAAAAAAGCAGGGAAGACACATTCTTCCCTGCTTTTGTTTTGAGGTAAAGATAAAAATGTCAACACCAAAATTAATAGACGAGCGATGGATTGGATTAACCATCTACATCGATCGTCTTTTTTGTGTCATTATTTTACAGTTGGTGGAAATTAGTGATTCCCGTGAAAAGCGAAGGGGAGCACGTAAGATGAATCGAGAAGCGCTTGAATCAGTTGACGCGATGCGCTAGCCGGAACAGATGCTGTTGAAGAAACCCGTCGAACGGAAACCGTCCCTCGGTCACGTGTTTAATCAAGTCCGTCAAGGCAGCTTCCGCTTGTTCAATCAGTCGGGCAGGATAGGCGAACGTCCGTTGATTGACGAGGAACTCGTCTCGGTCGACGACCTGCCAGGTACCTGCTTGATTGCGGACATAATCGAGGTCGAGGTCGAAAGGAAAGGGTATCCCCGTCGAGCCGTGGGGGCAGGCAGACGTTGCAGTGATAGGAGGCACCGTGTGCATCGAAGTCGATATTGACCGTAAACGGCGCATTCAGGGGATAAAACTCAAGCGACTGTGTCGCGTAGGTAAAGGTCTGTCCCCGTGTGTGATGGACCAGTCTTCTGCCTGCTTGTCCATGGACGAGCACGTAGTCGTCTGTTTTTATCAGCATGTTGCCAGTCCACTCGTAATGGGGGCGGTCGGGATACTTATAGGCAATGATCGTCAGGACTGACGGTTGTGCCTCTGCTGGTCGTTTCATGAACAAGCTCCTTTCGCGCTAAAAGAGGAAGAGAAGGAATCATTGAACGGTTAAGCGGGCAGTCGGTTACGTCTTTGAGACGTCATGTAAATGGTCGCGGTAATAACGGAGGGCTTGTCTGTAAGTATGGACGTCGGAGTCCGGCGTCATCGTCGTGATGACGTCAAGTAACTGTTGCATCGCTTCCTCATGCTGCTTGAGATTAAACAGCGTCAAGGCTAAAAACGTCTTCAGTCCCGTGCTGTCGGGGAAACGTACTAAGCCTTCCGTAAAGGTGTCATGCGCAGCAGCGTATTGTCCGAGCGCCCGGTATGTACTGCCGAGCCCGATGAAGGCGTCCGTCAAAAACCGTGTGTCGAGGCCGTTTGCGATCGCAAACTCATAATGCGGAACGGCAGCCTGCTCCTCGCCGAGGTTATCGAAGCACCAGGCCATCTGGAAATGGTAGTAAGGGTTCGTACGATCGGTCTCTAACAGCTCGCGCATCATCTGTTTTGCTTGCTCGTACTGTTTCGACTGACGGAGCGTCGTCACCTGCTCTAAAGTAGCATGCGTCATCTCATCATCCTCCAATTCGGTTGCTAGTACAAAAACCCCTCCAGCTCGGTCAGCTAGAGGGGGAAATGTTAATCCTGTTGCTCGAGTTTCGTCAAGAGTGTCCGGAACGTATCAAGTTCTGCATCTGAAAACGCGGAGAAAACGTCCGACAGGTACTCCATCTTCATTGCTTCAAGTTTCCCGTACAGTTCAATTCCGTCCGGTGTTGCCCGGAGCTCGACGACACGGCGGTCGAGTTCACTGCGTTCGCGTGAAATCAAGCCTTTTTTTGTCAATTCGTCAGCAAGTGCAGTAATCATACTTGCAGAGAACTGGAATTCATTCGACAGGGCGGATGCGATTTGTGGACTTTGCCCGCAAAGCGACTTCAAAATGAAGAATTCATTCCGTGTCAAATAGGTCGTGAACATGCTGCGAACATCTTTTTTGATGGCGCGGTAGTTCATGCGGAGTCCTTTTTCTGTATCGACGATCAATTGATCGCGTTGTGCTACTTCGATTGTCGTTGCCATGTTTAGCTTCACTCTTTCCATACGATAGTTTCGTTACCCGCCATTTAGTATAGTGAAAAATTTTAGTTTAATCAATATTTTTCTCTTGAATCATCTCATCATGCGACGGCTGAACTTTTGTAATGATTTCCGTGACGTTCCGAAGTTCCGGATAGAATCGACGGAAAAAGTAATCGATCCGGTGTGTGTCGTTCCCGGCAATCGTCACGGCCATGCAGATGTAGGCGATACCGATGCCTTGGCGCGGCAAAAAAGGATTCGGCATGACTTGAGCGCATTTTAAGGCGAGTGTGCTATGACTCGAGACGGCATCGATCAGTTCACCGTAATTGCGGATGTCGACGTAATGGAACATCCGGATCAACTCATTAATCAGTTGCTGGTCGGAATCGAGCATCATTTGTGACGTGACGAGTCGCTTGTCGAGCTCACTGATGACAGGGGAGTGGTCAATGAAATAGTTTAAGTTATCGGACGTGATCCGGACTTTATACGGGTCCGATAAAATCTGTTGGACGGTCTCATCCTCGAATTGTTTGAGTTGCTTTTTGATGTTGACGAATTCTTGATCGGCAATCTCAAGCAGTCCGGCGACGCGGCTGAAACTGCGCCGGACTTCTGCCGGGACGCTGTTCGGATTTTTATACCCTAAGTCATGTTCAATCTCTGCCCAGGCGTGTTGCAAAATCGAACGGATTTGAATTTCTGCCGTATGTGACTTGAAGCGACCGTATTCACTTAAGGCCAGGCGTTGTTCACTCAGGGCGGCAACAAAGTGGACAGACAAGTAGCCGAACTCCGTCGTATCGAGCAACGTCGATTTATCGACGGATTGATCGCGGTCGATCGAAAATTCATTTTCAATGATACGGGCAGCTTCCCGGACGTCGTCGTGGAAATAGGTGACGATCCGGATTCCCGTCAAATCGTGGACGTCCTTGAGCGATCGGTATTTGTTCGGTTGCCGTAAGACTTTTTGGTAGAGGCTTTCCGAATCTTTCGTCCGTGAGACGATCGAATGGTATTTGATTCCGGCCGCGTCGAGCAGCTCGGATAATAGAATTTTTAGTTTATCTGCGAATGCGTCATAATCTTCCTTATCATTGACGTATTCGAGCATCATCGTATTCAAGTCTTGTGCGTGCAAGCGAATCACCTTCCTCATCGTGGTATTATCTAGCTGTATTGTATCATTCGTATTCCGTAGACGCACGAAATGACCTTGTTTCAAGCGGGACCAATCGTGGGAAAAGAACTGTAGAACATGCTTAGGAGGGGTGCACAAGATGGAAATACTAGACGCGCGTGCGTTACCAGCGGATCACTCGGACATACTTCATGTCACACCATCTTCGATTTACTTCAGACGAAAAGTCAACGCCGAACAGTACCATATCAGCCGGTTCGACCTCGAAGATCAAGAACAAGTTGATTTGTCGCAAGACGTTTTGACGGATCACGGACCGACCCGTCCGTTCGTCAAACACCAGAAAGTCTATTGCTTGAACGAACACGACCGGGCGAACGGGGGAGCGACGGAGTTATTGACGATTGATCTCTTATCCGGGAAGACGGAACAGGTCGCGACGTTCAACGTCCCGGGTGATTTGTCACTGTACTGGGTCCTCAATGAACGCTACATGGTACTGCTCCACGTCGACCGTGTGACGTCTGCCTTTTTATATGACACGAAGACGAAGCAGCAACACTTGATCCATGATCAACGGCTGTACGGGATGACGGAAAATTACCGGGAACTGTACTTTTTCCTCGTCACACTCCAAGACGTCGATTATATCGTCTGCAACACGCGCCTCGACGAATTTTCCTTTTATGATGCCCTCGAAAGCGGCTTGATTTCTCCGGAAGATCCAATTGATCACTCGGAAGGGTTATTAATCGCTTCACTTGAGACGATCGTTTCGGAAATCGAACTAGGGACAGAAGTCCTGTCCTTCAAGACACTCTTACGCCTTGACGGGGAAGGGGATACGGTGCAGTACCTCGGGGAACAAGCCGGATTTTTGATTTTCAGTGCCTATACGGACCGTTTGAACGAAGAAGTGTTTTATCAAATCCGTGACGAAACGGACGTGACGGAACTTGGACGGATCCGCTGGAGTGATTATGAAGCATTTGATTTTACGTATGATGACGTCGAATCGACGATCTTTATCGTCAACGACCGGTCGGAGCAACACCATGAAGTGATTAATTTACGAACGGGAGCCCGTTTTTTAGACCGGGATCCGTTCGAACGCGTCTTGCGTGATCGCTTTTATGTACATGAAACGATCGGAGAAGATGCCGAGCCGATGGTGACGATTTTTGACGCCGAGCGGTATGTCCGGCACCGGTTCGATGATGCCTATTACATGATTGTCTCCGGCGAGTTGGTCATTTTATCCGTCAACCAACTGTAAAGCGAACAGCGAACAAACGAAGAAAACACACTGTTAATAGAAGTGTGTTTTCTAAAATAACGGACTATTTATTTCATTTACCGTAATTACTTATTAAATTTTTGATACAAAAAACGAACGATACCTCAAAATACGTCGCATTGACAATAAAAAAATACCCCTTTCTAGTAGATATCACTAGAAAAGGGCAGACAATGTTATGCTTATGCTGCGTCAGTCGTACGTGTGAAAACATCGACTTGGATGTTTCCAGCTGTCGCGCGTGAGTAAGGGCAAACTGTGTGTGCGATTTTTGCAAGTTCGGCAGCTTGTTCTTCCGATACACCACGGACGAGAACATCAAGTTCAACAGATAAAGCAAATCCGTCTGCTGCTTCGTTCAACGTAACGTGCGCCGTTACTTCGCTTCCATCATGTTTGATACCTTGTTTACGTGCAACAAGATTTAATGCAGAATCAAAGCAAGCAGAGTATCCAGCAGCAAACAATTGCTCCGGATTTGTCGCTGATTTTTTAGATCCTGGGACTGGCATTGCGAGAGCGACGTCTAAAACGCCATCTTCTGAAACGACGCGTCCGTCGCGTCCTCCGACTGCTGTAGCTGATGATGTGAACATTGGTTTCATAATCAATAACTCCCTTTCGTTGATTCCTTATTATTAAGTAGCTTACAATTAAATTGTATACAATTTAAAAAAGAAAGCAAGTACTTTGCTCCCGAGGAGGACTATCATGTCAAACCCATTATCGTTAGATGAACAACTTTGTTTTCCCTTTTATTCAATTTCGCGGGAAATCACGAGACGTTATCGTCCGTTGCTCGAACCACTTGGACTGACGTATCCGCAATATTTAGTCATGCTCGTTTTATGGGAAGAAGATCAACAATCCTTGAAAGCCGTCGGCGAACGGTTGCATTTGGATTCGGGGACGCTAACCCCGTTATTGAAAAAGCTCGAAGCGTCAGAGTTAATTCGACGCGTCCGCAATAAGAAAGATGAACGACATATCCAAATCACGTTGACAGACAAAGGGCATATGTTGCGCGAGCAAGCGGAACAAGTTCCGCTCGCCTTAAAAGAGACACTCGGCGTGTCGGAGGAGGATTTAGAACGTGTCAAACAAACGTTAAATCAATTGGTTATACAAATGAACGGAACTGAATGATTCAGTTCCGTTCATGTTCGTTATTTACGGCGGAAACCTTCTTCTTCAAGATAGTTTGCCGCTTCTTTGTATGAATTGAAGGCACCATCGAGCAAGTCGCCTGCATAGACGAGCCATGTATCGAGGTCTTCATTCAAAAGTGTGAGTTCGAACTGGTTATCGTTGACCCACGTTTCTTCGAGCGTTTCGACCGTCTCGACCGTCGATAACGATTTGATTGCATCTTCAAGCAAAAGAATCAAGGCAGGAGCAGAAAACTCACGGATGTTGACGAGTCCTTTGTTATCGACTTCGTAGCCCGGTAATCCGGCAGCATAGACGAATCCGTTCCCGTTCGGATGAAGGTGATAGACGACGATTTTTTTCTCAAACTGACTTTCAGGAAAGTGGAAATTGACACGGTTCAGTGAAACATCTTTTCGGACGAGTTGTGGAAACGACTCAATGATGTTTAATTTTTCTTCAAATGTTAGCATGGTACCTCCTAGAATTACATTTCTACTCTTCTATATATGCGATGATTTCGGGTCAAATGTCAATGTTCGATTTAAGCCGAGTGAAACTTATTGACGATGGACTCCGTAGTTTTAAGAGAAAGGAAGTGGGAACAGATGCAATCTTCATCCTTAGAAAGTGGCTGGCAACGGTTATCACTCGACTCCGTCAAAGTCGAGCGGCAATATGTGGCGATACGGTTTAGCTTGTATGCGCTTTTGATTGCCGTCATGACAACCGTCCAAATTGTGTGGCTCGACTTATCTCCGTGGTGGATGTGGATCGTGACAGGACTCGTGGCCGCGTTATTCATCTTAAAGTTTTATTACATACCGCGTTTGCGTTACGACTATTTCCGTTATCAGGTCGATGAAGAATTTTTAGGCGTCAAGTCAGGCGTCATCTTCCGTAAAATCGAAATCATACCACTCGTCAAAGTTCAGTTCATCGATACATCGACCGGTCCCTTGTTACGTCGCGCCGGCTTGATGAACATCAAAGTCAATACGGCATCCGGATTTGCGGAAATCCAGCGTCTCGAAGAACGACGCACACTCGAATTAAGACGCCATATCGAACGCTTCGCGAAACTCGAGGAGCAAGAGGAGGAATCCTTATGACACGTCGCGTCCACCCGTTATTCATCTTGATGTCGACGCTGACGCATCTCCGGTCGACGGTCATCCCGCTCGCTTTTTTATTGTTCAATGATTTAAAGAACGATGGATTCGGTTGGTATACAATCATCGGCTTTAGTGTTTTTTGTCTCGTTCTTCTCATTTCTGGAATCACTTCTTGGTATTTTTATACGTTTACGATTGATGACCAAGCGATTCGTGTCAACAAAGGCGTCTTCCGTAAAAGTGAACGGACGACACAACGGCGGCGGATTGAATCCGTCGGCATCAACCAAAACCTGCTCGAGCGTCTGCTCGGTTTAGCGACGCTGTCCGTCGAAACGTCTTCTGAAGGCGGTGAACCGGAAGTCGAATTAAAAGGTGTCCGGCTCGCGTTCGCTACTTCCTTGAAGTCGACGATTAAAGAAGAGGACGAACAGATAGAACAAACAGAGACGACGGACTCGTTTCGTGTCAGCTTGTCCGACCTGTTTTTTGCCGGCGCCTTGTCCGGTCGTCTCGGACTGGCGCTAGTCGGTTTCTTTGCAGGGTATCAACTGATTGATCAATATATCGAAAAGTATGTCGATCGTGTCTTTAATGAATTGGCGCATTTATCACTCGTCCTCCTGATTGGAATCGGATTGCTTGTCTTACTCCTCGCCTACATCGGATCGATTGTCGTCTACGTCGTTCGTTACGGTTCGTTCGAAGCGACACTTAAAGATGAACGGCTGACCATCCGTTACGGATTACTGAACCGGACGGAAGTCATCTTTCACCAGGATAAGGTCCAAGCCTTATTCATCGAGGAAAACTGGATCAAACGACGGTTCAAGCGTGCCCACCTGTTACTCAACGTCATATCGGCGAACGGGAAGGAAGAGCAGATGTTGTTCCACCCCTTCATCCGGGAATCGGAAATCGACGCCTTCCTCGACCGGTTTCTGCCGCGCTTCAAACGTGTCAAACCGATGCAACATGCGACCGACCGCGGATTCTTCTATGTCATCCGTTGGCGGCTCGTCCGGTATATTGTCTTGTTTTCAGCAGTCAATGCCGGACTCGTCTATTTTTTGACGAGCCCGCTTAAATGGATCGGCATGCTGTTGTACCTGGTTTTACCGCTCTATTACGTTGTTGCCCGGACGGGGTACCGCAATACGTGTTACGGGTTCGAACAGGAGTTGTTCGTCTTACGTCGCCAACTCGTCAACCGGGAAACGATTTATGCACCGCGTTTAAAAATCGAGGCTTTGTCGGGACACGTCTCCCGTTTTCTCGAACAAAAGGACTTGCTGAAGTTTGAAATCAATCTGCGTGGTAAAGGACATTTGAACGCGGGTTATTTTACACATAAGCAATTTGAGGACGTCCGGACCTGGTACCAACGCTCTTTTCTGAAAACAGACCGTGCAGAAGCAGGGGACATACGGTATGATAACGAATAACGCGTTATATAGGAAAAGAGAGGAGTTCATGTTGTGCGAAAAGGACTAGCAATCGTACTCGCGATACTACTCGTATTCATCGGATTAATCAGTTTTGATGGATACCGCATTCAAAAAACATTAGTCGGCGAGTCGGAAGCGTCACCGATTCTTGCGGGTAAACCGGCTGATGAATCAAGTGACGCCGTGACCGAGGCAACTGAATGGTCTGCTGCCCAACCGTTCGAACAGAAGACGTTCGAAACGGATGGACGCGTTCATCACGCAGACTATCTACCTGCAACAGAGTCAACAAACAAATCGGTCATTCTCGTCCCGGACGAGGAACAAGCGACGCCGGACGGAGTTGCACCACTCGTGCAGCTGTATCATGAACAATTCGGCTACAATGTCTTAGTCGTCGAACGACGGGGGCGGCCTGAAAACGGTGGGAAAAAGAATTACGGCTGGCTCGATCGGCTTGATTTGATTGAATGGACGAAACGACTTCTCGAAGAAACAGGGGACGAGAGTCACATCGCCTATCACGGGCTTGGAGTCGGCGGGTCGACCGCATTACTCGCAGCTGGAGAAGAAATGTTACCGACACAAGTCAAAGTCGTCATCTCTGAAGGTGCCTACGCCCGATTTGATGACTGGCTCAATCATTTAGCGGATCGACAGATCAGTTATCCCGCAGGACCGTCACTCGCGATGGCGAGCACGTTCAATAAATTCGAACAGGACTTCTTTTACGGTGACGTGTCAGTGACACGACAAACGAGCAAAATCATGATTCCGACACTGTTCATCCATGGGACGGACGATCAACTCATGCCATCGCGGATGGTTTATGAACTGTATCAAGCAAAACCTGGATTGAAGCAGTTATATCCGGTCCGAGGAGCGGGTCATGGTCAAACGTATCTCGAAGATCAAGTCAACTATCAAAAACGCTTAAAATTATTCATCCAGCCATTCATGACAACGAATTAAGCCGCATCCCTCACGTCACTACAGCCGTAGTCGAAGTGGGGGACTTTTTTTTTGATTAATGAAAGGGAAAATGTTCCAAATGACAGCAGGTGTGGTATTCTCGATAGAACAGACAGAATAGGGGGAGTCAGGCATGTTTAGCTGGGTCGGAAGTGAAGAAGCGTATGTCGATCAAATCGACATACGGCAGGTGGGTCCGGTCGTTCTCGGACGGTTCGGTGGCTGCTCGACGGCGGGTCAAACAAAAAACGAAGATGGTTGTCTCGTCATGACGGGGACGGACTGGGAGTTGACCGTCTTACTCGATGCCCATAATTCGGCAGAAAGTGCCGAACTCGTGGCGGAGCAATTTTTGATGTATCAAGAGCGGTTGCATCAGCAACTCGAACAAGCAGCCGAGTCAGTCCTTCCGACGTTCGAACACATCATCCTCGAACTATTGACGGAAGACACATTTCGCGCACGATGCGAGACGTGTCGGGGGGAGACGGCTTGTTTAGTCGTCGTCCGGAAAGGAAACTATGTTTTTTGGTTGTCGGTTGGAGATTGCATCGCGCATCTGTTCCATCCGGAGCTTGCCGGGTTAGGTCAACACAGTCTCAATCAACGGCAATTCTTTGAATGGATCGGACAAGTCAATACGTTTGCGTTACCTGTCCCGTGTTATACCCGCGGCATCCGTGAACTGCGTCAGGGACACAACCGGATCTTTTTGACGACGGACGGACTCGTCGAATGTCCCGGTGAACCGTTCAGCGATGCGACGGACATCGGTCGCGCGTTTCGCGATACGGAGGCGCAGGATGCCGTTTTGACCTTGTTGACGACGATCAAGCACTATGCTGTCCGGGACAGTACGACGATCTTGACGTGGTCGATCGATGTTACAGGTGACGTGACACAACCGAGTAATGCTTAGGCATGAACAATTACGTTCGAAAGGGATGAATACAAATGGGTTTTTACATCATGTTGCTGTCATTCATACTAGGAATCTACTTGACAATTTTCAGCATTTCGCGCAGGAAACGGAAGCGTTCCTACATATTGTTTCTCGTCCCGGGGATCCTCCTGGTCATCTTTGCCGTGTATCTCGCAAGACCGCATTAAAAAAAGGGAGATGGATTTCCGGGGCGAACACCGGAGAACCGTCTTCCTTGTTTTTTGTTAATCGAGAGACGTGCTCCCGTTTGAGTCAACACCGCTTAGGGGGTTTGCTCATCAAGCGGTTCGATTTGTTCCGTTTCGACAGGTGGATCCAGTTCATCTGCTTCGTTCGTCAAAGGAAACGCGATCCCGGCACTGGTCAATAGCGTGATGAGTGCGGCATTCGTTAGTGTTTGGCGCATCGTTGCTCACTCCTTCTTTTGTTATCCTACGAAATTGAAAAAAGAAAAGTTACACTTTTTGATTATTCTGAACATTTAAGTGGGATTCGTCAAGTAATCGTCATCTTCACCTAAGTATTTTTCCCGATAAACCGTTATACTTAAACATGGAAAAGAGGGATGTCGCTTGAAATTAACGAAAGCTAACACACGCATTTTTGAATCATTGTTACCCCGTTTGAACGTTAACGCGGAAGAACCGGAGCGAACGGACATCGAACGTCAACTGCAGGCTGATTTGTATGAAGCGCAGCGGCAACAACGACCGTTCGAAGAAGTCCATGGGCAAACACCGGAAGCGCGACTCGACACGATGATCGCAGCGATTCCGGAACAGCGTCGTGCTGAGACACAAAAACGCTGGACACGGAACTATGTCTCAAGCATCTTGATGTATATTTTCATCGAGGGAATCGATGGCGTCTTTCAGTTCGCACTCGCCGACTATTTGTTGTTCTCGATCATCGCCTTGTTCTTGATTGACGCGATGTCGATCTTAATCACGTCACCGAAAATACGTGACGTCAAAGGACGTATCTGGGGACAGTTCATCATCAGTTTCGTTTTATTTGCAACGTATAAAGCGGTCTTGATTACATTCGTCCCGAATCCCGATGTCATCTTCCAAGTCAGCGGGACACCCTCTTATATCATCGGAGTCGGTGGTCTGATTGCGTTATACCTCTACTGGTCGAAGAACCCGCTACGAAAACGCGCCTAAACGAATCGAGAGAGGAGTGGACGGATCATGGAATTTACGCACTGGAAAAGACGCTTACAGGATCACTTCGAACGAATGGGCTTTAACTTACGGATTGAACGCCTTGCCATGCAAGACATCATTAAGCTCGAGGCGACTCACGGAGCCTTTTTGTTCTTCCCCGTGACGATCAACTTATATGAACGGATGGGCTGGAAAATGATTGCGATTGAATCGCACCATCCGGATACGGTCGAGGATGCGTTCGCCGAAGCACAAATCGAATCGTTGTTCCAACTGACGATGGTGACATTCGAAGAAGAAGAGCGTGAGTTTTTACTCGGCTTCTATAGCAATACCGGTCGTTATTTGACAGACCGTCAATCTCCGACGGGGCAGTTGCTCGCGGCAATCGAACGGGAGTGGTATGACGGAGAAACGATCCGGATTGAAACGTTCGAGGAATTTCCCGGACTGTTCGTGGCACCACCGTTCGCACACCAAGCGTACGCATTCGCCGCAGCGGAAGACAAATGGCACATATTCGTCGGGCGGACGGGACGCCCGGCGAACGATTACCGGTTCGATGGAGCAGTTCTGATGCCGCACCGGATTGCCGATAATGAACTGTTCACGATGACGCCGCTTGCGGTTGCGATTGATGATACGGCAGGATTGCGCGACCAATTGCATGAGGAACGGTCAGAAATCAAACGATTCCACACACAAGCGATGGAGACGATTCGTGAGTACGATCCGTCGTTCGGCTTCGCTTGGCGCGGGACGGTCACATTCTTTCATGGCATTCCCGTCGACCCTTTTGCACAGCGGTTATGGCTGGAAGACGGACAAAAACGGTTCCGGATCATGCAAAAAGCATCCCAACGGATTTTAGCACTCGGCGACACGTGTACCGAAGCGATTCATGCGCTTGACGAGGCCGTCAGCGCCGGTGAACCGGACGGGACACCCGTCAGTGCTGTCGGACAACTCATCCTCGGGATTTGGCAACAGTTTGAGTCCGATGAACGGACCTACTTGACAGAGGTCGTCTGTACCGGGATTTCACGGACACAGGCGGAGAACCGGATCCGGCATGGCTTAGCGCGCCAAGAGGCAGTCAATTGGATTGAACGTGCACAAAACGGACGTGACCACTTCCAGTTCGCAGGACTATCCATTACATTACCGCACCGCCCACCGGGAACGATCGAGATTAGACGAGAAGAGGAACAACGATGAACGTCAGCTACACTCGCGAATCTGTCTGATACGACTTCACGCATCAGACAGTTGACGGACCACTTCGATGTCCGGTACATTCGTCAGCAGGAACAAACGCTGGTAGAAAACAAGTAAATTCTATTGAATGAGGATCGAACCCCCGATGTCTTCGCCCTGCGAAAAAACGTCGGGGGTTTTTTCGCATAAGTTAACGGTTCAATCGATTCTGGCGCCTCTCAAGGCGAAAAAGTTCGTAAAAAATAACGGAGATAACAGGAGAAACATATGGAATCATACCGATTTGATCAGATTTGTGTATTGTTTGATTTAGGCGAACGGACAGAAGACCCACGCCCCCTTTCCGGCGGTTTCATCCATGACATGTATGGACTGAGGACGACAAAAGGACATTATGCTGTAAAATGCTTGAATCCGCAGATTATGAGACGACCTGACGCGTTTGCGAACTTCAAAAACGCGGAAGATTTTGCATTGCTTGCAGGTCGGCACCTTTCCGCTCTTCCGGCAAAACGGATACGGGGGGAAGCGGTGCAACAGATAGCTGACGAGTACTTTCTTATTTTTGACTGGGTCGACGGCAACCTGCTTTCCTTGAAGGAGATCCAGCCATCCCATTGTAATACCATCGGGACCTATCTCGCAGGCTTACACCAACTTGATGCTGGCATGGTCCCCGCAGTGGTTGGAACGATTAGCCACGACTGGACAACTCATCTCAAAAGAGGCCAAGCAATCGACGCCGAGTGGAGTGTTGCCCTAAGCGAAATCACCGAGGCGTTAAAAGTGTGGAACGAGCGAGCAGTGCGAGCAGAAGCGTTCCTATCCAACGCTTGCGTCATGAGTCACCGCGACTTGGATCCTAAAAATGTCTTATGGACGAAAAACGACCTGGTCGTCATTGACTGGGAATCGGCGGGTCCGATTCATCCTGTCCTTGATGTCCTTGAGACGGCGCTTTACTGGTCAGAGGATGAGACGGGGCATCTGAACAAGCAGAAGTTTCAAGCATTTTTTAGTGGTTACACAACGAAAAATAACCTAGGGGATGCGAAATGGTCGGCTGTAATCGCCTGTAGCTATTCGAGCAAACTTGATTGGCTCGCTTATAATATCAGCCGGACATTCAGTGCGGATAAAACGGAGCGACGAATCGGTACAGAACAGGTGAAACAGACGATCCTCGACTTAAAACGCCACACGGACCGGATGGAGACGCTGAAAGGCTGGCTGACTTAAACGTCGCAACAACATCCATCTGGGATAGGACTCTTACGTCTGAACAAAGTACCGGACATCCCGTCCAACATCCATCACAGGACCGATGATCCCGCTTTTTTCACGGAATCATCGGTCCTGTTTAACTTTAAAGACCAAGCGAGGCAATCAGCTTTCGAATCCGTTCTTCCGATTGTTTCGGCGTCAGAATCAGGAGTTGATCGCCACCAATCAATCGTGTCTGACCGCGGGGGGTAATGATGGCATCGTCACGAATGACGGCGACGACGAGCAGATCCTGCGGCATCTCAATCTCTTGCAATGTTTTCCCGTCAATCCGACAGAACGACGGGACACTGACCTCGACGATTTCAGCATTCGGATTTGCGACCGTCATGAATTGAATCAACGGCTCAATCCCGATCGTTGGTTTCACTTCGAGCTTCATGACACGGACAATCCACGGTAAGGCCGTTCCCTGCAGTAAAGCCGATGTCATGACAGTGAAGAAGACGATGTTGAACAAGAGATAGGAGTTCGCAAGTCCGCTCGAAAGCGGATAGGTCGCAAGGATGATTGGTACGGCGCCGCGTAGTCCGGCAGCCGTGATGACACTTTGCTCCCGGTAATTGTAGTGAAAGGGAAGAAGTGAGATGAAAACAGCGAGTGGTCGTGCGACGAGAATCAGCGTCACGACGATGATGCCTGAAATGAGCAGCATCTGCGGATCGAGCAGTTGGCGCGGGAAGACGAGCAGTCCGAGCATGATGAACATCCCGACTTCTGCCAGATGCGACAAGCTGCCGCTGAAACGAATCAAGATGTCGCGGTAAATCATGTCGTGGTTACTGATCCAAATGCCTGTCACGTAGACGGCGAGGAAGCCACTCGCATGGATACTCGTCGCGATCCCGTAAGACAGTAAGGCGCCGCTGATCAAGAGTGTCGGATACAGGGCCGATGCTTGAAGCTGAATCCGGTTCATCAATTGTGTCAAGAACCAGCCGATACAGAGACCGACGAGTAAACCGATTCCCATTTCGTAGAATAAAGACAGGACGCCACTGATAATCGAGAAACTTTCCGGATCGAGCGCAAGTTCTGTAAAGAGAATCGTCAAAAAGACAGCCATCGGATCATTTGTTCCGGACTCCGCTTCCAGTGTATGTTTGACCTTCTCATCGACAGGACGTCCGCTCAGTAAGGAAAAGACAGCCGCTGCATCGGTCGAGCCGACGAGGGCGCCGACGAGTAACGCCATCGGCCAGCTGAAATCAAGAATGAAGTGGGCGACGAGTGCAATCAAGCCAGTCGTGATGACGACGCCGACCGTCGCAAGCGAAAGGGCAGCAGGGAGGACTTGCCTGAAATCGCCCCATTTCGTGTTGAGACCGCCATCGAACAAAATGATGACGAGGGCGATTGTTCCGAATAGACGCGCTTGTTCAAAGTCAGAAAAAGCAATCCATCCTGCGACATCCGTTCCTGCAAGAATGCCGACGAACACGAATAAAATCAAGGTCGGGACGTTGAGACGAAAGGAGAACTTGGTCGTGATGATTGCGAGTAGTAACAAAATACCGGCAAGTAGTAAGACGGTTCCTTCATGCACATGCATACCTCCTCGAATCGGGGCAGGGTTCTCTTCTGTTACGTTTAGTATACGCTATTCACCTCTTTTGCAGGCGGAGAAGTCTTTTTTTGAAATGATGTGTATAAATCGACGGAAAAAGGAAAACACTCAATATATATGCATGTAAACGAAGAAAGCGTAATTAGAGGAGGAAAATGGAAATGAACATATGTATCGTGACAGGCGCAAACTCGGGGATGGGAATGGTGACAATCCAAGCGTTGCTTGAACGGGGGGACCGCGTCATTGCGACCGTCCGCTCAGAGAAGAAAGCAACACTGCTCGTCCAAATGTTACGTGAACATGGGGTGTCGCATACGAATCTTGAAATCGAAATCGTTCAACTTGACCAACTGGAATCCGTCCGCCGGTTTGCAGACCACTTGTTTGAGCAGATTGGTCGCATCGATCGCCTGATTTTAAATGCCGGGGTCATGGTCCCGCCGTATCATTTGACGAAAGACGGCTTCGAATCCCAGTTCCAAGTCAACTACCTGAGTCACTTCTATTTGATTGAACGCTTGCTGCCGCTCCTTCAACACGGAAACGATCCACGGGTCATCTCGATTTCATCGCTCGCCGGGGAAGGTGGACTCGTCCGAACAGATATCGAACTGGAATCGATTGCCCATGTTAAAAAAGAACAATACAACCCGATGCGGTCGTACCGCGAATCGAAATTGCTACAGATGGTCCACATGCGTGAACTCGCGGACAAGTATGGGGACGATGTGACATTCGTCAGCGTCCATCCCGGCATCGTCAATACCGACTTGTTCTATCGTGGCAAGTACGGCAAAGCGATGAAGGTGCTTTTAAAGCCGATCGCTCAAATCGGTTACTGGACCGGGAAACTGTATACGCCGGAGTACGGGGCGAAAACCGCACTGTACCTCGCGACGACGAATGACCGGCTCGACAATGGCGGCTATTACGCCGATTCCGCACCACGTCTCAGTAACCCGGTCGTCGAGGATACGCGCTACCGTGAAGATGCGCGCCGTCTATCGAAAAAATGGGTCGGACTCGACTGAAGACAAAAAAAGGCCTACCGGCTCGTGGGAAGCCGGTAGATCCACGTTGTGAAGACTGGGGGTCTGATCACACTTTTAGAATACGATATTTAAAAATAAAATTGTAGAATATGAAAAAAATCACAAAATGATGCGTTTTTATGATTTTTTTTTAGCGATGCGAGCAAAACGGTTTTCTTCTGGTGCAGTTTTCGTTAGGATAAAGAAGAATTTTTGCTTACAGGAGGTACAACATGATACGACTAGCTACATCACAAGACGTTCGAAACATCGCAACACTACTCGAGCACAAGGCGCTCGCACTCCAAGCGACGGGCAGCACACAGTGGTCTGCTTACCTTGAACAAGACATCGAAACACTCGTCCAAGAGGATCTTGATGCCGGAAGACTGTTTGTTTTTGAAGAAAACGACCAGTTGCTCGGTTCCGTTGCCCTGCTTCCTTCGATGGAATGGGATCGCTCGTTATGGGCAGATACAGAAGGTCTTTATATCCACCGGATTGTCGTCAGTGATTTGGCGAAAGGACGCCGCGTCGGAAAACAACTTCTTGATTATGTAATCGAGTTGACGGATTACGAAGGGGAAACACTTCGCCTCGACTGCGTGGCGTCAAATGCATTTTTAAACGACTATTATACGTCGGTCGGTTTTACGTACCAAGGAACATATGACGGATTTTCGACATATGAGTACGAACGAATCGAAGCGACGGCATAATCGGTCATTTGTTCAAGACAAGTCGTAGCCGCTTTGTTAAGGTAAAAGAAAAGTAATTGCGAGGAGTGATAGGATGCGACTTCAGATTGGCTTCATCGGCTTCGGTAAGAGCACGACCCGTTATCATCTGCCTTATGTCATGATTGATCCCCATTTCGAGGTGACGTGGATTTATAATCGGACGGCAAAACCGGAGTTAGAGGAAAAATATATGGACAAGCTTCCCGCAGTCCAGTTCACGACGGACCTCGACAAGATGTTGTCGGACGAGAAGCTTCAAGTCGTCGTCATCAACACACCGCCTGCGACGCATTTTGCCTATGCCTTGAAGGCGTTGCAACAGCAGAAGCACGTCCTCGTCGAAAAACCTTTTACCGTCACAGAACAAGAAGCGGTGCAACTGTTTGAGGAAGCACGTAAGCAAGGCGTCAAGCTACTCGCCTATCAAAATCGGCGTTTCGATAGCGACTTTCAAGCCGTCGCCCAAGTCATTGCGTCCGGAAAGCTCGGTCGCATCGTCGAAGTCGTCTCGCATTTCGACTTGTATCGCCCGGATGCGAAGCCGGCGAATACGGCGAATGAGAACGGTGCGCTCTATAGTCTCGGCGTCCATACGATTGATCAAATCATTGCCTTGTTCGGAAGACCGAACCAAGTCGCTTATGACATCCGAACCGTCCGGGGTACTGCGATTCCGGACGATACGTTTGCGCTTGATTTTTATTATGACGATTTCAAGGCGAGTGTCCGAACGAGTCATGTCGCACTGGCACCCGCTCCGCGCTGGATGATTCATGGGACGAACGGGACGTTCATCAAACAGCATGTCGATCGGCAAGAGCTTGACTTAAAAGCAGACTACTTCCCAGGGGAAGAAGGATTCGGGGAAGATTCGGAAGATGATTTCGGTCGGTTACTCTATCATGACAACCACAATCATCTTCAAAATGTCCGGATTCCGAGTCCGATCGGTGACTACGGTAAATTATATCGGGCATTTTACCGGAGTATCGTTGAAGATGCGCCTCTTCCAGTGACGGAAGAAGAAACGACGTTCGTCGCCCATGTGCTCGAACAGGCGTTCACTCAACCGTCACCGTTTATCGTCAATATTAAAAATTGAATTTCATTTAAAAAGCTACAGGGTCGCGACCGATTACTTTTCGTGCTTTAAAAGCGATTCAAGACGGATTGCGCTTTAAAACGTCTCCATGCCCGGCTTTTTGGTCACGGTATCAGCTAAAAAGCGTCATGTTTCGTTGACTCCTACGGGAAAAAGTGCGTTTTTAACGCACGTTCAGAGGCAGGCAAGACCCTGCGCGTTGGCCGCTAGGATCCAAGGAGCAACGGCTTGCGCCTCGCCCGAGGAACGCAACGAACAAAGACGCTTGATCTCCCGATAGAACTTTGTCTACAGTCTAAATCTTCTTGTTGTGCATATACAACAGGAGGATTTTTTTTGTTACAAAGAATGAAGATATTTCTATTTTTTCAGAATTTTATTTTGAAATCATGATTATTATTTCAATAACTTGGGAAAAATGGTGTATATCATCGTATTGTCATTCTGTTAAGGGGGTCTATCATGAAGAAGTTTTTCTCAAGTGTCATCGTCGCTGGTGTTCTGTTTGGCGTATTCAGTCCGTCGCTCGTCGCACATGCCGCCACGAAGCTGACCATCACGACCGCAGTCTTACGTGTCCGTGAAAAGCCGACGACCTCAAGCAAGATTCTCGGGAATGTCGTCAAAGGAAACGTCTATACGTTAAAAGGAACATCGGGAAGTTGGTACAAAATCACCTATAAATCACGGACGGGGTACATACACAAAGATTATGTGAAGACATCGACGACGTCCTCGAAATACACATCGACCGGCACGAAGTATACGACGGTCGGGACGTTAAACGTCAGAACGGGCCCGAGCACAAAATACAAATCCGTCACCCAGCTCGGTAAAGGGGTCAAAGTCGCAACGTATGGCACGTCAGGGAGCTTTACACGTATTTTGTATAGCGGGAGCTACCGCTATGTCTCGACACAGTACTTAACGAAAACGAAGCCAACGAGCAGTACGACTAAAAAATTAAATGTCCCGTACTACAATCAATACACGTTAGGCTACCCGTCAGGTTGCGAGTTCGTCTCGTTGAAGATGGCGCTCGCCTACAAGAAAAAGTCTGTTTCGGCTGCGTCGCTCTATAAACAACTACCGAAAAGCATCAGCAATGCGACCTACAAAAATGGGAAATACTACTGGGCCGATCCAGAAAAAATGTTTACGGGTGATCCGGCCGGGACGCTCTCTTACTACAAAAACTGGGGCGTCTATCCAAAAGGCATTCTCCCGCTCGCTAAAAAATACCGGAGTGGCGCCGTCGATATCTCCAAACAAGGTGTCAGTAAGATTGAACGTGAAATCCGGAGCGGGAATCCCGTCATCGTCTGGGCGACCGTTGATTTCAAAAATCCATATGGCTACTTCTCTTGGATCAAGCCGGACGGCAAAACGTTCACCGGGTACCGGAACTATCACGTCATGCTCGTGACGGGTGTTTCAAACAGTTCGTTCTACGTGTCTGATCCGTACCGTGGGAAATACGCCGTCAGTCGCGCACAGTTCACATCTGTTTATAACACGACGGGACAATATGCGTTATCCGTTCGTTAACCGGTCACCTGAACAAACGACTTTCACCTTTTCCAAAAGGGCGGAAGTCGTTTTTTTTCGTTGAATCGTCACCTGACGTTTCCTTATTTTTGAAAAAATAAGAAAAAGGCAGAAGAAACAGGTACACTAGTACCATCTAAAATAAAGAAAGGGTGGAATGATGGAAGAACAACGAATCACCCAACTGGAACAGGAACTCGAGGCGTTGAAGTTACGTGTCGCGCAACTCGAACAGCTGCATCCTGTTCCGCATCCAACGTCGACTCCGGAGCAAAGTACGGTCGCGACACCGAAAAAAAGACCCGCCTTCGTCAAAAAAGACGACACGTTTTCACCAAAAATCAAACAAATCCGGACGCGCGATGAGTGGGAACACATGATTGCGACCGTCTGGTTACCGCGCATCGCCGCAATTTTTGCCGCGATTGGGGCAATTTTCTTATTTTCTTACGCCTCGATCTCCGGCTGGGTCAATCCAGCGGTCCGAGTCGGCAGCGGAGTGCTCACCGGATTACTCTTAATCGGTGTAGGTGAGTATCAGTATGAGAAAAAGCGACGAGAACTCGGCGTCGGGCTCGTCGCGACGGGGACCATCGTTTCTTTAGCCGCCTTGTTCGCTGGCATGGCGTTGTATCAATTCTATTCGCCGGGTCTTGCCTTCTCGCTCGAACTCGTCATTTTATTCATTACGTTCGGATTAATGTTATGGATGGCGTCACGTGTCCTCCTGATTCTCGTCTCAATCACCGGATTTTTACTCCCGTTTCTGCAACTGGCGGACGAAGCGAACGTTTCGTTGTTTTTACTGTATGAAGTGATATTGTTCGCCGCCTTGTTCTATGCCGCGGTTCGCTTAAAAACGATTCTCGGTTTCGTCGTCAGCTGGGGATTCCTGACGATCGCTCTTGTTACAGCGATGAGCATGGTCGGCTTTTCACCACCGTCCACGTCTGACGAAATCTCACTGCTTGCTGCGTCGCTCGTCAGCTACATCGGGACCGCCTTCACCGGGCAACGTCTCCGGATGAAATGGAACTATCCGAGTTACGGGGCCGGTCTTATTGTGATTGCGAGTCTAGCCGTCATCGATTGGCAGTGGGGGACACTGATTGCCCTCGCGCTGGCAGGGCTTGCCTATAGCATCGCTAACTACTCAAAAGATGCCTGGCACAATGCAGTCGGTCATGCGACGGTGTTCTATGCGATCACGCAAATTCCCTATGACATACTTCGACTGAGCGAGCAGTTCGAAACCCTGTTGTTCGCCTGCATCCTGATCGGCCTTTGGTTCGTCAAACGCCAGCACATGCCGTACCAACGGATGATCGCTCTCGCTTTGTATGTCTACTTCATCTTCGACCAGATTACGCAGTCGGGTATGTACGCGGCAATGAACGACTCGTTTCGTCTTTCGGTCGTCGCCTTAGTACTTGCGACGAGTGGTTTAATTTATTTACTCGTGCAACAACACCGCGCGATGGTCGAGGACGGGACGTTCCAGATCAGTCTAGTTGTCGCAGCCGTCGGCGTCCTGACGACGTATACGTTACTCGTCATGGAACTGCCGTTTTATGACGGACTCGACGAAACGAATCGCAGTACGACATTATCGGTTGCCTACATTTTACTTGCCTTGCTTCTCGTCACGATTGGTCGGATCCGTAATTTGTCCGTCTGGCGATTATCCGGTCTGCTGCTACTTAGCGTCAGTGCGATTAAGCTGTTAGTGTTTGATTTATCGTTCTTGACGCTCGTCCAAAAAGCGTTTGTCTTTATCGGGTTTGCGATCGTGGCGTTCATCATTTCACGGACGTATTTTAAAAAGCGAAAAAACAACTAAATGAGCAAAAACCCGTCCTGATGACGCTCGTCAGGACGGGTTTTTCATGTTAGCTCTAAATTTATATTGATAACGATTATCATTATCGTCTATACTAACAACTGAACTTACTTAACGATTTGGGGGAAATGAATCATGTCACATAAAAAAATCCTTACGGCGAGTGCCTTGTCGCTCGCGACCTTGTTAGCTGCTTGCGGGGAACAAGAAACAACGACAAAAGCGACACCGAAAACAGCGGACGGCCAATTCGATCAGGTCGTCGCCGATTACCGCGATTATGCGATCAATGAACTCGATGCCTTCACGAATAAAACAGAAGCCTTTACGACGGCCGTCAAGGAAGGGGACCTTGAAAAGGCGAAAGCGCTCTATGCACCGGCGCGGATGCACTATGAACGGGCGGAACCGATCGCGGAAGTTTTCGGTGACCTCGATCCGAAAATCGATGCCCGTGCAGGTGACGTCAAGGAATCCGAGTGGGGCGGTTATCACCGGATCGAACAAGGCTTGTTCGAAAAGGGAACAACAAAAGGGTATGAGCAATACGCGGAGCAATTGATGCAGGACGTCCACCTCTTGCGTGCAAAAGTCGAAACAGTCGACGTGACACCTGAGCTTCTCGTGACGGGGGCGACGGATTTATTGAATGAAGTCTCGACTTCGAAAGTGACAGGCGAAGAAGACCGCTATTCACATACCGATCTTTATGATTTTGCAGCGAACGTCCAAGGGGCGGAAAAAATTTATCAGTTATTGAACCCGAGCCTGATGAAACAAGACGACGCATTGTCAAAAGAGATCGCAGCGCGCTTTGAGGACGTCAATGCCTTATTAGAAGCGAAGAAAACGGAAAAGGGGTACGTCCTCTATACGGACTTATCAAAAACCGACGTTAAACAGTTGAGTCAAGCCATTAACGAACTGGCAGAACCGCTGTCGAAGATGGGCATCGTACTGGAGGGATAATCATGACACGACCAACATTAGAGGCTGGCATGACACGACGTGATGTCTTAAAAGTCGCCGGCCTGACCGGTCTCGGTGCAGCTTTTTATGCAAGTGGTGTCGAACGCTTCTTACCGCGCGCCTTGACGGCTAAGGCGTCCGATCAAGTCCCGTTTTACGGCACCTATCAAGCGGGCATCATGACACCGGCCCAAAATCATGTCCAACTCGTCGCTTTTGACGTCAAGACGAATCGCCGCGACGAGCTGATTGATTTATTGAAGCGCTGGACGCGGGCTTGCGCGCGCTTATCAGCAGGACTATCGCTCGGCGAAACAGATAGCGCCTACATCCCACCGGACGACACCGGTGAAGCAGAGGGGTTATCTGCAAGTCACTTGACGTTCACGTTCGGTTGCGGAATTAGTTTATTTGAAGGGGATCGTTTCGGCATCGGCCATAAACGCCCGGCACTCTTACGAGATTTACCGACATTTGATTTGGACCAGCTCGATGAGAAATGGTCCGGCGGTGACTTGATTGTCCAAATTTGTGCGGACGACCAGCAAGTCGTCTTCCACGCGTTACGCAACTTGACCCGAATCGGACGGGGGGTCGTCAAGATTCGCTGGACGCAAGCCGGTTTCCAGCGGTCGAAAGTGGCAGATGCGACAGGCGGGACACCGCGGAACTTGTTCGGATTCAAAGATGGGACAGGCAATCCTGACGTGACGAAAGCGGCGACGCGGGAGAATACGCTGTTTTATCAATGGCGTGATGGTTCACCTTGGCTGACGAACGGGACGTTTCTCGTCGTTCGCCGGATTCAGATGCACCTTGAAGTCTGGGACCGGACGATTTTGAAGGAGCAGGAGCGGACATTCGGGCGTGAACGGGCGTCCGGGGCACCACTCGGTTCAAAAGATGAGTTCGCGTCCGTTACACCGACGAAACGGATCGCACGGGGGGAAGCAGAACTACCGGCAGACTCGCATACAGCGGTCGCGCATGGTGAAGGAAAGGTGCAACTGCTCCGACGCTCCTACTCCTACCAGGATGGCGTTGATGAGACGACAGGCGCATTAGACGCCGGTCTGTTGTTCCTCTCGTATCAGCGATCGCCGGAGCAGTTCATCACGATCCAAGAACGGCTCGCAACTTCTGACCGGATGAATGAATACATTACTCATCGTGGAAGCGCGCTGTTCGCGTGTTTCGGCGGCATTCAAAAAGGAGGTTACATCGGTGATGCGCTCTTTGCTTAAAGCTGCCTTACTCGTGTTCCTTATATGTAGCACGCTCATCCCCCATGCGGGTGCAGAGGCGAAAACCGATGCCCTTTACGTGTCGATTGGTCAAGCCATCTCAGCCGTGAAGGCGGAAAATCGCGATGCACTTTCAAAACGAATCGCGACGTTAGCTAAACAATCAAAGGAACTGGCTGACTCAGATGAAAAAGCCGTCATCTTAAAGCGTTTATCGACGCTGAAACAACATCAGGATGCGTCGTTCGCGACGATCAGTGCGGACTTGACGGCACTGTCGACGGCCGTCCGGACGCTCGAAGAAACAATGCGTCCCGCGCAGGATGCGACGGCCCGGACCCGTCTGCTTGATTTACATGAAGTGACCAAGCAAATGCGGCAAGCGGATGCGGGTGAGCGAAAGACACTCGAACAGACTTTGTTAAAGGAATGGACGGCCCGTGAGAGCGTCGTCCGGGAAGAAAGCATCGGTCACTACGGAAAAGTCGAGATGGCGTTATCTGCGATTCGCATCGCACAAGCACGCCAGACATTCGACCAGACGGAATGGAACGAGGCCCTCAACCAGTTTGATACAAGCATCGACTCATTCGTCGAAGGGGACATCGTCAAGACGGCATCAGTCGAATTGACCGATTTGATCCGTTTACTCGATCAGGCGTCGGATGCGCTCGTTGCAAAAGACCTTGACGGGGCGCGGTCGACTTTGACGACGTTCATTGCCCAGTGGCCGAGCGGAGAAGGGGCGGTCCGGACACGAGACAGTGCTTTATATACGCAAGTCGAGACGGACGTCCCTTTATTGCTCGCCCGCTTAAACGGGGAGACGCGGAACGCGACAATCACTTCGTTACAGGAATTAAGCGCATCGCTCGGACAACTGACCGACCAGACGAGCTATACGTTCGTCGACGCGATGCTCGTCATGGTCCGGGAAGGACTTGAAGCGTTGCTGATTATCAGTGCGCTCGTCGCCTTAACACGTAAAGCGAATTTACGGGGGGAACGGCACATCTGGTTCGGAGCCGTCCTCGGGCTTTTAGCGAGTGGTCTGCTTGCGCTAATCATTCAATTTTTCTTCTCGACCGCGCTCGCAAGTGTCGGACGAGAGCAAATTGAAGGATGGACCGGCTTGTTCGCCGTTCTCGTGATGTTACTGGTCGGAAATTGGTTACATTCGAAAACGGCCATTACTTCCCGTCAGACGCAACTCGTGTCCGACCTATCGCGGACTTCACTCTTCATCGTCAGTTTCTTGACGATTTTCCGGGAAGGTGCGGAGACATTACTCTTTTACGTCGGGATGGCACCGGCGATGACGCCACTCGCCTTAGGTGGAGGCATTTTGGCAGCTGTTCTCTTGATCGGACTCGTGTCAATTGCAGTCATCTATTTCGGTGTCCGTTTGCCGATTCGCCGTCTATTCTTAGGCGCGACCATCTTAATCTATATGATGGCCTTTAAGATACTCGGTGTAAGTCTACATGCGCTCCAACTGACAGGTGTATTGCCTGTCCATCCACTTGCGCTGCCGCCCGTCGCCTGGATCGGATTTTATCCGACGATTGAAACCGTGGTGCCGCAAGTGCTGGTAGGTCTCATCATCATCCTGACCGTACTTCGTAAACAACGACGCGGCACGTCACTAAAGAAAGTTTCATAAGCAGTTTTTGAAATCCATGTTTTATTCATTATGTTTCGGGAATAACTTTATATTGAGACAGCCAACTGAGGCTTAGTATGAAGGAGATGAACGAACATGATTGAAACACGTATTGTCCGTGACATGACTGGCGTCGATGCAGAAATAACGAGTTTAAAGTCAGGCGGGTATTCAAATAAACAAATTTATATTTTTGCAAAAGACGAGGAACTGGCAGAACGGATTGCGAACGATACACAGACGCTTGCTTACCGCGTTACGAAAAAATCTTTTTTTGAAACATTGATGGCGACCGTCCGTAGTAATCGAAAAGATCGTATCGCCCAACTATCTGAACTTGGCATGACGAAAGATGTTGCAGAAAGTTTGGAAGATGAAGTCCGCCATGGCCATATCGTCATTGTCGGATCAAAGTCAGACTTAATCAACCCGGCCTATGCCGCATCTTACGTCGCAGATGAATCGAAAGATTATGGAGCGGGTGTACCGAAGCTTGAAGAAGAGGAAACGACGACAACCTTGCCTGCCGACCAAAATGTGAAGCTCAAAAACGACTAAACAGTCAAAAGACGCATTTGCGATTGCAAATGCGTCTTTTTTTGTCCTATACGACTTAACGAGAAGGCTCGATCGGATTTAAGGGAGTGGAGTGAGAATCAAGTCGTGGTCGCACGACCCGTATTTCTTCATCCGTTTGAAATAGCTGTTCTAGTAAAACGATATGATTGCGTGTCTTAAGTCGTTTCCACTTGCGTTCATTGCGTTTTTTCGACTGTAACATCTAGCACCACCTCCGATTAGTCTGACTACAGAATGGAACTAATCAAAAGATTCCCTTACATAACTTTCCTTAAACGTACGCTTTTGACATTTTTTCTCGGAACGCATCAATCTCTGCAAGGGCGACCGTATCGCGTTCGACGTCCCCCGGTGCATTCCCTTCCGCGAGGATCGCCGTTTCAAGATGGGCTCCTAAAAAGGTCGCGATATGCTCGAACTGTGTCACAAGGGCGCGTCCTTTTTCTTTCGGATCATCGCCGCCGACAGCAATCAGGTGGAATCGCTTGCCTTGCATCCGCTCACGGAAACGTAAGTCTTCATCACGCAACGATTCACTGAAGCGGTCGATGAAGAGCTTCATCTTCGTGGACATCGAATACCAGTAGATCGGCGTAATGAACACGATGTCGTCATGCTCGAGCATTTCTTCCACGATCCGCCGGTAATCATCGCCAATCGGTAAGAACCCACCATGATGCCGCCGGTCTTCCACAGGTTGAATCATCGTGTTGGCTAAATCGACCGACACATGAGGAATGCCTTCGAATGCGCGGACACCGAGCCATTCACTGTTCCCTTTTCTAGAACTGCCGTAAATCGTATACATCTTCGTTCCATCTCCTTTATTAATCGCTATTTGTCCATTGTAAGACAAAGGAAACGTTGAAATAAACTGATTTGCTTCTAAGAATGGTTTTGAAAACCGGGATTGCGGAAAAAGACTATCAGCACACCAGTAAAAGAGGAGGAAACGTCTGATGGAAAGAAGTATTTTGATTGCTTTAGAAAAACACCTTTATGCGATGCACCATGATTTAGACGGTCTCGCTCGTCTCATCACGAAAAAGTTCGTTCAGCTCAGTCAAGTCGCAGCCTCCGTCGAACATTTTCGTCGGATGAGCTTTGATATCTATAAATCACGGGAATCGTTGGCTCAAATTTCGCCGCAAGTCCTCTATGAGACGGCACTTGATTATGAGGACTGGCTTGAAGAGGAGTTTGATCAAATCCCACCGAGCTGGATGCTCAGCCGTGATGAGGAACACGCACTTGATCAACTTTGGTGGTTTGAATTTTTCCGGATTCAAGCTGAACTCGAGGAATGGCTCAGCCTGTACTTAATTCGTCGGATCCGTGAAGACATTCGGTATGTACCCCCTGTCATTGAAAAGAACGCCTATGCATTATCGGACGACGCCCGTCATGTCTTTTGGCGTTTGTTGCAACGGTCCGTTGCCAAACCTTCGTCGAAAATCAAAGCGAATCAACTGTCCTGTCGAATGGGCATCGCAGAAATCGCCCGCTGTGCCCGCTTGAACGAAGAACGGACGGAGCAGGCGATCGACGAATTGACGGCCCGGGGAATCATCTCGATTGTCGAGGAAAATGAAAAAATGAAGCTACATGTTCGTTTACAGGTGATTTAATGTGATGAAGCGTTCAATCATTCGTTCATCTCGTCGTGCTGAAGGACCAATCCAAATCAAATGACCCGGACTTTTCGATTCGATGAACTGGGCATGGGGGATCAGACGCTGCGTATAGCGGGCATGCTCGAACGGGACAGCGCGATCGGCTTGTGAATGGACGATTAGGACTGGGCAGCTGACCGTTTCGAGTGTCTGTCGCTCAAGCTGCTGAGTGATGTCGAACAAGACGCCGCGCCCGGGACCGTTCTGTAGTCCGACGGCATACAATAAGCGTTCATCTTCATGCGTCAAGAGTGACCGAATGTCACTACGTTGCAACAGGCTCGTCATTTCGACCATCCGGACGGACGCCTCTTCAGGAAATTTTTTTAACTTATCTTTGACATACGTCCATAATACCCACTGAATGAAGTGGAGTGGACGTTGGAAGAGCGGTTGAATCAATACGTTCTGGTATGGAAGTGAAATTTGATGAGACATCGCACACGCTAAAACGAGTGAGCAAGCAGCATCGTTTTGGCTCGCTAGGGCGATTGCTGTCGGACCGCCTGCTGAGATGCCGTAGATGGTATAGCGTGTAAAACCGCGTGCCTGCATCCAACCTTTATAGAACGCAGCTAGCTCGACAGGAGACTCCGCTAACCGCAGCGGGGTTTTTCCGTATCCGGGACGTGACGGGACAATCACACGGTACCCGGCGTGAATTAATTTTTCGACATGATAAATCTCCCGGTAATCGGACTGTGTACCGTGGATTAACAGAATGATGGGACCTGTTCCGCTATCTCGGTAATCAAATTGTTGTTCCTTCCATTCAGCAATCAAATGCATCCAAATTCTCCTAACGATATAAATTTTACCAATTTATTGTTAATATTATTATTTATTTACGGTATACTCGAAGTATAATCAAATACCGTAACGATAGGAAATGAGGATGTACCGTGCCTACTGAAAAATTATCAAACCGTGATCGCTTACTGGCTGTTCGGGATATTTTTGAAAAATACTCGGACGAAGAGGAGACCTTGACGTTAGAAGATTTGAGTATCGCTTTATCAAAACGAGGATTGATTGAAAAATTATCACGAAAATCGCTGAAGGACGATATCGAGGCCCTTGCGAAATCAGGGTTTGATGTCGTCAAAGAAGAGACGAAAAATGGACTGGCGACGCCATATCATCTCGTCAGCCGGCGGTTTGAGCACCACCAGTTGCGTTTACTCGTCGACGCGATCGCAAGTGCGAAATTCATTTCGGAAAGTGAGACGAAGGCGCTTGTTCGAACGATCCAATCGTTGACGAGCGAGCGGTTGGCGAAGACGTTGAACCCCGTCATCCATACGGTCAAAAAACCAAAAGGAGTAATTCCGTTCTCGATCGATACGATTCAAAAGGCGATTACGGAACAAGAAATCATCAGCTTCCAGTACCAAGGGAAATTTAATGAACGGACGCGGAAGTTCGAGCTCCGCCGAGATGGTGATTTTTATCTCGTCACACCAGCGCACCTAATTGTCGATAACGGGAACTATTACTTAATCGGTCGTGATGAACGTGTCCAGCAGATTCGGACATATCGTGTCGACCGGATCGTCCAGTGCAGTGTATTCGAACCTACAGAGACTCCGGTCGAGGTGGATCCTTCCTACTTGAGTAACATGTTCAACATGTACGAAGGGGAAGATGAGCAACTGACGTTAAAATTTCACGAAAGCGTCATGCCGACGGTCGTCGATCGATTCGGGACGGATATCCGCTGTCGACGAATCGACGAGGAATGGTTCGAGGTTAAAGTCAGTGCCCTCTTCTCGGAAGGCTTCATGATATGGTTGATTCAATTTGCTAACCAAGCTGAAATCATCGAACCGAGCATCCGTCGTGAAACCTTTAAAGAGAAGGTCCTTCAGTTGGCGCGAATCTATCAGGAAAGTTCTGTTGTAAACTAATGCTGCGAAAAGTGTCCTTGCAAGTGAAAGGACACTTTTTGTCGTTTTTTGTCGTATATTCATATTTGAATATTTTCGCGTATCTTTTCCGTCTACTATTAAGGGTATCTGATACTTATGTAGGAGGAACGTCATGCAACAGATGGAAAATCGCCGTACACGGGGCTGGATGGATGGACTATTGTATCTATTCTTCGTCTGTCTATCCTATATTTCCTGGTACTTATTGTTTATTTTCGCTTTTAACTTACTTTTTGCGGAAGAATTATTAGAAACGATGGATATCGTCATTTTTGGTTTTAGTCCACTCTTTGCACTAGCCATTACAATTTTTTCGATTCGTCTCTTTAAACGTCGTGGTCAACTCAAACATATCCCGGTAATTCTTGTCGTCTATTCGCTTGCAACGAGTATTTTACTGTATTATTCAATCGCTTATTCGGTCTTACCGCGGCTGTAACGAGACTTGCATCATCCCGTTATTTGGAATATGCTACGCTTATAGCTCATGCCAATAAGGGGGGATACCATGAACACACAGTATATCCTCGACTGGATGCCGTTAGTGCTTCCTGTCGGTGCGATCGTCTTTATCGTCGTCATCGCACGTAAAGCCTCGAAAATTGATTCAACTAAATGAAAAATCTCCATTCTCTGTTACAGAGATGGAGATTTTTTTTTATTGTTCAATACGTTCCCGAACCTGACGACGGAAAACTTGCAAATGATAGGCGGGTTCACTTTGACTAAACTCGATTCCGTCAATCAAGCGGGCATTGCGCTCGACTTCCGGGAAGGCGATCCGCTCAAGCCATTCGTATGTCGTCTCATCGCGTTTGCGTGGAAAGGCTTGCTCCAGTTGCGAGGCGAGTTGGAGCAACGGATGCTGACTGTGCTTTTTCGCGGCCTTCGTCCGCTTTTTGGCGGTTGGTCGGACGATCTCGTCCTGCTCCACCGTGACGACGCGTCGTTTACGGAGGAAATAGAACATCAGTCCGACGACGAGGAGAGCCAGTCCGAGGGCGGCATAATTAAACACCTGGACCGTCGCGGCGTTCATTACCCCTTGTTTGATGGGTTCGACCGCTTCCATGTTGCCGAGGTTTGCACCAGTCTGCATTTTTTCATCGACCTTTTCCGAAAGCGGAATCGTCCACGTAAAGAGTGAACCGAATATCTCGAAGGCGGGGCGCATTAAATTTGCGACGGATCCGAACAATGCTTCCTTCATCAGGCGAAGAAGGAAAACGAGCAAAAAGCTAAGTCCGAAGGCGAGCGTGACGCTCGTCAAAATCCGGCGCCACTCGACGAAATGTCGCTTTAAGAATGGCGTCAGGACGAGTAGACCAAGCAAGACATAGGCGAGGAGCGGTGGTGTCAGTCCGGGGTACAAGAAACAAATCCCGACGAAGACAGCACCCGTCAAAGCAAAGCGGTACTCGAGTTCGATCGTCTCGAGGAAGGCACCGATCGCAGTCGCTAACAATAAGAAGATGCTGATCAATGGTGATACATAAAACAGGGCGAGCGCAGCAATCACTTGCAGAAGAATCCGGACTTTCCGAACGGGTAGGACGGCAAGCAGCGCAAAGGCAAGCAACGGGAGTGCCATCGTCTGTAAGAGACTGATGATGAGTAACCACCAGAGCAACATCATGCGCTCACCTCCTTTTGCCGATGACCGAGGTGGATCGCGGCAGTCGTCGACGGGACGGCCCGTTGGAGACGTTTCATGAAGTAGCGGCGCTCAAGCGGTAAGTCGTACTCTGACAGGCGCGCCAAACACTCCATCGTCCGTAAAAACTGTTCCTTTCCTTTTCCGGACGGAACATGATACCACTGACCATCCCGATTGACCATCGAAATCCAAAGACTGTAAGAGGCACCTTGTTTTTCAAGTTCCCGGATGATTGTCGCACCACGGGACAGAAGTTTTTCAAAGTCACTCCGTAAGGACAATCCGTCACCGGACAGACCGTCGATGATGACGGCATAATCATGATTCCGGACACGGTCGTATTGATAGGAATAGAGTTCGCTCGTCTTCGCATATGCTGACCAGTAAATTGTCTTGGCGTCTCCCGCATAAGGGACGACGGAATGAAAGCTCGACCGGTCCGTGAACGGGCTCGACCGATCAACCGCCTCACCGGGGATTTGCCGTTCGTTCCATTCGACGGAAGCAGGGGCGAAGTCCGGGAAGACATGCCCGAGTTGTTGAATCGGTAATGTCAAGTAGACCGTCATCGTATGGAACGGATCTGAAATCATCACATCGAACGACTGAATCCGAATCGTTCCGCGATGTGCGGCGATGACGTCAATTTCGAACGGAACGATTTGATTTTTACCGACGAACAGGTGATGCCGCCAAAATTGACTGCCTGCACCATCGATTCGGACCTGATCCCCGAGCAAGCCGGATACAGTGACTTTACCGAGCGGAAACCTTGCCCGGTTTTCTAAAGCAAACGGGATGGCGAGTTCATCGTCACGAAAGGCACGTGTCGTTTCGACCAGTCGGACGTCGATCTGATTAGCTAAGTATTCGAGACACTTCGGCATATACCAGCCGTAGAGGACATAGGCGACGAATAGACTGGCGAGGACGAGTGAACCATATAGGGCGCAAAAGACACCACTTACCCCGACGAGAAATAAGAAGATGGGATGGAATGCTTTAGGTGTAATCAATTGCATGGTTACACCTCAGTCGGTACAGTCAAAGATTCAAGGGTTTGTTTGACGAGTCGTTCATTCATCATCTTTAACGTCGCTTCAAGGGTCAAGACGAGACGGTGGGCGAGCAAGGGGGTGGCCAAGCTCTTGATATCTTCCGGCGTCACGTAATTCCGCTCATGCATCCAGGCGCGTGCTTTTGCCGCTTTCAGCAAGGCGAGCGTCGCCCGCGGACTTGGACCGATTTCGATGTCACGGTGCGCTCGTAGGGCGTCACATACATCAAGGAGGTAGTCCTCGACCGTATCTTCGATGGTTACGGCTGCGACTTCCTGTTTCCAGGCGTTCAATTGCTCGAGTGGGAGATGAAGATCCATCGCCTCGAGATGCGCGCCCCGCAAAAGTGCTTTTTCAGCAGTCCGGTCGAGCGGCGTGAACGAAAGTTTGAACAGAAAACGATCGAGCTGAGCTTGAGGCAACGGGAACGTTCCTTGTCCATCGAACGGGTTTTGTGTCGCGATGACAAAAAAGTGTTGCGGTAACGTATAGGACGTGTCACCGATTGTGACTTGTGCTTCCGCCATCGCTTCAAGGAGCGCTGACTGGGTGCGCGGGGTCGTCCGGTTGATTTCATCGACGAGGACGATGTTGGCGAACAGAGGACCGAATCGTTGTTCGAATGAGCCGGTCAACGGATTGAACAACTCCATTCCGAGTAAATCGGTCGGTAGCGTGTCGGCTGTACACTGGACACGGGAAAACTTCGCATCGAGCGACTGCGCCAATGCCTTAGCGAGTGTCGTCTTGCCGGTACCCGGTCGATCTTCCAGTAAGACATGTCCTTCGGCGAGCATGCCGATCAACAGATGATCGATGACATGGTCCTGCCCGAGGACGGATTGTTTTAAGGATGTACGTAGTTGTTGAAACATAAAATAATTCCCCCTTGTTTTCTTCTTCTCACTAAAGTGTACGAAAATTCAGATAAAACCGCCAGTAATTCTCGATATTCCTTCTAAATAATTCCATTAATCCGTAAAAAAGCAGACACGCTGTGTCTGCTTCCTGCGTCAATCCTCAAACAGTTCATCCATCAACTGGTCGATTTCCTGGCGACGCGCCACCGTCTCGGTACGTAAAATCCGGATCGAGCGACCTTGCCATTCCAGCCGATCGCCGACTTCTGCTGCGACCGGCAGTCGTTCTCGCGGGAGTTGAATCGTTTCCCGTGCTTCCGTCTCACACAAGGCGAATGCTTCCTCGAAAGCTGTGACCGTCATCTTCATCGTCATGCCTCCTTAGTTCGGACGGAAGTCTTTGCGACTTGTGACGGTAATCGCCGTCCCATCCGATGTGTATTCAATCGTCCCCATCCGGTCCGTACGGTCGATTGTGATGCTCTCTGCTGCTAAGGCATTCATGACTATCGGCCGGGGATGGTTGTAGGCATTTCCTTCTCCCGCTGAAATTAAGGCACGTTCAGGGTGGACCGCTTGCAGAAATGGAATCGACGACGATGTATCGGCACCGTGATGACCAATCTTTAAGACATCTGCCTTGACGTCAATTCCGGCTGTTAGTAATTGTTGCTCCGTCCGAGTCGGCGCGTCCCCCATGAAGAGGAACGTATTCTCCTCGTGCGTCATCTTCAGGACGGCACTCCAACTGTTTAAATCACGGGTCCCGTCCGTCAAAGGAGCGATGATCTCAAAATCGGCTGATTCACTCGGAATGACGACGCCGGCTTTCGCCGTTTTGATTGTCACCCCTTCATTTTTAACAGCAAGCAAAAAGTCACGATAGGTATCGGTCGTGTGATTGACACGCGGGGCGTAGACTTGGTCGACATCAAATGCTTCAAGGACGGTGTCGAGTCCGCCGATGTGATCGGCGTCAGGGTGGGTCGCGATGACGGCTGTTATGCGTCTCACCCCAAGCGCTTTTAAGTAGCGGACAACGTCATCTCCTTTCCCATTGTTGCCGCCATCAATCAAAATCGCGTCCGTCTTCGTCCGGATGAAGGTGCTGTCACCTTGTCCGACATCAAATCCGTATACCGAGACCGTCGTTTCGGCGCGGTCGGTGCGTAGCGCTTCGTCCTCCCGCGTCATATAGAAAATGATGATGAGACCGAGGGCGAGCAGAATCGTCGAAGCCCATTTCATCGTCTAACCTCACTCTTTTCAAATTGATAGAGCATCCCGTTGCGCGGGTGACGGAAGCGGGGGCCGGTGTAACCACGTTTTTTCAGTGCCGTCCGCATCAATAACATCATTCCGCCGTGACCGACGAGGAGAACGCGTTCATTATTCTCGAACGCCAATTGATTCAACAACACTTCAATGCGTTGGTTGGCATCTTTAATCTGCGCCTGAATCCGTTTGCTGAACGGAGCGACAAGCCGACCGATGATCGCCCAGGCGAGGAAGGGGAGGCGAATCCGGGAATTGATTGTCGGGAACGGCACTTCCCGTAAAAGGTCGGTCACGATGATCTCATCCTCATAGACACTCTCCGCTGTCTGGATCGCCCGCGGCATACTGCTCGCATAACAGATCGTCCAGTCCGTCTGTCCGAGTTCGACCGGTTTGACATCGATCGCCGAGCTATCGTACCGTTCAATCCAAGCTTCGATATCGGAAGCGCTAATCCAACCTTTCGTCGGATATCCTTCTGTGACCCGGTGGTGTCTGACTAATCCAATTGTTTTCATTTTTGTTCGACGGTCTTTCTGGTAAAGCCAGGAAGCCGTCTCACCTCACTTTCTTTCTCGTTCTATAATACGAAGCGAATGGCGATTCCGCAGAGGAGTGCGCTCAAAATACTAAGTAAACTGCCGATGATATAATATTCCGCAAAACGGCGGTCTTCAAACTGCTTGAACCGCGCCAATGCTTTGAGAGCGATGATGAAGCCGATTGCACCAACCGCATTGACGGCGACGAGAATAACGATGATTGCCCGCTCGACGAGACCGATATAGCGACCAACGCCATTAATCTCTGTCGTGTAACTGCGGGCCGAATCCTCAACCTCGTGGGTGACGGAACGGCTGATCCCGTTCAATTGTTCCTTACGAGTCACTTTCCGCTCGAAATGGGATTCAATCAATCGGGGAGCGAACGGTAGCAGCAAGGGGGCGATGCCGCGTCCGACCAGTTCCGTCGCAACCAGGCTCCACATGATGATCCAAAGCACTTGGAAGGAGAGGGTGATAGCACTTGGCCAACTGATTGGGAACATCACCGCAATCAGACCAATGATGATGCCGATATGTAACAGTTGATCAATCCAAAAAGCCGGTGCCGGTTTGATGATCCGCTTAAGTTGCGAGCGGTCAATGACGGCGTGTGATCCGATAATCGCACTGAAGAGATACAGGGCACTTACGAGCTCGAATTGTCCGGTCAGGTAAAAATAACTTAAGACAGCCGCTGTACAGAGGCTATGTATCCCGAGATGGACGAGCAGGGGGCGAAGCTTCCGGTGCTTGTGCTCCGCGATCCGTTTACCTTGCAGCGGGAAATCGGCAATGAGATGGGCAATCAGAAGGCTCAACAGTAAATTCATCCAATCGCCTCCCAGACCTGGAGTTGCTCGAGCGCTTGTATAAAAGCCGTTTCGAGTTGCTTCCGTTGTTTACGTTGCGAGCGGGCAACAAGTTTCGCGACGTTAATTCGGGCATCTTTTTCTTGAAAACCCATTTTTAGTCCGATTTCTTCATACGTTGCGTCCGGGAATCGGTCCATCAGTGTATGGAGCTCGACTTGACGATCTGTTTTCCCAAAATAAGCGGGATACAGCATATCGACATAGCCTGTTAGTAAAGCAGCCGGGAAATAAGGGGGGCCGGCGAAAACGATTTGATTGTCTGATTTTTTGGCCGCCTCTTGCGCTTCGAAGGCAAAAATGATGGCGCTACCGTTCGCTTCGTCGGCTTCTGTCGTCGAAAGCGTTTCATATTGACCAAATCCGACGCCGACATAACCGTCGAGCGGACTATTAACGAGTTCGAGTAAAACAGGATAACAGATTGGGTAGCTTTGGAAAACACCGAGTAAGCTGTCTCCAGACTTGATTTGAAATGGGACGAGTGCGTCTTTAAACTGATCATTTAATTGCTCCGCTAACGTCCGGAGTGTCTGCAATAATTCTTCTTTGTGCGGAAAAGTGCGTGAGTTTTTGACGTCAAATGAAATGGCGACGGCTTGCATCAAATTCCTCCTTTGTTACTGATAATCCGGTTACAACCGTAATGTTACCGACATAAAGGTAACAAGTGATTTGTTACTGTATTTAGAGTAACAGGGGTGGATGTAAAAAACAAAGGGGCAAACTGACTATTTTTTATGGGGGACATGCAAAAAAATTATTTTTCTTTGTTAGTTAACATAACATATATTATCAATAGTTAAATAATCTTGTCTCATAAGTAAGGTAAACTCAATATAGTGAGACAAAACAAAAAAACACGACATTAGCCGTGTTTGCGACAATCATATGGTTGATTACGTTCCAACCGATGAATGAGCCGATCAAGAAAAATATGATGCCGGCGTTCGAGCTGTGTGATGCGATCAAGCGGCAACCAGGCGAAATGGAAAAAATCACCGCAATCTTGACCGTCACCCGCAACACAATGCGTCCATCTGTTTTCTTGGCATTCGATATGGGCATGATAGAAATACGTGTAATGGACCCGCATCCGCTCTGGGTAACGCATCTCTTCTTCGCCAACGTATTGAACGGTCGCAAGTGATAGACCACTTTCTTCCAACGTCTCGCGGACGGCTGCTTCCTTGGCGATTTCTGCGTCTTCAATCGTCCCGGCAGGAATCTGCCAGTCACTATCTGGAGCTGATTGTGGATGAAAAACAAGTAGTTCCCATCCCTCTGGTTGTTCCCGTGTGATATAGATTGCTACTTTTTCGCGTCGTCTGAATTTCATCTTCATCACCTCTCCAGTTAGGCAGATGGCACAAAAGCAGCTAAGGACGGATCCGTAGCTGCTTGAGAAATACATATAAGCTACGCTTCGAACCGCTTCGCGTCTGATGTGACATGCTTGACCTGACCATTTTCTTTTATTGTAGCGGTTATTGGTCACTCTTTCAATTTGTAAACTAAAGATTCACCGATAATTTGTGGAAATAATCTAAAAAAATGATTAAAAAGACGACATTTCCTACAAAAAGACAGAAAAAAAGACGTCCCCCACGCTTCATCGTGAGGGACGTCTGACCGTCAAACGGTATACCAGTCAACGAGTGGACCGAATTTTTCTTCATCATACGCAAACGAACCATTCGATAACCGATCGAGATAAGACAAGGAACCGATTTGAATCGATTTTGCCTGCTCTTTTCCGATCAAAACGAGTTCTTTTTGATTCGTGACATCAAGTAACGCCGCTACCTGATGCGGTTTTGATTTTAAATCACGCAACAATTGCTGACCACGTAAGGCACGATTCGTGATTTGGAACTGATCCGAAAGGCGCATCTTCTTCAAGGCACCCCGCTGTGTCAGTAAGACGATATTCGGTGCTTGCATAAAGGCAATCGCCCCTGCGACGACATCATCATCCTTCAGGTTGATGGCTTTGACACCTGCTGCCCGAACGCCGACGACCGGCACATCGTCTTCCGTGAACCACAGACCAAAGCCGTTTTGCGTTGCGAGGAACAATTGTTTCTCGCCAGTCGAGACCGCAGCATAGAGGACCTCGTCATCTGCTTTTAAGCGGACGCCTTGCAATGGTTTCGACTTCCGCTGGGCATTGTAATCGCTCAGTTTCGATCGTTTGACCATTCCTTGGCGAGTGACGAACAGACAATGTGACGTTTCGTCGAACGTCCGGACGAGATCGATCGAGAGGACACGGTCACCCGGTTCGAGTGGTACGAGATTCGCGACGTGTTGTCCGCCATCCTTCCATTTCGTATCTGGGAGCTGATGGACCGGAATCAATAAGTAATTACCGCGTATCGTCCAGACGATGACGTGATCGGTCGTCATCGCTTGCCCTTGATAGAGCAGACGATCTTGTTCCTTCATCTCCGGAAGGTCGTTCGAGGCACCGAATGACCGGAGCGACGAGCGTTTGATGTAGCCGTTTTTCGACATGAAGACCATCGTTTCTTCGACGGCGATCATGACTTCCGTCTTCAGCTTCAGTTCTTCGACTTCGGCTTCGACGGTTGAACGGCGTTCATCCGCGACTTGATCCTTTAAGATGCTCAATTCTTTAATGATGAGGCGGTTCCGCGTCTTCTCATCGTTCAAGATTTTCTCGAGACGCGTGACTTCCTTCTCGAGTTTTTCAGCCTCTTCCTGCAATTCGACGATGTCCGTATTTGTCAGGCGATACAGTTGGAGCATGACGACAGCTTCTGCTTGGCGGTCCGAGAAGGCGAAGCGTTCAATCAGATTCTCTTTTGCTTCCGCTTTGTTCGTCGCAGCCCGAATCAGACGGAGTGTCTCATCGAGGACGGAAATCGCAGTCATTAAGGCAGAGACGACTTCCTGGCGGCGTTTCGCTTGATCGAGATCAAACGTTGTCCGGCGGATGACGACTTCCTTGACGTGGCTTAAATAAGCATCCAGTAAGGCGAGCACACCCATTTGACGCGGTGTCCGCTCATGGATGGCGACCATATTGTAGTTATAGGCGACTTGGAGGTCGGTTTGTTTGAGGTAAAAATGTAAAATCCCCTCTGCATCAGCCTCTTTTTTCAGTTCGATGACGACACGCAGTCCGTCGCGGTCCGTTTCATCGCGGACTTCAGCCACTCCTTCGACTTTACGGTCGAGGCGTAATTCTTCCATCCGTTTGACGAGATTTGCTTTGTTGACTTCGTATGGCAGTTCCGTGATGACGATTTGCTGACGTCCCCCGCGGAGTGTCTCGATTGTCGCCCGCGACCGGATGATGACTTTCCCGCGTCCTGTTTCGAACGCTTTTTTGATCCCGTCGAGCCCTTGCACGACGCCACCAGTCGGGAAATCAGGTCCTTGCATGTGCGTCAGCAGGTCGTTGACGTCATTGACCGTGCCTGAGATGCGACCGATTGCCGCGTCGAGGACTTCGCCCGCGTGGTGCGGAGGAATCTCTGTCGCGTATCCGGCAGAAATCCCGGTCGAGCCGTTCATCAACAAGTTCGGTAACAACGACGGTAAAACGAGTGGTTCTTCCGTTGTATCATCGAAGTTGAGGGTATAGTCGACCGTCTGTTTATTGATGCCGTCTAGAATCAAGCTTGAGACTTTTGAGAGACGTGCTTCCGTATACCGCATCGCGGCCGCACTATCGCCGTCGATCGATCCATTATTCCCTTGCATGTCGACGAGCGGGTACCGTAACTTCCACTCCTGACTCAAGCGGACCATCGCCTCATAGACAGACGAGTCGCCGTGCGGGTGGTAATTGCCGATGACGACCCCGACCGTCTTGGCAGACTTCCGGTACGCACGGTCATACAGGTTCCCTTCCGTATGCATCGCATAGAGAATACGCCGCTGGACGGGTTTGAGCCCGTCGCGCGCATCCGGTAAAGCCCGGTCTTGAATGATGTATTTCGAATAACGTCCGAACCGGTCACCGACGACCTGTTCGAGCGATAAATTTAAGATGTTTTGTAGATTAGACATGCTTTGTCACACTCGCTTTCGTCACGTGTTCATTTTCAATGATTGAGATGTCTTCCGCGAGTCCGAACGCGACGTTATCTTCAATCCATGACCGGCGGTGGCCGACGTTATCGCCCATCAAGACGGAAACACGTTTTTCAGCAACGGCGGCGTCGTCGATCGTGACGCGAATCAATGTCCGGGTCTCAGGATCCATCGTCGTTTCCCAAAGTTGAGGAGCATTCATCTCACCAAGTCCTTTGTAGCGTTGGATCATATAGCCTTTACCATACTTTTTTGTTGTTTTCGCCAGTGTGTCTTCATCCCAGACATACTCGAACTTCTCCGTTTTCCCCTTACCTTTCGAGACACGATACAGCGGCGGTAAAGCGACGAAGACTTTCCCGGCGTCAATCAACGGACGCATGTACCGGAAGAAGAACGTCAGCAGGAGGACTTGAATGTGGGCGCCATCGGTATCGGCATCGGTCATGATGATGACCTTGTCGAAATTACAGTCGGACAGGTCGAAATCTGCCCCGACCCCGGCTCCGATCGCATGGATGATCATGTTGATTTCTTCATTCTTCATAATGTCGGCGAGTTTCGCTTTTTCCGTATTCAGGACTTTCCCGCGTAACGGTAAAATCGCTTGGAACGTCCGGTTCCGTCCTTGTTTCGCAGAACCGCCGGCAGAATCTCCCTCGACGAGGAACAATTCATTTTTGTCGGCGTTTTTTGAAGCGGCCGGTGTCAATTTCCCGTTTAAGATGCTGGAACGTTTCTTTTTCTTGCCGTTGCGCGCTTCTTCCCGGGCTTTGCGGGCTGCTTCGCGAGCTTGTGCCGCACGAATGGCTTTTTTAATGAGCAAAGTCGCCGTTTGCGGGTTTTCTTCGAGGTACGTCGACAGACGGCGGCTGATGACGGCGTCACAACTCGTCCGTGCTTCAGGAGAACCGAGTTTTGACTTCGTTTGTCCTTCGAACTGGAGGAATTCTTCCGGAATCCGAATCGAGACGATCATCGTCAAGCCTTCCCGGATATCATTGCCGTCGAGATTTTTATCTTTTTCTTTTAATAAACTATTTTTACGGGCATATTCGTTCATAACGCGGGTCATTGCCGTTTTCGAACCGACTTCATGGGTTCCGCCGTCACGCGTCCGGACGTTATTGACGAACGACAGGACGTTTTCCGAGTAGGCGTCCGTGAACTGGAACGCGATATCGACTTCGATTTCGTTTTCGACGCCTTCAAACGCGACCGTCGGATGCAGGACATCCTTGTCGTCGTTCAAATAACCGACGAACTCGCTGACCCCTTCTTCGTATTGGAAGACATCTGCTTTGTCGGACCGTTCGTCCGTCAACGTGATTTTCAAGCCTTTTAAGAGGAAAGCGGATTCACGAAGACGTTCAGCGAGCGTTTCGTAGTTGTATGTCAAGGTACTGAAAATTTTCGCATCCGGCTTAAAATAGACAGCCGTTCCTTTTTGACGCGTCGCTCCCGTCTCAAGTAACGTCGTTTTAGGCATTCCGCCATTTTCAAACGTTTGCTCGAACTGTTTTCCGTCACGATAAATCGTCACCTTCAAGTCTGTGGATAAGGCATTGACGACGGAGGCACCGACACCATGCAATCCACCAGACGTCTTATAACCGCCTTGACCGAATTTTCCGCCGGCGTGGAGAACGGTGAAGATGACTTCTGCCGTCGGTTTCCCCGACGCGTGCATTCCCGTCGGCATCCCGCGCCCGTGGTCACGGACGGTGATGGCGTTATCTTTATGGATCGTGACATCGATCTGTTCCCCGAACCCGGCAAGGGCTTCATCGATTGCGTTATCGACGATCTCATACACCAAGTGGTGGAGTCCACGATGATCGGTCGATCCGATATACATACCTGGGCGCTTCCGGACAGCTTCGAGTCCTTCGAGCACCTGGATGGCATCGTCATTATAATTGTTTAAATCTGTCGCCATAGTTTTCACCTCATATAGAAAAACGCCGATTTTCCAAACATTCGTTCGTTTTTCTAGTAGTCTGTATCTAATTGTAGGCATCTTCTTGCTATCTGACAAGGGGGAACGTAAAAAAGACACTCACTCGCGTTTGAGTAAGTGTCTTGATTTGACTCGAAATCATAAGTATTGGTGTTCGATTTTGATGCATCGATTTTCGATATACGGGATTCCTGCCCCGAGCGCTAAACTTTCCGCTTCGACGCTCGACAGACCGAGCTGGTTCCAAATCATCCCGACGTCGCCATGGGCAACCGCTTCTTTTGCAGCGTCCGCTAAAAACTCGGAGCGACGGAACACGTCGACGATATCGATATGACCCGGGATGCTATCGACCGTCGGATAAACTTTTAATCCGTTCCATTCGTCAAGCGTCGGATTGACGGGAACGACCTCGTACCCGTGCTGCACAAGATAATCGGCGATCCAGTTCGCAGTTTTCCCGGAATCACTTGAAATCCCGACGACGGCAATCCGTTTCGCTTCTTTTAGTAATTGGCGTGCTTGTTGATCAGAAATCATTCGTTTCTCCCCCTATACGTAATTGAGTCAATCTTCTTGTCTATACCCGAATCACTTTCGGTTAAGCCGTGTTTCTAAAAGTTTGCAACAATTCCGAGAAAAAACGAAAAACGATCTGTACGAAAATGAGACGACCAACCACCTGTCGAAGTCATGTTCGATGCAACTGAGAGCGAAATTGGTTTTCAAGAATATTTTTCTGAATTCATTCTATCAAGGTGACATAATACAATTATTGTTCTGTTTGACATAAGAAAATACACCTTTCGTTGATTTGCATCGAGTTGACCAGTCGCCCGTTAGTCGGAAAGTCGATGCAACTGAGGGCTCCCTGTCTGACAATTTAACATTGCGTGAAATAACTATTTCACGCAAACTAGTGTACCGTCTACCAACGTTTGGTATAGTAAGGTCAGAGGGGGAATAGACTGATGAGTTTATTTAAAAATCTAGGAAAAACCGTTAAAACCGTCCAAATTCCGGCCCATACCGTTGATCTACCAGGCTATCACCGGATGCCGGAATTTATTCGCGATTACATCGACCACTTAGCTTCAAAAAATTTCTCGAAAGCAACGATGCGTCGTTATGTGTATGATTTTGATTCGTTTTTTAGCTTTGTCGCTGCTGCGTCAGGTCAGGATGTCCGGGCGATTGATATCACGCAAGAGGCATTCCTTGAGATTGACGGCGCGGGAATTGCGGCTTACGCCGAATACTTAGCCTTGACGAAGGGCAATGCGCCGAGTGTCATCAACCGGAAGTTATCGGCGTTACAATCATTATTTCGCCATTTGATCGACATCGGCGTCCTGTCGGAAAATCCGGTCGCAAAAATCAACCGTCCGAAACAAGCGAAACGCGATCCGGTCTACTTAACGAAACGCGAATGGGATGAACTGATTCAATTGTTGCCGTCGAACATTGAGATGAATCCGCGGGAGGCGGCGCATTATGAGCGTGACCGCGTCCGTGACGTGACGTTGTTCCAGCTACTCGGCTATAGCGGGATGCGTCTCAGCGAGATGACACAATTGACGTGGAACGATCTCGATTTTCATGAAGGAACGATTCGCGTGATTGGTAAAGGCAACAAGGAACGGGTCATCCCGCTTGCGCAACCGGCACGCGTCGCCCTCAGAAAGTATGCCGCGCACTATCAGTTGTCGATGCGTGGGAAAGATGCTGTATTCGAAAAACAAGGGAAACCGCTCAGTCCGCGGGCGGTCCAACATATATTAAAACGGCATACCGATCGGTTACGACCGGTCTTACCGTTTTTGGAACGGAAACAAATCACGCCGCACAAGTTACGGCATACGTTTGCGACGCGTCTCGCGACAGGTGGCGTCGATGTCTTGACGATTCAGCAACTCCTTGGGCACGAGTCCGTCGCGACGACTCAAGTCTATGCCCATATCGGCGATCAGGAGAAAAAACGGGCGATTGAATTATTTGATGGTGAACGATAATAGTATTATGTCATCTTATAGTAAAGGAGACCACAGATGAATTTTGGATTAAGTGAACGAAAAATCAAACAAATGTCAGATACTTATGCCTTTCGCCGCGGAAAACGGTATGTGACGGCAAAAAAAGTGATCTTACGCAACTACACACCGGGTGACCTCTTCGTCGAGGCGGAAGTTGCCGGTGAAACACGTTTTCACGTCCACGTTCATCTCCGGGAAACGGGTGTTGACGCCGGATGCAACTGTCCCTCGCTCGCCATGGATGCCTCGTTTTGTGGGCATATCGTCGCAGTGCTGTTAGCCTTACAACAAATTCAAGCCTACGGGACGCCCGGACCGAATCGTCCGGCCATCACACCGTTTTCAGCGCAACCGACAATTGAAGATGCCGCAGCTGCAACCTATCTTGCGACATTGACACGCGAAAATAAAGCGCAGCTCCGGTTTGACGTCCGCGACGGCGGGATTGCACTCGAAAGCCTGACGACACAGCGCAGTTATCTCTTGTCCCTGCCCTACTTCGACCGTTTACTGAACGACCGCGACTGGTTACGGGAACGGGCGGACATCTGGATGAGCGCCGCTGTCCGGGGCCGACTCGTCAGCGGATCCCCTCGCGTCAAACTGGCTCTCGACCGGATCAATACCCGCCTGGAAGTCGTCGTCACGTTTGATTACGACGGCAAAACCGTCAACCCGTTGACTCCGACACGCTGGATCGGGCGTGACTTGTCGACGGAGCGGGCGGTGACGCGTTACTTGGAAGCGACAGGACTCCGCGCGGATCAAGCCCGTTATGTAGTAGAAGGAGAAAGTAATCACTACGTTGTCTTAAAAGGTTTACTTGACCCGATGGTTGCCCTCGGTCAACTCGAGTTATACGCGACGGCGAGTATCAAAACGGCATTGCTCCCCGGTCCATTCCATCCGAAAATTGAAGTCAACGTGACGAAGCGACTCGATTGGTTGACGTTCAAGTTTTCGATGGACGGGATTTCAGAACAAGAACTGTCGGCGGTCCTCGCGTCACTCGTGACGCAAAAGACGTACCACCGTTTACGTTCGGGACAATTGTTGTCGCTTGAAGACCGTGCCTTCACGCAAATCAAACGGCTGTTACGGGAAGTCGAAGCGACGGAACAGACGTTACTTGAAGCGGAATTGACCGTTCCTGCCGTGCCGAACTTGGCCCTGTTGACCCCGGCTGCTTTCTTGACGGTCCACAGTCAACTGAAGGAACGATTGCTCGAGATGAAAGCCGGAAAAACAGAACGACTGGCGTTACCGGAACCGCTCGCGACACAACTTTTGCCGTATCAGCAAGACGGCGTCCGCTTCTTCAAGAGTCTTGCGGCACACGACTGTCATGGCATCTTAGCGGACGAGATGGGACTCGGCAAAACGATTCAAGCCATCGGTTATATCGAAACGCTCCCGAGTGCACGTGTCTTGATCGTCGCCCCGGCGTCACTCCTCTACAATTGGGCAGCAGAGCTGCACCGCTTTGCTCCGACACGCACCGTCCGTGTGCTCAGCGGGAGTCGTGCGTCGCGCTTACGACAGCTCGAAGACTTGCCGGACGACGTCATTCTCATCATCTCCTACCCGTCGCTCCGGCTCGACATCAAAAATCATCAAACGATCCATTACGATTGTATCTTTTTTGATGAAGCACAACATCTGAAGAATCCACGGTCGCAGACGACGGTCAGCTTAAAACAACTGTGGGCGACGCGGCGGTTTGCCTTGACGGGGACGCCGCTCGAAAACAAGACGCTTGATCTCTGGTCAATCTTTGACGTCGTCTTCCCGGCACTCTTGCCGGACCGGCAACGGTTTCTCGACTGGTCAGCACGGGACGTCCAACAATTCGTCGAACCGTTTTTGCTGCGCCGGACGAAAAAAGATGTTTTGCAACAGTTGCCGGCGAAACAAGTCGTCCATCAGTACACGGAACTGACGGCGGGTCAGAAAAAACTCTATGCCGCCCACTTGGCAAAGTTACAGCTCGAGACGTTACAGCATCTTGATCAGTCAAAACCGGAAGAACGGATGAAGTTACTCGCCGGATTGACCCGGCTCCGGCAAATCTGTTGCGATCCCCGTCTGTTCGTCGAAAACTACCGCGGCCGGTCGGCGAAACGGGACCGGTTGCTCGCCTTGATTCAAGAAAAACGGGCAGCAGGCAAACGGATCTTAATTTTTTCACAGTTTACAAAAATGCTCGATTTGATTCGGGACGACCTGCATGAGTTGCACCTCCCTCATTTCGAACTGCGCGGGGATACACCGATTGCGGAGCGTCTCGAACGCTGCGACCGTTTTAATGCAGGCGAAGTCGATCTGTTTTTGATTTCACTGAAGGCGGGCGGCACCGGACTGAACCTGGCGACGGCGGATACTGTCATCTTATATGACAGTTGGTGGAATCCGGCTGTCGAACAGCAAGCGGCTGACCGGGCACACCGGATGGGACAAACACAGACGGTCGAAGTCATTAAATTAATCACGAAAGGCACGATCGAAGAAAAAATCATCGAGCTGCAGGAACGGAAAGCGACACTCGTGACGGACATACTTGAACAACCGGCGTCACTTGCGTTATCGGTCGATGAGATGGTTCAATTGCTTGAATAAGAGGAAAGGCACCGATTTCTTTACATGATGTAAACCGTTGCTGCTCTAGGGAGAACAGGTTTCTGGCTATCGTTTTTTCGCCGGTTGATGTTTAGCTTTTAATGTTACAGGGGTATAACTATCATAGCACCGCATCAGCGAGTTGCTTTTACAACCACATGTTTCTCAATATCAGCGTAATGACCTGGGAGAGAAATGCTAACCACTCACTTCGATCTTCATTTTTATGAAATCAATTTGAAATAGCATTCGATGCACTGTCTTGATCCGGAACGATTCGTTCCACTCCTTTCTTCATTACCTTTTGAGGGCTATACCAAATTCAAGGGGGAAATGAACATGTCAGTAACATTAAAAGTAGAAGAACGCGAAGTACGCCCACGCTCACTTAGAAAGCAATTACGTCATGAAGGAAAAGCTCTTGGTGTCGTGTATGGTTACAAAGTGGAAAGTACACCGATTGCCTTTGACGAAAAAGCATTGATCAAAGTCGTTCGCGAACATGGTGAGAATGCACTTGTTGCACTTCAAATCGGTGGTAAAAAAGTCAACACACTGATCAACAAACTCGATATGGATATCTTCACACCAACAATCAAGCACGTTGAATTCATCGCTGTTAAAATGGATGAAGAAACAGAAGTCGAAACAGATATCGTCCTCGTCGGCGAAGCGGCTGGTGCAAAACTTGGTGGATATCTTTCACAAACACTCTTTAAAGTAACAGTTGCAGCTACACCAGATAAATTACCGGAACGCGTCGAAGTCGATGTGACAAATCTTAACCTCGGTGATTCTCTATCGGTTTCGGATTTGCCGGAAGAAAAAGAATACCGTATCGTTACGGAAGGTGACATTCAAGTCGTTGCCGTCGTCGAATCGACACTTGAAGCGGATCTCGAAGAAGCAGATGCTGAAGAACCAGCTGAAGCGACAGAAGAAGTTTCTACTGAAGAACAAACGAAAGAAAAAGAATAATTTTTCTTACCCTCCCCTCGCGGAGGGTTTTTATCTGTATTGACAACTGTCGGTAGAGTCGGTACAGTAAATAGCGTACACACTATATGCACATCCACTAGGGGAGCCCATTGGCTGAGACGATTCACTTCGGACCCTTTGAACCTGATCTAGTTCATACTAGCGTAGGAAAGTGGAGCGGTAATTCGTTCAATTTTTCTGCATGTTTGCAGATTCAGTGACCGCTCTCTTTCATAGAGGGCGGTCTTTTTGTTTGTCTGGTGGTTGTGCCAAAGGGAGATAGGAACATGAACAGTTGGAAAATGAAAGAAATCATCGTCATGATGATGTTGTCGGTTGCTTGCGGGGTACTCTACTTAGGGTGGTCGACATTGTGGTTACCGATTTCCGCGATCTTCGGACCGGTCGGATCGAACTGGATGTTCGGGATTTGGGTCATCGCGAGTCCGCTTGTCGCCTACATCATTCAAAAGCCCGGGGCAGCACTGATTGCAGAAGTCGTCGCCGCGGCTGTCGAATTATTCACGGGGAGTCACTTCGGATTATCGGCCTTATTGATTGGTTTCGCTCAAGGAATCGGTGCCGAAATCGCTTTTGCCCTCTTCGGATACCGGAAGTTCAACACAATGACGTTAGTTCTATCCGGAATGTTCGCCGCAATCGGTAGTATGGTCTATAGTCTTGTCGTCAATGGTTTCGCCTACTATACGACGACGACACTTCTGTTGACGTTTTCCCTTCAACTCGTCAGCGGTGCATTGCTCGGTGGATTACTTGCGAAAGTCATCGTCGATGCGCTCGTCAAGACAGGGACGTTGAACGGTTATGCGATCGGGCGTAAGCGGCGGAAGCCGGATGCAGCATGATTCATTGTAACGACTTGTCTGTCCGCTATCCGGGGCAACATGACAACGTCCTGCACAAGGTGACGGTGACGCTACACGAAGGGGAAACGACGTTGCTCGTCGGACCGAGCGGCAGTGGGAAAACGACGTTTTTACATGTTCTCGCCGGTTTATTACCTGACGCGATCGAAGCCGATGTCAGCGGCCACTGCAAAACGAATGGGACGGTCGGAATCCTTTTTCAAAATCCGGACGACCAGTTCTGCATGCAGACCGTCGGAGCGGAAGTTGCCTTTAGTCTTGAAAATCGCTCAGTCGACCGCAGTCAGATGGATGACCGGGTTGACGCCGTACTGGCACGTGTCGGCCTTGATGTGCCGCTGACGACACCGATTATGCAACTGTCAGGAGGGATGAAACAACGACTCGCCCTCGCCTGCGTCCTAGCCCTTGAGCCGGATATTCTATTGCTTGACGAACCGACGGCGCAACTCGATCCGGCAGGACATCGGGTTTTGATGCAGCTGATTGAGGAACTCCATCACGACCGGACGTTGACGCTCGTTCTGATTGAACATCAGCTTGACCGCTGTGTGACGTTCAGTGACCGGGTGCTCGTCTTCGATCACGGCGGAACGATTTTACGCGATGGTCCGCCGCTTGATGTCTTCGGTCAGTATCGCGATGAACTTGAACGACGCGGCATTGCGACGCCGCTCCTCTACCCGTATGAACTGGAAACCGTGCCCCCCGCTTCTTCCCAGGCGGGGCGGTTACGAAAAGTGACTAACAACCGTCCTCCGGTTCGGCACGACACGACGTTCGCGCTGACGCGCACCGCGTTAGGACGCCGTAAGCAAGTGATTGTCGATAACCTGTCGCTTGCAACACACGCCGGAGAATGGATCATGGTCGTCGGATCGAACGGTGCCGGGAAAAGCACGTTGCTCGAAACACTGGCGAAATTGATTCCGGCGCAAGGCGGTACGGTCCGCTTGTTCGAAAAAGAACTGCGGACATGGAAAAGTCGGAGCTATTACCGACACGTCGGATTCGTCTTTCAACAGCCAGAGCTCCAATTTCTCAAGCAGACGGTCGAAGACGAGCTCGTAATCAGCATGGATGCACCGACGCCGGAGCGGATTGAAACGGCGTTGCAATCCTACCGGTTAACCCATGTCGCCCGTCAGTCGCCCCTCGCCCTGAGCATGGGTCAAAAGCGACGGCTCAGCGTCGCAACGATGTTGTTAGAACCAAAAGACGTCCTGTTACTCGATGAACCGACGTTCGGTCAAGATGCCGAGACGACAAGTCAACTCATCGAGATGTTCGAGCAGGCGCGATTAAACGGGACGACGCTGATCATGGTGACGCATGACATGGAGCTGGTCCACCAGTATGCCGACCGGGTCCTCGTCCTTGGTGACGGGCGACTTCAGTTCGACGGCACACCGGACACTTTGTTTAAAGACGAGACGTTACTCGAGCATAACCAACTCTCTCGTCCGTTATCGTATTTGTATCAGCAACTCGAGGAGGTGAAACGTCGTGCAGGAAAACGACTCCCCGCTCGCACGTATTAATCCGGCACTCAAGCTCGGTGCCCTCCTGTACGTGATGGTGCTCTTGATTGCGGCACCGACGTTACGCGAAACGATAGCCTTACTTTTACTCGCTGCGGTCGGATTGGGCTGCTCCGGTTGGTCACTGTTGACGCTCGCCAAACGGGTCTCCCCCTACCTCGTCTTGTTCTTGCTGACATTTTGGATGATGGCAGCCTTCGGAAAAGGCAGTACGGAAGTTTGGTCATTCGGTTGGTTTCGCGTCACGGAAGAAAGTATCGGTCATGCCTGGTTGATTGCACTGCGGATGCTCGCCTTCGTCTTCCTCAGTTTGACGTTCATCGCGACGACCGACCAAACCCGGTTCGTCATGAGCCTGATTCATCAGTGCCGCCTTCCGGACCGTCTCGCATACGGCTTTTTAGCAGGGATTCGTTTTATTCCGATCTTTCAGCAGGAAATAAGAACAATCCGTCAAGCACGGCGTGTCCGGCAACAGCACTCGATTTGGCCATGGCAGACGTTTTTCGCCATCAGTTTACCGCTTTTTACGAACAGTATCATCCGTTCGGAACAAATCGCGATTGCGATGGAAGCGCGTCGGTTTCAGGCCGAGCGGACGTATTATGTCCGTCCTGTCGTGACGCGTCACGATCAAGTGTTTTTTTGTCTCGTTTGTCTCGTGGCGAGCTTGCTTCGGATTGTCCTATGACATTCATTAGATTAACGCAGACGGATTCAGGGAATCATAGTTTCGGAAGCAGTTAATTTAAAGAAGTAGGTGAAGGTTTGAAACGAATCGTATTAGTCGGGGCAGGTCATGCCCATTTAGAATGTATCAAGGAAGGAACGCATCCGGATGTTGAATGGATCGTCATCAACCCGTCCCGTTATCAGTATTATTCAGGAATGTTCTCCGGTCTTGCGGACGGCACGTATCGACTCGAGGAGACCCGGGTCGATGTCAAAGCACTCTGTGCGCGTCACGGAAAGACATTGATGGAGGACCGTGTCACGCGAATCGATCCGCAAACGAAACAAGTTTTCTGTCAATCGGGTCAAATCATTCCCTATGATGTTGTATCGTGTAACATCGGTTCGAATGACTGGAATGTCTCAGATGCGACGTCACGCGTCACGATCAAGCCGAATTATCAAATCGATCAGGCGCTCCGTCAGTTTAAAGAGGCATCGTCGCCCGTCATCGTCGGGAGCGGTGCTGCTGCAATCGAGATGGCCGCCTCATTCCAATCGGACGGTTGTCCGGTCACGCTCGTCCATGATGAACCGCTCCTCGCAGGACACCCGGCAGAAGCGAGCATCCTTGACCGGTTGGATACGCTGGGCGTGACACGCATCGTCGACCGGTTCGTCTCTCTTGATGAGCAAACCGTCCGGCTCCAGTCGGGCCAATCATTTAAAGCAGATGCCGTCCTGTTTTTAGGTGGCGCGTCAGCGCTGGATTTGTTTAAGGCATCCGGCCTCTATTGTGACGACCGCGGGTTTTTACTCGTCCACGAGACGTTCCAGTCGCTAGAGGACCCTTCTCTGTTTGCCGTCGGCGACTGTGCGACGCTCGCCGCATATCCGAACACACCGAAGAACGGTGTAACCGCCGTCCGGCAAGCACCGGTCTTGCTTGAGAATCTCCTTCGTTTCGTCAATCAGGAACGTTTGCGGACGTTCCGGCCGCAAACGCGTTACTTGACGATTCTTTCGATGGGACATCAGCAAGGGACCTTGCTTTACGGACGACACTATCAGACGAATCATTTGAGCTGGCGTTTGAAACAATGGATCGATCGCCGGTTCATCAAAAGTTATACGACATAAGAACTCGAATTTCGAATGAACTGGGTGTTCGGTTCAAGGCGGAACGTGCACTAAGGTGTCTGCATGTGGAACCTCCTAAAACAGAGAGGTATTCATTCCTCAATCTAGACACAAAAACAGCCATCACATACTTGCGATGGCTGTTTCAGACTGTAGACAACGTGCTATCAGGAAATCAAGCGTCTTTTTTCGTTGCTTTCCTCGGGCGAGGCGCAAGCCGTTGCTCCTTGATCCTAACGGACAACGAGCAGGGTCTTGCCTGCCTCTGAAAGTGCGTTAAAAACGCACTTTTTCCCGTAGGAGTCAACGAAACGTGACGCTTTTTAGGGAATACCGTGAGATAAATCCAAATATGCAGACGGTTTAGAGCGTAATCTGTCTTGAATCGCTTAGAACCGCGAACGATTGCCGCTTTGAATACGAGGTGAGACAGGGAAGCGCATCTCGATATAGAATTTTCAGGCTTCATAACCGTTTGTCTACAGCTTTAACAGCCATCGCATACTTACGATGGCTGTTTTTCGTGTCTTTGATTATTTAAGAAAGCAAGTAATGTATCGTTGAATTTTTCGCGTTCATCGAGTACTGTCCCGTGCCCGCTCTCTTCAAATGGTTCGATCCGTGAGTTCGGGATTCCTTTTTGCATCTCTTCCGCAAATTCAAACGGACAGACTTTATCTTTTTTGCCATGAATGATTAACGTCTCGACGTCAATCTGCTGCAATTCATCCCGTAAGTCTTCGTCGCGCAAGGCGATTGCCGATAAAATCGTGCCGTGAGAAGAGGCTGCGACACTTAAGTTGTGGAACCATTGTGTCAGCGGTTCTGAATGGTCTTGTTCAAAGAAGATTTTTCCGAATCCTTCAAGCATCGCCGGACGGTCTTTTCTCGTATCGGCAATCAAGTCATCGACTTCGTCTTTTGTCATCCCGTACGGGTACCCTTCCCGTTGCGTGAAGACCGGAGCTGCAGCACCCGCAAGAATCAATTTCGAGATTTTGCTCGATCCGTGGTTAAGGAGATAGCGTAACGCAATCCCGCCCCCCATTGAAAAGCCGAGTAACGCTGCGTCTTTCAGTTCGAGCTGCGTGATGACTTGATCGATGTCAGATGCCATCGTTGCATAATCATATCCGCTGGCTGGAGCATCCGATTTGCCGTAGCCGCGGTAATCAACTCCGATGTAACGGTAGCCGGCGTCGAGCAAGGCATTCTTTTGATATTCGAACATGTTGTTATTCGCTGGCCATCCGTGTAACATGACGACCGGTTGTCCTGAACCGACATCTTCGACATAAATTTTAGTTCCGTCAACTGCTTGAATGAATGTACCCATTTGAATAACCCCCGTGTAGTAGTGAAATTCGTGATGATTGAGTATTACCCGTTCTGATAGATTATTAACATCTTAAGGTTAAAGTGAAATGAAAAATAGATAAAATATGGAAAAATATATGGTAAAATAAGTAGAAAACGACGGGGAGGGATTGTCATTAAATCATGGTCACTGGCATTAGGACTGGCCTGCAGTCTCGTCTTGACCGGGTGCGGTCAAGAACGTTTATTGAAGCTTGAGTCCGTACCGGCGTACTGGTCAGTCGAACGTTTTACCGATCATCAATTCGTAGACGATGTATCGACGAAAGAGAAAAAACAATTGTTAAAAACGTGCAAGAATAAAAAGACGACGGCACTGCCCTCATCCTACCGGATCCTTAATACATATGAGATGTACTTTTCCTTAAAAACGCTTGAAATGTATGGAGCTCAAACCGAGGTCTTTTATCTCGCTGAAAAAGAAAACCTGTACCTCGCCTGCCGGTCGCGGGATACGCATCAATTAAAAATTCATCCGGTCGAAGCAAAAGACCATCCGTGGGTGAAGGTAGACCAAGGAACGGACAAAACGCCCTTGCAGACGCCGACATTTTTCCCGGTGACGGAAAAACAACGGACACGCCATGCGGATCAAAATCGTGAAGCGAAAACAGAGGGTGATTTCAGCCGTCGTCTCGCACCCTTCCATAACTTACATATGCCGATTGCAGGACAAATACTCGTCATCCTGACAGAGAACAACAAAGAGCACGTGCTCGTCGATGTCCCGACTTCGTTCATCAACCAGACGACAGACTTTTATTTGACGACGCGTCCGAGCGGGAACGGAGCAAATGCGATATATCATTCGATTACTTTCGAAAGTCCCGGTTGGTACCTGCAGGACCGGATCGTAATGACGACATATGATCAGGAAAAAGTCGACATGACGTACCATCCCTTACCGGAGACACTTACGGCGAATCAAACGATTCCGTATGTGACGTTACGCGCAAAAAATGAGCTGGGCGATGTAGAAGAAAAAACCTTGTCCTTACGCTATCAACCGGTCTATCAGAAGGTGAAGTTATTCGAAATGGACGATGAAGAACGCAATGACGGAATCGAAGGTTTCCTCCATCCGACGATCGAGTCCCTGCAAGAAGGCAATATCCGCAAAATTGGTATCATGCCGGATGAATTATCACTTGCCCTCGCGAACGAACTGAAACAGGTCACCCTCGAGCAACCGCAAGGAAATAAACCGTCGCTTCAGTATTTAACACTCGTCGACAAGGGGAAAACACAAACGTTCACCGTGTATTTAAAAAAGCGTGCCCAGAAAACAGATGTCTACCTGCAAGACACAACCTCGAAAAAAGGTACAAAATTGTCAGGTGAGCTGGCTGCACAGCTCGCGGAACAGATTGAGGGGGAATGAGATATGCGCATACGGTTCGTGTTGGCCCTCTGCCTCGTATTCTTAAGTGGCTGTGCTGAAGATCCGGAACCGGTTCAGTTCAGCTATGTACCGGACCTTTACGATACGTTAAACGTCAGCGACTTTAAAAGTGCCGATCCGAAACTGGGGAGCCTGATTCAAGAAGTCTGTCATCAAAAAAAGGTCAAGCCACCAAAACAGTATACCGTGGGTGACCATTATTACGTCTCGCTCGTCAACATCGGACTGTTCATCGAAGGGACGCGGGCGACGTATATCGAGGCGGACGGTCAACCATACCTTTATTGTGAAGATATGCGGCATCTGCCGACGTTCCATTCGTTAACGAAAAAACAAAAATCGTTTTCAACTTCAGCCTTGAAGAAACCGGTGAAAAAGATCGAAATCAAGAACATTGATCCGAAAAATCGTCAACTGTACAGCCATCTGGTCGATCATGTTCGCAAGTCGCAAATGCAGTTGACACTGCCGACGACGGGATACCTCGTCATCCGGGCGACGAATGATCAGACGAAAGAAACAACCGTCACGAATGTGATGGAATTGACGCCGTTTGCTCACGGGATACCGCACTTCGTATTTATTGATAAGACGTACATGGACGACCGACATCAGATTCGTCCGCACCTGCTGACGGATGGGATCAATCTTCTTTTTGAAGCGCCGATTATCGAGGCGGAAAAACCAGTCAAGGTACGCTTTACACCGGCAGAACCGAACAGTCGGGGTGAGTATGGATTGCTACAGGTAACAACGACATCAGGAGAACGGTCGCGCTATACGTTGACCGTCAGACAGGAGTCCGAGCTACCGCCAGGCATCAAGCTGCTACCAGATGACGACGACAGTTCGGAGTCCCCCCGCCATGCCGTTTTTCATGACCGTCCGTTTCCAAAGGTCGACTACACACAAAAAACGCCATATGACGAATTGAGCGAGCAGGAATTCCTGATGACATCCGTCGAGGAAATGAAGACGTTGACAGGATTGATCAAGCAAAGTCAGGTCGCGGAGAAAAAGGGAAAACTCGCAGAGCGGTCCTATTTGACGCTCTTCAACGGAGATCAAGCACAACAGTATCGGATTTATCTCGATCGACGTGTCAAAAAGACGGATATCTACCTTGAAGACCGGACGCGGAAAATCAGCTTTAAATTGACGCCGGAAGCACGGGACTTACTGCTCGATTCCTATCAGATCAACTGATTAGAATAAAAAATGCTGGGTGACATAAATGAGACAACATACGAGGATGAAGACAATGCCTTCTTGCAACCATTCTGCACGGGACAGCGGTTCCCGCAAAAACGAGGCACAACCGATCAGGATGGCAAAGAAATAAAGATAGACGAATCCACCTGACAGTAAAAAACCGAGAATCAATACCATGCCGAATACTACGGTCATACCGGATACAATCAGTTTCCGTCGCGTCATGCTGTCTCACCTCTGTTGTCCGTTTTAACTCTTTTACCCATTTCTGCGAAAGAACATGTAAAATGCCTGACATCCGAAGAACGGGTGTCAGGCATTTCAGACTGTAGACAAATCCTCATATCCACTTGGAAATGAGGGTTTGTCTTATGTATGCGTAAAAAATATGACACTCCATTAGGATTCCGACTGGAATCCCATGACCAATTGGCCAATTTTTTGAGGTTCAGGGCAGCAAAAGTGAGCATGGTCTGCATCGTTACTTTTTTTAACCCGCGGTAGCGAGTCCAACGCATGCCATGCTTTTCTTTCGCGTCGGCAAAGACACGTTCGATTGTCTCTTTTCGTCGGGCATACAGCTGCCTATTAACCGGTGTGTGGCGAAGGTGCTCGACTTCGTCGATTGCATCTTGCCAGAGATGCCGATGAATCACTTTCTGCATCGTCTGACTTTTCGTACACCGTTCTAGAAATGGACAAGTTTCACAGATTTTTGGATCTGATACGTACTCCCGTCTCCCTTCCCGTGTAGTTGTTCGATAGACAAGCTGCTGATTATTTTCACAGAGATAGCAGTCGTAATACGCATCATTATAAAAGGCATTCGTTTTGAACATACCTTTCACCCCTTTGGGGCGAGTGTAGGGGAAGACTGGCAAAATACACTGTCTGAGAAGTAAATGTACGATGGGGGCGGTTTTATAGGCGGAGTCTGCGACGACTGCAAACGGGACGGTAAAACGGTGGATGATGAGCTCGAGCAAGGGATTTAAAATGATACTATCGTGAATATTACCTGGTGTGACAATTGTCCCGAGTACAAAGCCATTCCGATCACACGCTGTATGAAAGGAATAGGCGAACTGCTTTTCACGCTCCCCCTTCACGTAATATCCTGACTCAGAATCCGTGGTACTCTCCTTCGTCAAACGTCGATCATTCTCGTCCTTCTTCTTGGGGGTAAAACGCTTTTTTCCGTGCGCCTCACGATCATCATTGATTTCTTGTTCCAGTTCATTTTGATAAAAACGTGCTGCACGACGAACATGTTTCTTTTTATATTTCCGCTTATTCGCATTTGCTTTGACGTGTGTCGAATCGATAATCAGGACCACTGGGTCCACGAATCCAGCATCGACGCCTTGGTTCAGAATTTTGTAGAAGATATCTTCAAAAATCGTCGTGTCTTGGAAGCGTCGGACATAGTTTTTTCCGAAGGTTGAAAAATGAGGAACCTTTTCATCCAATCCAAGTCCTAGAAACCAACGATAGGCGACGTTCGTTTCGATTTCTTCGTCTTCCGCATAGAAGGAATACCGAATAAATATTGAAGGAGAGCCATCTTGATTAAGAGAACAGAATCCACGCTAGGTCTTCCGTTATTTTCACAGTACAACTTTTCAACCAATGGATAGATGAATTGAAAGTCCATCACCTGATCGATCTTGCGGACCAAGTGGTCCGCAGGAACCAATTGTTCGAGTGTGACCGTGATGTTTTCAGAACGATGGGGTTGATTTCGTTTTCCCATCATGGGAAACCCTCCTTCGTGGTATATTTCTTTTACTTTATAATATGAAAGAAAGCTAAAAAAGCCTCGATTTCCGATCTAATCGCTTCCTAGTAGAAAGCAAACAGGAGCGACCCTGCAGCGAAGCGAAGCGGCGCGATGTTTGCCACAGGAAGACGATTAGGGAGGAAAGAGAGAGCAAAAAAAGATGGGAGATCACATTCAAGTGACCTTCCATCTAGTTTGTCTACACGCTGAAATGCCTGACATCCGAAGAACGGGTGTCAGGCATTTTTTAGAGATGCGGATGATCGGCGACGACGGCATATTCCGTCACGGCATTCGAGAGGACAAGTGGTTTGACTTCAGAAGTCCCAGCGTCTCGTTTTTTATGGACGCCTTTATATGCTTGGCTCGCTTGCCAAGCGTGGAAATCTGCTTGTTTTCCCCATGTCGTCATGATTGTCACGACATCATGTTCGTCCTGACTAATATCGACGAGCACTTGCATCCGGATGAATCCTTCCATCTGCTCAATCCCTTTTGTCGTCTTAAAGCGCGCCGCAACTTGATCGGACTTCCCTTTGACGACGCGTAGTTGATTCATTACAATCCACATACCGATTCCTCCCTTGTTCACTGCAACTAGTATACCGAACGAGAAGACGAGTGCCCACTCTTGATGCTTCAGTCGATGCTGTTCGACAGGAAGCGGAACCGTTCTGCGCCTGAGGCGTCGACCGCGTGGAGATCAAAGAACAGTGATTTCGAAAAAGCTTGCGGGAGCTTTTGCACCGTATGGAACCGTTCCTTCGTTGCGACGTCAAATGTACGCGTCATCGCTTCGATGGCACGGGTCTCTTCTGCGCCGTTCGTCAACGAGACCTTATAAGGCGCGATCGTCAAATGATCAATCAGGCGACGGTGATTTTCCCCGATAACAATCAAGAAGCGGCCGGCGTCCGTTTCGATGACATCCGCTTCCGCCCACTCTTGTCCGTCGTTTATGGTGCGGCGTGTGACGTGGGTGACGGCGTACGTTGCCTCGTTGCGCCGTAACACAATCAAATAGCGCGTCGTCTGCGTCTCTGCATAAGCGATCGCTTGCGTGTCGCTTAATGTTTCTGTCCAGTAGACCTCTTTCGTCGTAAGCTGAATGGTCGCATCTTTGTTGAAACTCGCGACGACCGCTTGCGGTGTCAGTTCTGGGGCCGAATCCTGGAACGCAGCGGAATGGTTGTCGTGTTGTAAAAATAAGAAACAACCAATCCCGACGAGGAAACTGCTGATGAGCCATACAAGTTGTTTCTTCATGCGATTCTCTCCTTGTGTAAGCGACGGTCCGTTCAACCGATTGATGGTTTCGTCTAGTTCTTTAGCATAACAAAGACCTGCTCGTCGCAACAAGAGCAGGTCTTATGTCCCGATGGAAAATCCATCAAAGTGTCGTCCGCCATGTTGTGTTAGCCACGTCTCGATCAACTGAATGACCGGTTGTTTCTCATCATGACGGAAATAACGTTCGAAAGCATCCGTGAATCGGTCAGCATCTGCTTGACTGAGGGCGGCGAGTTCACGCGGCAACCATTTTCCTTGACCGAGCCAGCGTCCGGATGCCGTTAAGTGAAAGGCAGCTGCTTGATCGAAAAGACGTGTTGCGATGGCGAGTCCTTCCGTCCGATCCTCTACCCCGATGAAGTCATCGAGCAGATCCGTCAAAAAATAGCGATTCTGATTTAATTGTTCAACCGTCCATCGCGTTGGTCCAGCAAGCAATTGGCGCGACGCTTCCGTTTTCAACCGGTCGACGAGTGGATGCACCCGGACCGGCACCGCTTCCGCGACCATCCGTTGCAGCGACGGACGACGACGCGCACGGTCAGCGTCGAAAAAATCACCAATCGTCGCTTCCGTATAAATGAATGCTTCGACGGGGTGTCCTTCATACAGAAACGACTCCCGGTAGGTGCGTGATCCTGTTGGCATGAGGACAATCAGGTCGATGTCAGACGTTGTTGTCGCCCGTCCGCGGACATGACTGCCGGCAATCATTGCAGCTAAGGATTCAGGGAATCGTTCAGCCACCAGTTCATTCGTAAGTGTAAGAATTTCTGGATTCATATCAATCCATGACTCGATCTTGATCTTGGAATAAGGCGTTATCACTGGAGAAAACGGCCACTTCATCTCCCGGTACAGCGACGATTGAGGCCGTCGCTTCGGCGTTCAACCGTAAATCGACCGTCCAGGATTCGTAATACGTATCCGAGCCGTTGACGACGAGTGTCTTCCCGGAACTGAACGTCAGAAAAAGGTGCGGAATCGTTTTTCCGATGCGTACACCGGTAATCCGTTCTGTATGTAAAGTCACAATCAGATGCAACATCTCTTCTTTCGTCATATGGCGGACGACCCAGTCTTTTGACGATTCGACGTCCCCGTAATAGAGGCGATCGGTTTCAATCCGTAACGAAATTTCCGGGTTCATCGTATCGTAGAGATTAATGAAATCCAGGCTGACGAAACTAGCCAAGTGAATCGTCGCGAGTTGGGTTCCGGTTAAGTAGGTCGTTAAAAGTTTTCTCGCAAGTTGATGGTCTTCTTTGTTCATCTGTACACACCTCTTCATGTAAGTTTTAAGTCAGTTCAAGATGATTTCCAGTCCATACATCACCGTCATGAGTCCGGTCATCGTAAGCAGCAGACACACTAACACGATTTGCAGGATGCCGGTATACACGTGTCGCATTTGACTGAGTAGTACGATCGAACAGGCCGACAGCAAAATTCCCAAGTAAAACAGCAAACTGAACGGATCGGCGACGGCGATTCGGAAATAGCCGCTCAAGACGAGACTCGAGACAATCAAATAGAGGATCGAGGAGCTGACGACGACAGGGATCGACCGACGCAATACATGATTCAAGAGCGTACCTCCTCTTAAAAAGAATCTTTCTTCCAACAAATTTACCACATATTAGTAAGTCACGGGAGTCCTAAAGAAAAAAGGAATCCTATCGGTAACGATAGAACCCCCCCTTCAGACCGACTCAGTCTGCTTTCTTTAAGATGTTGAGTAACCATTTTTGCAGGTCTTTTCCACCTTCGTAAAAAGAGCTGTCACGTAATTCAATCGTGTGTCCGCCTTGCTTGATCGCTTCGTTAAACGTATCACCAAGATCGCGGTTTTCCCACTTGCGTTCATCATTCAAATATTTAAAGCCGAAATTACATTCGACATTAAAAATGATATGGAATGGTTCTTTAAATGAATTGACGGCCCGAATCATCTCGAGCAAAATCATCCGCTTCGGTGTCGATTGTTTGATGGTGTCGATCGTCGTCGTCCGACGCCCGTGAAACTCGACGACGCGGACGGCACGTCCCTGGTCTGCTTTAAAATCATAACTTGTCCGGATGGAGACGATAATTTCTCTCATGCTTTCTGTCATACGCTCTCACTGCCTTTCTCTCGCTTTCGAGTATACCACCCCACTCCACCTTCCTTGAAGAAAAAATTTTAGTATTCCGTCCTGAGACGGATTGAATACTACCATATTTTGTATTAAAATGAAGTAAATGACGAAAGGAGCCTTGTTTTGAAACCGTTATTTTCCATTATCCTGACTGTTTGTTTAGTCTTCACAGGGTGTTACTGTTCCCTTGAAGCACGAACAGACGACCCGCACTTCAAATCACGGACACGTTCGATTTCGACGTATCATACATTCGATATTGAATTTTCACATGGACTCCGCGCTGATCAAGTTTCGAACCGAACCGTTACCGTCACGGATTCGACGGGGGAACGGATGCAAAATGAACTCGTTGTCATCGATGGGAAAGAGTTGCGGATTAAACCGCCTCGCTCTGGGTATCGGAAAGGACGACAATACATTATACATATCCGTGACTCGATTGATGCCCGGAAACAATTGAAAACAACGACTGTCCGCGAACGGATTTTTACTGTTGATCGTTAACAGTGAGATTCGTTTTTCTTATGTATTTTATTAAAAAATCGGACTGAACAAGCGTTATTTGCTTTCGGACAAATTAAAAGATGACGGGGATGTCCGTCATCTTGATTACGCTACAGCCTATTGCCCTATTATAGTATATGCTCTCGTCTTATCGGCCTAATAGGCACTCCATCCCCCGTCTGCAACGACGATTGCCCCATTGATGAAACTCGCGTCGTCTGATGCAAGAAACAAAGCGAGCTGTGCGATTTCGTCAGGTTGTCCGGTTCTGGGGTTCAAGCCCATCCCGAGCATCGTCCGTCCCATCCCGAACTCACTGATGTTCGTCATCGATTGTCCGATGTTCGTCTCGACGGCACCGGGCGCGATTCCGTTACAGCGAATCCCTTCTTGTGCATACATGAACGCCGTGTTTTTCGTCAGACCGACAACGGCGTGTTTGGAGGCGGCGTACGCAGCACCGGCACGCGCTCCGTTTAGTCCACCGATTGAGATGTTGTTGATGATGTTTCCGGAACCTTGTGCACGAAATAAGGGAATCGCGAGCCGTATCGTCCGCATGACGGCCGTCGTATTGATGGCGAGAACGCGGTCCCAGCGTTCATCGGTCAGCTCGTCGACCCCTTCCATCCCGTCCATGATTCCGGCATTGTTGACAAGGATATCAAGTTGTCCGTAAGCCGTTAACGTCTCGTCAAACAGTTGTTTGATCGCTTCAGCAGACGTGACATCCGTTTTGATGGCGGTCGCCGTCCCACCGGCTGCTTCAATCGCCGCGACTACTGCGTTTGCCCCGTCCAGCTGAATGTCAGACACGATGACACGTGCTCCTTCTGCTGCAAACCGCTCCGCGATGCTCTTGCCCATTCCGGACGCCGCCCCGGTCACGATGGCCACTTTGTTTTCGAGTCTCATGTTTTTTCATCCTCTCTGCTTAAACACGACGACCTTACTCGTCTTTACCCGTTTCGACGTGTCATTTCACTTCAATCACGAAAGCCGAGTTCCCGTCCCCTTGCTCCCAATCAGCAAGGACATGATACACATAGATTCCGCGCGCATCAGGTGCTTTGAGTTGTTCGCCTTGCAGCGGAACCGTCTGTATTGTCCCTGCATCTTGCCACTGTTCGATTTTTAAATCGTCCGGCGCAGGGCCGTCATGAAAGGCAATCGTAATCGGTGACTCCGGTCGGACCACGGTCGGCTTCAATTTTTCTGTCATTTCGAGCGGGTTCGTGTAGATATAGTCGACACATTGTCCCCGTATGAGACCATGCCAGCAATAGGACCCTTGCTGCGTCGGGATCGTTTGGTTTCCGACCGACACGTCAGGAAGCGGCGGTTGATTTCGGAATGGTTCGATGATGAAAATCAATCCAATCACAAGTAAGATGACGATTAAACGAATCGTCCGTCGTTTCATACGAACCAGCTCCTTTTTTCATAAGTGTCATCCGAAGGTTTGTCCTGCAGCAAAACAGGCAATAACTCAACAGTGAGCATAAATCAGTGAAGCAACTACTACAGGAGGTTATCAATCATGGCTGAAAACAAAGTCGTCATCATTACAGGTGCATCAAGTGGTATCGGGGAAGCCACAGCGAAGTTACTTGCGAAGAATGGTGCAAAACTTGTCCTCGCAGCACGTCGTGAAGAGCGGTTGCAAGCATTAAAAGAAGAAATCGAGCAGCTCGGTGGTCAAGCGGTCTATCAAGTGACGGACGTGACAAAGACGGAGCAACTCGAACAACTCGCGAAACTGGCACAGGAGACGTACGGATCAGTCGACGTCCTCGTCAACAATGCCGGTCTGATGCCGTTGTCGCAACTCCATAAAAACAAGCAGGATGAATGGGATACGATGGTTGACGTCAACATCAAAGGGGTTCTTTACGGAATCGGGGCTGTCCTTCCGTACATGCGAAAACAAAAATCAGGGCATATCATCAACATCTCGTCCGTCGCAGGTCACGAAGTCATGCCGTCAAGCGCTGTCTACAGCGGAACGAAGTTTGCCGTTCGTGCGATTACGGAAGGTCTCCGGAAGGAAGAATCAGTCGACAATAACATTCGCGCGACAATCATTTCACCGGGAGCCGTCGATACGGAGTTAAAAGACCACATCACGGATGAAGACATCAAACAAGGAATCGGCAACATGCAGGCGATTGATGCCGACGCGATTGCTCGGGCAATCAACTATGCGGTCAGTGAACCGGATGATGTTTCGATCAATGAAATCCTGATCCGTCCGACATCACAAAAATAAGGAGTATACAAGAACGGCCGACACATCGTCGGCCGTTTTTTAGTGCTGTATCATCTGTTCGGCGATCAACCGGTACGATTCGAGCCGTTTGTCTTGGTCGTAAGCATTGTTGATTAACAAAAATTGATTCGTCCCGTACCGGGTTGCCAACTGTTCGAGTGCTGCTTCGACTTCCGTCGCCGTCCCGACGATAGTCCGGCGCCGGTCATGTTGGATCCGTTTTAATTGTTCCGGGTTCCAGTCCTTCGTCCCGACGGTATCAAACGACGGGACGATCGAGTTTCCGAGCCGGATCCCTTGAATCCAAGCATCTTGTGTCGTCGCCAACTGTTCTGCTTCTGTTGTCGTTTCGGCACAGATCGCAAACACACAGACGATGACCGTCGGCTCCTTGAACTGCGCACTCGGAATGAACTGCTCGCGGTATGTCCGTAATGTCTCTTCCCAGCGGTCCGGATTGATGAAATGACCGAAGACAAGCCCCATCCCCCGCTCTGCCGCGAGCCTTGCACTGTTCGGTGACAGACCGAGCAAATAGAGGGGAGCCGTTTGCGTGAGGCGCGGCGTCGACTTGACGATCCGAAACGGATGCTTTGCGGACAACGAATCAGTTAAAAAACCGGACAATTCATCCATCAAGCGTGGGAACTCAGAATACTTATTCGCTTCCCCGTCCGTCAAGGCACTTCGTGTCCGCTCGCTCCCGCCTGGTGAACTGCCGATTCCGAGTTCGATCCGTCCCGGATAAAAGGCTTCGAGCGTCGAAAAGTTTTCCGCGACTTTTAATGGGCGGTACTGCGGCAACAGGACGCCGCCTGTCCCGAGCTTAATCGTTTTTGTCTCACTCCCCATCCGGGCAATGAATAATTCAGGCGCCGCGCTAAGTAAACCATTCGTATTATGGTGTTCGGCGAACCAGTAGCGCTCATAACCAAGCTGTTCTGCTGCTTCGACGAGTCGTTTTGTTCGCATCATCGTGTGTTCGATCGTATCCCCTTCGTGGAGCGGGACTTGATCGAGTATGCCAAGTCGCATCGTGCGTCGCCTCCTTTACTGATAAGTGTAAAGGGTCAGCCGTCCGAAAACAAAATCGGTGCTCCGTCAGACCGTGACGAGTCGCGAGTCCGCGATGACGAGTCCGTCCTTCATCTCGATTTTTCGATTGGCGCGGTCAGCAAGCTCCGGGTCATGGGTGACAAATAAGACGCCACATCCTTTTTCAGCGTTCAACCGTTTTAAAAGTTGAAAGATGATTTCCCCGGTTTCCGTATCGAGGTTCCCCGTCGGTTCATCCGCGAGGAGCCACTTCGGCTCATGGACGAGTGCCCGGGCGACGGCGACACGCTGCTGTTGTCCGCCGGAGAGCTGGGACGGCAACGAGCTGGCTTTTTCTGCAAGACCGACTTGGTCGAGTAAGGCAAGTGCCCGCTCCTTCTTATCATAGGAAACTTTGCGTCCGAACAATGGAGCCATCACATTTTCAAGTGCCGTCAACGTCGGAATCAAATGAAACTGTTGGAAGATAAATCCGACGTTCTCGAACCGGAAATCAGACAGTTCTTTGCTCTTCAACTGATTGATCGGTTGATCACCGTACAGCAGTTGCCCCGTCGTCGGACGGTCGAGTGTCCCGATCAGACTAAGCAATGTCGATTTCCCTGATCCAGACGGTCCGATGATTGAGATGAAATCACCTGCGTCGAGCGTCAGATTGACGGCGTCAAGTGCCTTCGTTTCGATACCGTCCCCTGAAAATGATTTACCGATGTCCTGACACTGAAATGTATCCTTCATCTGATTTCCTCCTTAAATTCATCTTGTCCTGAATGGAATTCGTGATGTATTTGGAAATTCCTGCAAAACAAAAACGACCTTTAAAAAAAGATCGTTTTACGTCGAGACAGAGGGACGTTTAACCCGTTTTGCACAGACTTCATACGGAATCACATAAAACAGACAGGCGATGACGGCAAAGCGAACGATTCCGAGCACGTTCAGTTGGATATCGATGGATGATTGACCAAACGCTTGATAACCACCGATAAACAAGAGAATGGCGAAGGTCAACGTCGTCAGATAAATCAGGAGACGTAACGGTAAAGGGTACCGCCCGGCAATCCATAACATGGGAATCCCGAACAAAAATGAAAAAAGTGTCACGGCAAACGTTCCAAATTGATAAAGAAATTCATTTTCTAAGTTGTTTAACAGCGCATAACCCGTAAAACATAAAAACGATAAAAGGACACTCACAGCAGAGTAACTGACTAAGCGCATCGTTTATCCTCCTTTGAATCCGTTTACAAATCTAGACACGACCACCATCATCTCGGAATGAGACGATGGACGACATCAGCTAACGTTTCTGCTGCAAGTTCTGCTTCTAACGCCTGTTGAGCCCGGCTGAACGTCGTCTCGAGCGCGCCTTGAATCTCGCGGCCGATCGGACAATTCGGATTCGGGGACTCATGCATCATGAATAAGTCTTCTTTCGGCTCAACAGCACGATAGACCATCAGCAATGTGATGTCTTCCGGCTTTAGTGTCAGGATTGCACCGGTCCGTCCCGCCTGTGTCTTGAGCAGTCCTGCTTTTCGCAAAAGACCGGTCAGGCGACGGATGACGACAGGGTTCGTATTGACACTCCCGGCAATGATTTCGGAAGACATCGGTTGTTCTTCACTTGAACTGATTAAAGCGAGTATATGCACTGCGACCGCTAGTCGACTATTGATCATTGTTTTCACCACCAATATCTTCAGTTTAGTGAGGGGATGTTTTTTTGTCAATTTCCTTGACAGAATAAATTTTTGTAACTAAAATGATTACAAGTGTCATGCTACATAAACTTAAAAGGAGGAGATGTGAGATGAAAGTTGCGATCATCGGTGCAAGTGGGAAAGCAGGACGAACCATTTTAAAAGAATTAGCAGAAAGAGGTCATGCCTTGACGGCCATTGTCCGAAATGTAACCCGGACGACGCACGATGCTGTCCTCGAAAAAGACGCGTTTGCATTGACGAAGGACGACCTGTCGGGATTCGATGTCGTCATCAATGCCTTTGGCGCGGCGCCTGGAGATGAACTGCAGCACGTCGAACTCGGTCGCCATTTGATGGAGGCATTGTCCGGAACGGCAACGCGTTTAATCGTCGTCGGTGGCGCCGGCAGCCTGTTCGTCGACCAGGAACAAACGACACGTTTGGCAGATACACCGGATTTCCCGGAAGCATACCTTCCGACGGCGAAAAGTCAGACGCTTAACCTGATTGATTTGGAAAAGACAACCGACTTACATTGGACGTTCGTCAGTCCGGCAGCCTTCTTCGATCCGGAAGGTGAACGGACAGGAACGTACCAACTCGCTTCAGACGTCTTGACCGTTAATGCAGCAGGTGACAGTTACATCAGTTACGCCGATTATGCCGTCGCCATTGCGGATGAGGTCGAACACAATCGCCATGATAAAGAGCGCATTTCAGTTGTCTCGAAGTAACAGATAACGCCCGATGTCCTGTTCAAAAGGACGTCGGGCGCTTTTTCTGTCATGCTTGGTTTAATTCTTTACTTCAAAGGAGTTACGTAATGCCCAAATCGTGGTACCTAACTCCTCCAGTAAGGCATGTGCCCGTTTTTCGATTTTTTCCGGGAGCGCATCTTGACTGAAGTATGCCAAGTCAAAACTTTCGTCATCATTGATTTGTAATGTCCCCGTGACTTCGTGCGCGTGGAACAGGTTGATCACACTATCCGTCTCGTCTCCGTTCGGATATGTGAACTGGTAGCGTGGTCCGGAAAAGACACCAATGAGTTTGACCTTGTCCGTCACAAGTCCCGTTTCTTCATATAATTCCCGGATTGCGACTTCTTCTAATGTTTCCCCGAGTTCCATCGAGCCGCCCGGTAATCCCCAATCGTTTGTATCGGAACGGTGTTGGAACAAAAGTTGTCCTTGTTCATTGATGACGAGGATTGTCGCACCGACGCTGATGATCGGTCGACTGCCGATGAATTTTCTTAATTCTGTTATGTATCCCACGTGTTGTCCTCCTTTGTTACGATTGCTTCCAATTTCACTGTACCCTCTTTTGTAAAATACTGTATGATATGAAAGTCAGTTCATTTTACCAAAAGAGTGGATTTTCGTGAAGTCGTTTCCTAAAGAACTAGATCTGTTGTCCTTATTTTCAGTAAACCCGGGTGAACCGGTTCCACTCTTCTATTACGACGAATCGACGTACCGCTTTCAAAATGCCGTCGAACAGTTCATCGTTCGTCTGACACCGGCAAGCGGTCAGTTTTTCCTTCAAGTCAATCAGCGTTCCGACGGTCGACTGCTGTCGAGTATGTACTTAGAGGCACTTTCGTCATTTGAAATCATTCAAGACGACCGGGAGGCTGCACGGATTTTACTGACCTTGGAACAAGACGAAGTCGTCCAAACCATCGAAATCGACGTTCGTCCGAAGTTTCGTCTCATCTTTCAAGAACAATTAACGCGTTAAAAGGAGCAGATCATGTCGTATTTCGTATTATTGGGGACTTTTTTGCTGGCGACGCTCCTCCATGAACTCGGACACGTCGCAGGTGCCAAGCTCGTCCGGATACAGGTCCGCACCCTGTCAGTTGGGTTCGGTCCCGTTCTCGCGCGGGCGACATACCGTGGAGTCACCTACCAGCTTTGTTTGCTGTTACTCGGAGGTTATGTCTTACCGGCTGACGCTGCTGTCACTCGCGGTAGACGGATCGTCTTTGTCGCTTCGGGACTAATCATGAGCATCGTCCTCGTCCCGCTTGCTTGTCTCTCGGTCCTGCAAATCATGAATCCGGCACAATCTCTAGTGGCCGGGTGGTATCACCTGATAACACCGTGGGTCACGTATCCGGTTCACTTCCTGTTTGATAGTCTGCCGTCTCTTTTGCCGGACGGTCCTTACACCGTGACGGTCCTGCTTCAGTTACTCGCTGCGACGAGTCTCTTTCTCGGATTGACGAACTGTCTTCCGCTGATCATGCTCGACGGCGGACAACTGCTTTTGCTGCTGTTTGAAGGTTGGTTCCCCGTGTTGCGGCAACAAGAGCGCAGATTACTCAAAATCAGTTATGTCCTGCTCGGCCTATTGATTGCCGTCCCGATTCTCATTGTATTCGTCAAACACATCGAGACGACGTATCCGATCCTGTTGGTCGGTGCCTTCGTACTCTACCGTATCGGCAAATTGACACCCGGACTCGCTTAAAATCAAAAAACAGACCACTTTGTGTGCAACGGCAACAAAGTGGTCTGTTTTTTGTATAGAGAATATCCCCTCGTCCGGTCATTTGACGATCATGACGGGGCTTTTAACGCGTTTCGCGACTTTATGGCTGACGCTGCCGAGGACCATTTCCTGAAGCGAGTTCAACCCGCGGCTACCGATGATCGTCATATCCGTCGGCTGCTGATTCGCATGCTCGACAATGGCCGGCCCCGGTTCCCCGCGGAGGATTGTAACGTAATAGGACACCCCTGCCGCTTCGAGCTTTTCTTCGACCGGTCCGAGCTTTCGTCGCCGTGCGACTTCTAGCGCCCCGCTCCCCTCCGAATGCAAGACTTCTTCGCGTGCTTTCGCGAAGTCTGCGACGAAGACGACCTCAATCTTGCTCGATTCGTTCAAGCGTGCGAGTTTAATCGCCTCTTCCGCTGCACGGACAGAATGGTCAGAACCGTCGACGGCTAATAGAATATGATTGTACATACAAATCACTCCTTCAGGTTAATGAGGTGAGGACTTCGAATCCGGTCGGTTATGAATCGCCAAGCGATCGACGAGACGTTTACTTTCCGGATTCAATCCAAGGATCGTGATACTATTCTGATTCGACATCAAGCGTAACATTACCTTGTCGATGGCACCGACTCCTGAATCATCCCAGATTTGTGTCGATGAGAAATCGATGATGATCGCAGTATCGTGGACCTCATAATCAAAAGATGCGATGAAGTGATCGACGGAAGCGAAGAAGAGTGGTCCCTGGACGGTATAAATCGTCTGATCCTTCTCCTGTCGTTTGACGACGTTGATTTTTGAGACTTTCGCGACAAAGAACAAGGCGCTCAAGATGACTCCAGTAATGACTCCGATTGATAAATCATGTGTTGCGACGACCGTGATGACCGTCGTCAACATAACGATTGCATCGGCTTTCGGCGCCTTTCGGATATAGGTGAAGGACGACCAATCAAATGTTCCGATTGAAACCATGATCATAATCCCGACAAGAACCGGCATCGGAATTTGAATGACCCAGTTGCCAAGGACGATGATTAAGAACATTAAGAACAGTCCCGCGACGAGCGTCGAAAGTCGACCACGTCCCCCGGATTTAACGTTGATGACGGATTGTCCGATCATCGCACATCCAGCCATCCCTCCGAAAAAACCGGTGACGAAGTTCGCGATCCCTTGCCCCCGTGCTTCGCGGTTCTTTTCGCTCTCCGTCCCCGTCATGTCGTCGACAATCGTTGCTGTCAGCAACGATTCGAGCAATCCGACGATCGACAAGGCGAGTGCGTACGGGAAGATGATGCCGAGCGTCTCGAATGTGAACGGAACGTCCGGTAAGAAGAACGATGGCAATGACCGCTCGATCGTTCCAAGATCTCCGACCGTCCGTAAGTCGAAGCCGAAGTAAATCGTCAGTCCCGTCAAGACGATGATGGCAACGAGTGGTGCCGGAACCGCGTTGAACAAGCGCGGCAACAAATAGATGATGGCGAGTGTGATGCCGACAATGACATACGTCAACGTTGAAATCCCGACGAAGTGCGGGACTTGTGCCATAAAAATCAAGATTGCCAGTGCGTTGACGAAACCAATCATGACGGCTCTCGGGATGAACCGCATGAAGCGGGCAACCTTCAAGATACCGAATACGAGTTGAATGACACCGGTTAAAATCGTTGCCGCTAATAGATAATCCAGTCCGTGTTCCTTGACGAGCGGGACCATCAGGAGTGCCATCGCACCGGTCGCTGCCGATATCATTCCCGGTCGTCCGCCGACGAAAGCGATGATGACGGCGATACAGAACGAGGCATACAAGCCAACCATCGGATCGACACCGGCAATGATCGAGAAGGCGATCGCTTCCGGAATCAATGCGAGGGCGACGACGATTCCCGCTAAAATATCACCGCGGATGTTTGAGAACCACTGTTCCCGGAGTGTCAAATTCATCAATTTCGTTCCACCTTTCCTTTCACCCCTACAGGGTTTCCCGTATACTAAGGGTGACCCGAATGGGTGGTTTCGTTGAATGTCCGTTAAGCGTACCACTTAAAGTATCATAATGGAACTGTTTTGGGACGATTGATTTTACGACTAGTGTACGATGTGAGGAGAATTTTATGATTATCAGTTATATGCGTCCGTTTTATGAAGATCCGGAATGTATCCTTCAAATGGAAGCCGTTCAAGCCTTCAAACCCGAACGCCAAGTCATCGAAGAACACGCTTCGTCCAAACGACGGGAAGCGCTCGAACAGTTAATCGCTTCACTGGCGACGGGGGATGTGGTTGTCGTCTCGCAACTTTATGTCTTGGCTGACTCATCGCGCCATTTGATTGAATTGCTTGAACAAATCGAACAAAAGCAAGCATACCTCGTGACGATCCGGGAACAAATCGATACCCGCGAACCGCTCACGCACTCGTTTCGAGAACTCGTCGAACATCTTGTCGCCCTCCAAAGCGATGTCGTCAGTATGACGACACGCCAAGGGTTGACGAAAGCGAAGGCGGACGGGAAACAGACGGGCCGCCCGCGTAAAGCAGATGCCAATGTCAAACGGGCAATCGAAATGTATCAAAGCAAACAGTACAACCTCGCTGAAATCCGTCAGGAAACGGGGATTAGCAAAAGTACGCTCTACCGCTATTTGGAGCAATGACTAGAGACCTGTTAATCAAATCCGTGTTTCCTTCCGAAGTGACAGGAAACACGGATTTTTCATATTTTACAGTGAAAGTGGGTATACTGACTGTAACGAGTAGATGAAGAATGGAGGTATTACCCATGACTACAACAGAAGAAGAGTTGTTACTCGAACAACTCGAAAAACGCTTCAAGGAACAGATGCACCGGCACCCGAATGTCGACTGGGCTAATGTCGAAAGACGCTTACAGCAACAGCCTGATGCGTTAGCGGTTATCAAACGAATGGAACAGACCGGTGGTGAACCGGATCTCGTCACGGACCCGGACGCACCCGATGACTTAACCTTTTTTGATTGCGTCAAGGAAAGTCCGACGGGTCGCCGCAGTTGCTGTTATGACCAGGCTGCCCGCGAGAAGCGTAAAAAAAATTCACCTGCGACGAGTGCGCTCGAACTGGCAACCGAGATGGGGGTCAGCTTATTGACAGAAGCGCAATACCGAATGCTGCAAGCACTCGAACCGATTGACCTCAAAACATCAAGTTGGATTGCAACGCCATCATCGATTCGTGACCAAGGTGGTGCGCTTTATTGCGATCGCCGGTATGATACGGTATTCGTCTATCACAATGGAGCGGATTCCTATTATGCGAGTCGTGGCTTTCGCGGCTGCTTGACGCTGTGACGTGAAACAGAGATAAACCAAGAGTTACTCCGTGCTTACGTTGGAGTGTGTCTTGGTTTTTTGTTTACCGTCTAGTCAAGGTGTGGTCACTTGCATCAATCGCTCGTTCAAGGAGTTGGACCTGTTGATGCATCGTATCTCCATGACGTTTTAACTGTTCCTGCCGCGCGATGTTCACATTCATTTGATCACCCAGCGTCTTGCCGTACGTTTGTAACGTCAGTAAGGTGTGCTGGATGGTCTTGAGGTGCGAGGCGACTGCTGGATTCACCGTATTGACCGCATGGCGTTCCAGCTCGACGTGTCGTAATGCTTCTTCAATCCGGGATGAACCGGAAAATAGCTGGGTCATCCCGTCCGTCGCTTGACCTAACTGTTGGAACGTGTCATTGATGTGGGTCGTCATCTGGCTTAAATCGCCTTCCATCGTCGTGACACTCGCTGTCAATTCGTCGTTGGCTTGATTGATGCTCCGAATCAAGTGCGTCACGTCAAGCGATAGCAGTTCGACTTCTTTTGCGACGATTGCGAAACCACGCCCCGCTTCACCGGCGCGCGAGGCTTCTATCAAGGCATTAAGCGATAACCGTCGTGTCGCCTCAGCGACGCGTTGAATCTGCTGAATGGAGTGGTTCATCGAATCATTTTTCTCACGTGTGCTGTGTAGTGACCGCAAGACGACGTCGGACGACGTATGTAACGTCTGCGTTCTGATTTTCAACGCATCAAGAATGGTTTCTTCCTGTGCGATCTCCGACTGGAACTGGACGAGCGTCCGTTGACTCTCTTGTAGTGATTGATTCATCCGTTCTAACGCTAACGAGGAGGTGTGCAGGAGTTGATCCGTTTCTTCGACGACAGATTCCACTTCCCGTGAATGGGTGGTCAAGGAAGTGGCGACTTCTGAGATGGCGGTCACCGACTCCTCGGTTGCCGATAGCTGAGTCATGAATTCCGGTTGCATCCGTTTGAGCTGGTTACTCGTGTTGCCCAGTTCATCCGTCAAGCTTGTGATTTGGTTCATCAATTGATTGTATTGGAACACTAACTGTTCGACTTCAAACGTGGTGGTCTTAAGGGAAAGCGGCCGATAGTTCCGTTTCGCGTGGGCCTCTTCAATCTTCAGCGAGAGGACGGATAACGGGGCCAGCTGTTGTTTAATCCGGAAGCGGATCAGCAGACTGACGAAAAACAGGACCGCGAGGCTTAAGGTCCCGAGTTCGAATGCCAGTGCCTTGGCCGGACCAATCAGTTGATCCCGGTCGACCGATAAGAAGACGATCGTATCGAGTTCCTGAATCGCTTTTGCCAGGATGAACCGGTCTCCATGTGTTACCGTCGTGACGGTTTTCGTGTTTAAGTCGCGCCGGACGGTGGTTTGCTCGGTGTTCGTTAATGCAATTGCCGGGAAAACCTGATCTTTCGTACGGAACGTTTCGAACGCAGCTTCATAATCATCTTGCGCAAGATCCGCCAACTGTTGATTTTTCGTCCGTTTCACCGCTTGATCCCGCGCTTTATTCGCTTCCGGATAGGTCAGCGCAATCGCTTTGACGCTTGTATCGAGCATCGTCAACTCCCGTTCGAGCCGTTCCGTCACTGACTTCGTCGATGTCTGATATACTTCATAGACGCTCAGTAAACTAATCGTCAGTAAGCCGATTCCGACTAAAGGAATTAACCACCCGTTCAATTGTTCACTCAGCAATGGTTTTCTTTTTCTAGGTCTCATGGCGTATCATCTCCTCGTCGAGTCTATCGGAGATGTCGACCGTTTCATTTATGAAGGGCGTGTAACGATTCGGTAAACTTCTGGTGCGGGCTGCCGCTACACGACTTCGAAAGGAGAAATGACATGACAAACTGGCAAATCTGGATGGACCATTATGGGTATCTCGGTGTCTTTCTCGCCCTGTTCGCCCACTTTATCCCGACCGAACTGATCATGAGTTATGCCGGCTTTTTAGTGGCGACGAATCAGCTCTCCTACGTTTTGATGCTTGCGACGGGCGTCATCGGATTCGTCCTGTTGCAACTCGTTTTGTATGGTCTCGGCTACTTCGGCGGTGAACGGCTGCTGCATGTGCTGACGAAGTGGCTTCACGTACGTCCGGACCGTTTGCAACGCGCCGAACACAACTTACGCCAGTATGGTGGCTGGTACCTGCTCTTGTCCCCGCTCTGGAAAACGGTTTTTGCGTTTGGTGCCGGGACGGTCCGGATTCGCTTGACGACATTTTTACTTTCAACGGCACTGTCCTTTACGGTCTGGTCCTTGCTCTTCATGACGAGCGGTTACTATCTAAAGGAACGCTGGGATCTCGTTGCCACATTTGCCATGAAACACGTCTCCTGGATGGTCGTGTTCGTCGTGCTTTCTGTGCTCGTGATTCGTTGCTGGAGCAGGAAAAGAGATTGATTGAAGAAATCAAGGACCGCATGACTCGTCTGACGTTTACTTGATACTTCCTTCGATTCGAATCGAGATTTGTTTAATCAAGATTGCGACGAATAAGATGAACGGGAAGAATTGAAGTGGGAACAAAAATAATAACAACGTCGCCGTGACGAAAGGTTGTTTCAAAATGACGGTACAGCTCGCAGCAACGGCGACGGCGACGAGTAACCCGGGTGTATACGGAAACAAGACGGCAAACGCGAAGCCGATGGAGGTACTTGAGAAAATCGCCGGAAAGATTTTCCCGCCCCGCCATCCGAATGAAAAACAGATATTCGTCAGCAAAGCTTTTCCGAGCGCAAGCAAGACTAAAAAGAGAATGGATTGATCGAGCGCTTCTTTTGAAAAGTCTAATAGTTCATGTTCACCGGAAAATAAAAAATACGGTGACCAGATACCAAACAAACCGATGGCGAGTCCGGCGCTGATTGCGAGTCCGAGCGGTGATGGATATTTGATTGCAAGCTGGTCCGTCCATCGACCAAGAAGAAGAAACACTGCTCCGAAACCTGCCCCGATGAGGATTGCCGGGACTATGAAGTAAAGGACTTCCCGCGTCCAATTGACTTCGGGGGTACTGATACCGAATACGGAAGCACTCGGGAAGAGGCGGTTCAACAACGTAAACGCTAAAATCCCGCACGCTGTCGTAATCCCGTACAAGAGGGCTTTCGTCAGTTTTGATTGAAAACGACGTTCTGCGATTCCCTCTTCGATCGCTTCACTGACACCGACGAACGGTGCATAAAATATCGTCGCTAACATCGCCCCGATCCCGAGTTCAAGCAATTGTTCCTTTTTATGAATCGTCCACGTCATCCGGTCGCCGATCCACGTCATCAATCCTCCCAAAATACTGACGAGTGCCGCTTCCGGACCAAGACTTGCCCCGAACGTTAAGACAAGTAATGCCGCGCTACTGTTTTTGATAATCGCCCCTTCATACGTAACCCGTCCGGTTTCCTGAAATTCACGTAACGTTTCGTGCATCGTCTTCGGATAATCCCCGATGTATTTCTGAAACAGTCCAATCAACACCCCACCCGTCGCTCCCATCCAAATCGGGTACCAGGTGCTGTCAAACGTTTCCGGTAATGTCGTCCACACAAGATGAATCAATGCGTTGACGACGCCTAAAAAAAGTGACGCGACTACACCGACGAGAATCCCGAGTAAGCAACTGTAGAAGATAAAAACCAGATTGAACTTCACATCATTCCCCTCCTCCTTTAGACCTCATTTCGGCTTCCGTTTCGTTTGATGAAATTCTTTTAACGCCCGATTGAAGTTGGCAATGACGGCACTGAGGACCCCGATGCCAAGCAACACGTAGACCATCGAAAAGATTTTTCCGAGTGGCGTGATCGGATGAACGTCACCATAGCCGACCGTCGTCAATGTCATGACCGCTAAGTAGACGGAATCGAGATACGTCAATTTTTCGACGCTATGATAGAAGAACATTCCGACCGCGAGTAAGAAGACGACGGAAAACATGACCGCTTTCTGTTCTTCTTGGCGAAACAGGATTCGGACGACATGAAACATGTTTCGCATCAATATGAAAAAGGCAATCATCGAATCAGTCCTTTAATTGGAATGGAAGTTCATCAAGATTGAATGACCGGTTGCTGAACCAGCTGGATTGACGCAACCGTTCTTCGAGATAACGGTTCAGGACGGCTGCTGCTTGTTCGCCCGTCAAGGCGTTGATGTCCGGGACCTGATTGATCACCAAGTCTGTATCCGCTAATCCATAGTCCGGTAAGCTCGATTCGATTGCCGTCACCTCTTCTTGAGACAGGCGTTTCCCGGTGACCGTCACCGTCAATTGTTCTTTTTGTTCATCATAGGACTGGTCAATCACCACGTTTTCTGCGAACTGCTCATCGATTAACGACGTGATCCCGGTACTGATGACACTTTCTTGGACTAACGTCACGGCAGAAAAAATACTGGGGATCGTAATCAGGATGGACAGGACGGCAAGTGCAATGTTAATGCGAGGGTTTTGACGTTTATTAGCATTCACTGCAGAAGCGATGCCCATGAACCGAATACCGATGAACGTCGCAATCGTGATGAAGCCGCAATTGATGACGAATAAATAACTCGATCCTAAAAAATAGTCCAAATTCATCGTCGCAATCGAATAGCCGACCGTACAAAGAGGCGGCATTAAAGCGGTCGCAATCGCGACACCGGGTACGATGTTATTGCTGACTTTTTTTCGCGCACCGATGATGCCTGCCGTCCCGCCGGCAAACGCAATCACGACATCCCAAATCGTCGGTGACGTTCTTGCAATAATCTCATTACTTGCATACGTGATGGGTGAAATGGAAAAGTATAACGTTGCCACAATCAGACTGACGGACACTTGGACAATCAATAATTTCGTCGCACGTTTGAGGAGTGTTAAATCGGATACGGATAATGCAAATCCGACACCTAAAATAGGGGTCATCAACGGCGAGACGAGCATCGCGCCGATGATGATTGGAATGGAGTTCATGTTCAGACCGATTGAGGCAATGAAGATTGAACACATGAGAATAACGGAGTCGCTCGGTGTTACTTTTAAATCGGCATACATCTTATCTTTAAATTCACTTGGCGAATAATGATGATCCATTATTTAATCAACTCCTTTAAAACAAAAGGACAGCTGTCGTGAACGATGCATGATGTTGATCCATTTAATTAATGGTGATGCGAATGAGGTGCGGCACGCCCCTCGAGTTCACAAAGTAAGGCATCACTATGCTCGTGATTGGCAGTCTCGATTTGAATCGTCGCATGATGGATATGTTGATCTTCAAGCTTATGCTTGATTTCCTGAAGTAACGCCTCCCCTTCAGCAATCGACATGTCCCCGTCCGTGACGACGTGACACGACAGGGCATTCAATCCACTCGTGATCGCCCAGACATGTAAGTCATGGACGTCGTTGACACCCTCTGTCCCTTGAATCGTCGCGGTGATTTCTTCGAGATTGACGTTCTCAGGGACACCTTCCATCAAAATATTGACGGCTGATTTCGTCACGAAGTAACCACTTCGTAAGACGAGCAGCGCTACGATGATACTTGCGAGCGGATCGGCCCAGTTCCAACCGAAAAACATGATGAGCAAGGCTGCTGCAATCGCACCAATCGAGCCGAGTGTGTCACTCAAGACATGGAGATAGGCACCTTTCATGTTCAGGTTTTCTTTGACGTCGCCTCCGCGTAGCATGATCCAAGCGACAAGCAGATTGACGAGAAGACCGATGACACTGACGATCAGCATCCCTGTCGAGGCAATCGACGTCGGCTCTGTAAAACGACGAATCGCTTCATAAAAGATATAGAGCGAAATCGCGATTAAAGCGACACCGTTGATGACGGCAGCCAGGATTTCGAAACGTCTGTAACCGAATGTCTTACTGCCGCTCGCTGCCCGTTCCCCGAGCTTAAACGCGACGAGCGAAATCGCGAGTGACGCCGAGTCACTTAACATATGTCCGGCGTCAGCGAGAAGTGCCAAACTATTCGTCAAGTATCCGCCAATCACTTCAACGATCATAAATAGTGTGATGATGGAAAAAGCAATCAATAATACACGTTTGTTTCCAGTGTGTGCATGGTCGTGCCCGTGGTCATGTCCCATTTCATTCTCTCCTTTAAGTGTTGTCTGCAATTCGGACAGTCAATCGTCCGTAGATGCACGCGGAAAGGATGAAGCAGCTTCTTGTTTAAAGCAGATCGCAACCCGTTCAATTCCTCGTATATTGCAAGTAGTTCCTATCCACTCGATACCCGAAAAAGACAGGAACAATTCATCCGGTTCAAAAAAAGGAATTACAGTTCTGGATGGAAGCAGAACGGAAACCTAAAAAATCGTCGTGTAAAAAAGTAAAATAATTCAAAAAACATGGTATTATATAGGTTATATAGAATACAAGAAGGTGAATCCGCATGCTTGTTTTAGGAATGAGTCTTGGTATTATCATGGCATTAATCTTTACTAAACTTCAAAAACCCGATGAAGCTTCTCAATTATCAGTTGAACTGATCGGACATCATACGAAAGATGTTATTTATGTTTACGAAGTGAAACCGATCCAACGCTTTCGGTACATCAGCCCGTCGCTTGATGAACATATTGGTGATGGCGTCGTCGACGCGAGCTACGCCGATCCGGCTGTCTGTTTTGACCGTATTCATCCGGATGACTTTGATATTTTGATTGCAAAGATATCAGGTACGGGAAATTATGATACCGCCTTTTTACAACGGTGGCGGACGAATGATGGACGATATGTCTGGTTTGAGGAGTATACAACTCCGATTTATGAAAATGATGAACTTGTCGCAATCCAAGGAATCATACGTAATGTTGAACAAGCGATAACTGAAAAAAATGAATTAGAGAAACGGTGCAGGACCGATGCTTTGACAGGACTTTATAACCGTTATCAATTTGATAATATGATATCGGAACTTATGCCGTGTCAAAACGTTCCACTCGCTATCTTATTATTTGATTTAAACGACTTAAAGATTCAAAATGATCATCACGGTCATGCTGCCGGAGATGAATTGCTCAAATTGACCGCGTTCGCTCTAAAGCAGCATAGCCAAAACGTTTACCGCATTGGCGGTGACGAGTTTGCCATTATCGAATCACACTTGACGCTTGAAGAAATCGAAACACTAAGAGCAGGCATTCATGCTGAAATGGACAAGATGCATATCGCTCTCGCTTCGGGCTTCGCGAACGGAATGGCACAAGATGTCGAGCAGCTCATCATGCAAGCTGATGCTGCCATGTACATTGATAAATCAACAAAAAAAATCCGTACATCTTCCACACTTTAAAACGCGGAAGATGTACGGATTTTTTATATAAGCGAATGAATGGTGCTTCGCCTTACCGACTGATTTCGTCATGCTCAGGAGCACCGTCTGAACGAATCAATTTCTCTAGAATCTGAACAAGCCTTGAACGTTTGACCTGACTGGATGCATCTTGATGCGGATTTACGAACTGGCAACTATCGTTATCGTAATATTTTCCAGAAGCATTTTTGAACTCGTCTGAAAGTGCGGCGTCCACTAAAATTTTTGCGCCAATTTTCACATCATGACCTTCAATGCCAAATGCAGACTTGACCATTTTACTTCCTAATAGTGATTTAGGGTTAATAGCGATAAAGGCAGGTGCTTGCTGTTTCGCCATTTCGATGGTCCACATTGTAAGTGCTAACTTGCTTTGAGCGTATGCATCCCCGTCAGGCAATACTTTTTTTCCGAGAAGGGCATCGACCTCTACTTCTTGTTGAGCTGCTGACGAAACGTTAATGACGCGACTACTTGAAGACATCAATGGCAGAAGCGCTTTTGTCAGCGTATAAGGAGCAATTGTATTTACGGCAAACCGAATGTCTAAACCTTCAGCAGTAACCGTTTCGGGTGCACCGTAGACGCCGGCATTGTTAATGAGCACATCGATTCCGGAAACCTCATGAGAGAGTTGCTCCGCCAATCGCTTAACCTCGATTAACCTAGACAAATCTGCTACAAAAGGTACGATTGTCGAGTTTTTCAAAGTTTTACACACAGCGGTTAACTTCTTTTCGTTCCGTCCGTGTAACAATATCGTATGACCTTGTTCGGCTAGCATCTTTGCTGTCTCAAGTCCGATTCCGTCTGTAGCACCGGTGATTAGGATATTCATCAGAATTCTTCGATGATTTCAGATTGCTCGAGTCGCGATTTTGGTAAGGATGCATTAAAATCAGAAGCAGCCCGATAGCCTAATGAAACGACGACACTTGAAGTGAAGCCTTGCTCGCGTAAGTTAAATTCTTCATCTAATACTTTCATGTCTAGTCCTTCCATTGGGACAGCATCGATTCCTAAATCCGCGACGCCGAGAAGGAATGACCCTAAGTTCAAGTACACCTGCTTTTCCGTCCAGTGTTGAAGATCTTTAAAGTCGTATTTGTGTAAATCAACGAAAATTTTTCGCCCCCCATGATTTGCCTGCTTAAATTCTTCTTCAGCAAACCGGCCATCCGCATCTTCTTTTTCCGTCAGATGAAGTAAATATTCGTCTGAAATGTCGCTTTTCGCGGCAAAGATCACGACAGCTGCTGCACCGGTGATTTTTGATTCGTTGAATCCGAAAAAGCCTTGTGCCGCCTTTGCAATCCGTTCTTTCCCTGCTTCACTTGATGCGATGACAAAGTGCCACGGTTGGACATTTGTTGACGAAGGTGCTAGTTGAAGGAGTGATTTAATTGTTGCCATATCTTCCTGTGAAATTTGTTTTTCCTGATCAAACTCTTTTGTAGAGTAGCGTGTTTGTAATGTGTTGATCAATGTCATATTGCCACGTCCTTTGTATGTTTAATGTGTAAAGTACTTCGTCAGTATATATCCCGGAAAATCGGCAAACAAGTACTGACATTTTTATCCGTACGGACATTAAAGTACAAAAAACGTGAACCGTTCACCCCTTAGTAAAAGGCGAACGGTTCACGTTTTTATGTTTTTTACTCGTATTCCTCGCTAAAAGAAATTTCACCATACTCATACGTTTCGTGGTAGGTTTTTCCCCAAGTGCCCAACTCTTTCAAAATCGGCAGTAATGCTTGTCCCAAGTCCTCTAACGCATATTCGACTTTCAATGGCAATTCGTCATATACTGTTCTTTTTACAAGCCCCGCATCTACCAGCTCTTTTAGTTGTCTTGAAAGGACACGTTCATTCACATTCGGTATTTTTCGTTTCAATTCGCCGAACCGGAGGATTTTTGCTCCGCCGATATGATAAATAATCAAAGGCTTCCATTTACCGCCCATGACATCTAAAGAAAGTTCAACATTACAATAAAAGTGCTTCTTGTTTTGATTCACCATCTTAATCTCCTTTCTATCATTCCCTTTTTGAGTTTATGCTTTTTGAATGAAAGAAACTAGGAAAATGCTGATTGATGGTAATACCAACATGATTCGAAAGGATTTTTAAACAACTGTTTACAGCTTGATTGATGTAGCTAGTAATTTCTTGATTGTGATTTTTATAAAATTCCAGCTTCTCGGTTTCTAATGAGGCATCAAGTTGAAAATCCAATGCCAACTCGTCAATTAAAGTAGGCAGATAAGTCTGATCATAGCCTTCGATTTCAAACAAAGGAACCGTTAGCGGAGAGAGTTTGAGTTCATATAATTTAATAATCCGACCATTTAAACGGTTGAAATCCCTGTAAGATTTTTCTAAATCCGCCTGCCATTGCTCGCGTGAGACGTACGCGACCTTCTCGAGGTAAAACGCTAACCATACCTGATCGGATATCAAATGACAGAGGTAACCGAGGTAAAACGGTTCCGCTAATCGTGTTTCATATGTATGCAAAAAGCGGTCCAGGTTAATCCGGTTCTTCCCGTTCTCATCCAGGTCCTTGAAGTGGGTTTTCCCTTTCGGCACGCCCATCAGACCGTGGATATCCGGTGCAATCCCGCCTAACAGAAAATCACTCCGGGGCTCCGGTTTCAGCTTGTCCCCGAGCAATGACGCAATACAATAATGCATGATCCGCGATCCCATATGTCTTCGCTCCTTTTAGTTTAATCGTTCGCGCGTTCATCGATTCGGCGGACGGCATCAAGGACGGCGTCCGGTCGGTCCAGATGAATCGCATGACTTGCCTGCTCCACAAAAAGTAGTTCGCTTTGAGTCGATAAGTCGGCCTGTTCGCAAATCAATCGTTTCCATGTGTCCTCAAGCAAGCGTAGCTCCGCTTCCGGCAACCCCTCTTCGATTCCGCTGTTCACGGCCAGTTCCTTGTCGCGTCCGAGCACAATAAGTGGAAGATCAGCGAGTCGACCGCGCCGTTCCAACGTAACAGCGTCGTTCTGCCACTGTTCGATGGCGGTGGCCATTTCGCCGTACAGCAACGGATCGGTTTGGAAATCGAGCAGCTCTCGTTGGACGCTTACCGGTAACTGCCGTTGCTCGTGTGTCAGTTCTGGTCGAATGGCTTCACATAAGGCGTGACGTGTCATTTCCGCGTAACTTCGGCACTTGTCAAGCCAGACCTGATCCGTCGACAGTTCATCGAGGACCGGTAACGTCAAGGAATCGAGTTGCCGTAAGCGGACGGATGTCGAGTCGACGAGAACGAGTCCACGAACGGTTTCCGGGTAATCATGCGCCATCTGTTGGGCACACAGCCCGCCGTAAGAGTGTCCGACAATCAGGACCGGCTCCGTGACGTCTAAAGTTTTCAGTAATTCCTGCAATTGCAAAGCGACCGCAACTGTCCCGGTTTGAGTTGTGTTCATCAGTTCATGGCGGTGAAATGAAATCACGCGAAATGTTTGTTTTAATGATTCAATGACTGGATACCATTCATGATAGGTGCAGCCAAGACCGGGCAGAATAACGAGTGGTCGTCCCGGCGTTTTCGTATCGAAATGGGACATGTATATCCTCCGTTTTCTACAGTATAAACAATTTTTCCTATAGTCGTCATTTTTCCATTATAATGAAATTATGTTTTGATTTTATTATAGGAATGGCGGTAATTGAAATTAAAAATATTCAAGCTGTTATCTTTGATTTAGACGGTACCCTTCTGAATCGTCAGTTGTCCTTACAAAGATTCATCACGGGACAATACCAGCGTTTTTTAAACGACTTACAACCTGTTTCACTGCCGGACTATTCGCGTCGCTTCATCACATTAGATCACGATGGTTACGTTTCAAAAGATGTTGTCTATCAACAATTACTTCAAGAGTTCGAGATCACGACGGTAACGTGGCGTCAATTATTCGACGATTACCTCGTTTTTTTTCCAGACCATTGCCTCGCGTATCCTGATACGACGGTCATGTTAAACAACTTAAATAAACAAGGTTATCTGATTGGCCTCATTTCAAACGGCGCATCTGACTTCCAGTGCGCCAATTTAGAAGCTTTAGGGATTGTACATTATTTCAATCACATCCTCATTTCGGAAGACATTGGAATCAAAAAGCCGGACCCGCTTATTTTTAACTACTTTTTAGAAAAGTGTGCCCTTGACGCACATGCGACCGTCTACATCGGCGACCATCCCGTAAACGACGTCTACGGTGCGCAGCAAGTCGGGATGAACGTGATTTGGAAAAGAAACGGATCCACGCGTCGGCCCCCGTGTACGGACTGGATCGACGACTGGTCCGAATTAGGCACATTGCTTCAGAACGACTAACAAAAAGGAGTTTTTACCATGTCAGAACTGCAATACCAAATCCGCCCCTACGCGGACCACGATTTCGAGGCGATTCAACGGTTGAATGCGGCTGAAGGCTGGAGTAATCTCGTCGCCCGTGCTGACGAAACAAAACGCGCCTTTGCGGCGTCTAACGTTGCTTACGTTGTCGTCATCGACGGAACCGTTTCCGGCTACATCCGTGGCATGACGGATACGGCGATCACGCTCTACATCTGTGAACTGTTGATCGCGGACAGTGCCCGCGGACAGGGACTCGGACAAGCCTTGCTCGGACACGTCCACGCCCTCTATCCGGCGACACGGCTCGAGATTCTCGCGAGCGCTTCCTCCCACTCGTTTTACGAACAACTCGGCTATCGTCCGTTTTATGGTTTTCGAAAGACGATCGATGCCACCGTCACAACGCCTCCCACATCGCTTTGAAGACGACCGGGTCGACCTTAAAGAAGACACCCAGTTGGTGATAGACGACGTAGCCGCCTGCAATCAGCCGCAGCGACACCGTGATTCCGTCCGCTTGCGTCACGCGTAAGACCTTCATTGTTTTGTAATCCGTGACTTTTGGCGGGACTTCTTCGCGTGTCATCGCACGGGCCTCGTACAAGGCATCAATGAAAGCCCGGTACCGATTGTCCGCTGTCATCGGTTGTGCCGTTTCGTCGTCGTTCCACTGGTCAAATGTTTGATAGGCGAGGCGTCTGACCGGCGCGTCGAGGTTTAAATCCCGGAAAAAATCGTTGCCTGTTTTCAGCACGAAGCCTGTCTGGCGCTCGAGTAGCCAGACTTTTTTTATGCCTTCTTCCTCCCCTACAGCGAACAGGAGCACGGACGGCTTATAGCCGTCGACCCGATACAAAGTGACCGGTCCGAGGTTCGAGCCACTTTCCAGTGTTTCAGGGGTAGTATCACCCGTTTCCTCAAGTGTTGCCGTCACGCGCCCCAGTCTCTTCCCTTGCAGGGCACGGACGTCATCCGTCAGCGGTGTCTCCATCGCAAGATAAAGCTCATTTTGATAGACGAGCCCGGGGAGCATACTGCCTGCGGTCGAACTGCCCTCCACTTGTTCGTCCTGCGCCCAGTTCGGGACGACGACGGCACCGTCTGTCCGAACGATTTCTGCCGCAGGCGGTGTCTCTTCCAGTAGCATGCCGCCACCGACCGCCAACAGGAGTGCTGCTGCAACCAGTCCTGTCGCGGTCTTACGTCCGACGAAGCGCGGACGGCGTGCCTGCTGAACGCCGGCGAGCAAATGACTGCGGACCTGTCCGCGGGGCACATCGATTGAATCCACTGCGCGTTTGACCTGCTCTTTCATTTTGCCCCGCCCCCTTTCACCTGTTTGGCCTGAACCTTTTGAATCGCCCGGTAGAGTGTACTTTTGACCGTGCTGACCGGTATTTGCAGGAGATCGGCGACGTGCTGCAGTGTGTAGTCCTCGTAATACCGTAAGAACAGGATGGTCCGTTCCGCTACGGTGAGCACTTCGAGCAGCTCCTGCAAGTAAAGATCATTGACGATTCGCTCCTCGAAAACAACTGGTTCGGCGACATCCGTTGCCGCCGTCGCGTAATCGACCCGGATTCCTTGGGTTTTCTTTAGCATGTCGAGCGCACAATTGATCGCGATCCGCGTCAACCAGGTTTTAGCGATCGTCGCGTCCAATAGCGTACGGCGGTGTTTCCAGGCGCGATAGGCGACTTCCTGCACATTTTCGAGCGCATCCTGGTCATTTTTTAAGTACAGGTAGGACATCTTGTAAAGATAGGTATCATGACGCGTCAAAAACATCAGAAACGTGTCATCGTCAAACGCGGGTTGTCGCTTGTTTCGCCGACCGATCATCGCCCGTTCTCCCCTTTCTGTCTGTCACTACCTGTTAGACCGCGTAATCGACGAATTTCGTTTCAACGATTTAAATTTTTTTCACTCAAGTTGATTCATTCTCCGCTTCATGGACACCCGGCCAGTTCTTTCCCCACTGTTTTTCCGTCAGCCGTTGCCGGTAAATCAAATGCCGTGCCGTCGCCTGGAACAGCGGCGTCGGCCGCAGCCGTTGTTGCAACAGATCACCAACGCCGTAGGCCGTGAAAAATTCGAGCTGGTCCGCTTGTAGCGTCAGACCGATCGCCGTCACCGTCTCCGGAAACTGTGCCATTGCGTCGCGGGACGACCGGTATGGCGGTAAGTCATTTTTGGTATGCATCCGCGCCTGATTTTTGACGGACCAGGGGTAGTCCGGCAACTGTTCGTTCAGTCGGGCTTCCAGCATTTGGTCAGTCGCTTCTGTCGTGTCGGATGTATCAAAATAGATGACGTCGATGTCTCCGACCGCTGTCGCTTCCTTTTGCTCTAAAACATCCCAAATTTTCGCCCGGACATACCCGGCACAAATCCACCAGTCCGGTAAGTCGAGTGTCGCGACCGCCTCAAGAAGTATTCTTGTCTCCCGGTCCCGTTCAAACATTTGGACGATATCTGTTTCCATCTTCATTTGCACCATCGCTCCTTTTTAATCGAACCACGTCACACCATGCTGCTTGATGAAGGCAAGTTCTTGCTCATAATGCGTCGCATGCCCCTCCTCAATCATCCGCTGAAACGCCTCCTCCCCGTCGGCTGCTTTACGATGAATCGTCAACAGGAGGGCTTCAATCCGCAGCAGTAACGTATCAAACAATTGCGTTTTTAATTCCGGCATCCCGTAAGCCGCTAAAAAGATGTCGATGCGGCGTTTGATCCGGTCCGGTCCCGTAACGGGGTCATAGTCGACTTGTCGCCCGTGTTCATCGTGATGATGGCGGCTGAGCGGGACGAACGTATACAACGTGTAGGCGATGTCCCAAATCCGTGGTCCGGGTGCCGCTAAATCAAAGTCGATGACGCCGATCGGTTTTTCGTCCTTAAAAATGACATTGTAGACGGCAAAATCATTGTGACAGATGACTGCATACGGCAGCGGCGTATTGTCGAGCGGCTCCCATGACGCGGGTACTTCGAAGTCTGCCGTGGCATCATGAAACTGACGGAGTAACCGGGCCGTCTCTTCTAACACGGCCTCCGACCACATGTAGGCCTTGAGGGGATAGTTTCCCGCCTCCCCGTCAAGATACGACAGGATTTCCCGGTTTTGCGGATCGATTCCGAGAAACCGTGGACTTGCTGGATACTCTTTTTTCTCGAGGTGCACGAGCAGCCGGTGAATCCGCGGACTGTCCGGCTTTTGTTCCCGCCGGACCGTGTCGCCTGCGCGACTGACGGCAGAAACGTTTCCCCCTGTTAACGGTTGTTCCTGTTCGCTTTTCTTTGACAAGATGTAACCTCCCTATCGTTTCGAATCAAACTTGGGTAAGAAGACGATGATACCTGCACCAATCAAACACATGATGACATCACTGAACGTAACCGCTCCTATCTCAAAATCAAGCATCGTCCTGACAAGCTGCCAGACGAGCACGAGCGTGATTACTAAAGGAACGGCACGTTTCATCCAGCGGGGTATGCGAATCCATTCCCGTAATAACCGTGCTCCCCATTTCTTCAACACGTCCCCCACCTTTCACGACTGATTAATCCCATATTTTCCCTATCCAATTTCAGTATAGCATTATCGGAAGGCGTGATACACTGGTTAAAAAGAGTTGTCAGAGAGGGTGGATGCTCGGTGAAAGCAATGACGATTGAAAAATATGGAAACGTACCACTCGAACTAACGGAACAGCCCCTTCCCGTTGTCTCCGCACATGATGTCTTAGTCGAAATTCATGCCGCGAGCATCAATCCGGTTGACTTTAAGATTCGGGACGGCAAGGTCAAGCTGTTGATTCCCTACCAGTTCCCGTTGATTCTCGGCAACGATTTTGCCGGTATCGTCACGAGGGTTGGTTCCGCGGTAACACAGTTTCAAGTCGGCGACGCCGTCTACGGACGGGCCGAAAAACAGCGGATCGGGACGTTCGCGGAATTCATTGCGATTCATGAAGACTTAGTCGCACGAAAACCGGAGGCGTTATCGTTTGAAGAGGCGGCGTCGATCCCGCTCGTCGGTTTGACGTCCTATCAGGCACTTCACGACGTCTTACAAGCGACACCGGGTCAAAAAATCTTGATCCAGGCCGGTGCCGGGGGTGTCGGGACGTTCGCCATCCAACTGGCGAAGGCGATGGGACTGTATGTTGCGACGACTACCAGTCCTGCCGGTCATGATTTGGTCAAAGCACTCGGTGCCGACGAAATCATCGACTACCGGACCGTTGCGTTCGATGAGGTCTTACATGACTTCGACGGCGTCTACGATACGATTGGCGACGACACGCTCAGACGGGCCTTTAAAATCGTACGGCCCGGTGGACAAATCGTCTCGATTTCCGGATTGCCGAATGGTCGGTTCGGTAAAGCGTACGGTTCCGGATTTTTAAAAACGATGTTATTTCGTCTCTTGACGGTCCGTGAGGCCTTTCTCGAGCGAAAATACCGCGTCACATACACGTTTTTGTTCATGAAACCGAGCGGACGACAACTGCAGCACATCACGGAATGGATTGAGACGGGGCAAATCAAACCGGTCATCGATCGCGTCTATCCGTTTGAAGCGGCACAGGAGGCACTCGCCTATTCGGAATCCGGTCATGCGAAAGGGAAAGTCATCTTGAAGGTGAAGTAAGCGAATTAAGTTTTTTTGACAACCCATGCTGAAAGGAGCAGACGGATGCAGTTTTATATTGGATCAAGCTTTGCAAATATCACGAACGTCCGGATATTACGGGATAAACTGATTGATCGCGGATTTTCGCTGACGTATGACTGGACCCAAAACGAACGGGCAACGAGTAAAGCGGCACTGCAAACGATTGGTCATGCTGAAAAGCAGGCCATCACGCTCTCGGACTGCGTCATCATTTTGCTGCCGGCAGGTAAAGGAAGCCATATCGAACTCGGAATCGCCCTAGGACAAGACAAGCCGATTTTTCTCCATTGTGTTGATCAGACATATGACCGGTTCGAGACGACGAGTACGTTCTATCATTTGCCGGAAATCATCCCCTGCAGTGGGACGCTTGATGAATTGACCGAATTGATTGTGCAGCATCACCAGCGGATGTCTATTCGTGGATTGTAGAGGGTCCTCCTCCGCAATCTTTTTTTATCGTCAACTACTGCATCTGGATTTTTTTGTAAATTACACTAGCTATTTTTCGCTCCTTCCGCTATGATTTGTTTAACAGTTAACTTTTATTAACCGGTTTATTTAATGATAAGAGGTGTTGGAAATGATGCAAAAGTCGATTTTGATTTTAGAACACTATGAACAGCTGAAAGTCATCAGTGACCCGATGCGGACAAAGATGTTGATGCACTTGATTGAACAACCGCATACGGGTCACCAATTAGCTCAAAAACTGGATGTCTCCCGGGCAAAAATCCTGTACCACTTACGTGAACTCGAAAAGTACCAGCTGATAACGTTAGTGAAAGAAGAGATTCAGGGTGGAAACGTCTTAAAGTATTATCAATCCGTCGCACGCGGTTTTATCCCAGCTGATCATTTGCTTAATTTAGTTGAGACACAACAAGCGACTCGCCATTCTTACCTTGAAGTCCTCGACCGCGCGAAAACACGTGTCCTGACTGCGCCGGACGACTCCTTTCAACCACGTTCTTCCGATGTCGAAGCGTGGACCAGTTTGTCCGTCCAAAAAGAAATCGCGACGACACCACAAAAATTTTTAGAATTCACAAAAAAATACCGGCATCTCCTGGCTGAGTTAGAAGATCAATGCGTGACGGAAGACGACAAAAAACTTTTTTATATCATGGCGACCGGGTTTGAAATCGATGAGGCGTTGTTCGAGGAAAAATAACGGAAGGAGAAACGCTGATGTATGAACGCACGGTGAATGAAAATCATGCCTTTTTTCGAAACCGCTCCTTTCTTAGTCTTTGGCTAGCGAGTACATGTTCTTTTCTTGCACTATCGACTTACCTCTTTGCTGAACAATGGTATATCTTACGGGTGCTGCAGCAGGAGGCTTACCTCGGTATCGTCCTGATGTTGACGCTTCTTCCGCGAATTTTTCTCATGTTGATCGGCGGAGTGATCGCTGACCGCTTCAAAAAGGCGATGATCATGCGCTTTTCCAGTCTATTCCGGTTAGGTTTCGTCATCGCCCTTTTGTTTGTCTATCAAAATGATGCCTTAGGAATCATTCAGTTGTCACTGTTCGCATTTCTATTCGGCTGCATCGATGCGTTTTTTTCACCCGCCAGCTCCTCACTCCTTCCGTTACTCCTGTCATCCGAAGACTTCACACGGGCAAATGCCGTTGTCCAAACGTCGAACCAACTCGCCTTATTTTCCGGACCGCTTCTCGGCGGGATTCTTTTAACGACCTACTCGTTCACTCTTTTATTTGTTGTCGTCGGCTGTTTTTTGTCTGTGACGTTCCTTTGTTCCTTATTCATTAGCGAACGCCGTGTTGAACACCGACGTTCAACGTCTGCAACAGCTGAACTTATCGAAGGCATCAGTTATGTTTTTTCTGAACCTTATTTACGAAAGATCCTGTTCATCTTAATCATCATCAACTTTTTCTTTTTCGGTCCACTCTTAATGGGAATCCCGTTATTAGTCGATGGTGTGCTGCACGGGCAAGCCCTCGATTTAAGTTATCTGCAAGGAGCGTATCAAATCGGCATGTTGCTCGGTGCTGCCTTGATAGGACTACGCAATATCAAAAGTCAGTCGATCCGCTTACTGCTTCTACTGATTGGCGGATTAGGCATCGGGTTAGCCGCACTGGGTCAAATCTCAACGGTCTTTCAAGGTGTCGTCCTGTTGCTTACAATGGGGTTACTGTCCGCTGTCATCAACGTCTTACTCTTGACGACCATTCAAGCGAAGAGCCAACAGCCGATGATGGGACGTGTCATGAGTTTAGTGAATGCGGCGTCGAACGGCTTAGTCCCGCTGTCGTATGCGTTAATCTCACTTTCGCTCTACTTCCATTTCACCATCACATGGATTCTCTTGTATTGCGGCATCATGATCGTGACCACTTCCTGTTTTTTCTTCATCCGTTCAATGAAAAAAGATTGATGAAGCTTAAAGATTTTACGTACAGATGCCGTTTTGTCGAGACGGAATACGCTTTAATACGTTTAGATGACGCATCTTTTTTTGGCATCTTCTAAATAAGGACAGATGCTTTTATCACTCAATATGACTTTGGCTACATATTGAACTATATGTACGAATTAATGATTTCAGTTGGAAAAACCGCTTGAATTGGATAAAATTAGAAATAGAAACATAGGACAATAATTCATTCGGCAATGCCCATACATTTTAGTAATTCAGAACATGAGAGGATACAACAGATGCTAACATTACAAAACATTTCGAAAACGTTTGATGATCGGCTTGTCTTATCAGATATGTCGTTCACGATTCCACGGGGAAAAGTAGTCGGCTTGATCGGTCCGAACGGTGCCGGGAAAACAACGCTGATTCGAATCATGAACGGTGTGATCTCCCCGACGCATGGTACGGTCCGTTATGATGATCAGCCGATTGAAGTCCTTCGCACGAAAGCTGGCATCGTCACCGAAAGTGCGGGATTGTACCCTGATATGACGGCGCTTGAAAATTTAACTTTTTACGCGTCTTTATACGGTGTCAGAAATAAAGCTCATCTGCTTGAACTGTTGAACCAGTTTGATTTGGCCCATGTCCGCGATGCCTACGTTCATACGTTTAGTACCGGTATGAAAAAGCGACTCGCGCTCGCTAAAGCAATGCTGCATGACCCGGAAATTTTATTTCTGGATGAACCGACGAATGGACTGGACCCCGACGGCATTCGCCAGGTGCTGGATATGATTCGGTCCGTAAATCAAACGAAGGGAACGACCGTCATCATCACGTCGCATCTCCTCTACCAATTGGAGAGTGTCTGTGACGCCTACATCTTCATCGAACAGGGCCGCCTCATCGATCAAGGGACACTCACGGACTTACTGAAGCGTCACCAAACTGCGATTCGCGTCAGAATCCGGACAAACCTTCCACCAGGTTCCGTCCACACGATGTTCGAAACAGCTGTTGCACCTGTTGCTTCTGACGTGATTGAAGTATCGTTTAAAGACGAAACGTGCATCAGTCCTTTTTTGAAACAAATCATTGATCAGGGCTACGCGGTGTATGAGTGTCAAATAATCGACCGTGATTTAGAAGGTGTCTATTTTAAGTTAAGGGGTGAAACGAAATGAATTTACCACTCGTGCTTGCCGTGATTAAAAAAGACAGCATCCAACTCTTCCGAAAAAAGATCTTGCTGTTTACGTTGATTATCATCCCGGTCTTGATGGGGCTTGTCCTTCCGATCGGATTCGCCTGGTTCATCATCGAGCTTGATCCGTCCACGTTAACCGATCCGGAAGTGCTCGATTTATTAAATCGTTTTTTAGCGACTACGGCCAGTCCGGATGTCCTGACACTGACGTTTAATGAACAATTGCTTTATTTGTTCCTAAACTATCCGCTCGTGACGTTATTTTTGTTAGTTCCGGTCATTACATGTTCCGTCATCGCTGCCAATAGTTTCGTCAGTGAAAAGGAACAGCATACATTAGAAAGCCTACTGTTTTCGCCAATCACCATCCGTGATTTGTTTTACGGCAAGCTGCTGATCTCGATTGCCTCATCCTACCTGATTTCCGCCGTCTGCTTTTTGATAAATCTGCTCGTCATCAACACTTTGATTTCCGTCAACGGCTTTTCAGTCAGCTTTCCCTCGACCCAGTGGTGGGTGTTACTCTTCTTGCTGTTACCGATTCTTTTATTGACGACGGCGTTAATTAATTTATTGATCTCGACTCGGGTCAGTACGTACCAGGAAGCACAAAACTTGAGCGGTATCATCATCTTACCGTTCATCGGATTAATCATCGGTCAAATCAGCGGATTATTCTTCATCAATACGCTGTTCCTGATTCTGTTATCGATCGGTTTACTGATTCTAAACGTTTTCCTGTTAAAACTCGCGTTGCGCTTCGGGACACGCGACCAGCTATTTAATTCCCAAATGTCATGAATCGGGTAACTTATGAAAAAATCGGTCTTGTTGAAGTTTTGCGTCACGGTTTTAATACAGCTGTCTGTGTAAGGAAGTAACAAAAAACGCCTTTCGGGATTCAAAAGAATCTCGAAAGGCGTTTACTTTATAGCCGGATCAGGACAATTCCGCCGATCATCACGAGCAAACTGAGAATTTGAACACCGGTAACCGGCGTCCGGGCTGCCCCGAACCAACCGAACCGGTCAATCAAGAGACTCCCCGTCAACAGACCGATCGTCACGATGATGATGGCGACGCCGGTGCCGACGAGCGGGACGATGAACGCATTTCCGGCAATGAACGTCGCACCAATCAGACCGCCGATGAACATCCACCACGGTTTTGGCGCCGTCCGGTCCACTTGGAGCTTCGGTCGCACGAGCAACAACACGAGCAGCAACGTCAGCGTCCCGATGACGAAGGAAATCAATGCCCCTTTAATCGCCGAATCGAGGACACTTCCGAGATGCCCGTTAATCGCTGCTTGCATCGCACTTATCATCCCTGTTACGATGCCGAGTAAACGCCAACCGGTCAAGTTGACTTCCGCAGAGTTCTTCGTTTCCTGTTGTCCGCGTTGCCGGCGTTTCGCTAACCAATCGCCTAAGGCGACAGTACCGACGACACCAAGCAGGACAAGCACGGCCCCGATTAACCGGGTCGGCGACAACCGGTTGACCGCTGAATCAAACCATCCGAAATGGTCAATCAACAGCCCCATGATGACTTGTCCGAAGATGGGCATGATGACCGTCTGGACCCCGCCCAGTTTTGGAAAGAGTAAGATGTTTCCCGTTAAGAAGATGACCCCGAGAACACCACCGAACCAAATCCAGCGGGGTTCCGTCGTCCAGAGGGCTTCGTTCAATGTGAAGTCCCCTTCGACGATCAGGGTCAAGAGGACTAAAAAGACCGTCCCGATACTAAACGAGATGAAGGATGCCGTAAACGGTGATCCGACAACTCCACGCAGCCGCGTGTTGACGCTCGTCTGCACCGGAACGATGATGCCGATCGCTAAACCAATGATAATTGCTAACATGACGTGCCTCCTCTAACTACAAACAGATTCCGTCTCATCATACGGCAACTGTTTGCGAAAAGGCGATTCCTCTGCCTATATGTTCAAACGAACTCATGATGAGAGGCACCTCTCTGTTCCTTAAACGAGCTGCGTGATCGCCATCAGGTCATCGACGATATACTCGGCCGTCGCGAGCTCCGCTTCCTGTTCAAAATCAAACCGGCAGCCGATCGCCGACCAGCCGTTTTCTTTCGCTGCCTTAAAGTCCGATTGCCGGTCGCCGACGACGACACCCGACTGTAATCCGTGTTTCGTCCGAATCATCCGGACGAGTTCGGATTTGTTGAGCGAATCAACGTCTTCGATGCTATAGACGCCGGTCAGGTAACGGTCTAACGCAAACTGCTCGACGATCGCCGCTAGATATGCCGAAAGTCCGTTACTCGCGACATACAGGTCGTGTCCGGCCGCGTGGAGTGTTTGCAATACCGTCACCGCTTTCGGATACAAGGCGCCTTGCCCTGCTTGAATCCTCTCGATCAAGGCCTGTTGAAACCAGTCGTCCATCAGCTTTCGGTCCGCCTCCGGATGGTTCGGCAAGAGCGTCGCCCAGACTTGCGGTAACGGGACACCCATGATCGCTTCGTATGTATCAAGCGGTGTTGCGTCATGCCATTTCCCTGCTTGCCGTAACCGGGTGAACGCCACGTCTAAAGCCGGTCCTAAAATCCGGTGCGTCTGAAATAACGTTCCGTCCATATCAAAGATGATTGCTTGTTTCATCGGTCTCCTCCTCTGCTTGAGCGTTCATATATAACCAGTCGCTCCAGTACATCGTACCCGTGATCCGGTGCGGATTGTCGACCGGGCAGATGAACTCGAGGCTGTTCCCGTCCGGATCATTGAAATGAATCTTCGCGTGCGCGTGGTGCGCCAGTGCCATGACGAATGGTTCCGTCGGTTCGAACCCGAACGCTTTTCGTGGCGTGTAACCGCGCGCCGTCAGCCAATCGACGGCATCCGTCAATGCCTCCAGTTCGACATGAAAGGCGATATGCCGGATGGACGGGTGGTAGTCGAGTTCGACTTGATCCGCGACCCAGAGGCCAAGCCAACTTTCTTCTTTGACAATCCAGAGGAACGCCAACCGGTCGTCGACGATATGATCGAGCGTCAGCCCGAGCCCTTCGTAAAAGGCAATCGATTGTTTTAAATTCCGGACCGGGAGATGGGCTTCGTACAGGCCGTTAATCATCCGTGCCGCCTAACGCGTCGATGTAGCGCGCGGCCGACCGCGCGACCGCACCTGCCGCGTCGGTCTCGACGATGCGGTGAAAGGCATCATACAACTGGTTGAACGAAAGCGGGCTAAGTTGTCTTGCCATCTGCGCTACCGTCGTTGCCGGCAGCGGAATCAGGTTCGGGTAACTGTACATGAAGCTGACCCATGCCCGGTCAGCGACGACACGGACGATATCGCCCGTCAACAGGACACCCCGTCCCGCGTCTCCCTGCGTCCACTCAAGGACCGTCGCTCCTTCAAAATGACCACCGATCCGGTGCAGGACGAGGTCATCTGCCAGTTCCAACCGGTCGCCGGACCAGAAAATAATCCGGTCGCTCGGTCGCGTCACCCACTGTTCGTCCGCCTCGTGGATATAAATCGGAACATCAAACGCTTCTGCCCAGTCGACTTGTGTCGCATAGTAGTGCGGATGCGACAAGGCGATTGCGTCGAGTCCCCCCTGTTGGTTGATTTCATCGATCACGGTCTGATCGAGATAAGTAATGCAGTCCCACAACAGCCGTTTTGACCCGGTGACCAGATACGTCGTTTGCCCGATTCCGAATTGTGGTGATGTCACGAGGCTCATCAAACCCGGTTGCTCCGGTGTCACCGTCGTCCGGTAGTTCTTGGACGCGACCATCGCCTCACGCGTCGTCCACGATTGTCCGTCCGGATTGACGTATTGCCGTTCATCACTGCAAATCCGGCAGGTCGTTGGTTGAACCGCCTCCTCATCCGTCTGCACCCCGCAGGTCGTACAAATCCAATAACTCATTTCTTTTCCCCCTTATTTTAACCAGTTACGCGTGCCGCTTCTTACGGGCCACTACGGCACTGATGCCCCCTAACAGGAGTGCTCCGCCGACGAATCCGAGAAAAACACTCCAGTTGAACTCTCCTTGTACGCTGTACATGATTGTTACTCCAATCAAGGCGCCGATTGTGATCGCGATCAGTCGCGCTGCTAAGGATGACGCGCGGTTCTGTTTGTTCATCTTGGTTGCCTCCCTTTTAGTTAAAACTCGTGTCATAACGTCCGTGGTGGACTCGCCATCGCATTCGCAAGAATCATGTAGATGATGACGTTGACGGGCAGTGGAATAAAAATAAATATCAAGCGGACGGCGAATGACGACAACCCAAGCTGTTCCGCAAGTCCACCGCAGACACCCTGGATTGATTTGTCCGTCGCTGATTTCCGTAATGTTCTTGCCATTTCGATGCACTCCTTGCTGAATGTAAATATTCGATTTACCTGAACCTCCAGAAAAAAATTGGATAAACCGTCCATCTGTTACAATAATTAGGTACTCCACCAGTCTACACGTTTTGGTATCGTTTTTCATCTGATTGACAATTTTCACTCTACTAAAAAAAGGAGACACTGGTCTCGGTCGGTACGAAGCATTCATACAACCTGTCGCCTTTTCTTGTCGGGCAGACGGTCCAGGTTGCCACGGAGTATCTGTATGAACACGATATTTACTACACGCACTTCATCCAGACGAACGAAAACAAGGTCAGCAGTACGATCTACTGCTATACCCCGGGGTCGAACACGAACGAAGTCATCCAGACGGTCGATCAGCCGATTGGCTCATTGACCGGTGTGTCCCATTACCTGTTCTGGGTCGCGTCAGCGCCGGCAGAAGACGGATTGCCTGGACGATTCATAGTTTCAATCTCAAAAACGGAAAACAGGATCTGCTTGACCGAGGGATCAGCCGCTTCGACGCCTCCATCCCGGTGCTTGACGCTTCAAGGACCCGCCTCTCCTGGCTGATCCTTGACGCGACCGCGAAGACGACGACAACGCTGATGAAGTCCTTTGATGTAGCCGCCTCGTCCACGAACAGTATGACCTAACCAAAAAAAACAGGACGGCATCTTACCGCTTGATTCAAAACAATCCGACTTCACTTATGAATTATCCGATCGGCATTCGACCGTCGCTTCGTTTCGTTTCTTGTCCCGCGACCGGGTAATCTTCCGTGAAAACACGTCGCAGCTCCTCTATGCCGACTTAACGCGCGGAACCGTCGCCCCGTTGACCGAAATGGAAGACACGATGTCTAAACCGATTTACGTCAATAGGACGATTGCCTATGCCGTTTCGGACGGTCAGGATGTTACGTTTCATGTCATCGACGTCACGCCGTAACCGCTACTCCACCTTGATCTTTTCTTGAACAGGTGGAGCTTTCCGTCTGCATTGAAACGGTTTAAACTATGCTAAACTGACATATAGACTAAACAACGGAGCACCGGTTGCGGTCCGTTTTCGAAAGGACGTCCTGACGTTGAAACAAATCCATCACCTCTGTATCCAAACGGCTGATTACGCGGCCTCTAAATCCTTTTATGAAGCACTCGGGTTCGAACTCGTCCAGGAATCCCCGGACTTTCATACCCGTGCGTTCAACAGTTGGCTCAAGCTCGGCGACTTTTATATCGAACTCCAGACGAACAAAGTTGACGAGACCTTGATGCCTTATACGAAACATACGTCCGGTCCCGTTCATTTTGCTTTATACGTCGACGATTTAGCGGCGGAAGTCGCACGGCTCGAACAACGCGGTGTCACCTTCCTGCCGAAAAACGGCGGAAACATCTACTTCGTCGTCGACGGGCATCTCAGTAAATTAAAAGCACCGGAAGGGACGATTGTCGAGCTGCGGGATACCTTCGTGATTGCCTGACTATTTAATAGCGAGACTAGATTTTTAGGAGGAGTTCAATCATGCGCATTCAAATCATCGGCGGGTCCGGCACCGGCAAAAGCACGCTCGGCGAGTGGATCGGGCAGCAAGAAGGCATACCATGGATCGATAGCGATCACTACTTGTGGACGGATCAAACATTCACTGAAAAACGGTCGGTCGACGACCGGTATGCCTTATATAGACAGGACATCGAACGCCATCAACAGTACATTGTTTCCGGTTCCGTCTTTTCATGGAATCCATACGGCTTCCCGGACCGCGAGCTGCTCGTATTTTTAACGTTGGACGAAGAAACACGGATGAACCGGTTAATCAAACGGGAACAGGCACGCTATCCCGATTTTTCAGGGTCAAACGATTTCCTCGATTGGTGCAGGACGTATTTGACGGAGACGGACCCTGCCAAGATTGGGACATTGGCAGAACATCAGCTCCAGATGATCCTTTCAAGGTCACCTGTCATCCGGATCGATGCCGCACAATCGACGGACCAGATGTATCAACAAATCAAAGAGCTGTATCACGAACTGTGTCCGACAACGTAGTGCCGCGCTTTTTTTGATGTAAAATATACGAATCATAAGGAGTGAGAAAAATGGGGCAACACCGGCTGTACACGACAGCGTTCTCAAGCGTCTATCAGCTTTACGTGAAAAAAGCGGAACGGAAAGGTCGGACGAAACAGGAAGTCGATACCATCATCCGTTGGTTGACCGGGTACTCGGAACAACAGCTCTCGACATTATCGCAAGATGCGACGACCTTCGAAACCTTTTTTGCGGAAGCACCAGACATGCAGGAACGGCGATCACTCATCAAAGGTGTCGTCTGCGGCGTCCGGGTCGAGGACGTGGAGGACGACTTAATGCGCGAGATCCGCTATCTCGACAAACTGATTGACGAACTGGCAAAAGGAAAAGCGCTCGAAAAGATTTTACGGTGACCGTGGCGAATGCCTCATGTTGGCGACTCTCGCTTCCATCTTCGGTGCAACATCCCTTATAACCAACCGCTTCTAAAGAAAAACCGGGCCCCTAAAGAGGAGTCCGGTTTTTCTGAACTGTTAAAAACGCTCATCCAACCAGTTTAAAACGTCTGCAATCATGTCATCTGAGATAGTATGGTTGATGAATGGATATTTGAGGAACGTCAAATCATTTGTAGTTGAGACAGTTTGTTGCACAAAATGCTGTTGTGTCGCAATCGGAATGACCTCATCGTCCTCTCCATGTAACAATAATGTCGGCGTCACCTGCTCTTGCGACAAGGGATCATACTTTCTCAGGCGTTGTTCTTCTGAAGTCGACAACGTCGTTCTTTTGTCACGGCTTCGTAAAAGCTGTTCCGAAAAGAGGAAGGAACCAGACCCGTTGATGTTAATCAATCCCGCGCTTCCCTGTTGTTTAGCCGCTGCACCGCTCGCGATGAATCCTCCCATCGAGACGCCGAGCCAGATGATGTCCCCTCTTGGAACGTTCAGCTGTTTTGCGAGCGTGCTCGATTCTTCAATGCTTTGAAACACCACTTCCCAAAAGTGCTGTTCGACGATGCCTTGATCAAAATACGCACTTAGCGCATTGCGGCTGTCATGCAGAATCAGCTCCGGCACAATGACGGTAAATCCTTTACCGGAAAGCATCCGCGCAAATTCATCATATTTGCTAACACTGGATCCCCACCCGTGGTACAGACAGATCGTTTTACGGTGTTTTTGATGTTCGGCCGGATATGTCCGGATCGACAGAACGGAATCATTTACTGTGTCCATCGGTCTGTCCCCTTTCCCATTTAAATCTGTTAAATGGAATTATCGGTTTTAAATATCTAGTCTCGTAAACCAGATTTATTGTGATACAGAAATAGTGAGATAGGTGAATAGAACAAGGAATATAAACAATCTCAAGCCATCTGCAAAAAGTTCATTCGCATGTTTCTTTAATGCATCCCATTAAAATCGAGTCATTATTTAACTCTTTCATTTGTTTGAAACCACACTTTTCATAACTTGAAATTGCTCGTTTATTCGTTTTTTTAACATCCAATACTATCATTGCAGCATCTTTGTCATCCAAAAGATAATCCACCATCTTTCGAATCATTATCGAACCTATTCCTCTTCCCCATAATTGCGGTTCTCCAATAAATTGATCTATCCCATAAATATCTTGATTGTTTGGAAGTTCATATTTTTTCAAATCAGTTTCCTGAATCTTGTAGTACTGCATATAACCGATTGGTTGATTTTTGTACTTTACAATACAAGGCGTGACATAGTGTTCCCCTTTAATTCTAGGACCATATTTGTTGATCACCCGCTCTAAACTTGAAGGTGGTTCTTCATAAAATTCTAATACCTTCTGATTATTTAACCATTTAACCATTAAATAAAAATCGTTTGTGGTCATCATTCGAATATGTACATTACCGTCCAGCGCCATCATGAATTCTCTCAGTCCTTTTTAAAATTGGAGTACTTAAATTCCACTTCATAATAAAAAATAAATATCTATTATCATCTAATGACGCTCATTCGCAGAATCTGGTCAGAAACCCGTTTCATAACAACACTCCATCCCCGACCGTAAACGCCTTAAACGCAACCGGCGACGACAAACGGATCCAGGTCGACGGTTTTCCGTATTCCATCGAGGCATCGATGAACGCTTCGAGTGTCTCGACCGTCGGCGTGTACAGTTTGACCATGAAATTAAACGTCCCGGCGAGCCGGTGGCACTCGACGACATCCGGATGATCTTTACAAAACGTGATGAACGCCGCACAGCGTGTCTGCTCGAACATCAAGATCGCCATGATCGTTTTTTCGATCGCGACGGGATTGATGACGGCGCGGTATCCTTCAATCACTCCCCGATCTTCCAACTTCTTGACCCGTTCGTTGACGGCGGGGGTTGACAGGCCGACCGTTTTGCCGAGTTCCGTCCAGGACATTCGTCCGTCCGCCTGCAACGCCCGGATAATGGCGTAATCAATTTCGTCCAATTTTTCACCCTCCTAATATTATGAAGACATATCTTTAAATTACCATTGATTCTTAGGCGAAGCTACTTGAAAACGAGGAAAACCATCTGTCGGACCGTGACTCCATTTTGTAAAATAAAGATAGGTAAACAAGAAAAGTGAGGTGAGACCGATGCAGGCAACGACGTGTACCCGCTGCGCAGAGGCGTTCAAAGACAACCAAGTGACGTATCATTGTTCGCACAACTGTACATATTGCGCAGATTGTACGAAGACACTCGATTCCATTTGTCAAAATTGCGGGGAAACATTGATTCAAGTACGGCAGTAAATCGATTTTTTCTCTAAAGAAAAAGCCCTCCTGCTTAGGAACGGGCTTTTTTGTCTGCTTCACTGTTGTTCCGCATATTCTTTGAAGCGGTCAAGGATCGCCTGCCAGCCCGCTTGTTGCATCTCGGGCGGATTCGCCGACTCCGCTTCAAATGTTTCGACGACGTTCGTTTCGTCCCCATTTGCTTCGAACAAGACCGTCACGTGGCGACCGTCGTCCAGTGTATAGGCTAATTTTTCGTTCACGACGACATCGTCATAAACACCGGAAAAATCAAACCCCATGCTGCCGTCTTTTGCCGCCATGTGACTGGAAAAACGACCGCCTGCTTGGACATCATTCGTCGCTTCCGTCGTATGCCAATCGTCCGATGCCGCATTCCATGCCTTGATGTGCTCCGGTTCCGTCCAGTACGTCCAGACTTCGGCGACGGGTCGTTGGATGACGGTCTCGATTTGTAACACTTGCACCTGACTCATATCAATCGCTCCTTTTCCAAATTCGTTCGCTTACCCCATTTTATTTCTCCATGTGCTGCACAATCCCTGCTCGCTTCACTTATTAAGTCCTCCTTTAACTGCCCGCTCAAATGATGCCTGTGTCCGGTACTCGTGATCCAACCAAATCCACCGTTTCGCTGTTCCTTTTTTTAATTGATAAGTATTGTGGTCAAACTGATTGCCGGAACTCGTTTTGAAGAAGTTCGCGACAAACAGGTTATCCCGCCCTGTCGTAAATGCATTATGGTCAATCCGATTATCGCGAACATCATGTTGGACGAGCAGCTGACCGCCTTCCAGCCCTTTCGTGTCATTATCAGTGACCTGATTGTCCGTAATCCGAACCCGTTTCGTGCCACCGCGCTTTTTATCGTATCCGCCGATCGAAATGCCGGTAAACCGGTTTTGTTGGACGAGATTGCCGCGGACCGTAATGTCTTCTGCATACTTCTTCGCATGTTCACTCGTCACTTCAATCCCGATATCATTTCGCTCGACGGTATTGTGTTCGATTGTCAGCTGTTTCCCGCCGTCGACATAAATCCCCGCCGCATTGTAGTCCTTGCCGTAGACCGGATTGCCGTAACTCGAACTGTCGGAGACGTGATTCCCGGAAATGACTCCATTACGGACATAATCCTCCGAGTTGTTTGTCGCGACTCCCTCATAGCCGATCAAGTCGATGCCGATATTATCGTTACGACGGACGATGTTGTCCGTGACGGAAAACCCGTCGATGTTGCCGTTTAAGACAAGTGCTTCGCTCGCCCCGAGCCGGTTGTCTTCGACACGATTCCCACGGACGGTGATTTGCTTCAAGCGACCGGTTCCGTAAATCGCAATCCCATGGGCATTGCCGCCTTTCGCATTCGTCTTGATGCGGCGGACCTGATTATCGATCAGTTGAATGTTCCGTCCTGTCCCGGTGATACATATCCCAATCGGTGTCTCATCGTTTCGTGTCGTCTTGATGTCTGCGACAACCAGTCCTTGAATCGTCACGTACTGCCGGTTTTCGATTCGGATGAGCGTCGTCTCCCCGTCCTGTTTCTTCAACGCCTTCCCACTTAAGACGACTTTTTCCGTTTGGTAATTCCGGAAGACGACCGGTGCCTGTTTCGTTCCGCTGTACCGGACTGTCAACGCTTCCGTGTATGTTCCTTGACGCAGATAGACCGTCGTCCCTGCTTTCGCAAGCTGACTCGCCCGTTTCAGTGTTTTGAGCGGTCGTTTCAACGAACCGGAATTCGTATCTTTGCCGGCTGGCGCGACATACAGGACTTTTTTGGAAGCGGTCGCCTCTGCCTGTTCCTGGTTCCATGTCGCTAAACAACCGAACAGTCCGAGCGACAGGAAAAGAATAAATCGTTTTTCCACGCAAATCCCCCCTTTCCGTGAACACTTTTCTGATTGTAAATAACATCCAATCCTTTTATACTTACTTTATTTACATACGAAGGACGTGAAGTGGATGTTGAAACAAATGCTCGTCTGTTCATTATCGGCACTTTTACTTGCCGGTTGCAGTTCGGAAGAGGCTGTGCCAAAAAAAGTCGTCAAACCGATGGAGTTGCCGTTGACACTCACACTCGATACGACTAAAACTCCATCAGATTCGGATAAAAATGAGGCTGTTTATATCATGACTGGGAAAACCGACAACCTCCTTTACCTGACCGGAATTGAGTATTTTGCATCCGGCGAACAAAAAAATTGGTTTACCGAAACCATCAAACCCGGTCACTATGATGGGGAAAAACTGACACTCGGGCAAGTGTTCGATACGACAAAAGGCTACCGTTCATACATGTTTGACTTAGATGGTCTCATGCAGGAAAAATCCGAGGAGTCAGATGATTTAAAGAAAGTCATGATGAGTGGCGTCGAGTTTCGTGATACGTCATTTCGCCCATCTGAATACGAGGTGTTGATGTTTGAGAAATCAACCGTTCAGGAGTCGATGGGAACAGACTCAATCGACGCCATCCATTCTCCTGAAGATATCCAACTCAAAAAAGGCGAGCGCGCTTTTACGATTTCTTTATCGACAACTCCTGTCGGCAGTTCGAGTGACGATACATTATGAAAACAGACCTGCCCCTTAAGTCAAAGAGGCAGGTCTGTTGTATTCACTTCCGTTGATGCGGTAAGGGAATCGTCAACGGCTTGAAGTCCGGTCCGAGCAGGATCTTCATTAAAAAAATCAGCTGTCCGGTGTGATAGGCATAATGCGCGAGTTGCCGTTCGATTGCGTCAACGACAAGATGCGGTTCCTCGCGAATCAAAACGGTCCGTTCCAAATCGTCCGGTGTCAGGGACGCGAGCGTCGCTTCGACAAGCCGCCAGCCGTCATCCCACAGTTTCAGTAACGTCGCTTTGTCATGTCCCTGGTCGATGAACTCAGCGTCCCGGTCGCGGTCCGGCTTTTCGCCGTCCGTCGTCAAAAAATCGGTCCAGCGTGACGTCATATTGTTCGTCATATGCTGAATCAACAGGGCAACGCTGTTCGTGTCCGGCGCCAGTGTCTGATGAAACTGTTCCTCATTCAGCCAACCGAGTGCCTGCTCTGCCGGTTCCCGGGCTGCGCGGAACCGTGCTTGAATTGCCGTCAAATACACCTCTTCAAAAGCCATTTCCCTCACTCCTTCTGCTGTTAATCAATCACAAAGTCCACACCTTTTTCTCCATCAATCGGTATCGTCCGTAACGTTTTTAACTGGTCGTCCGTGACAATCAACCGGTATTCACCAGAAGATGACATGTCCGTTTCCGTGAAGTAGGACGTCTTCTTATACGGATTCCGGTACAAGTAACGGTAATAGTTACCCGGCTTCCAAAAATCAGGTCGGACCGGTTCAACCCGGAACGCTTGTCCGAACGTCCACTTAACGAACCGTTGATCCGTATCGTTTTCACCGGTGCCGATGATTTGATAACCCGTCTGTTTGTTGATCATCCGCATCGGTTCCGTCGCCCAGTAGTTGACATCATCCAATACTGAAAATGACTTTTGCTGCATCGTTCCGTCGGTCTTCAGCTTGATCATCATGCCGTCGGTCGTTGCAAAATACGCGGTGTCCTTAGCGCCGTATAAAGCAGTATAGGCATATGGTTCAACCGCTTTTCGAATGACGTGTGATTTTCCGGTCGTCTGGTCGAGCAGGACCATTCCGGCCGCCCCTTCTTGATCATCCTCGGTACCGTTGTTGGCGTAAGCAATCGTCTGATTCAGTTCAAGGATTGGTGAATCAACGACTGGCATCAACCGGTCTTCAATCGGATACCGTTTGTCCGTCCGGACGTTGATTAATCGAATCTTTTCCGACGGCTTTGCAGCGTTTGATGTGACCCAGGCATCTTTCCCGTAATGGGCAACGGATGTGATCGATGTATTCGGCACCTCGTGTTTCTTGAACGTCCCTCGTTTTAAGTCATACCTAAAAAAGTGGTCCGCTTCGATACCGTCCGGGTGATGGATATAAATATGCCGCGGGTCCGTTCCCTTTTGTGAAAATGCCATCCGATACAAATCTGGATCAGCAATCGCTTCCGTCTTTAATTCTGTTCCCGTTTTTGATAATGTCGTCATCAGCGCCGGCTCTTGCGGATCACCCTGTGTTTCTTTAGAACGGTTGATGTCGCTTCCAGACAGCAGGATAACCTGACCGTCGTTCGGCTTAAACGTCATCGTCGTGACATCTTTTGATATGATCGGGTAAGAACTGGCTTTTGGTTCTTCGGGATGCGCGCCGATATAGAATGCACTCGCACATCCAGCTGCTGCTAGTCCAGCCGTTCCGTAAATCAATCGTTTTTTCCATGATTGCAGCAAAATTATCCACTCATTTCGTTTGTCATTTTCCCCTTCCATTGTAACGCTTTTTTTGTAAAAAAATTCTTTTGATCACATCCTCTGTTACTTATTGACCAAATATTTCATTAAGAAAAGACACTGTCGCATTAACAGTGCCTTGATGTATCCTCAGTTATCTTGCCGTGACGCCACTGTCGACCGGAAGACAGACGCCTTGAGATATGGCTCGCTTCATCCGTCGCGAGGAACAGGACAGCATGCGCGATTTCTTCCGCATTCCCGACATGACCAAGCGGAACCACCCGTTGCATCACGCGAAACACACTGTTGACGTTATTGATCGTCAACATAGTTTCTTGTTATTTCTCACTAAACAAATAGAGAGTGCACAGTGCTAGCCGTGTCACTCTCCTATACTTTATGAAATTTGTTCAGCCGATTGATTCGCTCCGTTATTGACTTTCTTTTGAGCGACGAATACAAATGCTGCCAAGACGAGCAAAATCAACGGTGTCATTGCGACTGCCATGCCTTGTCCGGCATTTAAGTGTGTCAAAACGGCGCCTGCCATGACGAGTACAAGTAGCCCGCTGAAGACTGGAATAAGTTTCTTTTTCCAGTAACCAATCAATAAGCCGATGGCTGCTACCACTTCAATTGTTCCAACAAAATACATGAACCCTGTTCCATAGCCGTACACGTTTTCAAACGAGTCGACCATTGTCGGATCTGCACTCAGTTTCATAAATCCAAATAATAAAAAGCCAACTACTAACACTCCTTGAATAATTCGTACACTCCACTTCATTTTTACAACCTCCTGTTTTTTCTGTCTCTTACTCTCTTATCATAAAGTCCTGTTTGTGAACTGAGAAGTAGGCACATTAATGTCGTTAAGTATCAAAAAGGATACTACGCATAATCAGCAGGCACTGACGAGACAAGGCTGTCTCAGTTCTTAACCCGATAATAAAAAGAACAATAGACAAAATTTTCAAATAATTTTATAGTTGAGTTACCTTATTTTGTAAAAGGAGCGTTCGAATGGATATTTCCGTTAATCACCTCTCCCATGCGTTTCAATTAGCCGGGAGTCCATCACTCGTCTTAAACGACCTCACGTGCCAGTTCTCAGCCACCGAAGTGACGGCAATCGTCGGTGCCTCGGGTTCCGGAAAGTCGACCTTTCTCAGTATGATCGGTTCACTCGACCGTCCGACGTCCGGACAAATCGAATACGACGGCCAAGACATCAGCCGTTGGAAAAATCGCCGCCTCTCCGCCTTCCGGGCACAGGAAATCGGCTTCATCTTTCAACAATTTCACCTTCTGCCTGCGTTGACGGTCAAAGAAAACGTGCTCGTCCCGCTCTTAAAACAAAAAACGGACTTCAATAAAGAAGAGCGGATTGCCCAGATCCTCGAGAAAGTCGGCTTACTTGAAAAACAACACGCGTTACCGGCCCAACTGTCCGGGGGTCAACAGCAACGGGTCGCAATCGCACGGGCGCTGATCAGTCGCCCGCGCTGGATCCTTGCCGATGAACCGACCGGAAATCTTGATTCCGTCACCGGCGAGACAATTTTTCAATTGTTGCTTGACCTGCACAGGGAAGAGCAGTGCGGCATTTTGTTCGTCACCCATGACGTGGCACTTGCTGAACGGGCGGACCGGATTCTGTTCATGCAGGACGGACAAATCATTGAAGATCGTCGTAAGAAGACCATCCAAAGCGGGTAAACGAGACATCACAGCTCTTCTTATCGGCCTTTACCAAATGCTCCACGGCTCACCTCGCTACTCATTACAACATCAAGGAGGATCCAGATGCTACGTTTCGTTTTGAACCACTGGCGCCGGCAACGCTTTAAATTCATCTTGACGCTTGTCGGTGCCCTGATTATCAGTGCCGGACTCAGTTTGATGTTCAACCTGACCGATTCAAGTCAAGGAACGGTCGAACAGACATTACAGAAAAAATGGTCGTCCGCTTACGACATCGTCGTCCGACCAAAAGGCAGCCAGATGGCGACCGAAGCGAGTGACCTGCTTGAGCCGAACTATTTGAACGGCATCAACGGCGGGATTTCCTTTCAACAGTATGAGGACATCAAACAGATGAAGGAAGTTGATATTGCCGCACCGATTGCTGTGATGGGGTACGCGAATTCGAGTGTTTCTTACAAAAAAGCGTTAAAGTTTCCGACAAAGCCAGGCATATATCGTTTGACGACGACGAATTACATTCAAAATGGTTTTACGAAAGAACAGCAATCGCAAGAAATCATCCATATTGCACAAGGCACAAAAGTCCCTGTTCCTCAAAATGCCTCCTTTACGACGAATCCAGTTGAATATTTTCAAGATGCCAACGCAAGAAATCCTGCCCTTGTCGTCGCCATCGATCCGGTCGAAGAAGCGCGACTGGTCGGACTGGATGAAAGTGTCAGTTCGAAAAATAAATCGCGTTATTTCTCTAACCTTGATCACCATAAACCTGGAAACAACCCGGGTGAACATATCATTCCCGTCCTCATTAATCCGAATTCCTTTAATCAGGGCAATTATGAATACACGATTGAACGATTGGATGCTCCTTTTGTAACGGAACAAGATCAACAAAAGCTGATTGATGAATTGATTAAAAAACAACCAAAACGTTCCATTACTAACTCTGCCCTTACTACGTATTCTGCTAAAGTCATTCAACATCTCACAATCCCGATGTCTAAAGTAGAAAAAACGTATTTACAACAATTGATAGAAAAAACGAACGCTACTGCCTTAGGCACGGATGAGTTAGAGGGGGCACAATTGCTCTACACATCAGGTCCGCTCCAGTTCAAAACAATCAACAGTCCTTATCCAACCCGTTGGACTACGGCTTATGAGATAAATTCCGCTCCCATCCAAATTAAAAATTGGACATATGGTAAAAATTATTTCCCTGAACATGGATTCCGGTCACTTGAATCGAGTGGTCGAAAAATAAACAAGCCAAAGCCAGGTGAAGTAGACACTGCGTTCCCATACTTATCATTTAATGTCGTCGGTTTATACGACCCGAATAAAATCAACGTCTCAAAAGATCCACTCAACGAATTACCGATGGAAACATATCGTCCGTCGTCCGCTGATCTCGTCCTTGACGCCGAAGGAAAACCGATCAATCCGGCTAAACCGATTGATACGTCAGGAAACCCGGTCGGTCTATTGACCAGTTCACCAAATATCCTGACGACGCTTGACAGCGCCTTAGCAGTTAACGGGAAACAAGCGATTTCATCCATTCGTTTAAAAGTCAAAGGAGCAGCGACCGTCAGCGAACAGTCGGAACAACTGCTGCAAGACGTGAAAAAACAAATTGAACAAGAGACCGGTCTCGTCGCGACGATCACGAAAGGCTCCTCCCCGCAACCGGTCGTGACGAAAGTCGTTGATGACGGGAAGACACTCGGCTGGATTGAACAGCCGTGGATCCACATCGGTGCCGCGATGACGATTTTCCGTGAGACGAGCGTCGGCTTCTCCGGTGTCATCTTCGCGATGCTTGCCGTCGCCATCGTGTATGTCCTCGCGACGAGCTACGTCTCGATGCTTGCCCGCCGGAAAGAGTTCGCTGTCTTGCTCGCACTCGGCTGGCGGACGAAAGATCTTTACCGGATCGTCATAATTGAAGCCGTACTGCTCGCAGGCTTCGTCTCGCTCGTCGCCCTGCTCGTCGAAAGTATTTTCTCGTATGTCCGCAATGAAACGATGAACGTACTGAGTCTCGTCTTGATCGCCGGGTTCAGCTTACTGATCTACATGACCGGTGCTGCCTGGTCCGCCTGGACGATTCGTCAGATTTCGCCGTACGAAGCGATCAAGACCGGTGAATACGCCGCATCCTCACATATCAAACTGGGTCTGCGTTCGACCTTTACACTGGCGTTAAAGGAAATCTTCGGTAAATGGAAACGCAATGCGTTGTCGATTCTGTCGATTGCGTTACCGACAGCGCTGTTGACGTTCTTCCTGTTCGTGACGTTCCACTTGCAAGGTGTCCTCTATACGTCCTGGCTCGGCCAGTTCGTCGCGCTTCAAGTCGGCCCGATGCATTACGTGACGATGGGCGTCGCGATCACGATCGCCATCTTGACGACCGGTGAAATCATGTGGCAAAACGTCACCGACCGCCGCGCCACCCTCGCCATCCTCAAAGCTGTCGGTTGGACAAATCGTTCGATCCGCCAATTGATTCTGCTCGAAGGGATGCTGATCGGATTCGTCGCAGGGCTGGTCGGTCTCAGCATTTCCTATCTGACGATTTACGTCCTGTATGGCTTAGTCCCGTGGGACGAACCGCTCTTGATCGGTGTCTCGCTTGCTTTGCCAATCCTGTTCGGGACAATCGCTTCACTGCTGCCGGCGCAAATCGCGGCACGGGTCAATCCGTATCAAGAGTTGAAAGATGCAGGCTAACCGCATCCATACACAAAACAGGCATGATGGCTCGCGGCCATCATGCCTGTTTCGTGATTCATTGCTTTGGAATCGGCAACGTCTCTGTCAGTCCGAGTTCAATCACTTTATTTTTCTTTAAGCGGTACAACATGTATTGATCCTGCTTGTATGCCTTCAGCTTGACGGCGATTTGGTGGCGCCGCTCCTTACTTTCGTCCGTATCGGCATATGCCGGACGGACCTCGACGATTTGCGCTTTTCCATATTGTTTTTGGACATATTGCGTCACTTTTGCTTGAACCATTTTTTCATAGGCGACGTCCGGTCCCCGGTTGAGGACGACATAGCCGACGCAACCAATCAGTGTCAGTAAAAAGAATGCTAAGATGGACTTTTTCACAATGTTCCTCCTCGGCCAAGCGATTCGTCTTTCCTGTGAAACGTACTTCTTATCGCAAATAGTTGACCGTTCACTTCTTTCTATTTATACACAATCGCTTCGTTTCCTTCTTCCGCATCGATTTAAGTGATTAAATGATGGATGCGATCATTTACGGAGTTTCAAGACGGGTGAATTTTCTTTTAACCGGAAGTCATAATCCGCGGCATTGACATATAACGGATCTGTATACAGTGACGTCGCATCACTGACTTGTTTATTAAATGCAGCAAACGACAAGGCGTCCTCTTCCCAAATCCAGTCACTCGTCTTGCTGGGCTCTTTTTCATAGACGTTGCGTGCGAACTGATTCGTCGAACCGCTCGACACGTAATTGGCGATCATGATGCGTGACGGACCCGCCGTCACAGTATTTTCCTCGAAGCGTGTCGTTTCCACATAGTGCTGGACCAACAGTTGTCCGCCGTCTTCGCCCTTCGTATCGTTCCGGTAAAGGACATTTTGTTGAATCACCGTCTGTCGTGTCCCGCCCCGCTTGCTGTCGTAGCCGCCAATCGCGATGCCCGTGTAGTTGTTTTCATACACTGTATTCCCGACGACATTAATCTGTTCAGCATATTTTCCGTGATGCTCGGATGTCACTTCGATTCCGATATCACTTCGATAGACGGTATTGTTGATGATGTCGATATTTTTCCCGCCGTCGACGTATATCCCGCCGGCAGCATACGCGTTCCCGTAAGCCGGGTTCCCGTAGGACGAGATGTCGTGGACGATATTGCCGGTGACGATTCCGTTACGAACGTAATCTGTTCCGCTCGTCGCGACGCCCTCGTGCCCGATCAAATCGATTCCGATGTTATCATTTCGGCTGACCCGGTTCTCTTTGACAGTGAAACGTCGGATGTCCCCGTTTAAAACAATTGATTCACTCGAACCGAGCCGGCAATCTTCGACACGATTTTTTGTAAGCGTGATGTCATGCATCGGTTCTGTCCCGTAGACGGCAATCCCGTGCCCGTTTCCGTCTTTCGATGACGTTTCGATCCGGCGGACGGTGTTTTGCTCGAGCGTCACGTCGTGGCTCGGTCCCGTCAGGTAAATACCGATGATCGTTTCATCGGCACGCTTCGTTTTGATGTCCTCGATGATGAAGCCGCGAATCGTCACGTAGGCCTTCCCGTCCATCGTGATGAGCGCCGTTGTTCCATCTTGCGACTTGAGTTTTTTCCCGCTTAAGATGACTTCATCATTCCGGTACGGTCGAAAGACGACCGGTTTCGCCTTCGTCCCGCTGTTTTTGACGACGAGCGGTTCCGTGTAGACGCCGGCATGGACATATACGGTCGTCCCTGGTTTCGCTAACGCAGCTGCCTGTTTTAGCGTCCGGACCGGGTTTTTCCGGGATCCGTCTTGTACATCGTCACCGTCCAGTGCGACATGAATTTCATTCGCCTTGAGACTCGGATTGATCCAGACGGTATAAAGAAAAGCCCCTCCTAGCAAGAGAAACAAGAGGAGGATGTAACGATTTTTCACAAGCTTCACGTCCTTTAAAAAACGATCTGACGTGCAATCGTTTCGTCTCTTCTTTTCATTATACTTGATTTTCAGAACGGTCTCCTAAAAAAAATCAGAAGCCGCTTCCTCGCTCCTGACGAATCGTTTAGATAATGGTCGTGAATTTTTTCGAAGTTTGATTCAAGGTCTCGGCCGCATGACTGACTGTATCAAACCGGCTTAACGTCTCTTCCATGACGCGGACGCTTGACGAGGCATCTTCGTTCGCCCGGGTAATCCCGGTTTCAATCCGGCTTAATTCCTTGTTCATGTCATCGGTCGTCGTCCGGACGTTGACGACGGCGAGTTCGACGAGTTTCGAAAGATTTCTGACTTCCATCGCAACGACGTTAAATCCACTCCCGTGTTCACCCGCGCGTGCTGCTTCAATCGAGGCGTTCAAAGACAACAAGTTCGTTTGGGCGGCAATCTCTTTAATCGTCCCCGCGATTTTTGTGATTTCCGACGATTGTGCCTGTAAGTTCGCTAACGTCTGCAAATTGTTTTTGGCATCCGTCGCCATTTTTTCAATCGTTCGCTTCAATTCTTCACTTTCCTGCTTTCCTTGAAGCGAACGCTCATCGAGATGTGTCGCAATTTCTTCGAAGGATGTCGCATATTCTGCAATCGTTTCCTGTCGCGCCGTAATGTCTGACGCAATCTTGACGACGCCGACGACCTGATCATTTTCGTAAATCGGCATATACGTCGCTTCGAGCCAAATCGCATTGCCCCGCGAATCAATCCGCTTGATTTTGTCGGCGGCACTGAAACCGCTCAGTAACTTATTCCAAAGTTCCTGGTAAGCAGGGCTGTTGACGAATTCCGGTGGACAAAACAGATGATGGTGCATCCCAATCATTTCGTCGCGTCGGTATTTCATCGTCTTCGCGAACAGATCATTGACGTCGACGACACGGCGTTGTACGTCGAACCGGATCATGGCGACATTTGTTTTTAAGGCTTCCAGGACATGGGTGGATGAGAGTGTTTTTTCGTTTGAAAGAAATGTAGTCAAGTGGGTGGTCTCCTTAGCTTAAATCTTCTCCCGTGTACAACCGTCTGTTTTATACATGGAGAAGTTTTTTAATAATGTACATAATGGAATGATTGACAATTAATTCTAAATATTAATAGTAAGAATTAAAGATAAATAGTAAAAAAAAGATTTGGGTCATTTTTACGTAAAATTCTTTATCCTCATATACTATACGTATTAAGTAATTATATCCTGATTTATCAGGTTTTAAACTTTTTTCCGAATTAAATCATGATTTAAATTTAAAAGACGTTTTGTAAGCAGAGTTACAGCCTTTCTGCTACAGATGGTGTAAGGTAATAAGTAGATTTAACATTAAGGAGGAATAGAATACAATGAGTACATTTCAACTAGGTACACATATTCCATCATTTACGCTCCCTTCTACAACAGGTGAAGATTATCACTATCCTTCATCGAAAAAACAAGACAACAATTGGCAGCTAATCATCTTCTTTAGAGGGGCATGGTGTCCTGTTTGTGTCGCAGATTTAAAGGAACTTGAAGAAAATAAAGGCTTTTTTGATAAACATGGCGTCGATCTCATTACGATTGCGACGGATCAATTAAAAAATTTGTCGGAAATGACTTCAAAAGAGCAACTGTCCTTCCCTGTGCTCTCCGATGAAGAGCTGAAGGTCCTTAAAGACTTTGACGTCTATTACCACGGTGAAGATTCACCTTATGAGGATCATGGATTACATGGTGAGCCGGCTTATTTCCTTGTTGATGAAACAGGATCTCTTCTTTATCAGCAACGGCAAACTAGCCCGTTTGGTCGTCCTACTGCTACTGAACTTCGTAAAATCATTACGTATATTAAGAAGAACTTAAAATGATAAAAAAATAAATAGGTGAACGCTTATTTCATTCACTCCAATGAAGAATGTATCCAACAAAAACCAGGCTGCCCTTACACGGATAAAATACTGTGTAAGGGCAGCCTGATTAACTTGTTGATTTCTAAAACGCCTACTAGCTGGACTCCGAAATTAAACTCACGTTCATCCTCCCCCTAAGGAGTGGACTTTCTCGTTCACAAATCCTGTAATGTGTGAAACTAACCGACATTAAAGTCTGAATATTCAGTCAATTATTCACGTTATTATCTTGAAAGACTACAGTTATATTCATCGAACTTCCACATCACTCATGATGAATTCAAATGTTCCCATACAATTGCGGGGAGCTTGTCCCTGCGGAATAATGAAATGATCTCCCGCTTGAACCGGTACATTTTCAATCTCTCCGTGCCCGTTTAAAATTGTGATCGTACGGAAACGTTCAAGTGGCTTAAGGACAAACCCGTCTTTTACTTTGACGTGATATACGTTGAATTCCGGAACTTTAATAAGCGTCGTGATCTCTGCGTTTGTCACTTGCTTCGTCTCTGTTCGTCCGTAAAACGTAACATCGGGTGTTGTAATGACATTAAACGCTTGTTCAAGGTGCAAAACTCTTTTTTCTCCAACATCATCAATACGGTCGAAATCATACAGCCGGTAGGTCGTATCAGAAGATTGCTGTGTCTCGAGAACCACAATGCCTTTTCCAATCGCATGGATCGTTCCGCTCGGTACAAAAATAAAATCGCCCGCTTTGACACGTTGTGTCCGCAACAAGGTACTCCATTCAGCTTGTTCGATTGACTCTCGCAACGCTTCTTTCGTTCGGGCAGTATGACCTAAAATGATTTCCGCATCTTTTTCTGCTTCGATGACATACCAGCATTCCGTTTTTCCGTATGCTTCACCCTCCAGCTCAAAAGCTTGTTCATCACTCGGATGGACCTGAACCGACAGATCTTTTTCTGCATCGAGAATCTTCACTAATAGTGGGAATTTTGCTAATGTGTAGTCGCCGAACAATTCCCGTTCCTCAGACCATAACCGTTCTATTGAGTAGCCGGCATAGTGTCCTGTTTCAATGATGCTCATTCCATTGGGATGACCCGAAATCCCCCAACATTCGCCGATTGGACCGTCAGGAATTTCATAGTTAAAACGTGAGGCGAGCTTTCGTCCCCCCCAAAGCCGTTCTTGAAATACAGGTGTACATTTTAAAATCATTTTCGGCTTCATCCTTTCATCTCATCGTCATCCATAGTGCATATAGATTGGCCGCCGTGTACTTCAGAGTGTCATATGCTTTTTTAGGCTGCATCATCTCCTCTAGCGCGACCGGTTGTTGTGTAATCGAAAACGCAGCTGTGATCCCTGCTGTTCTTATGTGTTCAATCGGTGCGTCGACACTTCCGCCTAATAAAATAACGGGGATGCCGAACCGGTGTCCGAATTGCCCGATTGCTTGCGGCAATTTCCCTTGAAACGTCTGTCCGTCAATTTTTCCTTCACCTGAAAAAATAAACGCATAGTCCGCTATTTGCGCCATGACCCCTGTTTCCTCCAAAATCAGTTCAGCACCGCGTTTTAATTCAGCCTGTAAGAGCGACGAACAAGCACCTCCTAATCCACCTGCGGCACCTGCTCCTTGAATAGACTGAACATCTATTCCAGTATGTTCCGTAATTACTTTTGCTACATGGATGAGACGATCATTCAGCTCGACAACATCACGCTCGGATGCCCCTTTTTGGGGACCGTATACATATGCAGCTCCAGTTGGACCGTAGAAAACATTATCGACATCACAAATGATTGTGAATTGACAATCTTCGAGAGCAGGGTGAACCCGTGTCTCATCGATGGACGCCAAAGAAGTAAGTTCTTGCATCTCTGTAATTTCTGTCCCGTCCTGTGCCAGAAATCGGTACCCCAATGCCTGAAGCATGCCGACCCCTGCATCAGTCGTCGCCGAACCGCCGAGTCCTAAGTAAATCCGCCGTGCTCCTGACGACAGGGCATCTGTAATTAATTGTCCGACCCCGAACGATGTCGCAGTTAGCGGATTCCGTTCTTCCTTTTTCAGTTGTGGTAATCCACAAGCAGATGCGACTTCGATCACGGCACGTTTTGTCTTTTTGTTATGACCATATACGGCTTCAGTCGGACGGCCGTTTGCATCATGCACAGTAACTTTCCGTCTCGTTAAATTAAAGGGGCCAGTCAAGGCAGCGACCGTTCCTTCGCCGCCATCTGCCACCTCGATCGATTGTATGGATTGATTCGGATTGATTTGACGAATTCCTTCCATGACCGCCCCGTTTGCCTGAGCTGAACTTAAACTTCCTTTAAAAGAGTCCATTGCGACTAAAATGGTTTGTCGTTCTTGCATTCGTCAGCCCTCCTGTCGTTTTACAGACCTTCAAATCAGACCATGGTCTGACGATTAATTATCTTTTAATAAGAATTGTTTTTACTTGGTTCGGTGCGACCTCATAAGATTTGTCTTGTACCGCTGACGTGATTTCAACTGGATGTGCTTCGTTTAAATTGACTTCATGGAACGTTCCCGTTTGGTTTGATTTAAATCGAACAGATCGGCTGGTCGTCGTCGGATTGAAGACACGAAGAATGAGTCCTTCCCCTTGCTCTGCTTTTTTCAACGTACTCATGATAATCCCCGTCGATTCGAGTTCGAATAACGAATACGATACCGGCAAATGGAGTCCGGTCGGATTTAAACGCATCGCATCGTGCGGGATTTTATTGTAAGCAACAGTCGGTGATAAGTGACGCTTAGCGCAAACGGCCAGTTCTTCTTCTTTGCGGAGTGAAACGAGACCGAAATCAAAGCTGTATGTTCCGATCATCTGCGAATCCGGTGTCGCTAATTTGATTCCTGACGGACGACCCGGGCGGCGGACGAGCTCTTCTTTTCCGAGTACACCTACGCTACGGAACAGCGTAACTGCAAGCGTTGGTCGAGCTCCTGCAATGACCTCATATTCCCGTGAGCTGTTCGTGATTAAACCGAGTCCGTTCTCTGTCTCATCATCCTTTAGCCCAACATACGATAACATCGGGAAGATACCGTCTGGTCGTTCATTCCATTGTTCCTCTTCCCACACACGGAGCGCATCATCGACGAAGGGGCGGTGTATTACACCAAACTGATTATCTGAAAATGTTTGCCGGGTGTTTACTTCTGCCGGAATCAACAAACGTAAACGGTGGTCCTTCGCGTTGTTCGTAATCGTCACATTAAAGGCAATAACAGGATCGTCATGCTTTAAGACGATTTCAAGCGCGACCGTCATCTCTTTCGTCCGTTTGCCTTGCTTCCGCTCTTCTAAATCTGCCGGTACAGCGAAGCGGTGATCGATTCGGATCATTACCCGATAATTTGTTTGTGTGACTTCGATTGTCGGGCGATCCGTTTCTGTCGTAATACTCACATCATGAAGCAGGGGCGAATAATCATATTCATCTCCATCGTCCCCACTGTCCTCAAGCAGGAAGAGATTGCGGTACGTCCGATTCGACTGTTTATCTGTCACATCAAGTGTACCGTTCGACTGAATTACTACGTGATACAGCGCTGTGTCACATTCCGTTATACCTGTTTCCGCCTGCGGCAACGCGTCCGGAGTCGCACTCTCTTCAACAACGAAAAGTGTTTCATAACTCAAGGCCGGAAGTGTGATATCAAGTTCAATTGTGTAACGATAAAACGGATCATAGTTTCCATAGTGGACGATTTGGCGGTCAATCAGCCCTGGGTCGATGACTGCTTTTTTCATCAACTGATAAGGAACAGGCTGCCCTGCTTCCGTTTCCAGACGGATATTTTCAAATTTACTGATGATTTCCGTCGTCGTTGTGGTCGTTTCCTGACTCGCATTCAAATTAAAGAAGGTTAACCGGTCTTCCGTTCGCTCCGTCGCAATCGAATCGACAATCTTTCTTTTATAGAATGAAATCAATTGATCGGTTTTTTCGTTTGCAATGAAAAAACGGTTGTAAATTTCTTGATGGACTTTATCGGAGCAACAACATCCGATGCTATCATGGGCATGATTTTTCATGATTTCTTTCCAAATCAATTCGACTAGCCCGTGATGGTATTCAATCCCAAGTGAATAGGCAAGGCTCATTAACGGTTCTAATGTATTCGTCAGCTTGTTTTCGATTTGAGTATTCATCGCTTTGATGTCCATCCGTGTCGAATAGATGCTACGGTGAACACGCATATATTTCCCATCTAAAAACTCTCCTGAAATGGTCGGCAGATTAAGTTGTTGCTCCAGTTGATCAAATAAATCTTCGTATCGACTCAAGAAAAACTCGCGTTCCGGATACAGACGATGTAGTTGTTCGATGACTTCCGTAATGTTTTGCTGGAGCGGCATTTGATCATGACCATTCGGTAACAGCAGATGATCTCCGGTCGCACCCTTATCGAGGACAGGCAAATATTTATCCATTCGCTTTCTTAGTGCCGTTTCTTCAGTCGGTAAATATTTACCGATTGCATAGCCGAGCGGCATCAGCTGGACGAGTACATTGGAACCGTCCGCTGAATTCCAGTTGAATTCAGTTTTGTTCGTTCCATGCCGTTCCGACGTTCCTCGCCAGAAAATCGAGCGTTCGATATCGAATCCGTTCAAAATCATCGGCATTTGTGCCGACTGCCCGAACGAATCCGGTAAATAACCAATCTTCATATGGGGACCAAATTCACCTGAATCTTTAATGCCGTACAATAAGTTTCTGACAATCGACTCCCCGCCTACAATCATTTCGTCTGTTTGGGTATACCAAGGTCCAATAATCAATTTTCCTGATTGAACTAGCTGTTTTATCCGTGACCGGTTCTCCGGCTTTACCGCAAGATAATCTTCGAGGATTGATGTTTGTCCATCTAAAACGTAATATGGATAATTTTCATCCGTTTCAAGCCTTTCCATGATTTCTTCTAAATTATTGACTAATAAGATGCGTGATTCTTCGGTCGAGAAGTACCATTCCCGATCCCAGTGCATATGTGGTACGACATGAACATTTTTCATTGTTTCCAGCTCCCTTTAAGCAACATTTTTCAGTGCATCCTGATGCTTTTTATTTTTATGTTTTCGAGTGAGAAGGAGAAGGACCATCGAAATGAACGCTCCTACCAATGCCGCACCAAGCCATACTGATGCCGCAAGTACGAGGGGTTGTCCCTGAAGTAATGCCAACGAAAAGATACCTGCTCCCGGTACGTTCAGACCGATTCCGAAATAGGCCACAATCGCTCCCGTCACGGCGGATCCTGCGACTAATGAGGGAATGACACGGAGGGGATCATTAATCATGAAAGGAATCGCCCCTTCCGTAATCCCTGCTAAACCGAGTAACCAGGTTTGTTTTCCAATTTCCCGTTCTTCTTTAGTGAACGCCTCTTTGCCTAGGCGGGTTGCACCGGTTACGGCAAACGCTGATACCATCTTGACTGAAGCAAATGTGGCATACGGGATTAAATTTCCGCTCGCCATCGCTCCGATACAAAATGTATACGCCGCTTTATTGATTGGTCCACCGAGATCAAACGAAACCATCGCACCAATGATTGCCCCGAGTAATAAAGCATTAGCCCCCTCTAATCCATCCAGCCAAGAAATCAGTCCTGTATTTAAATACGCTAACGGACGACCGACGACAAATAACATGATTGACCCGACGACAAGTGTTCCGACGACCGGATAAAACCAAAAACTGATAAACCCGGCAAATGTACCCTTCGGTTTAACTTTTTGCTTTAAGAATTTGAGGAAATATCCGGCAAGTAAGCCTCCGAGCATTCCACCTAAGAAGCCACTACCGATTAAGTTGGCTGCGACTCCGGCAGCAAATCCAGGTCCTAGAGCAGGTTTATCAGCAATCGAATACGCCATGTATGCAGCTAAAATCGGAATCATTAACTGACCGAGCAGGGATCCCCCTAATTGACGCAGTAACCATAACCACGAACCTTCTTCCGCATAGAGCGCCTGTAAATCAAACAGTTGGGAGATGAAGACGGCGACGGCAAGCGTCATCCCTCCGGCAACGATAACCGGAATAATATGCGAGATACCTGTCAGCAATGACGCTTTCACTTCGCTTTTCCAATTCGTCGGCTCCTCATCCGCTTCATCCGCCATCCGGTCAGCATCAGACTTCACATTTTCACTTTTCGTCAAAGCTTTTTCCAGGAGATCCTTTGCATTACGAAGCGGGGCAGCGACTGATGTTTTTATAGACGGAATGCCTTTAAAACGTGCTTCGTCCTTTACCGCGACGTCAACTGCAAAGATGACGGCATCTGCCTGCTGTAAATCTTTGGCTGCATGTCGGTCTTCGATTCCGTTTGCGCCTTGTTTTTCAACCTTCACTTCGATGCCAAGTTCGCGACCGGCCTTAATCAATGCTTCGGCTGCCATGTACGTATGCGCAATCCCTGCCGGACATGCTGTAACTGCCAGTACTAACTTTCCAGACGAAGGAACTTCTGCTGTTGAGTCCAACTTTTCATCGACAGAGGCGTCTAAGGCTGCCAGTAAGTCTTCTGCTGAACGCGATTGAAGGAGGCGGTTTTTGTAGTCTTCGTTTGAAAGACGGGTTACAAATTCAGCCAATAGTGTCAAATGGGTTGATCCCGCTTCCGCTGAAGGAATCGCCAGCAGGATGACCAGCTCCACCTTGTTTGCCGGATCAATGCTTTCCCAGTCCGTTATCGGTTTTGTCAACGTCGCAATCGCAAATGATGCTTCTCTGACACTATCTGACTTACCATGGGGAATCGCAAGCCCCCCTTCAAATCCTGTCGGTGACAGTCCCTCCCGAGCGATGACTGCTTCATAAAATGCTTCTTCCGATGAAATTTTACCGGCTTCGGCGAGTTCGTGAATTAAAAAGCGAATCGCTTGATCTTTTGAATCAAATGCCTGTTGAACATGTAAAAGTGAGGTTGATGTATTCGCTTGCAACAACATGTTTGTAACCCCTTTCATTTTTACTTTTAATGAATTACCTGTAGTGTATCAACAAAAAAAGAAGAAGCTTGATTCTTCTTCTTCTTTCACATCCTTTTCTTTTGTAAGGGTTTTCATGTGTATAAATACACATCACTTGTGATTTTTCCAATACTGTTCTAACAGATGACGCAACAAGTAAAAAATCGGAGTCGGGTTTGTAATGTTGTGATGTAATAAGCGTTCAGGGGGCGAATAAAAATAGAGGCGGTAATCGGCATAGTTCACGAGGCTGTTATGCGTAAAGTGGGTGATACTGACAATCGGAATGTTTTTCTCTTTTGCCCGCCCTGCCAGTTCAATGACGGCTTCACTCTCGCCAGAAACGGATATCAAAAGAAGTAAGTCCTTCGGTGTCATCGCTTCTAGTTCCGTGATTGTCGTATGACGGTGAAGATAAAACTCACATTTTTTATTAACGACTCGATACCCTTGCACCAAGTATTCGCAATAGGTGACAGAGTCTCCAATACCGTATACGAGTACGCGACGGGCTTGTTCGAGTAAATGATGAACTTGCTCGACATGTACTTCATCGATGAGTTCTTTCGTCTTTTTTAATACGTCACCCGGCACATCTTCTTCATTTGCTTCAAGTTCATGCTTGATTGCATTTTTCATGTGCGAAAAACCGTCATAGCCTAATTTTTTAGCTAACCGGACGATTGTATTCGGGACTGTAAAAGATTCTTCCGCAATCGCCTGAATCGACATGCGTGTTACGTTCGTAAAATGATCGTTGATATATGAAATAATCTGATCGTCTGTATCGTTCAGGTGATATTCATACTTTTGAATCCGTTCCTTAAAAGTCAACATATACCCCACTCCTGCCGCAACGTTTAACCGTTTAATTGTCTACCAATTAAACAGTATACAAAAGCTCGAGTCAAAACAACAGTCACTTCAAGGACAGACCCTTTAACCGGTTTCAGCGAATTCCTTTTAATGAACGTTCACGCACGCTGGAATGCCTTCTCTTCATGACTTCCGTATATTTCCTTGGTCTGCGTAATCGTTAAATAGGCAGTGGAGTCCGTTGCCAACACAAAACGCTTTAATTTCGTGACATCCGGTGACATCAAATGCACCGTGATTACGTGTTGCTTCGCCTTCGAAGAATTCGTATTAACGACATGAACCGTTGCCGGTGCCTTTAATTCCTGTAGAATAAAGGACTGGATATGTTCAAATTGATGACTGATGATGACAACTTCACTATGCTGCTTTAATTTTTGTAGCAAAGTATCGATCAGGACCCCATTGAGAAATACACCAAATACAGCATACATTCCCTTCTCAATTCCAAATAGCATACTGGACACAAGCGCAATGCTTAAATCAAATAAAAGTACAGCTACTCCAATTCGTACACCACTCCATTTATTCAATATCATCGCTAAAATATCTGTTCCGCCGGTCGAAGCATTATGACTAAAAATCAATGCCATCCCGTATGCATTAATCGAAAAACCAAATACTAGCTGGATGAATAAATCATTTCCTACCGGTTGACGGATTGGTGCATACAAATCGAGCATATACACAAACAAAGATAATACCAGACTTGCATAGACTGTTTTAAAACCGAAAGTAAACCCTAAGAAAGCAAAACCGATACAAAAAATAAAAACGTTCAATCCTATCATGAGCACACCTAACGACAAGTTCGGCAGAAATTCGTGGATGATAACGGAAAGCCCTGAAATCCCGCCGGCCGCGACCGAATTTGGTACTAGGATAAAGTGAATATTAAAGGCCACCATCAAAAGCCCGGCATGTAATTGCAGTACATGTTTTTTTTGCATTTTTTTGCTCTCCTTTGTAGTAGAACTAAATTGTAGTACAATTTAGTTCTACTACATAAAACCTGTTTTGTCTATTGCTTTTTTCAGTTATAAAAACCATTCGATTTTTCAGAAAGAATCGACCGGGAAAAATGCTAAAATAAAATAAGAGACAATTCAATGGACGGAGGAACGTTTTCATGAAAACTGTAAAACCCATCGAAACGATTATTATTGAAAAAATTAAACGAGCTATCCTCAATCGGGAATTTGCTCCCGGTATGCAACTTACTGAATCCGTCATCGCTGAGAAACTTGAGACAAGCAGGACGCCCGTCCGGAACGCTTTTAAGAAACTCGAACTTGATGGATACGTCGTCCTGAAACCGAATCGCGGAGCTTATGTGATTCAACCGACCGTAAATGACATCATTCAGGCGTTTGAACTCCGGATTGAATTAGAAGGTGTCGCCGTAAAATTTGGTCTCGCGAATGTCGAACAGAAGGATCTTGACTATTTAAAGCAACTCATCGAAAAAGAACTGGACGCCTACACTCATGAAGATTTAACCGAATATACGAGCATCAACAAAAAATTTCATATGCTACTCGCCGAAAAAAGTCAGAACCGGTATGTCATTGAATTTTTAAGTCGGATCATTGATCAAATCGATGTCTATTTAATGATGTACAATGTCATTGATTATAAAAGTAAAAGAAATAACAAGAGCCTTAAGGAGCATCTCGAGATCATCACAGCGATTGAATCCCGTCAGGTTGATCTTGTTACCGATGCCCTGCAACGCCATTTACACCAGACATTAGACTCTATTAAGTCAATAACGGAACCTTACCAGTCGCTTGAAGATATGTTCTAAAAAAAAACGCAACGCATCCATTTCCCGACGACTCGGAAGTGAACGCGTTGCGTGTGACAGATTACATATTATATTGATGCTGCAGTTAAGAATAGTTCATTTATTCGTTTACGCTTTTGTCCAGTTTGGCACCATTTCAACATTTGCAGCGACCATAGTCGTGTAGACTGGGCAACGTGAATCCACAATGTGTTGCAATTCTTGTACACGTTCTTCGGATTCGCTTGTTAAGACTTTTGCATTGACTGTGATGCGTTCGAAATAGGGACGAACTGATGCATCCCCCATCATACCACGTGGATCCAGCGTGCCTTCCACTTCAAATTCAATTCCTTGCAGATCGAAGTTGATTTCTTTTGCGACGAAGTTAGCAATCGCATTTTCGCAACCTGTCAAAGCAACAAGCAGTGTTGCAAGTGGATTTGCACCTTCATCTGTTCCGCCCATTTTCGCCGGCTCATCGATGATGACTTTATGACCGTGTGAAACGCCTTCTGTATACATACCTTTTGATACTGCTGTAATTTTTTCAACCATTTGTAATCTCTCCTCATACACTTTTTTGTTGGTTTCTTTACCACACGCATACCGTACCACGCAGTCTTTTCTCTCTCCAAGACGAATGCTTACGCGTGTAAGCCAGCTTACACTTTCGGCGATTACCTGTTCACGTTTGCTACTGATTCGAAACTATCTGTTTAGAAAATCTATGAAAACCAGTTATAGTGAAAAGACAATCCTCATCTTGATGAAGAGATGACCAAAAGGAGTAATAACATGGATAAACTTAAGCTTTTGTCGCAAATCAGCTTGTTTGAAGAACTTCCGACGAACGAATTGCAACTTATTAATGACGCAAGTGAAATGGTCCAGTTGAAACGGGGCGACGTTATCCTCTCGCCGCATCAACGGCAAGACGCACTATTTTTTCTAAAAGAAGGACAAGTTCGTTTGTATCGGATGAATAAACAAGGCAAGCAATTCACAGTTGATGTTTTAGTTGGTGGCAACACGTTCGGAGAAACGGCAACACTATCGTTGACGGACGACGACATGTATGCAGAAGCCATGACAGATACGTGCCTTTGTATCATGCCAACTGATCAGTTCGAAACATTCATCGAAAGTAATCCAAAAATTGCGATGAAATTGATTCAAGTCTTGTCAAATCGACTAAAGGATGTCTACTCCTTCAGTGAGCACCTCGCGCTAAATGATGTGAAATACCGAATCGTTTATTTGTTGCTGAAGCTGAGTGAAAAATCGGGCACGCGACACAAACAGTGGCAATCAATCGATTTGAAACTTACCCACACTGACATCGCACAAATGATCGGTTCCACAAGAGAGACAACGAGCCTCATTCTGAATCAGTTAAAAAAAGAGGAAGTGCTCAAAAAAGAGCTCTACTTCGCGATTGATGCCAATCGTGCAAGTGAGCTTCTCAACCAATTTTAATTTTTTAAGTACGGCCTACTAATTACGCCAACTAAAAACGGTCATTGCCCGAATCTTTTTTCGAGAAATGACCGTTTTTTAGGTTTAAGCACAAGTTCAAACAATCTGATGGCCATCTGCCCGGAACAGTTCAACCGTTCGCTCGAGCGTGACATCTTTTACGAGAATATAGTCCGTATCATATGTGGATAAAGCAAAGATACTGATTTCATGTGCTGCAAGTGGACGAATCAGCTTGGATAAAATACCCGTCAATGCAAAATCAAGTGGACCTTCGACCTTGATTGCCCGAAATCCGGACTCGATTTTTAAGTATGTCTCGTCTGTCGGAATACTGGATGTCTCGCAGACGACCGATAGCTCATCACGTGTTTTCATGATGTTCCAAAATGATCCACTCTGAAAGATCCATTCTGGTAGTGTGGCTTCAACCGCATAGCGAACGACCGATAATTCTTCTGGTAAGACTGTTAAGTTCAATTGTTTATCCCCCTCTTATCTTAGATGTCATAAGAATACCCCCGAATCTTAGCCTTGTACAGGTCTAGATTTCGGAGGTGTTTTTTACGCTTTCGTCCAATTCGCGACAAGTGTGACGTCCGCTGCGACGAGTGTCGTCGAAATCGGACAACGGGCATCGACGATTTTTTGCAATTCCTGGACCCGTTCTTCCGTTTCCGATGTCGTGACCTTCGCATGGACCGTGACCCGCTTGAATTGTGTCCGGACAGACGGGTCACCCATCATGCCGCGCGGGTCAATCGAACCTTCGACTTCAAAGTCGATTCCTTGTAAATCAAACTCAATCTCTTTTGCGACGAAATTCGCGACCGCATTTTCACAACCGACGAGGGCGACGAGTAGCGTCGCAAGAGGATTCGCGCCTTGATCTCCACCACCCATGCTTTCGGGTTCATCAATCCGGATCGTATGAATCCCTGCCTGACCTTCCGTGTGCATCCCTTTTGAGACTGCTGTCACTTTTTCGATCACAATCAACCGCTCCTTTTAATCGTTTAGTTTTTCAATATGAAAGTAGATTATTCAACGACGTTGCCTTCAGCCGGGATCGGGTGAGCTTGCAGCAGCTTCGCGAAATGCATCAAGTTGTAGGCCATGACTTTCGCATGCCCTTGCGTGAACGCGTTGTTTTTTCCATTTGCTTCAATGAAGGACGGACCCGGTCCCGCTTCGCCAACCCAGTACGTATCGACGTTCGGCGGAATCGTAAAGCCGATATGTGATAATCCGTAAAGAATCGACGCCGATGCATGCTTCGCCCCGTCCTCGTTCCCCGTGACGATGACTCCCCCGACTTTGTTGTAATACATGTATTGCCCTTTCTCATTTGTTAACCCGCTGCCGCCATACAACCGTTCAATGACTTGCGTCGCGATGCTGCTCTTCTCACCGAGCCAAAGTGGTGTCCCGATGACGACGATGTCAGCAGCCTTTACCTTTTCAAAAATTACCGGCCACTCGTCCCCGTCTCCCTCGTCAGTCGTCACGCCATAGGCGACGTTATAATCGACGACGCGAACGATTTCCGACTCGATGTCAAAGTCTTGATAATAAGCAATCACTTCGTTGATTAAGGCTTCCGTATTCGATAATTCATCTGACGATTTTAATGAACAATTTAAAAATAAAGCTTTTGTCATAAGTCTCAACTCCCTTATTGTCTAGCATTCACGTACTTTTTTATAATTCCTTTGTTTTTGATTTGTCAAACCTGACCGTCCTGCATTTTAAACCGTCACAACTTCTCCATTCAAAAAAATTGAACTTTTATTTTAAAACATCGAAAAAATAATTTTCAGACCGATAGTATATATATCACCAACTAGAAATCCACCAGGAGGTCCATCTATGACTGAAGCAAGAACCCATTCCATTCGTACACGTTTGTTACTGATCATCAGCTCCATCCTCATCATTTTTTTCCTCTTTAGTAGTGCCGCCCTTTATTACAACACGAACCAAACAGCGGTTTCGACGCTTAAAAAAACAGCGGAACAAGACGCTCTTCGCATCGCAAAAACATTCGACACGGCTGCCTACGCTGAATTTTTGAGCAATCCGACCGCTTCCGAGAATTATGAAACGCTTCGTGAATCACTTGATACGTTACGTCAGCAAAACGGTTTACTGTATGCCTATACGGCAACGATTGACCAAAATAAAGTCAATTTGTTGATTGACGGTCTACCGAAAGCAGAAGCCGCAGCCATTAATGACCCGGCGACAGGTGCCGTCGCGCAGGACATGAAACACGTTTTGAACGGTGAGACCCATACGACGGACGTGATTGATGATCCGAAATACGGACAATACGTCAGCGTCTATGTACCGCTGAAAGATGCCTCGAACACAATCATCGGCATATTAGGTGTCGATATCGCTGCAAAAGACGTCGATGCGCTGTCGACAACTTTACTCAAACAAAACTTACCGCTCTTCATCGGTTTATTACTGATTTTACTTGCACTCACCTTAGCTGCCTTGTACTATATGCTCGGACGGAAGCTGAAACCGCTCGAGACGCTCCAAGCCGTCTCGGAAAACATCGCGGCCGGGCAACTTCGGCAGGCGGATACACAACTGACCCAGCTCGAAATCAAATCGCATGATGAGATTTATTCGCTCGCCCACTCGATTAAACAGATGAACGACATGTTACGGACGATGATCACCGACATCTCGCAGACGTCACTTCTCGTCCATGAGACGAGTCAATCGATCGACGACAGTACAACGGAAGTCCTCGACGGTTCAACACAAATCGCACAGACGATGACCGAAATCGCGACCGGGACCGAAAGTCAGACCCACGTCACGTTATCATTGACGGATGAAATGGATGCATTCTCGCGATTAATCGGGGCGACTTCGACGGAAGGTGAACAGGTCCAGATGACGGTAGCTGAGATGCGTGACATGACAGACGCCGGACGTTCCCAAATGGAACGGTCGGTCAGTCGGATGGAAACGATCCATCAACAAGTTCACGCTTCAACAGACCAAATCCAGCACCTGAAACGACAATCGACGGAAGTCCAAGCGCTCGTCACAATCATTCGCGACATCGCCGCGCAGACGAATCTGCTTGCACTGAACGCCGCGATTGAGGCAGCACGTGCCGGAGAACAAGGAAAAGGCTTTGCTGTCGTCGCGTCCGAAGTCAAAAAACTGTCGAACCATGTCGCAAGCAGTGTTAACGAAATCGCGGCAATCGTCCAAAGCGTCCAGGAAAACACGCAGCAGATGGAAAGCAGTTTTGCTTTGACGCTGCAGGAAACAGTGTCCGGACAAACGGATATTAAAGAGACGGATGCTTCGTTCCGTCACCTCGCTGAACATGTCACAAGCGTCGCCTCGTCGATGGCACAAATGACCGATCAGATGACACAAGTCACCCGGTCGGAACAAACCATCCGCAGTGCCTTGCACGAAATCGCGACGGTCGCAGAGGGACATACGGCAAGCAATGAGGAAGTCGCAGCCGCTTCTGAACAAATGATTGCGACGATTACGGGCCTGCATACGCTTGTCGCGACCCTCAACACAACTTCTCGTCATTTGGAAGATCAAACGAACAAATTCTCGTTATAATGAAAACCGCGCAGTGCCCAAATGGGATACACTTGAAAAAGTGAACTGTTTGGGTTTTTCTATTGTTAGACGCCACTCGCCGGTACTGCGCAATCATGATTGGATTAACGTAAAATCAAATCGACACCTAGAAAGTGAGGCATCTTATGGTCATCAAACTATCACCGCTCAAACCCGTCTATTATGAAGGAGGTGAACGCGCCGTTCTCCTCTTACACTCGTTTACGAGTAATCCGAACGACATGAAACCGCTCGGACGTTATTTGCAGCAAAATCAGTATTCGTGTTACACCCCGGTACTTAGTGGTCATAGTCTGCCGGCAGAAGACCTTCTGACCTATGGACCAGCCGACTGGTGGCAGGATGTGCGCGACGCTTATCAACTGTTGCAGGACAAAGGATTTGAAAAAATCGCCGTCGTCGGTCTTTCGCTTGGCGGTGTCCTTGCGTTAAAACTGGGACAGGAATTGCAGGTCAACGGTGTCGTAACACTGTCTGTGCCGATGTACAAGAAAGCCGGTTCCTTGCAAAAACGGCTGTTATATTATGCCCGACGCTATAAACAGATTGAAGGGAAAGAGGAGCAGCAAATCGAGTCAGAAATGGAAGCGCTCCGACATCTTACCGTTGATTCATTGGTCGATTTTGAACAGCTCGTCAACCAAACACGGGACAACTTAGTGCAAATCGATTCGCCGATTCGCATCCTGTACGGAGAATTAGACACGCCCCTGTACAAAGAAAGTGCCGAGGAGATTTTTAACCGCGTGGCGTCAGATCAAAAATCAATTAAGGGGTTTGCCCAATCAAAACACTTGATGACGTTAGGTCAGGACAGAAACGACATCAATGAAGAGATTCTTACCTTCTTAAACGAGCTGACGTGGTAGAAGACAGGCACGGAAAAGCAAGTTCAAATTGTTTTAAGGCACCCTGTACGCTACAGGATGCCTCTTTTTATATCGTCAGCATGCAGAGAATCAAAACAATTGACGACGAAATCGGTAGATGTTATATTTATCTTGAATTAAAGATATTTGAACTAAAGACAAATTGAGGTGAACGACATGGAACAGTCGAATCCGAACTTAAAAGCGTTGACCGTCATGGTTCGGGCCGTCGATGTGCTTCATGAAGTGATCAAACAGGATGTTGCGAAGTTCGGACTAAATCCGACCGATTTTTCTGTCCTCGAGTTGCTGTACCATAAAGGAAGGCAACCGATTCAACTGATTGGTAAAAAAGTCTTGATTACGAGCAGCAGCATCACCTATGTCATCAATAAGCTTGAAAAAAAGAATTACGTCGTCCGGCAGGCGTGTCCGACTGATCGGCGCGTGACATTTGCCGAACTGACCACAGAAGGCCGAGAATTAATGGACACGATTTTTCCGGAACATGAGAAAGCAATCAATCAGGTGTTCGAAGGAATTGACCCGTCTGACATCGAAGCGTTGATTAACACTGCTAAAAAAGTCGGCTATCAGGCACAACACCATTAATTTTTTTAATAGATATCTCGAATTCGAGATAATAATCAAAGGAGCGATTTTCATGAATGAATTAAAAGGAATCCACCACGTCACGGCGATTACAAGCAGTGCCGAGAAAAACTATGCGTTCTTCACAAATGTCTTAGGGATGCGTCTCGTCAAGAAGACCGTCAACCAGGATGATATCCAGACCTATCATCTATTTTTTGCCGACGACAAAGGGTCAGCCGGGACGGATATGACATTCTTTGATTTCCCCGGCATCCCAAAAGGAACACACGGTACAAATGAAATCTTTAAAACTGCTTTTCGCGTCCCGACGGATGCAGCGCTTGACTACTGGATTAAACGGTTTGATAAATATGACGTCAAGCATCGCGGCATCAAGGAACAGTTCGGGAAACAGACGCTCTCGTTCGTCGATTTCGACGACCAGCAGTACATGCTGATTTCAGACGAGTTGAACGAAGGCATCGCCTCCGGAACCCCGTGGCAAAACGGTCCCGTTCCATTAGAATTCGCGATTACCGGTTTAGGTCCGATTCACATCCGGATCGCGGAATTCGACCGGTTAAAAGACGTCTTGGAAAAAGCGATGCTGATGCGGGAAATCGATCAAGCCGGTTCCCTGCATTTGTTTGAAATGGGTCAAGGCGGAAACGGCGCCCAGGTCATCGTCGAACATAACCTGTTACTGCCGAGTGGACGTCAAGGGTTCGGCACCGTCCACCACGTCGCGTTCCGCGTCGAAGACACGGCTGCCTTAACTGAATGGATCGAGCGGATGCAACAGTTACAATTCAACACATCCGGCTACGTCGACCGGTTCTTCTTCGAATCCCTGTATGCACGGGTCGCCCGCGGTGTCTTGTTCGAATGGGCGACAGACGGTCCCGGCTTCCTAGGCGATGAGCCGTACGAAACGGTCGGAGAAAAGTTATCCTTGCCACCATTCCTCGAATCCCAACGGCTACAGATTGAACAAATGGTCCGTCCGATTGATACCGTCCGAAGCACACGGACGATTGAAAAAGAATATCTTTAAGAAGGAAACACTACTTCAAGAGGAGGAAACGATCATGACAAAATTAAACATCGGCATCATCTTAGGCTCAACACGGGAAGGCCGTTTAAGTCCGCAGGTAGGCAGCTGGGTCAAACAACTGGCCGACCAACGCGGCGACGCCAACTATACGATCATCGACATCGCCGAGTACAAATTACCGCTGCTTGGTGAAAAGGACGGCGACGCAACAGGAGCAGCCGCCTGGTCTGAAGCAATTGCGGCGCAGGATGGGTTTGTCTTCATCACCCAGGAGTACAACCACTCAATCTCCGCTTCCTTAAAAAATGCCCTTGATTACCTCCGGGTCGAGTGGCATAACAAAGCGGCAGGGATCGTCTCCTACGGCTCAGTCGGCGGTGCGCGTGCGGCAGAACATTTGCGCGGCATCTTAGGTGAATTGATGGTTGCCGACGTCCGGGTCCACCCCGCTTTATCGTTGTTCACGGATTTTGAAAATGGAGCTGTGTTAAAGGCGGCATCCGTCCAGGAAACTTCCGTGAACCAAATGCTTGACCAGGTCATCCCGTGGGCGACGGCCTTAAAAACGATTCGCTGAGCACCGCATCGTGGTGAAACACCTATGCAAGCGCACTAAAAAAGCGACTCCGGCACGATACCGAAGTCACCTGATTGCTACTCTTTCATAGACGTAAGGCGTAGTTCCGAAGCGGGAGCTACGCCTTTTAGTTCGCAACTTCCGTCATAACGTCGTTGCGACTTCCTGCAGGTCATCCGCCGTCTCGGAAATTGATTCTGCGACGGTCCGCATTCCTTCGATTGTGCCGGCGACATCCTGGGTATCACTCGACAAGTCGACGAGTTGTTTTGAGACATGGATCGTCTGATTCGAAATCATCGTGAAGGCCGAGACGACACGCGCCATTTCATTCGTCGTCTGCGTGACTGACTGTTCCGTTCCCGCCATCTGACTCGAGACCGTCATCATTTTCGACGTGATTTCCTGCGCGATATCGGACGCTTCCGCGGCTGACCGTTTGCTTTCTTCCGCTAACTTGCGGATTTCCTGGGCAACGACGGTAAAACCGCGCCCCATCTCGCCGGCGCGTGCCGCTTCGATGGAAGCATTCAGACTCAATAAATTCGTCTGATCGGAAATTGCTGTTACCATCGCGGCGATCCGCTCGATTTCTTGCGACAAGAAGGCGAGCTGGGCGACCTGTTCCGTCGTCGCCTTCATGTCCGTGACGACGGCTTCGAAGCGTTGTGTCTCTGCTTCGACCAACTTGACACCATCTTCCGCCTCTTTGACGGCTTCTGCCAACTGACTTGAGATTTTCTCCGTCGTCATCGAAACGTTGTTCGCATGCCGCTCCATCTCCTGGAAACTCGCTGACGATTCTTCACTCATCGCCGCCAGTTCCTCGGTTGATTTTTGGACGGCGGCACCGACACGTTGTTTCGTCTCCAGCACACCTTGACGTTCCTCGTCGACAGTCGCTTCATACATCGTCAAAACGATTTGTTGTTCGAGATTGAATAACTTCCCGACAGAACGCAACATTTTCATCTTTTCGAGCTCCGGCCAAGTACTTCGTTCGACGTGTCCGCTAAAGACGTTTAATACATTCTGAAAAGCGGCGATGTACCACTTATTATGTAGGCCGATCTGAACATGACGCATGGCAATCCGTTGCCGTACCGCAATATAATCTGTCGTCACTTTACCTTCAAACATTTGTAAAATGTGCGTCGCAAGCGTCCCTTTTAACCGCTCAAGTGTCGAGTGCCGTTCAATCAGTTGCTTGAGTTCCGGCACACGGACGAGTTCTGCATAAAAGGCATCGACCATCTGTGGCATCCAGTCTTTAACGTCATCACGGATGACCCGGACGTTTTGTAAATCCTCGACCGTTAAATCAATCAATCGGAGTTGTTTCACCAAATCTGTCCCGAGTTCGAGCTCGACTTCGCTTGCGACCGACGCACGTGCTTTCTCAAAGTCGTTTCCTTGTCGGTTCGCTGACCACCATTTCATCATCCATTCCCCCAGTCATTCGTTCCCTCCCTAGTATCGGTTCATTTTCCAGATATTAAACGCTTTCAACACACTTTTTTCTTTTCTAGAACAAAATCATATGGATGATCGGCTTATCGTAGTCGTTGATTAATTATTTCCTTATCTTACGGTTTTGTTAGTTAACGAACCCGTGACGAACTGCTACACTAGATTTAAGTTTTTCACCACTTTAAGGGAGACTCCGCTATGCGAAAGACCACTCACGCACTTCAACCCGATTTGACGGACTATCAAAAAATTATCCGCTTGATTCAAGGACTCCATCATATTCACCCAGAGCCGATGAGAGCAGCACATTATCAAAAGCTCGCTGCCTATCTTCCCTATCCGCCACTCGAAGAACTCGAACAGCGTTTTGACTCCTGGACGAATTTATTGCAGGAAGCGGGTGTCATCACGGAAGGACAACTGACACCGGCAGAACTGTCGACATTGAACCGACCAAAACCAGGAACAGGACCAAAAAAGCGCTGGACGGTGGAACAAAGCATCGCTCATTACGTCGAAACATACGGAACGCGCGTGACGATTAAACGCTATTCCGACTTACGCGAGACCGAGCGTCGCATGGTCAGCAGCAATACGATCATCCGCCATTACGGGACGTGGAAAAATGCGTTGGAACAGTTTGCTTTGTCCTCAAACGGCTGTTTTACGAACGAAGACTGTCTCAATGGATTACGGCAAGCCGCGGACGAATTAGGTGATCGTTTGACGAGTCAGACGTATGCACGGTGGGCGCGCGAACACCATGCGCCTTCATTAACATTATTGATTGAACGGTTTTCGAGTTGGCGGGAAGCCGTCCGGTATTATGAAGCTCATGATTTCGAAGCGTGACGACCGTAAAAAAAGGACCATCCCGCTCGAGGATCGTCCTTCTTCGACTTATCATGTGTTTACGTTGACAGCTAACCAGTGGTCAAGCCGTTCTAATTGTGACGTGAACCCTTCTTTCATTCCCATCTCAAGAACTTGACGGACGGCTTCCGCTGACCCGAAGTCAGACCGGAAGATGACCCGCGTCTTTCCGTCAAGCGCTTCGAATGTCGTCTCATTTTCGCTTCCTGGCAAGGTTTCAGAAATCGTTCCTGCCTCGTCTGAAAAATAGTCGGCATGGGCATAACGGACCGGGGCGTCGATACTCCGGAAGATTGCTTTCCCCCATGACTCCATCCCGTAAAAGTCTCCTTGTGCCGGATCCAGACACCGCATGCAGTAATGCCAAATGCCGTTCGAGACGAACTCGAACTGTTTGATTTCCGTCTCCCAGCCGGCTGGTCCTCACCATGCCTCGAGGTGATCTTTTTCTGTGAAAGCAGAAAAGACCAGGTCACGCGGTGCATCAAACGTCCACTCCATGATTAAGGTTGATCCGTCAAGCGTCGTTTTCAACTTTTCAGTCATCATCCGTCACTCCTTCAGTTGGTTTTTCCTGCAGCTCTAAAAGATACGATTCAAGGCGTAACATCCGTTCCTCGACTTGTTGTTCGAATGATTGGCTCCACGCCGTCAGCTTAAAAAAAGTTTCCGGACGCAAATGATAGATCCGCCGATTACCGAGCGGTTTTACCTGAACGATCTCAGCATCATGTAGCGTCCGCAAGTGCTTCGAGACTTGCGGTTGATTTAAACTCAATCGCTCCGCAATCTCTCCGACCGTCAACGGTCCCCGTTTCAACAAGTCGACGATCGCAAGACGGTTTGCGTCTGCTAAGGCGACGATGATCTGTAACATCGGTTCTGTCATGGCTGTCACCTCTTCTATATCTTCTATATACCCAAAAAGGAATATTCCAAAAGAGGAATATATAAATTTGAGCGAATTGATTGTCGCCACGAGCGGTTCTGCTGTATCGTCAATCACAGTGAACGACGAAGAAAGCGTGGGATTTCAATGAAAACGGAATGGTTGGAAGCATTTCAGATGACGGCTGAAACAAAAAGTTTGACGAAAGCGAGTGAGCTGTTACATCTGACACAACCGGCACTCAGTAAACAGATTAAGAATTTAGAACACGATCTCGGTACAAACGTCTTTCACCGCTCGGCGACGGGGGTCGCTTTGACGCCAGCCGGCGAAATCGTTTATGCTCAAGCCTTACAGATTTTGTCGCAACTGAGCGACATGCAACGGCAAATCGACCAATTGCAGGGTCAGGTTACGTTCACACTCGGGTCATGGCCGAGTGTCGCGATGTCCTACTTGCCGCAACACTTGGCGCTCCATCCGTCGGCAAACGGTCCGGAACTCAAAATCAAGACGGCCCATACGTATGTCGAATTGATGGCAGGACTCGAGCAACACCATTACGACGGTGTCCTGCTCGACGACCGGAAAATCGACCATCCGTATCCGTCGACGCATCTTTATACGGAACAGTTTTTACTCTATTTCCACCGTGAAGATGAACGGTTTACGGGGTGCGACGACGTCCGGTTCGACCAGATTGAGGCTGCTTCGTTTCTGTCGTTACCGACCGACTGCGACTCGACGAACATCTTAAAGGCGGCGTTCCAGGAGCGCGGTGCCACTTATACGGCTGCTTCCGAAATGGAGTTCGGGTCAAGCGTGCTCGGTTTCATCCGTGCTAAGCTCGGGATTGCCATCTTACCGGAGATTTTCCAGGACGGGCTTCCCCCGGAAATCCGGACATTGCCGATTACAGGGTTCGATGTCAAACGTGAATTATCGCTTCTGACGCGTGACGCGACGCATCACAAGACATTGCTCGGTTTGATTGGTCATGACTAAAACGGATGATCCACTATACGAAAACAAAGCTCGAGTTCCCGTTGTGCTTCGGGAAGTCGAGCTTTGTTTTTACATATAACCCGGCAAGTGGCTAATTTGACCTTAAGCATCCTTGACATCAAGCAGCGGCCGCACTTCCATCCGCCAGCCGTACTGTTCCGCTTCTGCAAGTTGCGTCGTCGGATGGAGCAGCGCCAAGTCGACGGCCTGCTCCAAATCATCCGCTTCAAAAAGGATCAGGCTGCCGATTTGCTCCGCTTTACGCGTATCCGGTCCATCCTGCCGTTCAATCTGTCCATCAAGGAGCCGGGCATGTTTCGTCTCTTCCCCCGGACGCCATTCATACAAGACCTTCGTCTTTTCAAAAAAATCTTCAAGTGGTGGATTACAGCGTTCCATGACGGCATCGAGCTCTTCTTGCGAGGACTGATTCATCTTTTCTGCATCGTAATAGCCGATGAATAGAAAGTACATCCAATCCCTCCTAGTTCTAAGGCTCTCCTGACACGTCGCTCTTTAAAAAAATACCCTGATTTCAGTTGACTTACTCGCTCAAGTCCCTTATTTAACAGAAAAACCCCTTGTCTCCCTGACGGAAACAAGGGGTTTCTTATTTAATGGTAATCTTGCGTAACAGATACAGCGCGTACACCATTGACGGAATCGCCATGACGAGTACCGCAATACGCAACAATCCAAAAATAAAATTCAATTCTATATTATCCGTTCCTAGATCCTTCTTCCTATTAGTAATCAAGCGACTTCGCGACGACCTGCCGCGTTTTTTCAAAACCGATTCGCTCGTAGAAGACCTCGACCCCGTCGTTGCTCATCCAGTAATCCAGTTCAACCTTATGTATTCCCTGCTCACGTGCCCGCCGTTCAATGTCTTCGAGCAACAGGCGACCGTAGCCGTTCTGCTGTTTCGTATCCATGATACAGAGGTGATGGACACGGACTTTCGCCTCAGCAAACTTAAATGCACTCTCAGCACGTCTGACGTACTCAATCCACGCGTAACCGATTGCTTCATCCTCCACTTCAAGGACCAGGAACTGATACAGCGCTTCCCCGGCGATTTTCGTAAAAAAGGCACGGACGGCATCAACGTCGTACGGCTTAAAATGATGCGGCTGCTGACGCACATGCGGCTCATGGACGTACCGGTTGAGTCGTGCCAGGACGTCGACGTCCGTTGTTTCGATGATTCGCATCGATTACACTCCCGTCTTAATGTGTGATTTGCCCATTGAAGATATACGGCACCGTTTGTTGTTTCGTCAAGATGTGTTCATACTCCGGCTCGAGCTGCATGTAGCGGACGGCGTCCGGAATCGCAACCCATGTGATGTCTTCGATTTCATCCGGGAAGACGGTGCCGATGACACCACCGACGATTTCCGATGTGAAAAAGAAGAACAGGCAGTGTTCGTCGACTTGCGGGAAAAACGCTTCACTGACGTGTAACAGGTCTCCGACTTCGACGTCAAAACCGGTCTCTTCCTTCGCTTCGCGAATCGCTGCTTCCGGTAAGGTTTCACCTGCTTCGACCGTCCCGCCCGGTAGCGTGTAGTACGAATACGACGGGCCGATGTTTTTGACCATCAACAGCTGATCCCGCGTCTCATTGAATAAGACATTATAGACGATATTTTTCCGTACAGTCATTCCTTACTCCCCCCCCATGGACAGATGGTATTTTTTAACTTACTTACTATAACATATTCCATTTCAAATACAGCAAGGAGTTATCACAAAACGATAAAAGGTAAATTATCCCTAATACATAATGCTTATGGTACACTTATTCCATCTAAAATCAGGGTGTTGCCTTATCTGATAATACACTGGTGCAAACTTCCTGTTTTATTACGGACGACTAATAAGGTGAGCTGATTTTTAATTTTTTATCACATCCTGCACCCACTAACTCTTACTTAGAAGGAGCAAGCTATGATTCCAATCATTCGAAATGAATTTTTCCAGACGTTTAAAAGTTTTAAGTCCGTCGCAATCGTCCTATTTTTTACGTTAACCTCCTTTTTGACTGCCACTTATCTCGCGAACCATCCAGAACTGTTAGGAGATGGAGGCAATGACTCGGCTTATACATCAAGCATCAAGTTTTCAATTTTCTTTTTAGGTTTTCTGTTCGTCTTCGCTGTCTCGCATGACATCGTGAATCGTGAGCTCGATGATCAAACGGTTCGCCTGCTTGTCAGCAAAACGTCCCGTTTCAACATCATCGCCGGTAAGTTTCTAGGATCATTTTTGTTTTGGGTTTGTTCGATTTCCATCAGTTTTTTTGTTGTAACACTCTATGCCAAGTCCACATTTTTTCTTGATTACCTGACTGTCATCACAGTCCTGTTCTTCATCACTTGCTTAAACGTCTTGTTGTCGACAGTTCTTACTCGGCCAGGCATGACGATGTTCGTCGGTATTATATTGGGTGTTCTCTGTCCCGTCCTCGGGTTTTGGGCCGCTTTTTCGAACACCTGGTATTTGCTGTCCTTCAAGTATCTCTTACCGTATTATTATGTCGTCGCATCCGGCGGGTATCTCGTTGTTCCGTTTTTACTTGGTTTACTGTTTCTCGCAGCGTCATATTTCATGTTTAACAGAAGGGATTTGTAACGATGGTAGCAATTGAAGTGCGTGACTTACATAAGCAGTATGCGACAAAGGATGTCTTGAAAGGAATTCAACTCCGCGTCAAGCAAGGGGAAATCTTTGGTTTTTTAGGACGAAATGGCGCCGGCAAGTCGACGTTCATTCATATCTTGACCGGTATCACCCAGCCGACGCGTGGTTCGTTTACGATTTTAGGGGAAACGCATCACCACATGGATGCGATTAAACAGAAAATCGGGGTCATGCCGGATACGTCCAACCTCTACCAACACATGAAGGCACTTGATTTTTTGAAGTACATGGCGGCACTCAAAGGTGATAGAAGAAATACGACCAAGTTAAAAAAATTACTTGAACAAGTCGGGTTGCAGAATGTTGCCAAACAAAAAATCAAATCGTTTTCATTCGGAATGAAAAAGAAAATCAGCATTGCCCAAGCTCTACTCGGCAACCCGGAACTCCTTTTCCTCGATGAACCGACGTCTGGTCTTGATCCAGAATCCGCCATCGAAATTCAGCAGCTGATTGTCTCGTTAAAGGACCAAGGCAAGACAATTTTTCTGACATCGCATAATTTAACGGAAATCGAAAAGATTTGTGATACCGTCGCCATCATGACAAATGGTTTGATTGCAAAAATCGGGACAATCGCACAACTAAAACGCGTGGCGAACGAGACGATTCGTGTCCACCTTCGGACCAGTCCGTCACTTGACACGTCGATTTTACAGCATTGCAAAATAAACGACATCCGGTTCATCAAACATGAACAAGATTTTGCCGTTGTAGAAGTGAAAGAGGAAGAAGGTATTCCACTCTTGATTGAACAGTTGACGGCAGCGCGTATTAAAGTCTACGAAGTCAACATCGAAGCTATGTCTTTAGAAGATGTCTTCATGACGGTCTAGGAAACCCTCAACTTCTTACATGAAGGTGAGGGTTTGTTTTTGTAATGATCTGTCTTTCTAATATCCTACGTCTTCATATTTATCCAATCCTTGATAGATTGTTGAACTACCTCCACCTACGCTTCGCTAAGAAGTGGTTGAAGACGAAGCGCGAACAACCGACGGTCTTCGCGATCAGGATTTCCTGCTCTTTTGTCGGGTATGTTCTGAATTTGCAGGCCTTGTGTGTCAACATGATGTTCACATCCTTACAAAGGATATACCCGAAAGAGAGGGTGGCGATTCATCTCCCACTTTCACTAGGGCTTCACCCGGATCGTTTAGAAGTGGGCGTATTCTCGCCTAATTTTGATAAAGATCACGCTTTAAGTAATCATGCATGATGGCTTTTCCAAGCATATAGTTGCTCTAGAAGGAATAAAAAACGACTAATCCCTTTGTCTTTTTGACTAATATCATTGTCATCAAGACGAGTATTGGTTACAATTCAAGTGAGGTGAAGGAAATGAAATCAAGATTAAAGGAACTACGGGCACGCCATGGATGGAATCAGACAGAATTGGCAAAACGCGCCAACATCTCACGTCAGACTGTTAGTTTGATTGAACGGGAGGAATTCATGCCGTCGCTCTTGATCGCTACTAAAATTGCCCTAGTTTTCGAGACGACAATCGAGAATATTTTTCAATTCGACGAGGAGGAATTACTGTGAAAAAAACTCTACAAATGATCGTACGGATACTTGTTGGTGGCACCATTGGATTTTTCGTAATGTATTGGATTATGAATAGTCCGCTTGAAGGACTCGCCTTCTCACACTACAGTTTCATCGTAAACGGTCTACTGCTTGTGATACTGGTAGGATTACTTCTGTTTTCGCTGATTCGTTATCGTCAAATTCAACGTCTTCTCAACCAGTCACTGACGGGTGATGCTGAAGATGTGGCAGACCAACAAATGTATCGCTGGTTCAGCGATGGTACGCTGAGTTTAAACTTAACCCTCCCAATCAGTCTTGCTCTAGTCAGCGTAAATTTAGTACTCGATCAACAACTCCCACTAGTTGTGATTGGAACCACTTTGATTGTTGTCGGATTGGTCGGTTCAATCCATTTTCAAACGCTTGTTCAGCAGATGTATCCGGAACGGAACCTTCCTGACGTCAGTGAAACGGATTACGGAATGAAACTCCTAGCGGCATCTGATGATGGTGAGAAACATATCATGCTCGAAGGACTTTATAAAACACATTCTGTTGTTAACATGATGTTGATTGTCGGAATCATCTTACTGCTCTTTTATTCCTTGTTGACGTCGACCTCTCAGTTATTCAGTATTTTCGTGATCACCTTGATCTTAATCGTCAGCAATACAAAATATTATTTTTCGATTCGAAATCGTTAAAAGGAAAGGAAAATCATCATGCCAAAAAATTATTGCTGTCGTTCTGACATCAATTTTTGTTTCTAGCGTCTTGACATATTGGTCCTATACACCGATGTCGGAACGAGCAGACGATACGTTGTATACATCAGCAAGCGAATTATTCATCTTTCAACGGATTTAAAGATTTTTCTTCTGTCCGATTTACATTTATCTTACAAATATTTTATATGTACTATCAGGTGCCGTCATCGGAATAATTCTGATTTTACAGTTCACGAAAGGTGATTTTGATATTCCGAGTTCTCTGACGATTGCTGGATCATCAGCTATACTCTACTTCATCGTATCTTGGATAATCGAACGAACTGGGCGGCGTTCTACATAAGAAAAGGATGTTTTCGTATGTTCAACAAACTGATTGCCGCCGGACTGACGTCAATCGTAACATCGGGTCTGTTGACTCTGATTTTGTCCATCTACGCATTTTTCCAAGATTTCGGCGAAGATGTCTATTTTTCAGCCGTTGATCTTTTTTTAATCTACACCGTTTATTCGTTTCCAATAATTTTAATTTCAGGACTTATGGTTGACTTACTTATGAAACGAATCCTTTTGTTCTTTCCGACTAGTCGGAACACTTTTTTCATATCAGCTGTTCTCTATGGTTTGTCCGGCAGTCTAATTGCCCTAGCCCTCCTGCTGTTCAACCATGAGGGCAACTATGTATTCAGCGACCTCTATTTTTTGTTGCTCGCCATTTTGCTCGCCGGGTCATCGGCTTTCTGTTATTTTTGGACATCTTATCAGTTGCAACGAAAGCGACCGCTTACTCCCCCTAAAAAATGACTCCGCTCAACGGGAAAATTCGCTAAAAACACCTTACCGTCTCCAGCTGTAATGCATCAATTGTATCCGTTGACCGTCTAACACCGCTTCTTCTTTCTTGTCTATCGGCTCAAATCCGTTGTGCGCCAAGATTTTTTGTGAAGCGATGTTTGCATCCGTCGTTTTGGCCTGGACTTCATCAGTGTCGTGTTCCCGACATTGTCCGAGTAGCAAGCGGACGGCTTCTTTTGCGATTCCTTTTCCCGCATGTACTTGTCCGATCCGGTAGCCGAGTTGAGCAGTTTTTTCGATTTGGTTCCGGTCGACCAGATTGATCCGACCGAGAATTGTGCCGGCTTCGTCCTTGATCAGGTAAAAGAACGAACTGCCGTCTTGCTGTTCCTGCAGGAGCGCCGCGTGCCGTTCCTTAAACGTCTCCGGCAAGTAATAGGCGTCGCCCCGTGAAGGAATCGATTGTTCGAAGTAGAGACGGTTTTCGATTTCAAAGGCATATAGTGCTTCTGTGTCTTTCGCGGTACAGCTCGTCAGTTGGATGTTCATGTCATCCCCTCTTCATCTCAAGAATTGTTGCAACAAAAACACGAGCAGCCATAATAACAGGAGGCCCGTCGTATTGACAGCGATGGTTTTAGACAACGGATTTTTCGACGTGTCCCGAAAACTGAACACGTACAGGACGAACATTGTCACGTACAGGACAAAAAACCACTGCGTGACTATAAAAAGGAGCATTCCGGTAATCGTTACGTTTGTCGCCAGGCGATCTTGTTGTTGATTTTTGATTCTCGCAAACATCTAGTGTCCTCCGTTCTGCATCATCTCACTTTTTCTTTTAGTACATTATCCCTCGTTAAAAAATCCAATTATTCCTTCCGTTTCCTATATTTTATAATTATAATCATATAGAATGCCGTGCCTCATCATCGCTCAAGTCAGGAACATTCATGTTTATCAAACGAAAAGCAATTGATTTAGCCAACAATCATGCCGGTTGCTGTTGTGAGATCCGTTCCATGACTGATTGAAACATCCCGTCTGCTAAAAAAAGACACAACGCTAGAAATTACTGTGTCTTCGGTCCCTTTTGCTTTTTTCCGAGAAATAATAGTGCACACAGCAGGAAGAGCGTTCCTAAACCAGCGCCGACGAGCATCGCGGAGTCAAACAGGTTACTCAGTCCAAGTCCCCCCATGATGACGGCAGCATACAGCAGGAGAAATATGACTGTATAATTTTTCTTCAATTTGCATCAACCTCCTATATCACGAGTATACTCGGACATTCATTCATTTGAATACACGCAGCCTCAAGAAATGGACGTGATTCTAGTCTTTTACCGCAAAATCATCGCCGCCTCACTTGCAGGTTCACTGTTTGCGATCGTACTCGGACTGTTCGTACCGGATCCGAGTGCTGATATCGGTTATTCAATCCTGCGCTATCTCTCGACCGTGATCACCAGTATTCCTGCCTATTTGATGTACAGCTTTCCGGTCATCTTCCTTTATGGTGGGACGACATCGATTTTGAGTGAGACACTCAGTCGATTCATCTACCGAAACCAAGCAAAGAATGCAAAAGAAGTCGTTCTTTCCAGCATACTCCATGTATCGTTCGGTCTCGTTTTTCTTGTCCTCAACCCACTTATCGCTTTCCTCAGCGTGATTGCTGCCGTCCTGTTCTTTACGGTTGATTGTTATTTACAAAGAAGACAAGCGACGTACCGATGGACGCAGGCATTGATGAGTCTTGAAATCCCGCTTGCCGTCTGGATCCTGTTCTCGGGAACCGATTATCTCATAGGTCTGTTCCATTCCCTAATCACCATCTTGCAGCACACTATCAACTGAAAAGGAGTCGTTACATATGTCAGTAACCACCTGCCATCGCGCGTTTGGCGTCTATGGCCTGCTCGTAAAAGACCATCAATTATTAGTCATCAACAAAAACGGCGGTCCGTATATCAACCGCTATGACCTCCCGGGTGGCAGCCTCGAAGACGGTGAAGTATTAGCCGATGCGATGCGCCGCGAGTTCCGCGAAGAGACGGGTCTCGAAATCGAACTCCTCCAAAACATCGGCGTGATTGACTTCAAACTGCCGTGGCTTTGGCAAAGTTTCACCGACGTCCACCACATCGCCGTCTACTACACCGTCAAGGCAATCGGCGGTGCTATCACGGTCCCGGAACAGTTCGACGGACAGGACTCGCTCGGGGCTGTCTGGGTCTCGGAACAGGATGTGACGCCTGACAATGCATCACCGCTCGTCCTCAAAGCCTTCGACTGGATCCGGTCAGCGCAGTTAGGAATCGAGGCAGAAACGTATGATGCCTGGACTGTTTTGAAGTAACATTTTAAAACACTGCTTTCAATTCTTCCCCGCCTTCAAATACCTCACCATCTTCATCCACATATTCGACTTGAATCGTGCCATGCGGGAGGTAGTTGTTTGACTGCAGTGTTGTACTCAAGTTGTTTAAACGCTTTTTGTCAGTCGTTTGTTGCTTGCGGTGAAGGGTGATACTGATGGTCGGTGAAAGTTTCATATCACGATAATCCACCTCGGCACCCGGCTGAAGATTTAACGCCATCACGCTTTCTTCATCAAAATGGACAAGATAATCCGCATCGTTCCCGAACACCGCTCCAACTGACGGCTGGATGACCGCGACCACGTCGGCTGTCCACTGTTCGACGTAATAGGTATCCACAACTTTGTTTGTCGACTGATCGAGATAGACTAAAAACTCAATGCCTGTTTTGCGATCGATGACTTGAGCCGCGTAATCAAATGCTACATGGTTGCCCATGTTATCAAAGTAGACATCTACAACTTCGGCCTCTTTATAATGTTGTTCTAGATAAGCTTCTGCTTGGCGTTTGACGATTTTTTCTTGCTCCTCGTCTGGTTGCATCGACCGGATGAAGAGGACTCCGAGTAATATCGTAGTTACAAATATCAGTCCAAAACCGAATAACATACCTTTTACGAATCGACTCATCTGTCTCCTCCTGTAGTGAGCGTTATATCCATACGAAGCAAAGTTTAACGTGATGCCATTTCTTAGCTAAAGAAAGTGTAGGTGGAATCCTTGAAATACAAAATCCAGTTCTTGTTGGTTAGTTGCCTGACGTCATTCGTTTTATGTGCCTGTTCGGCAGACGACGCCTATGTCATCGTCGACATACAAGGAGATCAGATCTATTTAGGACCGGACGAACAGGACCCGGACGCCTCCTATGCGTTGACAGAAGTCACGGTTGACCGGAAAACACGGATTTATGGCAAGCGGGACAACCAATCCGCTTTAAAGAAACATGACGTCATCCGGTTCGACTATCGGACGGATCAGGAGCCGCTTGTCGAAACGATTGAGCACAGCAATTAACGACAGAAAGAGGGTCATCCTTATGGAGATTACAGGAAAACGGATTCTCGTCACTGGAATCAGCGGGACACTTGGCCCACGGGTCGCCCGCCGTTTTATAGAAGAAGCAACCGAAGTCCGCGGACTCGTCCGGAGCGAAGGACAAGCAGATTATTGCAAACAACTTGGGATTACGCCCGCGTTCGGTGACTTGACGGACGCCGCGGCGCTTGAAACAGCGATGCAGGACATCGACATCGTCGTCCACTGTGCCGCTTACCTCGGCGACGACATCGAACTTGCGGTAGCAGCGAACGTCACCGGAGTCGAACACCTCGCGGCTGCCGCGCTTGACGCGCACGCCTTGTTCATCCACATCTCGACGACTTCCGTTTACGGTGAACCGGCGGGCGGTCTCATAACGGAAGCGATGCCACTGAGCGACGATCATCCGGCACCGTACATCTTGACGAAGGTACGGTCCGAACGGATTTTACAACAGTATGCGGCTGACGGGCTTGACGTCATCATCCTCCGTCCCGGTGCGATCTGCGCCGAAGAAAACTCTTACTGGGGCGACCGTCAAGTCAAACGGATGCAGGAAACAAAAGTTGTCACATGGGTCCATCCGGACGATGTGGTCAACTGGGTCCACGCCGATAATTTGGCGGAGATGGTTCACCTTGCCGTCCGGCGCGCAACACCGGGAGATATCTTTCATGCAGTCGACACCAACATCCCCGAGACCGAATTTCGGATGCAACTGATAAAGGCGTCCGGTAAACCCTATCAGGTGCCGGACCGGTCGGTTGAACGCCCTCTCTACACAACGGATAAAATTAGGACGCTCGGCTACACACCTGTTCGTTCGTTTTCGGAGACGATGCAGCGATTGATTGAGTTCTTTTAAAGGAAAAACAGGATTTAAAAAACTAACCTTTGATTTTACCATATAACTGTAAGAAACCAATCATCGATTCTTAAGAAACGAGGTATCACTTTATGAAACGTATTCTCTCACTTGCCCTCGTAGTCAGTCTCATCCCGTTAAGCGGCTGTTCCGACGACACGACACGTGTTTCGACGACTGATACAATCGCCGCAGAAGCCCGTCAAAATAAAGATGCCGACTTAATCCGAATCAAAGACCGTGTTTACCAGCTATCCGATGCACCCGTGACGCTTACACAGGCAGACGTCAAATCGTTTGCGACCGTCACGAAACAATTGACCGCAAACGAGCCCTTAGCGGAAGGGATGGCGACAGACTGGCCGGCAGGAACGAAACTGTACCGGGGCGACACGACGGGTGTTCTCTACATTTTCGAAAAAAATCAAGCGTACTTGTATGAAGCGATTCCGGAAGGCTGATTTACTTTCCGAGTTCTGCTGCCGTCGCTTCGAGTAACGGATGATCTTCTCCTTCCGCACAATCCGTCAACAGATAGACGTGCGTTTCACCTGTTTGGTCTTTTTTCAACGCTTGACAGTTTTCCCCGTCCCGGTCGTCCGCTTGGCTGCCGAACTCATCCTGCGACGAATCAAGTGAATAACTGAACTGTTTTCCGTCATACGTGACGTCCTGAAAAATCGGGTCACCTTCTGTTGTATAGGAAGTGATCCGGATGCTGTCCTCGCCTTTTTGATCGACTTGATTCAAAAATGTCTGGAACCGCTCCACATTCTCACGACTTGGCGTCGTTACAATATCACCATTTTCGATTGCTTGTTCAATCGGATAACTTTTTCCACATCCGACAAGAACGACTACCAAAACAAGACCTACCCATCGTTGCTTCACCATTTGTCTGCCTCCTACCATAATAAGCTGTCACCACGCACAGTACCGTGCGTTAATTTTCTGGATGACGCCGCAACTGTTGCCGTAGTATATCGACGTCTGCCTGTTTAAATAATGTCTCATCCTGTTCCCCGTACCGTACGAGATGATAGAGCACCGGATCAACTGTCAGCCCAATCCGCTCTAACCATTCCTTCATCGTCTCTTCCGGTCGACGCCTAGATGAAGCGGGAAGGCGCTGGTCAAACATCTGAATCAATCGACGGACTTCAGAGGCATTGTTTGATTGGTAAGAATGTGTATCATTACTCGGCGACGTTGACGGTTTTGGTAAGATGTTCAGCTCCTCTTCAAAAGAGGTATCACCACTTTGTTTTACCGTTCGTTTGTTCCGTTTCCTCTTCAACACAGACGCCAGTAAAATCAACAGCCCGATCGTCACGATGGCGCCGACTGAAGCGAGTGCTTTCGGAAATGTCACATCAACAAAATGAGGCATCGGACCAGCGGGAAAAGGTTTCCCCCTCAAATCTGGTGAGCCGAGTGGCTTACGTGGTTTGATGTTGTACTTAAACGCATAGTCAGCCGGTTCATGAATATATGTCGTGTAGAGATACTGCCCGAAGACTTGAAAAGAGGCTGCTAAAAAACAAACGACCAAAATAGCTATCCCTACTTTCCGTTTCATCTCATCCCTCCTTTTTTCCCAAATAATAACATTAAAATTAAGTGCTTACAGCATTTTTCTTTCTTTTCAGTCAATTTAGACGTACAGTAAAGACAGACTTTTTTTAAGATAGGATGTGGCTAGATGTACTTACCGACGTTTCGACTTGATCAAACAACAGCCCTCGTGACCGGAGCCGGACGCGGCATCGGACGGGCGCTTGCCATCGGGATGGCAGAAGCTGGTGCTGACGTCATTCTCGTCGCCCGGACGGAAGCTGATTTACGGGAGACGGCAAGCCGGATTGAAGCACTCGGACGACAGGCGTTCGTCCTGACGTGTGACGTGACCGACCGGACGCAAGTCGTCGCGACGATCGAAAAAGCCTATACGCTCGTCGACCGGATCGATACGCTCGTCAACAATGCCGGGATGAACATCCGCTCGAAAGCGCTCGACGTCACGGAAGACGAATGGGAGACGATTCAACAGACGAACTTAAAGTCGGCCTTCCTGTTTTCGCAGGAAGTCGGACGCCGGATGCAGGACACGGGTGGCAACATCATCAACATCGCCTCGGTCGCAGGTCACGTCGCTTTGCGGACCGGTGTCGTCTATGCGACGACGAAGGCGGCCTTGATTCAGATGACGAAAGTCCTCGCCCTCGAATGGGGTCCGAAAAATATCCGCGTCAACGCGATTGGTCCGTGGTATTTCAAGACGCCGCTGACGGAGCCGTTACTGGCCGATCCGGCGTACTTAAAAGACATCGTCGACGTGACACCGCTCGGTCGGGTCGGTGAACTGACGGAACTCGTCGGTCCGACGGTCTTCCTCGCGTCCGATGCCGGATCGTACATCACCGGTCAGACACTGTTCGTCGACGGCGGGATGACGATTAAAGGATTTTAAGTACAACGAAGCAACAGGGACTTCCGAGCGTCATGGAAAGTCCCTGTTTGATGTATTACATATTTGATCGGAGGACTTCATGAAAGCATGGATTGGAAAAATCGCAGTCGTCACCGGTGCGTCACGCGGCGCCGGACGCGGGATTGCTTACGAACTCGGGCAAACCGGGGCAACGGTTTATGTGACCGGGCGCAGTACACAGAACGGGACGACCGACAATCGTCCGGAAACGATTGAAGAGACGGCCGCCGGTGTCACGGCTCGCGGTGGCCACGGAATTGCGGTCCGCTGTGACCATACGGATCCGGATGATGTTGCCCGATTGTTTCAACAGATTCAAGCGCAACACGGTCGGATTGATCTGCTCGTCAACAGTGTGTTCGGTGGTTCGGAAGCTTCGCTTCCTCCCGGACAGGGCAAACGGTTTTGGGAACGTCCGCCGGAACACTGGGACGCGATGATGGTCGCTGGACCAAAAGCCTATTTGCTGACGACACGGGCCGCTGTTCCGTTGCTTGAACAAAGTCCGGCAGCATTGATTGTCAACTTGACGTCGTTCAGTCCGAATCAAGCCGCCGGAAACCTGTATTATGATTTGGCGATGCAGTCGATCAACCGGATGACGGTTGTCATGGGTCAGGAACTTCAAGCGTCTCGAATCGCTGCCGTCGCCCTGTGTCCCGGTTTCATGCGGACCGAACGAGTCGTGGACGCAGGATTCGGCAGTGATGCGACCGAAACAACCGCTTACGTCGGCCGGGCCGTCGCCGCACTCATGAGTGATTCGACCGTGATGCACCGGACCGGTCAAGCCTTGTTCGTGTCTGACCTCGCCCGTGACTACGGCTTTACGGATCGGGATGGAACGCAACCGGCATCGTTTCAGCTTTCAGATGAACATTCCACATCTGCACCAACTGTCCGCAGAAAGGACTAAGCATGTATGTATCCAAGAAACGATTACCCCTTGATCGAACAAGCAGTCAAAAGTTTCGGTCTCGTTTTTCACTCACTGGAAGTCCACCCTAACACATTAACGACACACGGCAAACATGGCGATAAACACTACAAAATCTTGATTGATGGTCAATCCTATTCGATTCGTCTGTTACCAGAACAGCGTTATGCCGAATCTGCCCTGTCCCACTCTACACCGGATTTACTTACAGAACAGTTGCGATATACCGATTATTTGCGGGCAAATGGCATCCCGTTCATGAAACGCGTGCAACCAATACATGAGGGACTTTTCACGACAATCCGCGATTCAACCGGAAAGGAGTGGACATGTTGCCTATTTCACTGGCTTGACGGTCATCACGTGACTGTCAATACGATGCATTCCGCTGCTCAAATTGGAACATTAGCCCGTCAAGTGCATGATTTGTCACGCAACTATCAAGGGTTTCACTTTCCATTCGTCGACCATACGGTGGCCTATCAGCGTTGGTTCCATGATTTGCAAGAGCTTTCGTTTTCATCGATGCCGGAATCGGTCCGGGATTCGTTTCAGGAGTATCTGAGTCTTGTCCAACAAAAGATCGATACCGCGAGACCTACCAATCATTCTTCTTCTCAATCGGTCATCTCGACCGACTTGAATTCGCTCAACGTCTTATGGGACACCACTCAACAAATCGTCGGAATTGTCGACCATGAACATATCGGCGCAACGGACCGCGTGCAAAATTTGGCCTGGCTGATCAAATGGTATACCCGGACAGAAGGCATCGCGTCGCATGATGTGTCCGGTCATTTAGCGAAAAGTTTACTTTCCCACTACAACTCCCAGACCGTTCTCGTGCCGGAAGATGATCCGCGACTGGCTTCCTTGCTTTGGCTCTCGGGCTGCTTCAATTTACATTTCGTCGAACAGACGACACATTTGTTGCAAGAAGCCGGGCAACATTCAGAACAATATAATCCGCTGCAGCTTCACTTGGAGACATATCTTCTTCGGGGTGAGCGACTGACCGGTCTGCTAAGCTAAAAAGAAACAAGTCACAGGACTTGTTTCTTCAGTGTGTAAACAAACTTTGAACATGCGATATCGAGAGGCAATCCGTTCGCGCCTCCCTATCTCACCTCGTCTTTAAAGCGATGCAAGACAGATTGCGCGCTAAACCGCCTGCATGCCTGGATTTCATTCACGGCATGCCCTAAGGAGCGTCACGTTTCGTTGACTCCTACGGGAAAAAGTGCGTGTTTAGCGCACTTTTCAGAGGAAGGCAAGACCCTGCTCCTTGTACGTGAGGACAAAGGAGCAACGGCTTGCGCCTCGCCCGAGGAAAGCAACGAAAACAGACGCTTGATCTCCCAGGTAGCACGTTGTCTTCAGACCACACGGAACGGGCTGACAATATTGGATTTTTCAGGCGGTATTCGGCAATCGGCTTAAAGTGAATGTTCAGTGTCTTCTCACGAAATCTGACTTGAATCAATCCATTATTGAAAATCGTAGTTTTCCTAGGTCATTCCATTCCGTTATGTCCCCCCTCCAAAGCGGAAGTACACAAATGCGCCTTCCGGGTGTTTAATTAGGGACGTAATGAAAACACATGGAGGTGCAACACATGATTGAAAAAAATGTAGTGAACGGACAATGGTACGAAACAGAACAAACGATTCCGGTCTTTAACCCGGCAACAAAAGAATTACTCGGGCATGTCCCAAGCAGTTCGGCAGATGACGCTCTACGGGCAGTCGACGCGGCGAGCGATGCCTTCGTCACCTGGTCAAGCTTAACGGCGGATGCGCGTGCCGATAAAATCGATGCCTGGTACCGCCTGATCAATGAACACCGCGACGAAGTCGCTGACATCATGACACGCGAACAAGGGAAACCGTTTGTCGAAGCACTCGGTGAAGTCGATTACGGCAATCAATATGTCCGCTGGTATGCAGAAGAAGCACGCCGGATTTACGGGGAAACAATTCCGGCATCGGTTCCGGGTAAACGCCTGTTCGTCGAAAAAGAACCGGTCGGCGTCGTCGCTGCGATCACGCCGTGGAACTTCCCCGCTGCGATGATCACACGAAAACTCGCCCCGGCTCTCGCAGCCGGTTGTACGGTCGTCTTAAAGCCGTCGGAAGAAACACCTTTCACAGCTCTTCGCCTCGTCGAACTTGCTGAAGAAGCAGGCATCCCGGCTGGTGTCATCAACGTCTTGACAGGTGACGCCGCAACAATCAGCGGTGTCTGGCAAGCCGAACGCCGTGTTCGCAAAATCACGTTCACCGGCTCTACTGCCGTCGGTAAATTGATCATGCGCCAGGCAGCCGATACGATGAAAAAACTATCACTTGAACTCGGGGGTCATGCACCGTTCATCGTCACGGAAAACGCGGACATCGACAAAGCCGTCACACAAGCAATCCGCTCGAAATTCCGCAACGGTGGCCAGGCCTGCGTCGCAACGAACCGCTTTTACGTCCAAGCCTCTGTGCTCGACGCGTTCACGGAGAAGTTCGTCGCGGAAGTGAACAAACTAAAAGTCGGGAACGGTCTTGACGCCGATTCAACGATCGGACCCTTGATTAACGCAAAAGCCGTCGAGAAAGTCAAAGCACACATCGACGACGCGGTTGCGAAAGGTGCCACGATCTTAACAGGCGGTACGATCGATGACTCGGTCGGTTACTTCGTTACACCGACAGTTCTCGCGAACGTCACGGAAGACATGATTTGTATGCAGGAAGAAACATTTGGTCCGCTCGCACCGATTTCGGTCTTCGAGACACTTGACGAAGTCATCGAACGGGCGAACAACACACCCTACGGTCTTGCGGCATATGCGTTTTCTGAACGGATCGATGAAGCGCTCCTGCTCGGTAAAAAACTCGAGTACGGCATCGTCGGCTTAAATGACGGCGCCCCGTCTGCTGCCCAAGCACCATTCGGCGGCTACAAAGAAAGTGGACTCGGTCGTGAAGGCGGCGTCTACGGCATCGAGGATTACCTCGAAGTCAAATACTTGTCACTCGGTTAAACCAAAAAGTCCCGCTTCTGAACCATCAGAGGCGGGACTTTTTTAATTAATCGACATATTCATAGAGAACGACGCTTTCGATGTAGTGGATGAAACGGCGCAACTCTTTTTCTTTTTCCGAAGAAAGGTCCCCTTCCTTCGACATTTCGGCAATTTCTTGACGCTGGACTTCGATCGCCCGTAAGCACAGTTCTTCTTTTTGCTGTTCGACGTCGCCCTTACTGCCGACCGGTGACGCCCACTGCGTATGTTTACCGCGGAGGCGGAAGTAATGTCCTTTGACGCTTTGGACGACTTCCGTCGGATACTTGTCGCGGCACGTCTCGAGCCGGTCGATGATGTCGCCGATGACATGTTCATAGAGGGCATGTTCCATCTCCGTCAGACGAATCAATTCATCCGGTGACAACGTGAACCGTTTACGTTTTCGCATCAGCTTCCGTAATGGCTGATAGAGCCGGACCGTCGATTCGGAATGAATCGCCCGGCGCCGGTGTTCAATCGAGGCAACCGTTTCTTTTTTCAATAAATCCGGCACGTCATGGTTCTTAAAGAACGCTTTGACGAATTCCGTTTCCCACGCGACGGCTTCAAGGCGCAGTTCCTTCAACTGTTCGTTGTAGACGTTGAGTTCCTGTTCGCTCTTCTCTTCGGCACGCAACAACCGCAACATGACATGGTATTCGTTCAGCAGGTCAAACGCGACCGGGGAATTATCGGAATTCGTCGCCTGTTTGACTTCCTGAATCGCCCGTAACATCATTCGTTGCTTTTGGGCATTCAATCCGAAGTCCGTTTGACTGACCGTCTCTTTTTGACTCAACAACGGTAAGGCAATCGTCGCGAGCACTAACGTAAAGATGATGACGCCCGCCGCGAGGAAGATGATCAACGACCGTTCCGGGAACGCAACACCAGCATCCGTCAAAAACGGCAGCGATAACACACCGACCATCGTGATTGTCCCGCGCACGCCGACGAGCGTCGTGATTAAGTCGCGCTTGAACGAAGGTGGCCGTTGCTCCTCTTTACGAAGAAAGCGATGATCAAACCAATTAAAGAACAGTGTCCAGACTAAGCGGATCCCGAGGATGACAAGACCGATTAAGCTGACGTACCCGAGTAGGCGCCAGTTGTTGATGGCGTCATCAATGAAGATGGCCTGCGTCGCTCCGGGCAACGTCAAACCAAGCAATAAGAAAATGACCCCGTTCAAGATATAGGCAATCATCGTCCAAATGTTATCCGTCAAGACTTGTTCCTGGGCAAAGAACGTCTCCGTCCGTTCCTTAATCAAGGCATGAAGTAAACCACCGGCGACGACGGCGATGACGCCAGACGCATGAAGCAGTTCTTCCGAGACGAAAAAGATGATGAACGGCGTCAAGATTTGCAGGAGGGCATAAAAGACGACGTCATCAATTCCTGACCGGCGGAGCCGGATCTTCAGCCAGTTCATCACGACGATGATGACAAGGCCGACGACGGCACCGACAGCAAACATATAAACGAATTCAAACGAAGCTTCACGTAAAGAGAAATAGCCTGTCATGACGGCCGTGACGGCATAACTAAAGGCGACGAGTCCCGACGCATCGTTAATCAACGATTCTCCCCGGACAAGATTTAAAATCGGTTCCGGAAGCCGGACACGTTTTGCGATCCCGTTGACCGCGACCGGGTCAGTCGGTGATAAAATCGCGGCTAACGCAAAGGCGGCAGCGAGCGGAATGACCGGCAACATCCAGTGGATGAAGTATCCGCCGATCACGGTCGTCAATAAGACGAGCACGATGGCGTTGCCGAGGATCGCCCCGCGCATCTTCCACAGTTGTTCCCGCGGAAAATGCGAGCTGTCGTTGTACAGTAAGGGAGCGATGAACAACAGTAAAAACCATTCCGATTCGACTTCAATCGACAGTTCTTTGATTGATAAAGCAACGAGCGTACCGACGATGATTTGAATCAGGGCCGTCGGAATAAAACGGATGTAATGTCCGATGACGTTCGTCAACAAAATTAAAGCCAGTAACAATAAAATCAATGATAACGTTTCCATAGTAAATCACTTCCATTCTTTCACTTTTCTCTAGTTTTATCGTACCATAATTTCTTGCTGGCATAGGAGAATCACTCCTTTTTTCAGGCATCATAGGACGCGAGCAGGTCCCTTGCCTGTTTCAGGATTTCTTCCTTTAGTGTTGACGGTTCAAGGACTTTTACGTTTTCGCCCAGTCCAAACAACTGCCGTCCGAGAAACGGTAACTCGGTAACCGGAACAGACCACGTCCGCTGTGCGTTCAGTGGTAAAATCCCTTCAAGCAACCGTTCCCCGAGTGACGTCATTTCCAGTCGGATCGTCACCTGTTCACCTGACTTCACCTGACATTCTGCCTCCTCGAACGTCAGCTGTTCGGACGAAATGGTCGTCGGTAAGACCTGCTCCATCCGGTCGACCCGGTACTGCCGCAGTCCCCGGTCAGTCTGGGCGAGCAGATACCAGCGATTGCGTTCAAACGTTAAACCGATCGGATCCATCAAAATCGTCCGTCGTCCGCTTGTCGTCCGGTAAGTGATTTCCCCTTTGACTTCCGCTTCCAACAATCGCAACACGTCTCGCGTCAACGGAGACGGCGGCGTATCGGGTCGGGCAAAACGGACCCGTCCTTTCAGGCGGTCCATCTTCGCTTCAAGGTCCGGCGGCAGTTCATGGAGATACCATTCAGCAAGATCCCCCCGTAACGGACCGAACGGCAGATCGGGAATTTGACCGACCCAGTCGAGCATTAAAAACAAAGTGATCGCTTCCTGTTCCCGTAAGGCAAGTGGCGGCAGCAAACGGTTCGGCAGGACCCGGTATCCGCCCTCTGCTCCCCGCTCGCTGTAAATCGGATATCCGTTTGCTTCAAGTTCGAGTACGTCCCGTTGAATCGTCCGTAACGAGACGCCGCACGATTCCGCCAGTTCCCGCGCCGTCAACAGCTGTTGCCGATTAAGCAGACGCATCAGTTTCAAATGGCGACCTTTCATACAAAATCCCCTCTCTAATTACGACATCTTTTGTCATAATTATAGCGTAGACTAGAGATAGATCGAACAAAAGGAGGAGTTATTGATGACTAAAATCGTTTTATATATCGCCTGCAGTTTAGACGGAAAGATTGCCCGATCAAATGATTCGCTCGATTGGCTGTTCGCTGTCGAAGGGGACGGTGATAATGGGTACGCGGCGTTCATGGAAGATGTCGATGCCGTCATCATGGGTCGAAAAACCTTTGACGAAGTCTTGGTCCTCAGTGAGGACTATCCGTACAGTGGACTCGAGAACTACGTGTTGACCCGGCAGAACGATCAACAGTCCGAATACGCGACCTACACGAATGAGCCACTCGATGTGTTGATTGACCGGATTAGTCCGACCATCAACGGCAAGATTTGGCTCGTCGGCGGCGGCGAGTTGATTCAAGAAGCCTTACGGTTACAATTGATTGATCAGCTCGAACTGGCGATCGCGCCTGTCGTCCTCGGCAGCGGGATTCCACTGTTTCCGGAAGGGACGCTTGAGACACGGTTCCGGCTGACCGGCTGTCGTCCGTCCGGTCAGTTCATCATGGCGACGTATGATGTCTTGAAGTGACGTTCCACGCAGACAAAAAACACCTTTGAAACGCTGCAGGCAAAGGTGTTTTTTGTTCTACTTTGTTTTTTGCGTCAGTCCGACGGTGTCTGTCATGACGAAGTGGCATCTAATCCGTTTTACCGGAATCCTCCACGACCGACACGATGACATTGCCGTATTTCCGCCCAGAATCGACGTAACGGTGGGCAGCGACGATCTCTTCGAGCGAATATACCGTATCGATGACCGCTTTGATCTTCCCAGTTTCAAACCACTCATTCAGTAGTATCAAATCTTTTTTCAGCGCCCGCGCGACGCCTTGTCCGGCGACTGAACGAAACGCCCCTTTCGCTCCGACGTGCTTACGTGCGGTTCGTTTGTCAATTTTTCCGGACGCGTCAAATACTGCGTCATACGTCGTCAGGTGCGCATCATATCCTTCTGCTGTATAGTCGACGACACCATCCGCGCCAAGACCTTCCACCAACTCAACGTGCCGTCCGCTGCAGACCGCCGTCACATGAAGTCCGTATTGTTTGGCGATTTGGACGGCAAGCGAACCGACGGCGCCCGAGGCTCCGTAAATCAAGATCGTTTTCGCCTGCTTAAGGTTCAGCTTCCGGAAAAAGTGGAGGACGGTCGTTCCGCCAAACGGAAGACTGGCTGCTTCCGTGAAGCTTGCATTGCGCGGCATCTGCCCGACACAGCTCGTTTCCTTGATACAGGCATACTCAGCGTAACCACCAAAGCGCATCCCGGTCAGGGCATAGACACGGTCGCCGACTTTAAAATCCTGGACACGATTGCCTGTCGCGACGACTTCGCCGGCTAAGACAACCCCTAAAATTGGCTGTCTCGGTGCTTTAAACCCGATGACGACACGCATCGGAAGTTTCCCTGCTGCCGGTACATCGAGTGCCCGCAGACGACGATCACCTGAATGCACGGCGGAGGCATGGACTTTTATCAGTAACTCAGATGCTTTTGGGACAGGCTGTTTCACTTCTCGCAGCTTCAGTACATCCGGCGGACCATATGCAGTACAAATGACGGCTCTCATCGTACCCCTCCTCAAGCTTATTTGTTACTTAAGTAATACGACAGATCGGTACAAAAAACCTGCACGGTTCAGGCATTGTGAACCCTGGAATCATCCGATATACTATTGGTAATATATGTATACAAAAAGCGGGTGGATTCCCCTTGTCTCGTGCTACGACGCTCCTAGCTTCATTCGGCATTTCGCAATTCGGTGACTTTATTTACCTTGTCGCAATCAATGTCTACCTCTATCAATTGACCGGCTCTGCCACCGCTGTCGCCGGACTCTGGATCATCGGTCCGTTTGCCGCCCTGTTCACGAAATTTTGGGCCGGCAGTCTGATTGACCGGGTCGATGTACGCAGGTGGTTGATCGGGACGGACTTCATCCGGGCGTTGCTCGTCGCACTGATTCCGTTCCTGTCGACACTGCCGTTGATTTATCTGACGCTGTTTGCGCTCGCCCTTGTCAAAGCGTTTTTTGAGCCTGCTGCGACGACCTACCTGACACAACTCGTGCCGGACACCGGTCGGAAAACGTTTAATGCCTACCGTGGTCTGATCACGTCGAGTGCTTTTTTGATTGGTCCGGCGTTAGCCGGCCTGCTGTTACTCGTCGCGACCACCGATGTCGCGATTTGGATCAATGCCGGCTCGTTTGTCGTTTCCGGGGTTCTACTAGCTTTCCTGCCCTCCGTTCCCCGTCCCCCTGATGTCGAGAAATTACGATTCACCGACGTCGCAGCGGACTGGCGCACCGTCGCCCGATTCAGTCGGTCGAACCGGTTTATCATCGTGATTTACGTCATCGGATTGTTGACGATGAGCCTTGCGCTGGCGATGGACGCCCAGGAAGTCGTTTTTCTGCAGACTGTCGTCGGACTATCGGTAACCGATTATGGACTGTTGATCAGCTTGACGGGCATCGGTTCCGTGCTCGGCGGACTGACCGTTGCCCGTTTCTCGCGTCGCCTGCCGCTCAAAACGTTGCTCGTCAGCGGTTATCTGTTCGTCGCAATCGGTTACTTGATCTATGCGACGGCCACCTCTTTTTTACTCGTCGCGACCGGTTTCATCTTGCTCGGCTTTTTTAATGCCTTTTCCGGGACCGGCTTTATGACGTTTTATCAAAACAATGTGCCCGATGAATTGATGGGTCGTGTAACGAGCCTTTATGGACTTGGGCAAAGCATGCTCCACATCGTGTTGATTTTATTCGTCGGTTTTACGGGTGACCTGTTCCCGCTCCGCTTCACCGTGTTGACGGCTGCCTGTCTGTTGGTCGGACTGAGTCTGCTTCAAAGCATCGCTGTCCTCCTGCCGGGTAAACAACTATATTTTAAAGAAGATTTGCCGGCGAAACACATTTCCTAAATCAGACGGCGTGACGTTCTTCTTTTGAAATTGACAAATTATGCTAAACTTAAACCCATCTACATAATCAATGACATAATACGAACGGAGTAAATGCCACATGCACATTTTGATTGGACAACCGAAACAAGAAACAGACTTACAACAGTTACGACGAGAGATTGCCGCCTATCCTGACATCGACATCGTGTTGTATCCGGAAGGCTACTGCCGGCAGACCGATCTCGCGACGCTCTGTCAACTAGCAAAACAGTACACGACGATGATCGTCACCGGGTACCGGGACGCCGACCGGTTAGATCGGGCCTTGATCATTAACGAACACGGGGAAGTCATCCTCGACCGGGCAAAAACGCCGGAAGCCGGTCCGCTCTATCAACCGTCGACCGTCGACGATGATGGACAACGGTACGGGTATCTGCTCTGTCGCGAAATCTTCTTAGGACTGGACGGGCTGAAAAACGATACCGTTGAGTTAATTTTCAATCCGATCGGCGTCGGAATGTTCAGTCCGGAACAATATGCCGAGTGGTCCGGCGAAGCAGCCCGCATCAGCCGCCAGCAATCCGCTATCGTCATCGGGACGAGTCATGCCGACGGGTCTTACCGCAACTGCGGCTTTTCGATTCCGACGGCGTTTGCGTATGACGCGACCGGCGAAGCGATTTTCCTGTCAAAAGACGATCGACGGACACGGATTCTCGATACGGTCAAAAACACGGTTACCGTCATCGATTCGTTGATTGAGAACAGAACATAATCAAAAAGCCCTCGACCGCTCAAAGTGGTCGGGGGCTTCATTCGTTCATTGATGTTGTTTTTCGTTCTGTTCCGCTGCCTGACGTTGCGTCACGTACTCCTCCCGTAAAATGGAGTACATCTTGACATCGTGAAACGTCCCTTTGATGAAAATCAAGCGGCGTAACGTGCCTTCGTACGTCATCCCGACCTTTTCCATCACCCGTGCTGAACCGACGTTCGGTTCCATGCACCGCGCCTGAATCCGCTCCAGCTGTAACGCCTCAAAACCGAAGTCCAGCACCCGTTCCACGGCTTCTGTGACGATGCCTTCGCCCCAGAATTGCCGCGATAACGCGTACCCGAGCTCGGCCTGTTTGTTTTCATCAAGCAACAGATGAATGAAATCAATCGTGCCGATCATCTGTCCCGTCGCCTTCCATTCAATTGCCCACGGTGCCTGTTTTCCCTGTTCGTAGTTCGACAGGACGTGCGTCAGGAACTGCTGCGCCTGACCAATCGTCTGATTTGCACTCCACGTCACGTAACGCGCCGTCTCCTCGTCCTGGGTATAGGCGAACAAATCGTCTACGTCCTCTTGGCGCATCGGCCGCAAGAGCAAGCGGTCCGTCTCAAGTGTTGGTAACGTCTTGTAAAATTGTTCAGTAGTCATCCAGGATTCTCCGTTTCTTTTTTTACATTATATACAAAAAAACGAGACAGTACAATTATTGGATAAAAACCGTTTAATCCTTGCACTGTATGTGTACTTCTACTCGCTTGATCGCCGTAGCGTATAATGAAGACATTCAAAAACCCCCCGAATCGGAACTTGTATCAAGTGTCCGTCATTCGGGGGTTCCGTACATTATTCAACTATATGTCAAATGACTATTTTGAGACATCTCGTAAATTTTGATGATTTCCTCTTTCGTAATCGGTCGTGGTCCAGTTGTCGTACTCGGTTCACTTCCCGGGAACATTCGTACTACATCTTCGGCCATTCTTTCGAATTGGTCAGACGGGATGTCAACATCTTCAAGCGTCAGATAAGATTCTGTATCTTTCAACCATTCCACGACTTTAACTGAAAGTAACTTAGCTGCTTTCAAATCATCTTCTTCCGTTACACCGAAACATCTTCTAGCTAATTTTGCCCATCTAGCAGGCATCGCTTCTGCCATCACTTTAAGATATGGTGGAATAATGATTGTCATCCCTCTTGCATGCGGTAAATCATAAACAGCACTTAAAGGCATTTCAATTGAGTGCATCGGAATTGATCCCATTCTCCCTAGCGCCTGGAAACCAGACCATCCAAAGATTGAACATAACGCGATTTGCCCTCTGACATCGATATCGGTCGGATCTTTAATGATTTTATCAAAATTTTCTTTTAGTGTTAAAATCATTCCTTCTGTTGCCCGATCTGCAAATTCCGATTCTGCCTGGCTTGATAAATAATGTTCGATCAGATGAGAGAAAATGTCGACACAGCTGTCTTTAGTGATCGAAAGTGGTACAGACGTCAATAACCCTGGATCTACGATGGCAACTTTCGGGTAACGATATGCTGATCTAGAAAAGCTTTTCTCATTCGTTTCAGCATTTGTTAAAACACCACCAGCATTACACTCTGAACCCGATGCCGACATCGTCGGAATCGCAATGATTGGATAAGCGCCTGTGTACTCACGCGGAACTCTGTCCCCTAATACAACATAGTCCCATGACTTACCGCCAGAAAAACCTGTAGCAGCGATATATTTTGAACCATCGATTACACTTCCACCGCCTAGTGCAATGACGAAGTCACACTGCTCCGACTTAAATATCTCAATCGCTTTATCGATTGTCTGCGCTCGTGGATTTGGTTCGATTCCAGTAAACGTCACAAATTCAATTCCCGCTTCTCTTAACAGGGATTCCACGTTATCAATGATCGGGTCTAAAAATCCACCTCTTTTATACGTCGCAATCATTGCCTTTTTTCCGTACGACTTAGCGATTTTACCGATTTCATTGACTCTACCTTCACCATAAACGATTTCTGTAGGGAAATTCCAATTAAAATTATCCATTTTCAATCTCCTTTATTTAAAAGATTTTTAACGTAACAATTTCTTTTTGTTTCACAATACGGAACAGCGTTCCATAAATTAATTATAACGTTTCTTAAAATAAAAATCTACATAAATCCCTTGTATTTCGCGAAATTTCAAAAGCTTTATTACGATATTTAGTTTAAAAACCGCATCTTTTTCTTATAAACTGCCCTCTACTATTTGACCGGCTTCCCTTTACACTCTTACCTTTTCAACTTCTTCGCCATCCCGTCGCGCACTTCTGACTTTTTCTACATATTGTGCGGCGTATTCACTAATCAGGTTATAATCCCCGCTCTTCGCCGGGGTTATAAGATTCCCCCCCACCCCTACGGCTACACATCCGTTTTTTATCCATTGATCTACATTGTCTAAACTAACACCGCCGGTCGGCATTATATTTACTTGGGGCAGTGGTGCATGGACCCCTTTAATGAATTCCGGTCCAAAATTGTTCCCTGGAAACAGCTTTACAATATCGACTCCTGCCTCTAGGGCCTGTTTCATCTCTGTAATTGTCATGCAACCTGGCATATACGGTACCTGATACAGATTGCACAACTTTGCCGTAGCTTCGTCAAAACAAGGACTTACGACGAACTGTGCACCTGCTAAAATAGCAATCCTTGCCGTAGTAGAATCCAGAACAGTCCCTGCTCCAATCACCACCGAATCATCGCCAGTAAAGAGTGATCTTAATTTTGAAATGACACTATCTGCTCCATCAACTGTAAACGTTATCTCAATGCCTTTAATCCCTCCCTCCACGCAGGCTTCTGAAATTTTAATAGCTTCTTCTTCATTGTCTGCTCTTATTACCGCTACTACACCACAGTTCGTAATGCTGTTTAAAATCTTTAGTTTATTCATTAAGTTCCCTCACTTTTCAATAATTTTTCATACCACTTAAAAATTTTCAAATTTAGTTTCATTTCCTGTTATTTAGTAAGCCAAATTTTCATCAATCTTTGGTATACTTGAGAAACTAAACAAGTCTTGAAGAGACTGATTTTAAACAGTCCCTAAAACAAAAATACTAAAATAAAGAGGTTGAAGATTTTGTCTAACGTTCAATCATTAGAAAGAGCACTTACTATTTTAAACAAACTGTCAGAATATCCTGATGGCCTTAAAATTTCCCAATTAACTGAACAACTGGACTTATCTAAAAGTACTATTCACCGGTTGTTAACTACGCTGGGAAGCATGAATTATATCGCTAAGGATGCCGAAACAAACAAATACAAACTGGGGTTACAAATTCTTTTCCTCTCTAGAAATATTTCGGACAGCAACGAAATAATACGTGCTGCAAAACCTTTCATCGAAAAACTGTCCAAAGACATAAATGAAACGGTTCATTTATGCATAGAAGATCGTGGTGAAATTGTTTATATTGATAAAATCGAAAGTAACCACACAGTCCGAATGTTTTCACGGATTGGTACACGCGGCCAAATGTACTGTACAGCCGTAGGTAAAATCCTGCTTTCCGGAGTAACTCCAAGTTATTTTGAGGAAGTTGTTGAAAAAATTGATTTTGCTCCACGAACTCCAAACACGATTACATCACAAGGAGAATTCCGGCTAGAAATCGAAAAAGTAAAACAGCAGCAATATGCACTGGATAATATTGAAAACGAAGAAGGTATTCGTTGCATCGCTGCCCCGATCTACAACCATAAAGGTGAAATCATTGCTAGCTTTAGCGTATCTGGTCCTAGTAACCGGGTAACGATGGATATGATCGAAGATACTTTGATTGATAAAATGAAAGATACGAGTTTAAACATTTCGCAAACACTTGGTTTTACGAATGTTAACTAGTTTTCAATGATTCATACGATAAAAGTAAAGAAAACCGTTGAACACGGTCATCTTTACTTTTTTTCTACATTGTCAAATCAATTGCATTGCCTGCCATAAATTCTCCTAAACGTTTACGATCAGGCAATCCGTCATTGTCCCCAGGTGACATTACCGCCAACGCACCGATAGCAGTTCCCCGTCTTACTGACTCTTCCAGTGATAATCCTTCCAAGATTCCGCTTATCACACCTACTGCAAAACCATCCCCGGCACCGACAGTGTCCACCACTCGATCAACCGGATAGCCATCTGTATAAAATTGATTTCCTTCCGAGCTAGTGTAGGCTCCATCAGCTCCAAGCTTCATCACGACTGTTTTAACCCCGAGATTATGATAAAATCTTGCAATGGCTTCAATTGACTTTTGTCCTGTCAATATTTCCCCTTCGCCAACACCGGGTAGTACGATATCCGCCAAAGAAGCTAACTCATTGACGACTTCAACCATCTCTTCTTTACTGGACCAAAGACCGGGCCGTAAGTTTGGATCATAAGAAACTTGAATACCTTTCATTCGTGCTTTTTGCATCAAGGTGTAGACCATTTCTCTGCAGTCTTTAGATAACGCAGGTAAAATCCCTGTCACATGAACGTGATCAATTGCTTCCAAATCCAAGTGTCGGATGGTTTCCGCATTCATATGTGATGCTGCAGAATTTTTTCTCGCTGAGAACACTTCTGGATCAAATTTGCTTACCTTTTGTTTCCACTGCATTCCTGTTTTATAGGTTTCGTCATACGTTATATGACTCGTATCAATTCCATTCTCGAGTAAAAAATTCTCAATCGTTTTTCCGAACGGGTCTTGACCTAGTTTCGTGACGTATGTCATCTCATGTTCAAGACGAGACATCCCGATTGAAAAGTTAACTTCCGCCCCAGCCACAAAGCGGCTAAAGTTTTCAACATTTTCAAGTGGACCTTCTTGTTCGGCAACAAACAATGCCATAGGTTCTCCAATAGTTACAATTCTACTCATCATAATCTCTCCTTATTATTTAAAAGGTTTTTCTCTGAATTTTACGATTGTAAGACTTCTTTCATCTCTTCCGGATGATTTTGAGGGTCTTGGTGATCCTGATTTTTGTTTTTATTTTTCATATACTTGGCCCAATAGGCAGTTAAAATCGGTACTAAAATCGAAGTTACGATAACTGAAGCTGCAACTAATGCTGTAGCAGATTGTGCAATAGGAAGGAACTCCGGCTTCATCGTCGCGATAATCATCGGGTTTGCAACTGCAGCTCCCGCCGTACTAGAAGCTGCCAATCCTGCAGTACCGTTACCTCCCCCAATGAATTTGTCTGCCAGCATCAATGGAATACCAGTCACAATGATGACTAAAACCCCTAATATCACTCCACCCAGTCCTGTCTGCAGAATTACTTTTAAATCGATTGCATTACCTAATGCGAATCCAAAGAAAGGAATCATTACGTGTGATGCTCTACTGAAGAAGTCTCGCACATCACTATCCAGATTCCCCAGTATAAAACCAACCAGGAAAGGCAATACTGCGCCTACAAAAACATGCGGTTCAAAAGCAGCTACTCCTGTAGATCCTAAAATCAGCATGGTCACTAATGGACCCGACTCGATTGACATTAAAACAAATGCACCGGCTTCTTCTTTAGAACCGTATTGTTGCATGATTGATGCGTACAGTCCTCCGTTTGTCATATCCATCGCCGCAATTAAAGCTAAAACCGAAAAACCTGCAAAAATGCCTGTTTGGATACCATCAACCGGAATAAAGGACGATGCAATAACAGCAACTACCCACGCTACGGCAATTTTAGTTAGTACAAGAGTTCCAGATTTTCTTAATACTGTACCGGTTGCTTTAATATTTATTCCTGTTCCCATACAGAAGAACCAAACCGCTAAGATTGGAACGGTCCCCGTCATTAAGCCGTTCGTAAAGGAACCAAAATATTCACCGGATCCCGGGGCGAACGTGTGAATAAGTGCTCCGAGGAACAACGGAACTAACATTAAACCACCGGGAATTTTATTAAGTGTCTTCATAATTTTCATTTTTTACACACCTTTCATAATTGATTTAAATGCTAAATTTCATTGAAAAGATTATTTGGTTACTCCAATGCAGATTACCGCCAATATTGATAACGCTTTCAAAAATATGTTTTTTAAAATTTCAGCCGCGAGTGACCACCCATGATCTATCCGGTGTATGTGACTCCTTCTCTACAACAACGTTTTTAACTTTAAGAACGAAATAACTACCTAGGTATTTTTGATCTGCTTCCAAAAATTCTTCTACATTCATCAATTCAGATTTATTTAAATAGAAAAGCGTATCTTCTTCATCATAACGACCAACTGAATACGGAGAAAAACCTGTTATTTCTAAATCGGCTAAGACTGTTTTTAATTCCTCTTCTAGAATATCCGTACTTTTAAGTCTGTTAATTTCCAGTAATCAAGTTAGCATCGTCTCACATGAACCTTTAGCGTTCAGACACTCATCGCATTTCCTCTAATTTTACTGGAATCGCGTCACTGATTGTTTTATTGTCGCCTGCCATCCCCCAAACAAATGCATAATTACTAGTTGCCGTACCGCAATGAATTGACCATGGAGGTGAAATCACTGCTTGCTCATTTTTCAGAATGACATGTTTTGTATTACGCGATTCCCCCATGAAATGAAATAACCGTGCATCCTCGTCCAAATCAATATACAGATACACCTCAGTTCTCCGATCATGTGTGTGTGTAGGAACGGAATTCCATACACTTCCTTTATCGAGTTGAGTCATGCCCATGACAATCTGGCAACTTTGAATGCCTTCCTCGTGAATAAAGCGACGAATCACACGTTGATTGGCATTATTTACAGTGCCCAACCGATCTCCCTCAATTGAACGAAAAGATACATGTTGAACGGGGTATTCTTTATGCGCCGGTGCTGAAAAAATGTAATACTTTGCTGCGTGTCCAGAAGATTCGCTTGAAAATACTAGTTCTTTTTTTCCTAACCCTACATAAAGGCAGTCCTTGTTTTCCATATCGAAAGTTTCACCATCGACGACAATCTTTCCTTTGCCCCCAACATTAAATATTCCGACTTCTCTCCGATCTAAAAAATATTCTGATTGCATCTGATCCGTACCTTCTAATAAAATCTGAGCATCCTTCGGTGTAATGCCTCCAATGATTATACGATCATCCATTGAATAAACTAGTTTAGTTTCATTTGATACAAATAACTCCTCGATCAAATAATTTTCCCGTAACTCCGCTGTACTAAAATCTTTAACTTGGTTTGGATGAGTCGAATATCTTGTTTCCATAAAAAAATACATCTCCTTTAGTTTCTGAATTTTAAACGCGAAAAGACAAATCTAATTTAAAATGAAGGCGTTTACAAAAAAGATTAAAAAAATAGTTTTTGTTCCGTATTGTGAAACGCCGTTCTACATAATGATTATATAATGCTGTTTTAAAAAAAGCTAGCGAATTAATATTGTCAAAATTATGAATGTAACTTGTGTATTTTTTCACTAATACGTAATTAATTATCCATATATAGGTTTTAAAAGGTGAGCTACGTCCTCATCAAACCTCTCTTGAATGCAAAAAAACAACAAATCTTTTTTAATGGATGATTGGTCGGTAGGAGATTGTTTTACTTAATCGTTACTTTTTTAAACAAGCATATTTGCTTGCTGTTAATAGTAGAACTATTTCGATGTAAGTAAAAATCCGGTTGGAAGTGATCATATAACTCTTGAGTACATAAAACTATTTTTTACAATGCGTGCTAATTCAAACTAAAATGAACGGGGCTTCTGTATGTTTTATGTAAATAGAACGCTGTTTTGTTTTTTTTATTGTTAAGCAATAAAAAAATAAGAAATACACATTCAAGTGAACCTCTAGATTAATTATTTTTTAATTTTTTTACCTTTCATGAATAAAAACGTGAATCATAATTTGTACTTTTCTAATTTCTTGTTTTCTTATTTCTCATTTCCCATCTATAAAAAATCCGTTTGCGTTTGGAAATAATAAACAGTATATTTAGACTGAGTATTCTGATAATTATTTCCAAATTAAACAGGAGAAGGAGTGTTTCTATGATGACGACTCAAAAACGCTTGCTTTCACTCGCTACAATCACCGTCCTTACCGGAGGAGCTGTCTTTGCTTTTACGAATACAGATGGATTCAATACGCAGGACGAAACGGTATCCGATGTTGTAGCGACTGACACTACCGTCACAAAAGTCAGCACTTCCCGAGTATCGGGTACCCCGTCAATCCAAAAATTAATGAGTGCCGGGATGGTCCAGACGTATCCGGGCGATCCTGCACTAAAGAAAAACTCTTTCCGTGTTGATCCAATCGTTTTATCTGCCCCAAAAGAATTGAAGCTGAAAGAAAAAGACGGGTACCGCTACATTACGGTTCCGCTCATTTTACACAATAAAGAAGGTACGTCAGACGGCTATAGCGTCTATCGTCCGAATGCTTTCTCGATTAACGACGGTCACGGACATGACTATGCTCCGGTCGACTACATCAGTCATAACAAAAAAGCCTGGAAGTACGAACATCAATACATCGCTCCGAACCGACTCGTGATGGATGTCGTCTACCACGTCCCGAAAAATGCCAATACGTTTGTTATGTTTGCGTCAAGCGATGCTTTTCCGAAGACATATACCGTCAAAATCAGCATCGATTAACATGCTGATCTTTTCTACCCTGATCGGTTAAAACGACGGCCGGTTCCGATTTGGAATGGGCCGTCTTTCATGTCGTTACACGTAAAAGGAGGTGGACGCCTATGATGTCCTTCATTTGGAACTCATGGTGGCGAAACAAGGAGCGGTTCATCCTGTTACTCGTCGGTGTCCTGATTGTCAGTACAGGACTCAGCTATTTAATCGGGACGACCCAAGCGAACAATGGGACCGTCGTTGACGAACTGCAAAAACGCTGGAACTCGTCATATGATATCGTCGTCCGGCCGCCGGGAAGCCGGAGCGTGACGGAAGACTTACATTTACTCGAGCCGAATTATATGAGCGGTCTCGACGGCGGCATCACGATGAAACAATACAAGACGATCAAAGACATCACGGACGTCGAAGTCGCAGCCCCAATCGCGATGATCGGAAATAACTCGACACGCTCATCCGTCGGGACGCACACGTTTGATGACCCCGGCGTCTATAAGCTGACGATCACCGATTATCAAAATACCGGTCTGCAAGTCGACAAGTCGACGACGGTCCGTTATTTAGCCGCCGGCTGGGACGCGAGCGGCGATACAAGACAATCCGGCGTCTCACCGGTCGGTCTCGGAAAACAACCGCTCGACGAGTATGGCAGTGATACGATGATTGCCGGGATTGATCCGGAAGCGGAAGCACGCCTCGTCGGGCTTGATCAAGCGACGAAAAAGTCGGACCACAGCCGTTATTTCACGGATGAAGACGTCGTGACGGCGCTCGAGAACGTCGATATGATTCCGGTTTTAATGAACGAACGGGATTACATCGATGCGTCCCGGACCTATAAATATGAAAAACTTGATTTACCGCTGATTGATGACTCGATGGTACCGACGATTCAAGAGGTCACGAAAAAGGGCGGCAAAACATACTTAGACAAGCTCCCTACCGTCGATGAAAAGCCACAGAAGTATAAAATTACGACGGCGCAAGTCCAAAAACAATTCATTCATGATATTTTGAACAATTCATTACCTGAAAAATACAGCGGCTACTCGGAATGGCTGATTCTCAAGCCTTCACCAATCACCTATCAATCCGTCAAGAGTCCCTATCCGTCCCGGTGGCCGTTCACCTATCAGGTCGAACCGAAGCTGATCAACCCCGATTCCCTGCTTGCGAAACGCAGCATGTACCGGGCAGCACGCGAGTTCGGGACGTCGAGCGATGACTGGCCGCGGATCAATCCCTATTACATCGGGGTGTTTGATCCGAAGAAATTGAATTTATCGAAAGATCCGTTGACGGAACTGCCGATGGAAACCTATTTCCCGGCGAAGGCACAGTGGGTCATGGATAAAAATGAGACACCGGTCAACCCGCCGCGTGACGTCAAACCAACAAACGACCCGTACGACTTCATGACGAAACCGCCTTCGATGTTGACGACGCTAGACGCTGCTTTCAAGATTCGCGGCAAAAAAGCCATCTCCGTCATCCGGGTCAATGTCAAAGGCATCGATACGATGAATGAACAAAGCGAGAAAAAATTACAGGCCGTCGCGCAGGAAATCGAAGACAAGACCGGACTGATCACGGATGTGACGCTCGGTTCGTCACCGCAGCTCGCACTGACGTATCTGCCCGGACTTAAAGACCAACCGGCACTCGGCTGGGTCCAGCAGCCCTGGATTAAACTCGGTTCCTCAATGGCGATCTTCCAGGAAGCAAAAGTCGGGATGAGCGGTGTCATCGCAAGCGTCATTTTGGTGGCACTCGTCTATGTCTTCAGCTCGAATATCATCCTGCTTTACGCCCGGAAAAAAGAATTTGCGATTTTACTGGCCCTCGGCTGGCGTCCGCGCCAGCTGTCGAAGATGCTGTTCCTCGAAGCAACGTTACTCGGGTCTCTCGTCGCCTTGATTGCCTGGGTGATTCTCGGGACGTTTTGGCTGACGACGGATCATCCGATCGCCCTTGCCCGGATCGTTCTGATCGGTCTCGCCGGACTGTTGATTTACTGGGGCGGCACGTTCGTCCCGATGCTGTTGATCCGGAAGATTCAACCGTACGAAAGCATCCAGGCGGGAGAAGTCTCACGGGGACGTCGTTTCGTCCGTTCGCAATCCGCCCTCGGCATGAGCATCAATCAATTGGCGACGTATTGGCAACGAACATTACTATCGCTTGTCGCAATCGCCTTACCGACCAGTTTGTTCATCTTCTTCCTGTTCGTCACATTCCGGCTCAAGGGGGTCTTGTATGCGTCCTGGCTCGGCGAATTCGTTGCCCTTGAAGTCGGCATGATGCATTATGTCGCGATGGGGGTTGCCCTGCTGATCGCCATCTTGACGACGACGGAAATCATGTGGCAGAACGTCAACGAACGGAAATCACAGCTCGCCGTGCTGAAAGCGACCGGCTGGCGTGACGGGATGATCCGTCAACTCGTCTTGCTTGAAGGGGTCATGACCGGTCTGTTTGCCGGATTGATCGGTCTTGCCGTCTCACTCGGATTGATTTACAAGATGTACAATCAATTCCCGACGGCCGAGCTCGGATTCCTGAGCCTGACGCTGTTGATTCCGATTACGACAGGAATCATCGGTGCCTTATTACCCGCCTACCGCGCGGTTAAAATCACACCGAATGCAGCCATCGGGAGCGTCGCCGTCAATGCCAAGGCGACGGAACGCCGCTTCAAAGTCGCGCTTGGAACAGTCGGGACCGCACTCGTCGCGGGTGTCGCCGGACTATTCTTCTTTGCGACGACGAGTGAAGTCGAGCAACCGGCGGCCGAGCCGACAAGTCAAACAACTGAAACGACGACAGGGACGAAGCTCGCCGATTTGACCGCCAAAAAATCGACCGCCATACAACCGTCGAAACAGGAAACGGCAAAAATCGAAAAGCTGATGAATCAGGGGCTGCTCAAAACGTATCCCGGTGACCCGAAATTAAAGGATGCCACCTTCCGTGTCGGGAAACTGTTAGACCGCCCGCCGGCTGAACTCAAACTGACACAGCAAGCCGGTAAACGCTACATCACGCTCCCGTTGTTTTTGCATGACCCGGATATTTCAGAAGATGTACTCGGTGCCTACAGTCAATATAAACCGGACCGGTTCACGCTTCAGGATGGAAATGGGCATGTCTATGAAACGGTCGACTATGTCAACCGCAATGAGAAGGCCTGGAAAAACAGTTACCAGTACTTTGCTCCCTATCAATCAAGGGTCGATCTCGTCTACGAAGTACCGGAAACGGAAAATGTCTTCGTCATGTTCGCGTCAAGTGATGCATTCGCAAAACCGACTACTGTTAAAATCGAACTCAATTAAAAAACAGTACTTCTACCCGTTGCTTGATGCGCGAGTAGAAGTACTGTTTTAGTTTGCCATCCGTGTTTTTTTGCGTAGCTCGTCGTCCGTCGGGTGACTCGGATCCGTCCGCATGATCCGCAATTCCAGATATTGTTTCAAAAAGGCAATCAACAGCAGAGCCAGCAGAAGAACGATTAAAACAGATATACCCCAATAATTAGGGATCCATGCCTGAAGCGCAATCAATAAAGGAACGGGAACGAAACCGAACTCGACCGCGTAACGGAAACGAATCAGCCGTCGTGCTGCTTTGATGCTTGATAGGGCACTGATCCGCCTTGCCTCGCCGAGCAGTAACAGTCCATGGATGAGGACGAGGAGGACGAGCAGTGGAACAATCCATTCGTCGGCACCTGTTTGAACCAAGCCGTACAAACAAAGTGCGACGACTCCTGCCAATGCCAATCGTTTAAAAAGATTCCGCTTGCTTTCCTGCTGCATGATTAGAATTTTCGTTTGTTTTTCCATTTTGTTCATCCCCTACTCAAAGTCATCTGGCTTTCAGGACAGGTGTTTTACTTCGTAATTCTTTTTTCGTCGGATGGGCTGGGTCAAGCACCGTCTGCGTTCGCTCGAGATAGATGTCACCGATAACGAAGGCTGCAAGTCCGATAAAGTAGCCGATAAAACTTGGCAAAGGTGGTAGTTCGAACCGGATTAATAGCGGGAAGAAAAAAGCAATCAGTCCGATTAGAGCAAAATCAACCGCGTAACGGAGTCGGATGATGTTGCGTGCTGGTCGGCTGTCTGAAAATACACTGATTCGTTTCGCTTCAATCCAGTGCAAAACACCGTGTGCCAGGAAGCTCACCCCGACGAGGATTTTCGGCCAAATTGCTGTCTCATATTGAAGAAGTGCAAAGATACTAAAACCAAGCATTACAGCAAAAATAATGCGAACGAACGCGATGCGTTCCTTTTCTTCCCGGATACGTTGAATTCTTCGTCGTTTTTCCATCATACTCACCTCATGTATACTCTACGTCAATCGGTAAAAAAAGTTCTAATTTTTTACAAACTTTCGACTAAAACATCAAAAATTACCCTTTATAACCCTTTTCCGCCTTGCGGGTTAAATGTCAATAACCGCTCCATTCCCGTGACTAACGGGCGTGCCTGCTCAATCAGGCGCCGCGTCGTCGGAAGCTCGAGTGACGCCTTGTGCGACGCTTGATTCGTCCAAATTTCGTGGACGATGACCGTGTCCGCTTCTTCTGATACGCTGACGATATAGTGGAGACATGACGGCTCGTCTTCGAACGAGGCTGCTGCTTCAAGTAACAGCTCCACCAATTTTTCTTGCTGTCCCGCCGTCGTCGTAAATTTCCCAAAAATCCCGTAACTCATCCTGATTCCTCCTCATTGTTTCTTAAGTTCCTTTTGTATGCATTCATAGCTTGAAACATTTTCCTTGCCGTGCCGTAGAACAGAGTAGCATCGACTGACTTTCAGGAGGACTTACTTTGACGACACGTACGAAACGAATCGTATCAGCACTCTACTTACTCCTGTTCGGGATGACCCTATTTAGTATCTTCTTTGAACAGACAGGCGCTACCTTCTTTTCGGTCGTCCAACTCGGCGTCCTCAGTTATTTTTATTTTGAATTACTGAGTCAGAATACGCACTACTCCAGTCCATCGAAAGAACAGGACATCATTCACCGGAGTACACGGCTCCGTTTTCGGATCATCCAGATTTTGTTATTTCTGTTGATCGGCATCGATTATTTATTCTTCGAGCAGACCGATTTGTTGCTCGTTAGCGCTTTTTCGATTTCGATTGCGGTACCGGCCATCATCCGTTATGTCCGTTTGCGGAAGAATAACCACTTAAAGGAGGAGAACGATGTCTAACCGCAGTTCGCTCGTCAGCTTGACGACCATTTTGACCATCATCCTGCTCAGTTTATTTTTATCAAAATCAGGCGAGAATACGCCCACTTCTAAACGATCAGAGTGAAGCCCTAGTGAAAGTGGGAGATGAATCGCCAAGCTCTCTTTCGGGTATATCCTTTGTAAGGAGGTGAACATCATGTTGACTCACAAGGCCTACAAATTCAGAATCTATCCGACAAAAGAGCAGGAAATCCTGATCGCGAAGACGATCGGTTGTTCACGCTTCGTCTTCAACCACTTCTTGGCGAAGTGGGATGAAACGTATAAAGCGACAGGTAAAGGGCTGTCTTACGGGTCTTGCTCGAAAGAAATTCCGTCGTTGAAGCAGGCGTTCGACTGGTTGAAAGAAGTCGATAGCACGTCTGTGCAAGCGAGCGTCAAACATCTTGCTGATGCCTTTGACCGCTTCTTCAAGAAGCAGAACGAACGACCCCGCTTCAAGTCGAAGTGCAACCCTGTTCAATCGTATAAGACGAACATTCAAGGCAAGTCTCAACTTCCAGAAGTCTCGATCGTCGGCACCAAAATCAAAATTCCAAAGCTGAAGTGGGTGCGCTTCGCTCATTCGAGGCAGGTCGTCGGACGCATCTTGAACGCGACCATCCGGCGTAACGCTTCAGGAAAATACTTCGTCTCCCTGCTCGTCGAGCAGGAGAGCAACGAAATGCCGAAGACGGGCTCATCCGTCGGCGTCGATGTCGGGTTGAATCACTTCGCCATCCTGTCGGACGGCACGGTATACAAGAACGACCGTTACTTCCGTTCGCTTGAGAAAAAGCTGGCACGTGAACAACGTAAACTTTCTCGTCGTCAACGATTGGCCTTGGACAAGAAAGTAACACTTTCCGAGGCGAAGAACTATCAGAAGCAAAAGCGGAAGGTCGCCCGCATCCACGAGAAGATCGCGAACAAGCGAACCGATTTCCTGCACAAGGTATCGACCGAGATCGTCAAAAACCACGACGTCATCGGGATCGAGACCTTGCAGGTGAAGAACATGCAGAAGAATCGCAAGTTGAGCAAGTCCATCTCCGAGGTCAGTTGGTCGGAGTTCTTCCGCATGCTCGGATACAAGGCGGAATGGTACGGGAAGACCGTCGTGAAAGTCGGAAAGACCTTCGCCTCTAGTCAACTGTGCTCCCGTTGCGGACATCAACACAAAGACGTGAAGCATCTTGGCTTGCGTGAATGGACATGCCCGAGTTGCTGCATCCATCACGACCGTGATGTGAACGCAGGACTGAACCTCAAACAAGAAGCTGAACGCCTCTTAGCTTCTTCAACCGTCGGGACGACGGGGTTAGCCTGATCAGATTTCGACCGTTAGGTCGGATGACTCAGGAATCCTCCACCTCTAAGCGAAGCGTAGGTGGAGGTAGTTCAATGGATGCCATAACGACACTATCGTTTTTAGTATTCTTCATACCACTTTCGCTTTGTATGCTGATCCTTGGCGTCAGCGAACTCCGACACGTATTAAAGGACAGTTGAAGAATATTTATCAAAATCAGGCGAGAATACTCCCACCTCTAAGTGTCTCAGGGCGAAGCCCAGCGCAGGTGGAGGTAGTTCAAGCTAAATAGGAGGACAAGTTACATGAACCGAACCTGTACCCAATGCGACACCCGACTAGTCGAAGACTGTGAAGTCCACGTCAAAGGTGCCATGTATGGCTTAAAGATTAAAAAACCGGGTCGTTTTTTCAGCAAGGCATCTGCTGAAGCGAAAGCTGCCGTTTGTCCGAAGTGCGGACTGGTCCAACTTTATATCGATCAACCAAACGTCTTTCTAAAAACGTAACAATACATTGAAAGGAAGGAACGTTTTAAGTGAGTACATACCACATATCTAGTATCCGCCTCCTTCTAATCATGATTGTTTTTACGATTTTCTGGTATTATTTTTTAGGATTGCCGCTTGGGTATGGAATTGTCATTCTTCCTGTCACTGTCGGTTATACGATTTATCGCAACTTCAAAGCGGCTCAGTCAGAAAAACATGAGTCTGAACAAAATTAGCAGCCGATGCACTGATCATAAATAAGACGCAGTTCCGGGATTTCATCCGAGACTGCGTCTTTTGTGTCATTAAGCTTTTAGCGTTGACGGTCAGCAGACAACCAACCACTAATGTTTTCATGCGTTGCCCCTCCTGATGTTCTAAATGAATCGTGTCAGATAGTCACTGAATATTTTGCGCATCACTTTTGGCGTATTCGCTATGTAGACGTTGATTTGTTCTTCGTTCGACTGGACTGGATCGCGGTCTGTCTCGTCCGCCGGAAAATCGGAGATGCCTTTAATGATGATACATTCGACCCCGTTTTTCTGACAGATATAGGCGATTGCGCCGGCTTCCGTATCGGCGACCGTGATGCCATTTGCTTTCAGCTCCAAGTAATCGTTCCACATCACGACGGCCCGGTCTGCCGTACCAATCGTTCCGGTGTGACAATCTGTTTGGTAAGCCGCAACAGCGAGTTCAACGATGAAGGACGGTTTAATCAACGGCTCGACTTCTTTCACCGTACAATCATACTGGACCGCGCGGTTTGGCACGATGATGTCGAGGACCGCAAACGACTCGTCAATGCCGGCACAGGTCCCGGCAACGATAATTTTTGTAAGCGGGAACTGTGCCATCATGTACTGATTGGCCCCGACCCCGTTTACTTTCCGGACACCGGTGCTGTAAAACAACACACGTTTTCCGGCAATCGTCCGGAAAAAATATTCGCCGTACGGGTACTTAGTACGTTCTAATTCTTTTACATCAAAATATGCGAGTGTCGCTTCGAACTCCCATATCGTCGCAATACTGACACCAATCATTCATTCATCCCCTTAAACGTCCCTCGTCACTTTTGGATAATATATACATTCTCATCATCGCTTGTTTTCATATTTCAAGCAAGCGTGATTTGACAGACAACAAACAACCTCCACCCGGTATAGGTGGAGGCTTATCGATTTACTGTTGTGTCGCTTTGTCGTACGACAACTCCCGTCCGTTCGTCGCAATGACCTGTTTGTACCAGTCGAACGAATCTTTTTTCATCCGTTCCATCGAGCCGTTGCCTTCATTATCGCGGTCGACGTAAATCATCCCGTAGCGTTTTTTCATCTCACCCGTCGTAAACGAGACGATGTCGATGATGCCCCACGGTGTGTAGCCCATCAGTTCGACGCCGTCCTCCGTGACCGCTTCAGTCAACGCTTCGATATGTGTTTTCAAGTAATCAATCCGCGCTGCATCGTGAATCTTGCCGTCCTCAATCGTATCGACAGCCCCAAAGCCGTTTTCGACGATGAAGAGCGGGAGTTGGTAGCGGTCATACAACCGGTTCAGGACGTAACGGAGTCCGACCGGATCAATCGCCCAGCCCCAGTCGCTCGACTGGATGTACGGATTCTCGACGCCGTTCGCGAGGCCGCCGTTGACGATGTTCCCCGTATTGTTGACCGTCGCATCATGCTTGACCGTTGTCGACATGTAATAACTGAAGCCGATGTAGTCGACCGTCCCGTTTTTCAGAATCTCGTCATCGCCGTCGAGGATCGGAATCTGATAGCCTTCCCGTTCGAACTCTTTTAAGGCATAGTTCGGATAATAACCGTGTGCCTGAACATCCGGGAAGAAGTAACGTTGACGCATCGATTTTTCCGCCAGCATGACGTCTTTCGGATGTGAGGAATACGGATAGACCGGGACGTGGGAAATCATCGCTCCGATTTGGAAATCGGGATTGATTGCTTTCCCTTTCGCGACAGCAAGGGCGCTGGCAATCAGTTCGTGGTGACCGGTCTGGTACATGACTTCCATCGCATTTTCGCCCGGTTCGACTTTGACACCGGAGTTCGTCCAGAGGAACAACGGATTCTCGACATCCATCTTGTTGTTGATTTCATTAAACGTCATCCAGTACATGACTTTATCTTTGTAGCGTGTGAAGCAGACTTCAGCAAAGCGTTCGAAGAACTCAGCAACTTTCCGGTTGCGGAACCCGCCGTATTCGCGCGCGAGGTGGAGCGGCATTTCAAAGTGCGATAACGTGATGATCGGCTCGATGCCGTGTTTAATCAACTCGTCAAAGACATTATCATAAAACTGCAGTCCCGCTTCGTTCGGTTCAGTTTCGTCCCCGTTCGGGAAAATCCGGCTCCAGCCGATCGATGTCCGGAGACACTTCAATCCCATCTCGGCGAATAAGGCAATGTCTTCTTGATAGCGGTGATAAAAATCGATCGCCTCATGGTTCGGGTAAAACGTCCCCTCTTCAATCGTATCGGTAATTCGGCGGGCGACGCCATGCGCGCCTGCCGTCATGACATCGACGACACTCGGCCCTTTGCCGCCGGCGTTCCAGCCACCTTCAAATTGATGCGCAGCCAGTGCGCCGCCCCATAAAAAGTCGTTTGGTAATGCTTTCATCTTCAAGTCCTCCCTAACAATCGAGATGTATACCTTTATTATCATCATAATTGTACATGCACAATTAATCAATACACATTTAATCTTAAAAAACATGTTTACAAATATCGTCTTTTTATTATGATATAGTTGCGATATAACAATTTTTATATAAATGAGGGTGAACCATGCTGAAATATGAACAAACGGCGACGGAAATCGAAGCCTACATCGAACAGAATGCGTTACAGCAAGGCGATAAATTACCGGTTCTCGATCAATTGATCCGACAATTTGAGGTCAGTAAAACGACGATGACGAAAGCGCTCGAACTGCTGGAACGAAAAGGAATCATCTTTCAAGTTCGCGGCAGCGGCATTTTTGTACGCAAAAGTAATCGGAAAGGGTATTTTAATCTCTTCTCGACACAAGGCTTCAAGCAAAACTTGATCGATTATGATATCACGTCGCGTTTACTCGAACTTGAAGTCATTGCCTGCCCGGAGGATCTCGCTCATAACCTTGCCATTACACCTGGGACAGACATCTATTTCGTCAAACGGATCCGCTACATTGACGGACGGCTTCTCTGCCTCGAAGAATCCTATTACGTAAAAGCACTCGTCCCATACTTGAACCGGGAAATCGTCGAACAATCGATTTTCGAGTATCTTGAGACGGCACTCGGACTGAACATCGGCTTTTCCGACATGTACATGCACGTCGGCAAATTGCCGGAGACGATTGCGGAACATTTGGAACTTGAAGCCGGTGATCCGGCATTGACGGTCGAGACGATCTTCCACTTGTCGAACGGTCGTCCGTTCGATTATTCCGTCATCACCTATCATTACGAACACTCGCAATTCGTCGTTCAGGCGAACGGGTTGTATTTATGAGGGTGATGATCGCATGAATGAAGAAGTGCTTTTCTATTACGCGCTTTTCGCAGGTGGTATCGTCTGTATAGTGCTGAGTGTGTTGTTATATTTTTGGCTCCGTGAGGATACCGGCATCGAATTTTCCACGTTCGACCGACTCGTTTTAATGTGTTTATTCGGTGTGGGACTGGTTTGGTATACGGCTCCAAGCCTGAAGTACGTCTTTTATCATGACTATGCGACAACTAAAGGAATGTGTACGGTGGAATACGATGATCAATCCAGCCCGCGGACGATTGATCTTTATTATGATGAAACAGGTGACTATTTCAGTTTCTTTGATCGGGCCGATCTCGGCGCTTACGGACCGGACGTCCCGTATACCTGCCACGTGACGACGACAAAAGATCATGCATTTGAAATTTTTTACCGGATTTACGATTTCAAAACGGGCAAGTTATTATATTCGTCTGAATGACTGGTCATGTTAGAGAAAACTGCATGATTGCGGATTTGATGATTTCCGTTTTTGGAACAACTTAAGATCATCCGTTTTTCTTGTCTTTATGAACACTCAAAATGTTGAGGCGAACGGCTTGTATCTGTAAACGCAAAAAAGCAGACACGATCCAAGTACTTTTTGGACAGTGTCTGCTTTTTGATTTTCTTTTTTATTATCGTTTATGCCGCTTACTCAAGAAAATCGTCAGCGGATAAATACCGATACTTTGGACAATCAACGACAGGACGATGACAGCAAACGATAAGGAAATCAACACATCATATTGCGCTGAGACCGTTTTTTCGAGCCATAGTAACAACGCGACAGACATCGAACCTTTAATCCCGGCTGCCGTAATGATTGAGATCGTCGAAAAGTCGTCGCGAAATTCACCTTTCCAGGCCGGTACGGCATAAATGAAGCCGCTGACCATGATGAACCGCGCCAACAAGGTGAGACCAAAAATGATCAACGCCAGTCCCCATTGTGAAAAAACTAAGTATCCAGCTGCTTGAATCCCAATCAGTAAGAATAAAATCGATAAAAATGTTGGTTTGATGATGTTCCAAAATCCATCCAATGATGCTTTAATTCCCTTCTCCTCATCCGCTTTTTCGATTTCGTAAGACAAGAAAATCCCCAAAATGACGGTGGTGAGAACACCTGAGACACCAAGCGCTTCTGCAAGATAAAATCCACCGTACGACATGACGATACTCAACATCACTTGATATTCTTTTTGCGTCGTCAAGTGAATAATTTTACTTAAAATCCATCCGAGCAGTAAACCAATCAGAATTCCGCCAAACGAAACAAGCATAAATTGTTCGATGAAGGTCGTGAAATTAAAACGTTCCCCCGTTTGAAACATCGATAATAAGATCGTAAACAAAACGATACTCGTCCCGTCATTGACCATCGATTCTCCTTCCACGATATCGGCGAGTTGTTCATCCCCTGTACTTTTTTTGATGATGGACGTCACCGAGACCGGATCGGTCGGAATCAAGATGGCGGCAAGGAGCAGCGAAGCCGTCAGCGAAAGTGAAATGAACAGATTCGAGATCCAGTAAATTGAGACACCGAGCAATAAGGCCGTCACAATCAACCCAATCGTGCTGAACGCCGTAATGATACCCCAATTATTTTTCAACTGTTTAATCGGAAACTGATACGCTGCCGTAAACAGGAGCGCCGGCAAAAACACTTCAAATACGATTTCCTTTGATAGATGAAGCGAAGAAAAATAGGGGATAAATGAAAGACCCAGTCCAATCACGACGAGCACCATCGGAACAGGAATCATTTTTTGTTTTAAATCGATTGTGTAAATTACGTAGCCGATAAGTAGTAGAATCAAAATTTGATACGTCATACAGTCACCCTTCCCTTACATGTCGCACTAAAATATTCTATGTGCCCTTATACCTTTTCAATAATTAGTTAAAACAAATCCTTCACTCGATTTTCCAATCTGTCAAGTAATACCTCATCCAAGAGAATGTAATGCCTTGCAAAAAATATTAACTGTTAAAAGTAAATCTATGTTATTCTATTGTCAAATAAATTAGACCGGTCAAATAAAAAGGAGTCTTCTCATGAAATCTATTTTAACATTAACCACTTTAAGCCAATTAAAGGCGTTGAGTGTTCCGATCCGAGCTGAAATCATGATGCGGTTAATCGAAAAACCACTCACGGGTCAAATGTTGTCTGAAAAACTTAACTTATCGCGTCCTAAAGTACATTACCATTTAAAAGAGCTCGAAAAGAATCACTTAATCACGTTAGTCAAAACGGAAGAAAAAGGCGGAATCATCCAAAAGTTTTATCAATCGGTGGCACGGGGGTTCACACCATCACTTGAGCTCTTGCCGCATATGGAAGACGTCAATGAATCCAATCGGCAATTGCTTTTTCAGATGGCCGAAAAAACAAAGCAAGTTATTTTATCTGCGCCCGAGCATGCATTTACCCCTCAACGAGCCAGTGAATCGCCTGCTGACTGGAATCACGTCGGTTCAATGTGGCAAATCTCTGCAACGGAGGAACAGTTTAACGATTGGATGAAAAAATATTTTGCTTTGATGGAGGAACTTAGACACCTCTCAAAAGAACCAAGTGAAGAAACCGCTCAAAAACTTTATTTCTTTTCTACGATGGCGTTTGAAGTGGATGAACTCATCATGGAAACGATTGAACATGAGGATGAAGAAAACAAGGCTTGAACGTATAGCCTTTTTCTTTACCCTTCATTGTCAAATTAAATTGACCGGTCAAAATAATAAATAAACTGGAGGTTTTACGCATGATTGAACTTTTGAAAAACCGTAATTTCATATTTTTACTGTCCGGTCGACTCGTGACGAATATCGGAGACAGTCTTTATTACATCGCCGCGATGTGGCTTGTCCATGACATTGGACAGAGTGCATTTTATACAGGGCTCGCCGGGTTTCTGATTTTATCACCAAAAGCCCTGCAATTTCTTGCGGGTCCGCTGGTCGACCGCTGGAGAATCAAAACGACGTTAATCGTCACCCAAGTCGTGCAGTCGATTTTGATTTTGCTCATTCCACTTGCTTACCTGCTCGATTTTTTAAGCATTGCTTTAATTTTATCCGTCATGCCACTCCTCGCCTGCGTCGAAGAGTTTGCCTATCCGACGCAAACTAAAGCCCTCCCCTTGTTTCTAAAAGAAAAAGAACTGCTGCAAGGAAATTCACTTTTTGCATTTGCTTATCAAGGCGTTGATCTTGTCTTCAATTCATTGGCAGGATTAGCAATTGCCTTCTTTGGTGCCATCACGATGTTTTTCGTCGATTCAGTGACATTCGCACTCGCCGCGATGTTTTTCTCATTCCTCAACATGGATTTTGTAAAAACGCCAACACCAAAAACGCAACACTCCTTAAAACTCACCTTCACGGACTATATCGATGATTTAAAAGACGGCTTCGTTGTCGTCTTCACGTCATTACTTTGGGTCTTTCTGATTGGTTCGTCTGTCGCAAATTTTGCGATTGGGATGACGGTTGCCGTCCTTCCTGTCTTCGCGGATCAAATCGGCGGTGTACAAACATACGGTATTCTGTTAGCCGCTATGTCAGCGGGTTCGTTGCTCGGTGCACTCCTCGGTTCGACCCTCGGAAAACTGCGCGTCGGCATCGTCACAAGTGTTTGCTTTTTAGTCGGATCCATCTGCTGGGTATTTGCCGGGTGGCTCTCAAGTCCACTGGTTACACCGATTTTATTTGGTATCGCCTGGATTCCAATCGGTGCCGTAAATGTTTTGTTTGCCGGTGTTACGCAAACCATCATCCCGAACCAAATACTCGGGCGCGTGAATTCAGTCGCGTATAGCTTAGGAATTGCCGCGATGCCGATCGGTTCGTTACTAGGTGGATATGTCGCGACCTTTATCGATCCTCACTTCATTTTCATGTTCGCCGGACTCGGTATTTCGTTGATTGCATGTGTTTGGTTCTTCCATCCCAATCTCCGAAAGTTACCACAGGTGGAACAAATGACTGCTTCGACTTTTAAAATCAGTTAAAAACGCCCCCGATCGTCGAGGACGTTCATGATTAACATTGTGCGCGTCACAAATCACCCATGCCGCATCGTCCATTCAGCGACGACCCGCTTCGCCGACCGGAGCGCCCCTTCGACATGGCCACCAAACGCACTATCCGTTTCCGTTCCGGCAAGATAAAGTTGGCCTTGCCAGTTCGCGTCGACTGCGATGGGCCGATACTGCGGAAATTCCGTTAACGGACGGGCATCTGCAGGCGTCGCCGTATCAAGGTCTTGCGCCCAGTCATAATAGAACACTTCCCGCGGATGACGGGCTGCTTCGCCGTACATCGTGATAAGTTGCTCGAGTATGCAGGCTTTAACCGCTTCCGTCCCGAGTGACTGACGCTCTTCTGCCGTCAGCCGTAGGAAACCGAACAAGGCACCCGGTCCGCGCTGCGGTGATGCATCATGAATTTCCTGCATGGCGCCGACCCAGCTCATCCCAAACCCGGACAGACCCGCTTCGCGCCAAAACGGCGTGTCATAGACGACAAGTGCTTTTGCTTGTCCGGCCATCCAGGTCGGGGTCGTTTGCAGTTTCTCCCGCGTCGTCTCGGAAAACGGCGGTTCGATTGCGACTCGCTCGACAAGACGGGGTGGAAGGGCAACCACGACACTATCATACGTTTCTGAAGTCGTCCGTCCGTCTTTGATTGACGTAACGATTACTTGCTGTCCCGTCCGCTCAAGTTTCGTGACGCGTGACTGTAAGCGGAGCGATGCCGCCGGGAGTTGTGACGCAATCGCTGTCACGAGTGCTTCCATTCCTCCCGCTAACCGTTTCGACGGGACGATACTGTCCGGTGCCAGCAGATGATGTTCGATGGCTCCTGCTTGCCGTTCGAGTACCATCGCGCCCGTCGTGTGTTGTTCATATGCCGTCAGGCCGAGTTCGGCGACAAGATCCGTGATGACCGTTTCCGTATCCGGCCAGTACCATGTCGGTCCGAGGTCAAAGCGGTCTGCCTCGTCTCCATGCGTACCCGCCACGCTTACAATACGTCCGCCGATCCGGTCCCGTGCTTCATAGACGGTGACCGCTTGTCCCATCTGCTGTAAAAGCGATGCTGTATAAAGCCCGCTGACGCCTGCTCCGATGATTGCGATGGATTGTGTCATCTTGATTCTCCTTTGCTACGAACGGACGAATTGCTCCTGTCCTTACTTATTGTAGCAAGTGTACCTTGTTCCGACTCAATCCTCCAAACGCTCGAACTCGACTAAACGGACAGGCTTAACATATACTTCCTCGTCGAACGTCGTCAGCGAAACGAATGTCTCGCCTTTGCGATAGAGAATTTTAGCTCCTTCTTGATTCACTTTCTTCCAGCCGTCACGATTCAAGCGTGCTGCATACAGGAGTCCCGGTCCGTCTGTTTCTGAAGCAAGTTGCGTCGCGTAGTGTTGCCCGTTCGCACCCGTTTGCTCCGTCGCAAAGCGCGGGATCGGGAACGAACTGACAGATGTACCTTCTTTGAACAATAGGGATATCACCCCGTAATACGTTCCTCCTAGTAGAATTATGATCAAGATAACCGATAGTACTTTTTTATACATTTTGCATCCTCCCATTTTTACCCATCTATATCCATTATCTCCAACCCCTTATCTTTTTACCATCTTTTTAAAGTCTAATTTTTTGAACATTTCATTCGAAAAAAAGGAAAGACCTGACTTCGCTTAGCGAAATCAGGTCTTTTCTTTTTATGAACGCGTTGAAATTGAATCTTTGTACAAAGCTTGTCCGTTCGTCGCAATCACTTCCTGATACCAGAAAAATGAATCCTTCCGCGAGCGGTCGAAAGTACCGGACCCGTCATCCTGCTTATCGACGTAGATAAAGCCGTACCGTTTGCTGTACTCGCCGGTCGAAGCACTGACTAAATCAATGCATCCCCAACTTGTATAGCCCATGACCTCGACGCCGTCCTCCATCGCTTCAACCATTGCTTGAAGATGTGCTTTAAGATAATCAATCCGGTATTCGTCATGAATTGCACCGTCTGCTTCCACCTTATCGTAAGCACCGAGTCCATTTTCGACGATGAACAGCGGTTTTTGGTAGCGGTCGTGCAGCTTATTTAAAATGATCCGCAGTCCACCCGGGTCGATTTCCCAGCCCCAGTCACTCGCTTTCAAATAAGGGTTTTTGACACCGTTCATGATATTTCCGGCTGTCATGTCTGTCGTTTTATCAGCCTTTTCCGTCCGTGACATATAATAACTGAGAGAGAAGAAATCAACCGTGTATTCTTTTAAGATTGCCGCATCCGTTTCTTCCTGTTTAAGTTCAATCCCGTTCTCGGCAAAGAAACGTTTCGCGAATGCCGGATACTCGCCGCGGACATGGACGTCGCCGCAGAAGTAATTCATCATCCGCTCTTCATCGAGTGCAACTTGGATATCTGCTGGATTGGAACTATACGGGTAAACTGGTGCTGCGATTAACATGCATCCGATTTTCATTGACGGGTCGACTTCCCGTGCTGCTTTCGTCGCAAGACTACTCGCAACGAGCTGGTGATGTAACCCTTGGTATGTCGTTTGAAGATGGTTTTCTTCATCCTGTAATGCGACACCGAGGCTGAGCATCGGCATGAACTGCGCCCCGTTGATTTCGTTAAACGTCAACCAGTATTTCACTTTTCCTTGATAACGCTCAAACAGAACCCGGCTGTATCGTTCAAAGAATGTTACAAGACGGCGATCGCGCCATCCGCCGTATGCTGTCGCCAAATGTCTTGGCAACTCATAATGCGAAATCGTCACAAGTGGTTCGATCTCCTGGGCAATCAATTCATCGATGACACGGTCGTAAAACGCGAGACCTTCCTCATTCGGCTCTGTCTCGTCGCCGTTCGGGAAAATGCGTGACCAGGCAATCGACATCCGGAAGGTCTTAAAACCCATTTCTTTAAATAAGGCGATATCCTCTTTGTACCGGTGATAAAAATCGACACCTTCATGGTTTGGGTACGTGTATTGCTCATGTAATTCAAAGTCAAATGCCGCATCATGAATCAACTGCATCCGTTGTTTCCCGCCTGGCATCACATCGGCGATTGACAACCTTTTACCCCCTTGATCAAATCCGCCTTCAACTTGATTGGCGGCAGTAGCGCCACCCCATAAAAAGTCTGCTGGTACATTCTTCATTTTCCTTTACCCCTCTCTTATACTAAGATACGTAACACGTCACGTGACGGTTCAACCGATCCGACATACGTCGGAAGAACATCCAAATAGCTGGCTGTGTTTGTCACGATGACCGGCGTGATGATGTCATATCCCGCTTGCTCGATTTCTTTTAAGTCAAACGCGATCAACCGATCTCCTGCTTTAATGTTCTGTCCACTCGAGACGAACGATTCGAAATGCTGTCCGTTCAACTGGACCGTATCGAGTCCGATATGAATCAGGATTTCGACACCTGTATCTGAACGTAAACCAATCGCGTGCATCGATTGATAAACAGTCACGACTTCACCATCGAACGGAGCGTAAACGACTCCTTCGTTCGGAATGATTGCCACACCTTTGCCCATCGCGCCACTCGAAAAGACTTCGTCATTGACTGACTCCAGAGAAATGATTTCGCCTTTGATTGGCGCGAGGACGGGTAACCCGACTTCTTTTGATAAAGATGGTGTTGTTTCAGTCGTTGCGATCTCTTCCTTCGTCAGGAAGTACGTCAAACTGAAAGCAACCGCCGTCGCCACGAACAAACCGATGAAGGCACCCCAAAACGAGAGGTCAACACCACTTTGAGGAATCATGACTGGCACAGCGAATATGCCAAGTCCGCCCATCGTGTAAGAAGCTGTACCTAGTGCACCCCCAACAAGTCCACCTGCTGCTCCACCGATGACACCAAAGATAAACGGCTTTTTCCGCGGCAGCGTCAAGCCGTACATCGCAGGCTCCGTGATTCCGAAGACACCGGCAATCGTTGAAGATGTACCGAGTCCCTTCGTCTTCTTATCTTTCGTTTTAACAGTAATCGCGAGGACGGCACCGACCTGACCGAACGTTGCCATCAGTACACCGACGCTGATCGTATCAAACCCGATGACGGTAATGTTATTGATGAGAATTGGTACAAGACCCCAGTGCAATCCGAACATGACGAAGATTTGCCAAAACGCTCCGATGAAAGCGATCGCGAGGACTGGACTTAGGTTGTAAATGAACGAGTAAGCACCCGCTAGTCCTTGACTCGCGTACGTCGCAAGTGGTCCGATTGCGAGGAACGTCAACGGGACAACGATTAAGAGCGCGAGCATTGGCGTCGTAAAGTTGCGGACGGCCTCATGCGAATGTTGATTAAAGAACTTCTCGAGTTTCGCTGATACATAGGTCGCTAGGATAATCGGAATGACGGACGATGCGTAACTCATCAAGACGACCGGAACCGTCAAGAAACTGAGTGCTTCACCTGATGCCTGCAAGGCGACCATCGAAGGGTAAACGAGCGCTCCCCCGATGACCATCCCGATATAAGGATTCCCACCGAACTTTTTGGCAGCTGAATGACCTAAAATGATGGGCAGGAAGTAAAAGAGCGCGTCTGCTGTCGCATTGAGGACGATGTATGTCCCCATGTCTTGCGTCAACAGTCCAAGGGCAACTAAAATCGCCAGTAAGCCTTTCAGTAAACCGCTCCCTGCCATCGGTCCTAAAATCGGCGTGAAGATTCCGGCAATCGTATCGATCAGCCGGTTGAACACCGTCGTTTTTTCACCGTCATCAACCGTCGTTTCAAAACCACCAATCGCGACTACGTCTTGATAGACTTCACTGACATTGTTTCCGATGACGACTTGAAATTGTCCGCCACTTTTGACGACAGTAATGACACCGTCCTGTTGCTTGAGCTGTTCAGCGTCAGCCGCTTGCTCATCTTTTAGCTTGAACCGTAAACGCGTCGCACAATGAAACACACTTTTTACGTTGTCTTGTCCGCCAATCAATCGTACGATGTCTTTTGCTAACGCTTGATATTTTCCCATTCGTCTCACTCCCGGTTTAAATAATAGGATAAAAAAAACCTAAACCACTACAAGTAACACCATACTTGTAGTCATTTAGGTTTGGCCTGCATCATCAGTAACCATCCTTAGGATTGACTTTGTTTCATTAAGTTTTCGATGTGAATCATCAAATATAATCGTTCATCCGTCGAAACATGATAGTCGTATTTCGCTTCAATTAAATTCGCTATTTTCAATACACATTCAGCAGCTGCAGGGTACCGATTTTTGACCATTTCGAACAGTGTTTCATCGCCCCCCGCCTTCAAGGCTGCTTTAGAAACGATTCGTTGCACAAAGTACTTTAAATGAGTTAAAAAGCGGGAATAAGCATGTGCTTCTTCATCGAGTTCGACTTGAAAGTGATAGGTGATGATGGTCAAAATCGCTTGTGTCGCCTTCGTCATTTCCGTGACGACGTGTAAGCTCTCTCCTTTTACGCCAAGCATCGAGGCATTGACGAGATGAAGCGCAATCGCGACTGCCTCATCTTCATCGAGCTTGACATGATGCCGCTCATTGATCAGGTGAACGGCTTGTTTGCCAATCGAAAACTCTGGTCCGTAAAAACGTTTGACTTCCCAAACCAGAGGGTTTCGAATGATGATTCCTTCCGCATACCGTTCGAGGGAATAGTGAATATGATCGGCCAGCGTTACGTAAATCGTGTCATGCAACTCGTTGTTCAATTGATGCTCTGCTACCTTAACGATTTCTTTGACAGTCTCGATTTCGTCTTGTGGCATCTGATTCAAAAAATCGATGAATCGTTCCTGTGTTTCCTTACTTTCAAGTGTAAAAATTTTTTCGATACGATTCTCTTCAATCGTATCCCCAGTCCGTTTTTGGAACGCAATCCCGCGTCCCATCACAACATGTTCCTGCCCTTTTGATTCAATCGATACAACGTTGTTATTAAACACTTTTACGATCTGCATGGAATCCATCACCTCCACCCACAGTCTGATGAAAAGAAAAAACCTAAATTCATATCCATTGCCGCAACACGCAACAGATATCAATTTAGGTTTTGCCTGCTTGACCAGTAACAACCCTAACGGTTTATTCTTTTCGTAATTAGAATACAATTTCTTGAAGACTGCGTCAAGAAAAAGTTAAGCGTTTTCATTTTAGGTAAATATTTTTTTAAAACACAGTCCTTTTAAATCCCATACATTGATGATATAGTCATTTTGTAAACTAACGACCGTTAGGAAGGTGAATGATTTGAAAGCTGCACAATTAATCCCGACCGCTTTGCGTCACTTCGCGACTCATGGTTACGAAGGGGCCTCCTTAAACGACATCGCCCAGGAAGTCGGTATCAAGAAACCATCCATCTATGCCCACTATTCCGGAAAAGACGATCTCTTTTTGAAGACGATGGCGTACGCGCTCGGTGAACAGAAAAAACACCTCGCGTCCTACTTCGTCGAGACACGGCAGTTGCCGCTCGAAGCATCGCTAAAAGGATTTTTCGACTGGTTCATCGAGGAAAGCAACCAAAACGACCAAATGAAGTTCATCCTTCGCATCGCGTACTTCCCGCCCGTCAAACTGGAGCATGAAGTGACAGCGTTGATCAATCCGTTTTTCGATTCGATCCATCGTCACCTTGCACGCTTATTTCGCGAACGCGACCGGACGGAGCAGATTCTCTACTCCGAAGACTATACGAGCGGCGCACTCGCCTATTTGACGGTTGCGGAAGGAACGATGACAGAACTCGTCTATAACGGGATTGACGCCTACCAACAACGACTCACTGCCGTCTGGCCGATTTTTTGGCGCGGACTCGTCCGTTAAGAAGTCAAATCAGAAACTGAGGTTCAAATCATGCAAAACAACAAACTCATTTTAGGTACACTTTTACTCAATCTGTTCATCGCCTTTTTAGGGATCGGACTCGTCATTCCCGTCACCCCGACGATCATGAATGAATTGAACATCTCCGGCTCGACGGTCGGCTATATGGTGTCGGCGTTCGCCTTTGCCCAACTGATTCTCTCGCCGCTTGCCGGACGCGCCGTCGACAAGTATGGACGAAAGCCGATGATCATCATCGGCTTGTTCATCTTCAGCATGTCGGAACTGTTATTCGGTCTCGGACAGACGGTCGAAGTCCTGTTCGCTTCGCGCATCCTAGGGGGAGTCAGTGCCGCCTTCATCATGCCGGCCGTGACGGCGTTCATCGCCGACATCACGACGAATGAGACGCGTCCGAAGGCGCTCGGCTATATGTCGGCCGCCATTTCGACCGGCTTCATAATCGGACCGGGGATCGGCGGCTTTCTCGCTGACATCGGGACACGGGTTCCGTTTTTCTTTGCCGCGACGTTCGGGATGATTGCGATGATTTTGTCTGTCTTCACGTTACGTGAACCGGAACGTCATTATGCCGATGCGCCGACTGTCAAACAAGCGGCCGGCTTCTCAAAAGTCTTTTCCCCCCTCTATTTCGTCGCTTTTTTGGTCCTGTTGATTTCGTCATTCGGTCTCGCCTCGTTCGAATCGCTGTTCGCCCTGTTCGTCGACCGGAAGTTCGGCTTCACGGCGAAGGACATCGCTCTCGCGATTTCCCTCGGAGCGATTGTCGGTGTCATCGTCCAAGTCGGCCTGTTCGACCGCTTGACGCGGTGGTTCGGTGAGATCCGCCTGATCCGTTACAGCTTAATCGTCTCGACCGCCCTCGTCCTCGTCATGACGTACGTGACGAGTTACTTCGCAATCATCCTTGTGACGATGGTCGTCTTCGTCGGATTCGACTTGATGCGTCCTGCCGTCACGACCTATCTGTCAAAGATTGCCGGCGATGAACAAGGTTTCGTCGGCGGAATGAACTCGATGTTTACGAGTGTCGGGAACATCCTCGGACCGATTGCGGGTGGACTCCTGTTTGATGTCAATCTCAACTACCCGTTTTATTTCGCGACGATCGTCCTGACGGTCGGCATCATCTTGACGTTCTTTTGGCGTCAACCGAAACTGTCGGTCGACTCGGGCGCAACGAAACTGTCATCGTGAACATGAAGAAGCGTTCCCCTGAACTAAGGGAGACGCTTCTTTTTAATGCATTAAGATGATTGCTGATAACTAGTATTCGATAAATTATCTTCGACTGATCTGACCCACTCGACCGGGACATATAATGATTTTGCAATGGCTTCATCCGTTTTTCCAAGCTTCCGTAACGTTTTGACGATGCGCATGCGGCGTGCGAGCTCCCTTTGATCCGGAATACATTCAGGCAACATTTAATTCCCCCCCTTTTTCTGTCCCGATGCCGTCGAAGTGATAAAGTACATATTACCCGAATTTTGTCAGACTATTCTGTTTTAGTCAGACTCCGCGAATTTTCGATAAATGAGACGAAAAAATAAAAAGTATAGTTCACTTTACAAAATGTAAAACGAACTATACAATATGTTCATGAAAGAAAGGAGTGTCCCGATGAAACTTTCGAATCGCGTCAAAGCATTACGGCGCCAAACGGACTGGACGCAAGAACAATTCGCTGACTTGATCGGCGTCACGCGCCAGACCGTCATCTCACTCGAAAAAGGAAGCTATACCCCGTCCTTGTTACTGGCGATGCACATCGCCCGGATCTTTGACCGACCAATCGAAGACATCTTTTATTTGGAGGAGGAATCACTTTGAAACGTGTCATCATTCAATCGAGCTTAAACATTTGTCTGTTCTATCTGTTAGCTGCTTTCGTCAGTTCTGTACACGATCAACTTGAAGTGTTTAACGATGATCCCGTCCGCGGTACCGGATTCAACATCACATTGGAACTTCCGCTTGTTCTTCCGATGATACTCATCGCTGTTTTACTAACCGTTATGGGGTATCTGACTCGGACCAACAAAAAAAGTACGTTTTCCGAATGGTCCGTCGGGATGACTGAATTTTCCGATCAGGACGAGCGCGAGGAAGTCATCACAGGTAAGGCGACACGTGTTGCCTATTCAACATTTTTGTCCACACTCCCTGTCCTGATGATTCCGTTTTTATTTTACGTCCAACTCGTTGAAGGTTTTCCGAACTTTCCCTTCTACGCCATCGCGACCGTCTTATCGCTCGGCACACTGTCCTATCTGATTGCTTGGATTTATTATTACAAGAAATAAGGATCAACTCATTTAAAGTAATTTTTTATAGAAGTATTGTGTCATCCCTTCGACCGGATGATCGTCTAAACGCCCGTATTCGACGTACCCGTTTTTTTCATAGAAGCCGGGTGCCTGAAAACTGAACGTGTCGAGGATGACTTTGCTGCAGGCACGTTCGTTGGCATAGGCTTCGACCATACTCAATAATTTGCTGCCGTATCCGCCGCCTTTGACGGACTCGTCGAGCCACAAGAAAGAGACGTGGACGTGGTTCCAGCTGTATTCACCTGTCAATCCGCCTTTAATCTCGCCACCTTCCTTTAAAAGAAAACAGATTTGTTCCGTCTCATGTTGAACCGCTAGCGGAACTTTCGTTTTGTTGAAGCCGATCAATTGTTCGCGAATGTATTCGCGGTCCTCCGTTGAACCCTGTTGTATCTCTAACATCTCTATCCATCCTTTCCAATCTGTTTCTAGTCTATCATGTGTCGATCTAGACAATCTTCGTTTGTCTTAATGGAAATACTTTACATTTTTAAATTATTTATGGCATTCTTAAGGGGGACGATTTTGATTTTACTAGTTTGGAGGCGAATATGATGGATCCAATTGACGCGAACATTCAATCTGTTACGTACACGATTCGTCCGGCAGAGCCTACGGATGCACGACAGCTTGCTTTACTGCGCGCGAGACTCGATGCAGAAACGGATCACTTTGACCGATTCCCGGGCGAAGACGTACTTGATGAAAAGGGATTTCTGCAATTGATTCAGCATGAGACCGGTATTCCCCACTCCCTGCTCGTCGCTGAAGTGGATCGACAACTCGTCGGTTATGCCCGCTGTGTCGGTTTCCCCTTGCGTCGGTTCGCACATAAAGCCGACTTCGGCGTCGGGGTCGTCCGTGACTGTTGGGGGCAAGGCATCGGGCGGGCTCTCTTACAGACGACACTTGACTGGGCACGGTCGGTCGAACTGCAAAAGATTCAATTGACCGTCGTCGAGACGAATCAAGGGGCCGTTCGTTTATATCAGACAACCGGGTTTCAAGTCGAAGGACGACTCAAGCACGACCGACTGCTTGCGGACGGCTTGTATTATGATACGATTTTGATGGGCTTACTCCTCGTTTAACACGCTTCACACTAACTAGCCGGCGACTTCGCTGACTAGTTTTTTCATATTTTTGTTTCGTAAGACATGCCAACTCCTTTTTCATAGCTCCTTGTCATTACTTCTTCATAATTGTTTACATTTTTCTCATATTCCGTTCATATTCCTTCAGTAGGATGATGAATGTAGGCAATACATACTGTTCTTTAAATGACCAAGGAGGAATTATCATGAAACTGAAACGACTGATCCCGATTCTCGCCCTATCAACCTTATCGCTCAGCACGATGGTATCGACACCGGATGCCGATGCCAAAAGCAAATACAAGAAGACGCCGGAAATCCGCAACGTCATCTTTTTAATCGGTGACGGGATGGGTGTTTCCTATACGTCGGCGCACCGCTACTTAAAAAATGATCCGACGACGACCGTCGCCGAAAAAACAGCCTTCGACCAGTATCTCGTCGGTCAGCAAATGACCTATCCGGAAGATCCGGCACAAAACATCACCGACTCTGCCTCTGCCGCAACCGCGATGTCTTCCGGCGTCAAGACGTATAACGCAGCGATTGCCGTCGACAATGATAAGTCTGAAGTCAAGACCGTCCTTGAAGCGGCGAAAGAACGCGGTAAGTCGACGGGACTCGTCGCGACGTCAGAAATCACCCATGCGACACCGGCTTCGTTCGGCGCTCATGACGAAAATCGGAAAAACATGAACGCGATCGCAGATGATTACTTTAAGGAACGGATTAACGGGAAACATAAGATTGATGTTTTACTCGGCGGCGGCAAATCCAACTTCATCCGTCCGGATGTCGATTTGACGAAAGCATTCAAAAAAGACGGTTACGGATACGTGACGGATCTTGACGAATTAAATGCCGACCGCAACAAACAAGTCCTCGGTCTGTTTGCCGATGGCGGTTTAGCAAAACGGATCGACCGCGAAAATAGCGTTCCCTCATTGGAGCAAATGACGAATGCGGCGATTAAACGACTCGATACGAACAAAAAAGGCTTCTTCCTGATGGTCGAAGGGAGTCAAATCGACTGGGCCGGACATGATAATGACATCGTCAGCGCGATGAGTGAAATGGAAGATTTCGAACGGGCGTTTAAAGCGGCAATCGCCTTTGCGAAAAAGGACAAGCATACGCTCGTCGTCGCGACGGCCGATCATTCGACAGGCGGCTATTCAATCGGGGCAGACGGAATTTATAACTGGTTCGCCGAGCCGATTAAAGCAGCAAAGAAAACACCCGACTTCATGGCTGAAAAAATCGTTTCCGGCGCCGATGTCCGCAAGACCTTGACGACGTACATCGATCAACAAAAATTGGCTTTGACGGAAGAGGAATTCACTTCGGTCGAACGAGCTGCTGCCTCTAAGAACGTGACAGACGTCGATAACGCGATTGAAGAAATCTTCAATCAACGGTCGCACACGGGTTGGACGACGGGCGGACATACGGGAGAAGACGTTCCCGTCTATGCCTATGGACCGGCTAAAGACCGGTTTGCCGGACAAGTCGACAATACGGATCACGCCAAAATCATTTTTGATCTCTTGAAAAAGAATAAATAAGGAGGTCCACCATGAAGCGACTCCTGCTCTCGATCACGCTTGGAACCATCCTTGCCGGATGTAGTGATTCTTCAGCTGATCTGCCGGCACCACCCGTCACACACACCTCCGTCGCACTTGAAAAGACGGACGTCTATGTGCCGAACCCGCAATTGCCGGACGACCGGATGTTGACGAAACGGAATCAGACGGTTCGTGACGATAAAGGTGAATTGACGTTACAACAAATCCAGTCCGTCAAACAAACTCACTCGATTGGACCGATTGACATGACAATCGAGGAAGTAAAAGTTATTCAGACCCGTCCGAGTTACGCGATGATTGATTTCTTTCACGGCTTCACCCATGAAGAAGCATTCGATATGGTGAAGATCCGCGTCACGGTTACGAATACGAGCAAGCAACCGGTCACGTTCAATCCGGTTGCTCATGTAAAAATCAATCAATCGACAGAAAAAACAATTGATGATGACCTGTACCTCGAAGCATTGGCCGGGACATATGAGCCATCGGAACAGCGCAGCGGCAACCTTGGTTTTATCACGGAACGTCCCGTTGAAAAACTGGAGTTTTTGACGAGTGACGTCCTTGATGCGCAGCAGCAGGTCATTAAAAAAGGTCAACCTTTCACAGTGACGCTACACGATTAATTCAACAGACAAGACAAAGAACCACGTTCCGCTAGTCGGAACGTGGTTCTTGTACGTTAAACAAATTTTATGGAGAATAAAAACGCTACATCGGATAGTGCTCTAAACTATCTGTATGCCTGCTCTCCTCAATCATCACATAAATCGCGTCGTGTTTCGGTGACTCCTGCGGGAAAAAGCGCGTGATCAACGCGCTGCTAAGAGGCAGGCAAGACCCTGCTCCTTGTCCGTGAGGATCAAGGAGCAACGGCTTGCGCCTCACCCGAGGAAAGCAACGAAAAACAACGACGCGTATTACCGAACATGACTTTTCCTATACATTGAAAGCCACGCCCCGACTAGCGGAGCGTGATTCTTATTTATCCGGTTCTCCGCTTATTTCTTAGAAAAACAATGCTTCAGGTGCTGATAGTTCGTATTTCCACCGGACAAGTTACAGACATCCGTAAACCCGAGATTCTTGAGCACGTTTTGCGCTGCATTGCCGGTGACGCCTTTATTACAATAGACGACCGTCGGGATGGATGGATCGAGTTCCGCAGCCCGCGTCCGCAGTTCGCCGAGTGGGATATGAACCGCGCCGTCGACATGATTCTTCTCGAACTGTTTTTTCGACCGCGTATCGATGATTTGAATCGCCTCTTCCGCCGCCGTTTGCTCGATTAATGTTTCCGGTGTCACTAAGCGGGCCGTCTTCTTAATCGCATTATCAAGCGCCATCCCTGTGTAGAGGACAGGATCTTTTGTCGTCGAGAACGGCGGGGCATAGGCAAGATCGAGGTGGAATAAGTCTTCCGCCTTCGCCTTGAACGTGATTGCCGTCGCGAGGACATCAATCCGTTTGTCGACGCCTTGCGGTCCAACGATCTGTGCGCCGAGGACCCGTCCTGTTTTTCGGTCAGCAATCGCTTTGATGACCATATCCTTTCCGCCCATATACTCAGGACGGTCCGGTTTAATGTTGTGTAAAATCTCAATATCGAATCCGGCGGCAAGGGCTTCTTTTTCCGTCAAGCCAGTTTGGGCGACCGTCAAATCGAATGCCTTGAAAATCCCCGTCCCGAGAATGCCGCGATGTGCTGCCTCTTCCCCGGTGATGACCATCCCGGCAATCCGACCCATCTTGTTCGCTGTAGAACCGAGCGGCCGATAAATCGCTTCGCCCGTAATGACGGAAAAGCTCTCTGCGACGTCACCGACGGCATAGACGTCTTTCACGTTCGTCTGCATTTGCGGATTGACGGCAATCGCCCCCGTCTGACCGAGTGTGACGCCGATTTGCGTCGCCAGTTCCGTGTTCGGTTTGACGCCGACCGAGAGGATGACGAAATCCGTCGCAATTGATTTTCCGCTCGCGAGTTCGACTTGCTCTACTTTGCCTTCGCCCGTCAATGCCGTGACCGATTCATTTAACAACAGCCGGACCCCTTTACTTTCAAGATGATCGCCGACACGTGACGCCATATCAAAATCAAGCGGCGGCATGACTTGCGGTAGTCGTTCGACGAGCGTGACGGCAATGCCGCGGTACGTCAACTGTTCCGCCATCTCAAGTCCGATGAATCCGCCACCGACAATCGTGACCGTCTTCGGATCGTGTTGCTCGATGTACGTACGGATCGCTCCCGCGTTCTGGACGTTCCGGACGGAAAAGACGTTTGGTGCATCAACACCGGGAAATGGAGGAATGATGCTTGACGCACCTGTCGCGAGGACCAGCGTATCGTACGTATCCTCGAAGCGTTCACCCGTTACGCCATTTAAGATGGTCGCCGTCTTCGTCTGATGATTAATTGATTCGACTTCATGTCGGGTCTTGACGTCGATATTGTAACGTTTTTTAAAGAATGCCGCGTCCCGTGGTGTCAAGGTATCGATGTCTTCGATCTCGCCACCGACGAAGTACGGGATGCCGCAACCCGAGTACGAGATGTCTTGATCGCGGTCATAAATCGTAATTTGTAATGATTCGTCGTTCCGACGGGCTTTTGCGCCGACCGATGTTCCGGCAGCAACTGAACCGATGATGAGTAGTTTCATGAATAATCCCCCTTAGTAAAGTAACAAGCTGATGTAAAGACCGAGTAAGGTGATCGCAAGCGTCGGAACCGTTAAAATCGTTCCAATCTTAACGTATTGTCCCCACCCAATTTTAACACCTTTTGTCCGTAAGACGTGTAACCAAAGTAACGTCGCAAGACTCCCGATCGGCGTGATTTTCGGACCTAAGTCGGAGCCGATGACATTGGCATAAATCAAGGCCTCCCGGATCGATCCTGTTGCCTGACTGAGATCGATCGCGAGTGCATCAATCATCACGGTCGGCATGTTATTCATGATTGATGACAAAATGGCAGCGAGGAAGCCCATCCCGAACGTCGCAGCGGCGAGATTTGTCGCAAACCCATCGATGATGTCCGCTAAAAATTGCGTCAGACCGGCATTTTGCAGACCGTAAACGACGATGTACATCCCGAGTGAGAAGAAGACGATTGCCCATGGTGCACCGGCGATGACTTGTTTCGTCGGGACACTTGGTGAACGGCGGGCCATCAGTAAGAAGAACAAGGCGATGACGCCGGCAACGAGACTGACGGGAATCCCGATAAGATCACTCGTGAAGTAACCGACGACAAGCAGCACGAGGACCACCCATGATAATTTGAACATTCGCTGATCTTTGATCGCCGCGCGTGGTGCGACGAGTTGTGTCACGTCATAAGTCTTCGGAATACTCTTACGGAAGTAAAGATAAAGTACGAGTAAACTCCCGGAAACTGCAAAGACGTTGACGAACACCATCCGCGCCGCATAGTCCGTAAAGCCGATGTCAAAGAAGTCGGCCGAGACGATGTTGACGAGGTTCGAAACGACGAACGGCAGACTTGCCGTATCGGCGATGAAGCCGGACGCGAAGACATACGCGAGGACGACATAATCCGGTAACTTTAAGTGCCGGACCATCGCGAGGACGATTGGTGTCAAAATCAACGCGGCGCCGTCATTTGCGAACAAGGCAGCGACCCCTGCACCAAGCAGCGTCATGTAAATGAACAATTTCAATCCGCCGCCTTTGGCGATTCGTGCCATATGTAAGGCGGCCCATTCAAAGAATCCGATTTCGTCTAAAATCAGCGAGATGATGATCAGCGCGATAAAGGTAAAGGTCGCGTTCCAGATGATGCCCCAAACGGTCGCGACATCGTCAAGATTGACGACGCCGGTCAGCAAGGCGATGATGGCCATCCCGATCGCCGAATAACCGATCCCGAGACCTTTTGGTTGTTTGATGATTAAAAATAACGTGATTAAAAAGATTCCAATCGCAAGTACGTGTGTTCCAGTCAAAATCGTCACTTCATTTCTATAAAAAATTTTAATTTCAGCAACTTCACATAACAACCTTGTTATATAAGGACGCTGTCGACCAACCGAAAAGTGACCTTTCCGGTCAGCACATATTTCCTTCCGTCAAGGACGGTCGTTCAAGTGTTGCTAAAATCGTCACGAGCAATGCATAGTGTGAATGGTCCGGATTAAGCCGAAAATGAATCCACTGACGATCGCGTCGTTCTAAGATGATGTGCGCTTGCCGTAATAATTTCAAATGCCGGCTGATTGCCGGCTGGGATATGCCATACACATCGACGAAATCACAGACACAGTGTTCACGCTCTTGCAGGCGATTCAACATATCAAGCCGGATTCCGTCACTCAGCAATTTCAAATAGGCACTGACTGTTTCGACGTCTGTGTTCAATGGCCCCTCGCCTCCTCCTCTTTTCCTATGCCACGTGTTCTAACATAAACAGTCTATTATATAACTAACTCGTTATTCAATGATTTTTAAAAGATTATTTTTTGTTCTGTGTAAAGGATGTGAACGCCGGTAGATTGACGACCAAAAAATAAAGCGCGAATGCAATCAAAAAGAATACGGTGAAGGACAACAATTTTTCATCATGTAAAAACAATGTCCGGTCGATGTGCAGGTGCCCGGTTTTATCAATCGCGACCGGCATCGTCACCAGTGTTAAAAAAATACCGCCCATCAGGAAAAGTCCAAGTATGTTGAAATACCGTTGTGGTGTTTTCATGATTGCACCACCCAGTCCGGTTGAATTATCGAAAACAAACACCCATCATGCGAACGTCCACCTTGATAGAGATAACCCCGCAGTTTGCCTTCTTGAACGAACCCTTGTTTTTCGAGGAGATGGATTGACGCGACATTATCCGGGAAGGTGACGGCTCCGACACGGAATAAATCAAGTTCTTCAAACGCATACCGCAAAATTACCCGGACCGCTTCCGATGTATAGCCTTTCCCCCAATAAGTGGGACTTAATTCGAAACCGATTTCTGTTTTCTTGCTGTATTCACTCAAGTGATTAAAGCCAATCGTCCCGATGAACGCTCCGGTTTCCTTGTCGACCATCCCCCAGCGGATGCCGCGTCTTGTTTTATAAGTGTCGTCAAACGACTTGACGATCATGGTTCCCTGTTCGGCGGACGTCAACGGGTCCATCCCGTAAAAGCGCGTCACTGCCTCGTCCGATAAGATTTCAAATAATGCTTCCGCATGATCGGGTGTTACTTCGACGAGCTGTAATCGCTCCGTTTGTAAAACGGGAAAAGTCATATTCATTCCTCCGATTTTTCATTTACTGTCCTTAAAAGCATATTACGGCACTCCCATTCAAAATCCCTGCTTTTTCCACAAAAACAATGTTAATTCCTAATAATGAAAGACGAACGGGTTTTTGTTGTGTTATCCTATTTTTGGTCTTTTATTCCCAATTCACAGATTCAATAGTCTAGGAGGTAGATGTGTTTGAATACAAAACTAGCATTCATCTTATGCCTCATGCTTGTAGCTGGATTTCGCGTCATCCATCTGTTTGATTTGCCTTATTGGATGTAGCAATTCTATGGTGTGTTTTATCTTATCACGACAGGAATCATCGCATTCATGTTATGGAAACAAAAAAAAGCGAAACGCGTCCAACCTTAAGGGCGACAATTTATCTATGTAAAGGAGCATCATATGCCATCCATCTCATTTCCCGTTTTCACCCTGCTCGGACTACTCGGATTATTGATGTATGCCGGATTTGATTTCAGAAGACAGGCATTTAATCACTTAGGCAAACGAAGTATCATGTACAGCTTTCTCGTGTACGCGATTGTCGTCGTCCACTTGACAATCGGTTTCGTTTATTTCCCTCCGCAAGCAGGATCAATCGATATTCAGTTGCGCCCTTTCCATTTTATTAACGATTGGATGCTTGCAGGACAGCAAGGCAATTGGTTCTTTTGGAATTCAGTAAAGTTGACTGCTTATAACTTCCTTTTGTTCCTGCCGCTCGGCGTCTATCTTGTCTTCCTTTTCAAAATACGGTTCACAACAGGGTTGCTGCTCCTTTTTCTGACGAGCTTTGTGATTGAGACGCTGCAATTTGTCTTCAGTTATGTCGGTCTGCTGTTCCGTCGTACCTTCAACGTCGATGATTTATTGCTCAATACACTCGGTGGCGCGCTTGGTATGTTCGTCGCTTACATGGCTGTCCGATTCATTCTGACGAAGCCAAACCAGTTCCCGAAGCAAACGGATAAAACTAAAATTTCGTAACCAATAAAAACGACGGATGCCTTTCGCTGTAATAGCGTCGCATCCGTCGTTTTTGTATGATCTTATCTTTCACGATCCGAAATCGATTCAAACTTGAAACCGGTCCGCTAGTCCTTTTAAATCCTCTGCCATCGTCGCAAGCGACTGCGAGGCCGATGAAATTTCCTGCATCGATGCCATCTGTTCTTCCGTCGACGCTGAAATATTCTCCGTTCCGGCAGCAGCACTTTCCGTGACGCCCTGGATTTCCCGCATGACAGCCGCGATTTGTTCGCTGCCCGCTGCCATTTCCTGAACAGCACCGGATACTTCTTCGACTTGATCGGTCACGTCGACGATCGAGCGCTCGATTTCCTTGAACGAATCACTCGCTGCTGCGACGACGTGAATCCCGCTCGTCATCTCGCCTGATACCTTCTCCATCGAGACGACGGAATGTTCCGTCTCCCGCTGAATGACTTGAATCAATCCTTCGATTTGCTTCGCCGCAACCGCCGATTGTTCGGCGAGCGCCTTGACTTCTGCTGCGACGACGGCGAATCCGCGCCCTTGCTCCCCGGCACGTGCCGCTTCAATCGCTGCATTTAAGGCAAGTAAGTTCGTTTGCGCGGCGATGCCCGTGATCGACGCCGTAATCTGCCCGATTTCTTTTGAGCGACCACCGAGTCCGACGATGACGTGTCCAAGTTCCGTGACGTCCGTATTGATTTGTTCCATTTGTCGGCCGAGTTTGTCGACGACTTGACTGCCTTGCTCGACTTTCCCCATCGCGTCGCCGGTCACGTCAGACATCTGTTGCGCATTCCGCGCGACTTGGCGGATGCCGGACGTCAATTCCTCGACCGTTCGTGACGCGCCCGAGACTTGACCCAGTTGTCGTGTCGATCCGCTCGCGATTTCTTCCATTGTCACGGCGACGAGTTCCGTCGCTTTCGTCGTCGCTTCCGCGTTCGCACTCAGTTCGTCCGATGCTTTCGCGACGTGGTTCGACGTGCCCGTCATCTCGACGATGACATGATGCAACTGTTCCGTCATCGTATTGAACGATGCCGTCAATTGTCCAAGTTCATCTTTTGAATTGTAATCACCACGTACCGTCAAATCACCATCACCCGACTGTTCCATCCAGCCTTGGAGTGAACGGATCGGTCGCGTGATTAAGCGAATGATGTAAATCGCTAAAATCGCAAACAAAAGCAACGATCCGATGAAAATTGCCGACATTAAGTAAAAGGCTGTCTGTTTCTCTGCCTGATTTTGTTCGTTGATCGACTTCGCTTGATTCGTCATCGATTTCATCAAGCTTGCTGCCGTATCAGCGACTTGATCACGAACTTGTTCGAGACCTGTCGCGTATGTTTCGTAAGCCTCTTCTTTACTCCCTTCAATCGCTAAACTTTGAATCGTACTGAGTCCATTGTCGTAGGCGATGACAAGATCATTCAATTCCACGAGTTGTTTTCTTTCACGGGCACCAATGTTCGCCGTCCGCTCAAATTTAGTAATCGATGTCCGGATTTGTGCTTGACGTTGATCGATTTGTCCCTCCAGTTCTTCGAGACGTGCCGGATCTTTCGTCAACATCATCTCGGCGAGGAACGAATCGAGCGCCCGGGTATCAATCCGAATCTGTCCGACTTCTTGAACCGGGATTAAGTTTTCTTCGTACATCGCTTCAGATGCATTGGCCATGTGATTTAAAAAGTAGATACTTGCACTCGTAATCAGGACCATCGCGACGATTGCCGTCGCAATCAACATTTGAATCTTTCTTCGTACCGTCAAATTTTTCATCCATCTTCCCCCTCCCTTTTCTATATCGGTAAAATGAAGCGATGTTTGACTCTTTTTACGGAATTTTTCCAATCCATGATGTGTTACCGCCAATGCGTCGGCTACGACTTTTGTGGAGTCGTTCGGTATAATCGACAGTACGAGAAGCAGAAAGGATGAGTCGTCATGCAACAGGTCGCTAATGAAATCACCCAGTTTCGCGGCACCCACTACGAGTTCGGTCGCGAACAAGGACGGTACGTCAAACAAAATGAATTACTCCATAACCGGGAAGACAACTGGAAGATTCGGGTTCCACGCTTTCAGGTCGACCCGTTCGAAACAAAAGAAATGTTCTTACGGTATGTCCCGCACATGTGGGATGAAATCCTCGGACTCCAAGATGAACTTGAACTGTCGCTTGCGGACACATTGCTTCACTTTGGTCATTACCGCGTCGAAGGTCCGAAAAGCGGCTGTTCGATCATGACGGGCGATAATTTTTTAGTCCGCAATTATGATTATCATCCGATGACCTACGACGGACGGTTTTCCGTTTTCCAACCGACGGACGGCGGTTCTGCCATCATCGGTCCCGCGTCACGCGTGACCGGTCGGATGGACGGGATGAACGAACACGGTCTTGCGATGGGCTACAACTTCATCAACCGGCGACGTCCCGGAGACGGATTCGTCAGTTTCATGATTGGCCGGATCATCCTCGAAACGTGTACATCGGTCGAAGACGCGATTTCGCTCGTCAAGGAATTGCCGCACCGCGGTTCTTTCACCTACGTCGTTCACGATAAGTCGGCGCGCTCGTTCGTCATCGAAGCGACGGCACGCGACATCGAGGTCCGGGAGACGAATCTCTGTACGAACCACTTTGATTTACTGCAACACGAAAACCGGTTCCATCTCGATGACTCGAAACGACGGATGATGGAAATGAAGTCGCACCAGCACTTGATTCAAGATGCGGAGTCTGCCTTCCGTCTGCTCAACGATACCGATAAAGGGGTCTTTTCCGAGCTTTACTCCCACTGGGCCGGAACGATTCATACGTCGGCGTACTTTCCGGAGGACTTGAAGGTCTGGTTCGCGCTCGGTGGTGACCAAGAGCCGGTCGAGTTCGATTTCCGCGACTGGTTGGCCGGGAACGACTTTGCTCTGAAACGCATCGAAGGAGAACTTGAGACCGACATCCAGTTCGCGAACACGTTACAGACGTGGCGCTGAACGAATTCAACTAACAAAAAGCACGAAAGCAGCTGGTACAGTTGCTTTCGTGCTTTCATTTAATCCAACCGTTTTTCCATATGGAGATCCGTCGGCGCGTACCCTGACGATTCATACAGCTTGATCGCCCGCGTATTGTGGGCAAAGACATGAAGTCCGATGATTTTGATGTTCATCCGCCGTGCGACCTGTTCAAGCGCCACCATCGCCTGTCGCCCGTAGCCTTTTCCTTGGTGATGTGCATCAACCGAAAAATCATAGATGAATGCCGTCCGTCCCTGTTTTTTTTCCACGACATGAAACCACATCATGCCGACCGCCTCAGTCGTCGCCTCATCGACTAGCGAGAAAAGATAATTGTCTTTTGACGCGCGTCCGTCCGGTAAGAGTTGACGAAACTCTTCCGTCGACCGGTCGATGGCTTCCGCTTCCACCCACGTTCCGGCTTTCACCTTTTCCGCGGCGTACTCTTCAATTGCCGTCGGTAAATACGTCTGATACATCGTTTCCGTCATCGGTTCAAAGCGGATATTTATCATCGGCTGTGCCCTACTTCCGTTTGTTCGACCTGTGTCATTTTCGATTGCCAGTCCTGTGCAAGCATCGCGTAGACGATGATATCATGGAATTCTCCGTAAAGCCGTTCTGCCGACCGTAATGTTCCTTCTTTGACGAACCCGAGCCGCTCGGGAATTCGTTGACTCCGTGTATTGCCGGCCGCACATTCAATGACGACTCGGTTCAAGCCGAGGTTCACGAAACAGTACTCCGTAATGAAGCGAACGACTTCAATCATCAAGTTTTTTCCGCGCCCGGCTCCCGTTACGTAATAGCCGATTGATGTCTGGCGTAACGTTTGATTGATTTCGTGCAGAGCGACCGTTCCGACTAGAGCGCCGTCATAATAAATCCCGCAGGCGAAACCGTCTCCGTCCGCATACTGCTTCAGCCAGGCCGGAATCACTTCGTCGCGATAGCTGTCCGGTCCCGTCGCTCCATCGACCCAGCCGAGCCACTCCCGTAAGTGGTCCCGGTTGGCGTCGACTAAGGCGAACAGGGCGTCGGCATCTTGCCGTTCAATCAATTTTAATCCGAGTCGTTCTGTGATCTGATGGGTAAACATGTCGTTTCACTCCTTATGTATGTCTAAAGCTATACTTTAGACGTTAAACGTTAAAATACCTGCTTGAGAATCTGTTGCTGTGATGAGTGGGACAGATTTTTGTGAATGACCTGTTTTGGTTTCGTCGTCAGCGCGTTCTCTATGATGCGATCGGCTCCTGGAAACTCAAAGCGAAGGACTTCGCTGCCTTCAACCAAGACGGCGCTGAAGTCCGGTCGTTTTTCGCTTCGCCGTTCGGCATCTTCAACCTGCGGATCAACAACCGCAATCACCGGAAACTTTGTACGATTGACCGGCAAATCGGCTACATCGGCGGTTTTAACGTCGGATCGGAGTACCTTGGGGAAGACGAACAGTTCGGCTACTGGCGTGACACACATCTGCGGGTCCTCGGCCCCGTCGTCTAAGCACTCGAGTTTCATTTTGAACAGGACTGGGATGCCGCGAGCCGTGAGCGAACCGATTGGTCAACGGCACCGATTCCACCGCTAGCGGATTCGACAGACCGTGTCCCAGCTCAAAACGTGACGTCCGGTCCAACGTCAGAGACGGAATACTTGAAAAACATGCTGATCCAAATAATTCATACGGCGGAAAAATCAATCTATATTCAGTCACCCTACTTTATTCCGGACGCCAGTTTCATGGATGCCTGCCGGATTGCCTTAGCGTCCGGCGTTACCCTGAAGATCATGATTCCGAACCAGCCGAATCACCCGTTCGTCTACTGGGCGACGTATGCGGCGGTCGGCGAAGAACTGGAACTGCTCTTTTTATCAGACGTCGCCGATAGTAGCTTGTTAACGCGGGAAAAATACGCTGCCCGTCCGCGGATGATCCGTTTTAAGGAAAGTATCTCGCGTCTGTTGTCGCCGATCTTATGATGTTAAAAAAAGGAATAAAGAGCATGTAATGGAATAACTAAACAGATGGACGGCAAATCATAAATTAACTCATTTCTTGCTAAACATACTCATTTTGAGTGATTTTGAGTATGTTTAGCGTATTTGACTATGTTTAATGAGTTCATTTTTCTTCTAAACGGATTCATTTGTTATAAAAATGAGCATGTTTAATGGCATGGAGTGACGTACTGACTAAATTCATGACAGGAGATATAAACGATGAAAAATATAGAAGCTGTCTTTTTGGATCGTGATGGTACCATCGGCGGGGGTACCACCATTCACTACCCAGGAGAATTTGAACTGTTTCCGTATACGGCTTTGGCAATCAATCGATTAAAAAAAGACCGGATTCCATTATTTTCATTCACAAATCAGCCCGGTATTTCTAAAGGGTTAGCAACAATCGAAGACTTTCAACAGGAATTGACTGGATTTGGTTTTGATGAGGTATACATATGTCCACACAATCCTCAAGAAGGTTGTACGTGCCGGAAGCCTGGTATCGGCATGTTATCGAAGGCGCAAAAAGCTCATAATTTAACTCTAGAAAATTGTGTCGTCATCGGGGATCGTTGGACCGACATGCTGGCGGCTTCAAAAGCAGGTTGTATTAAAATTTTAGTACGAACAGGTGCGGGGGAAATGTCGTTACGCGACCATCGTGACGAATCAAATAACATCCGGATTGACTACATTGCAAGTGACTTAAAAGATGCCATCAGCTGGTTGTACAGCTAGTATTCGTTGACTGGCAGAGCATAAAACAAGATATAGTGACGGTTACAAGTCTTATATTTAAATAAAGGTGGAGATTAGATGATGCCAAAACATTCACTCTCAGCAGGTGCCGTCGTCCTTAATGATCACGGAAAAATCCTGCTCATTAAAGGGCCAGAGCGAGGTTGGGAATTTCCAGGTGGGGTCATTGAACTAGGAGAAACCATCGAGGACGGAATCATCCGTGAAGTGAAAGAAGAATCTGGAATCGATATTGAGGTGACTCGCTTTTGCGGCATCTATCAAAACATAAGCCAACATGTTTGCGCGACCTGTTGGCTGGCAAAAGCAGTCGGTGGGACACCGCAAACGAGCAGCGAAAGTCTGGAAGTCGGCTTTTTCAGTTTAAAAGAAGTTCTAGACATGGTGACCTGGTCAAATTTCAGTGAACGAATCCTTAAAATTTTAAACGAAGAGGAACAACCCTTTTATGTTGCTTTTTGACTCCTTCACTTCATAGTTCCGAGAAGACAGCACGTAGACAACGAAATGCTCCGAATTAGAGCATCCATCGACCCAAATCATTTGGCCAAATAGGTGTCCTTTGTTTACGGAGCCAGCATTTGCTTTTAATTCGATGATTTTATTAATCGACGGCTTCCCTGACCGCCCATCTCTGATGCGCATGAAATAACTTATCCGTATCTTGAAGACTGAGCCACGCCGGATGATGATCCATTTCGACTGCCGCTTGTGTCAACTCGAGTAACGTCACTTTGTAAAAAAACGCATCGTTGAGGATTGCTTGTCCGTTTCGTGCTATCAAATACTGTTTGGCCCGTCCAATCGGTACTTCGATACGAATCGTATAACCCGTCTTTTCTAACAGTTCTCTGTGAAGTGCTTGCTCCGGTGTTTCACCGACTTCTCTCCCACCTCCGGGAAGGAAGAAATGTTGTGAATTAGTCCGAACGCTTAGGTATTTTTGTTGTTCCTTATCAACGACAACAGCATATACGCTCGCCTTGTTTTGATAATGCATCCCTTCCTGCTTCAGTCCGAAAATCGGAATCTCTTTTTCAATATTCGTTTTAGACTGTCTCATTGATGATCTCCTTTATACGTGTAATGTCATTTCAAATAGAATTCGTGATATACAGCTTTATACTAACTATAGACCATTTAAATCCGTTGAGAGGTGAACTGAAACGTGCATGATTTTTTCGAAGTACTGAATTATGTAAATAAAATCATTTATGAACCCAATCGTTTACCATTAGAGAGGGTTCAAGAAGAACCACAAAATGCGAACTATGGTGCTGGGACTTTTAAAATATTTTCCAAAACCGTTCGTTTTCGGATAGGACATGTAACGCCTACAAAACTAGGGCAGTTTGTGGTCTTTTGGGAAAAAGACGACAACAATAAGAATCAGCCCTATCGATATGACGAAGCCCCTGATTTATTAGTCATCACGACTTTTAAAAATGAGACAGCATTCGGACAATTCATCTTTCCGAAAGAAGTACTTCTTCAACAAAATGTTCTTTCATCTAATGCAACAAAAGGAAAGATGGCGATGCGTGTTTATCCAAGTTGGGATACACCAACAAGTAAACAAGCCATCGCAACTCAAAAATGGCAGGCACCATACTTTATCGATATGTGCGATGCTAGTGATTCGTTAAATGAGGAACTAGTTGAACGTTATTCGCTTTAATTTCCCGAAAACCCTTTTTTCATCGATTCATTTCATTTTAAAAAATCAATTGATTCGGTACTATCCAGACTGTTTAATTAAATTTCAGACATTTTGTGCCATACTAAGGAGATTGAAAAAGGAGGAATTCAATTGTCATCTCTCATGAAAACAATCGCATCCCGGATACAGTTTCCACTTGACCGGCCGATTACGTTTGACGATTTACCATCTCTATTAGAAGCATTCGCCTACCACCTGCCGTTTGATAATCAGGCCGTCCTCTCAAAACGGACGTTACCTTTTAACGAAGCACGCCTTGAGCAGACGTTTGTCACCAATCAAGCAGGCGGTGTCTGTTACGATTTAAATCATCTGCTCTATGAAATTTTGCGGATCAAAGGATTTGATGTCGCGCTCGTCAAAGCGACCGTCTATGACAATGAACACGAAGTCTGGTCGGCGACTGGTCCGACCCATGTCGCGATTCTCCTCCAGCATGCAGGCGCGACGTACCTCGTCGACAGTGGGTTCGGAATCAATCTCGCCTTACGCCCTGTTCCATTGACAGGTGAGACCGTCCTTTCACCAAGCGGCAGCTTCCGGATTGCCCCGAACGGTGCCGGGTACCAGCTTGAAATGCAACGGATAGGACTCGACGACACGTTCATCATCGGCTACCATTTTTATACCCAACAGACGCTTTTGCCGGAGCAGCTCGCAGCAATCGAACAAATCATCCAGCAGCATGCCGCCTCCCCGTTCAATAAACGGAGTTTACTTGCCGTCCGGACGGAAACCGGCCACCGGATTTTGACGGAACAAGCCTTGACGACTTGGACGGATGGAAAGAAAACGATCCAACCCGTCCCGTCAGACGAACAGTATGCGAGTTGGAAAAAGGAGCTGTTCTGATCGTGCAGGACGTACCCTACCCGTATACGCTTTGTCTGGTCCGCCAAGGCGAACAGTTCCTCTTGCTCAACCGGCAAAAGCAGCCGGCGATGGGAATGTGGAACGGTGTCGGCGGTAAAATCGAGCCTGGTGAAACTCCGTCTGCCGCTGTCATCCGGGAGACGTTCGAAGAGACGGGAATCATGCTGTCACAAGTCCAGTTCGCCGGTACCGCCGTCCTACGCGCTGAACAGGCAGTCGGCATCTACCTCTACCTCGCCGATTTACCGGATGGTCAAACGCTTGCGACACCGCGCGCAACGCGCGAAGGATTCTCGACTGGAAATCGCTAAACTGGATTCTTGATCCGGACAATATCGGGATCATCAGTAACTTAAAACATTATTTACCGAACATCTTAAGCGGTCCACCGCGTCAACACACATTCACCTATAAGCAGCATCAGTTACTCGATTATTCGACGACCGTCTTACCTGCGGACGCGTTGCACCTCACATACTAAAAAAACTGCGTCCTTCATCCCGGAGACAATCGTTGTCAACGGAATGAAGGACGCAGTTTTTTAATTGAACCCGAACAGTTGAAGCCCCGTCACGATCACGGCCACCATCACGATACCGGGCAGGAGATTTGCGACCCGGATTTTTGTGATGCCGGCAAGATTCAACCCGATCGCTAAAATCATCACTCCGCCGGTCGCCGTCATCTCGACGATGAACTGTTGCAGGATCGCATCGGGAATGAACTGTGTAATCGCGACGGCACCGAGCGCAATCGCCCCTTGATACAGAAGTACGGGAATGGCGGAGAAGATGACGCCGATGCCGAGCGTCGAACTGAGGACGAGCGCCGTAAAGCCGTCAATCAGTCCTTTCGTATATAATACGTCGTGATCCTGACGCAATCCGCCGTCAAGCGCCCCGAGCACGCCCATCGCGCCGATGACGAAGATCAGCGTCGCCGTGACGAATCCTTCAGCGATGTTTGACGGACGACCCCGGCCGATTCTCAGTTCAAGCCATTCGCCGAGCCGGTTGAGCTTTTCATCGATCCGCAACCATTCGCCAAGCGCCCCACCGATGACGAGACTGCCGATGACGATTAAAAAGTTCTCACTTTTCAATCCCATCTGGACACCGAGCACGACGACGGCGAGACCGATTGCTTGGACGACCGTTTCTTTCGTCCGCTCGGGAATTCTGTGAAACAGGAGACCGAGTAACGTCCCGACGATGATCAGTCCTGTGTTGACAAGTGTTCCTGTAAGTACCATCCTTGTTCCCTCGTTTGCTAAGTTATTTTTAAATTAAGGTAGTTGAAATAAAGTCAATCCGAGATAACGGTCGGACTGGCTTGCCGAAAACTGTGGAGTGTCATCCCAAGCATGACGAGGATGATACCGAGCAGTCCGAGACCTGACGGAAATGCCGCGTGTAAAAAGACGGCTTCTCCGAGGACGGTGAACAAAATTTCGAACGATTGTGTCGCCTCGATTGTCGCGAGCCGGACGGGATCACGATGGACGAGCGATGTCGCGTAAAAGAACAAGGACGTCGCGACGACGCCGGAAAAGATTGCGACGAGTGCCGACTGTGATACTTGTGCCATCGAAGGGAAGCCACTCGAACGGTATGCAAATGCCGTCAAGATGAACCAAAACGGAAGACTCGCAAGCGTCATCCCGAGAATCCGGTCGAACACGTCGAGTTGGTCGCCGTACCGCATGAGCATCTTCCGGTTCCCGAGCGGATAGGCGACCGCTGCAATCAGGACCGGGACGACACCGTACAGCATCGATGACAGGCTGACGTTTTCCGCGACGGCAAGTTGCATGACGATGACGCCGGCGACGATGACAAGGGAAAACCGTAACGCCGTCCAGGGAATCTTCTGCTGAAACAACGGTGCAAGCAACGGACCAGCAAGGATTGTCAGTTGCCACGTCCCGGCGATCAACCAACCGGGCGCATGATCGGCAGCAAAACAAATCCCGCTGTAAAAAATGCCGAAGCCGATCGTCCCGTAGATGAGCCAAAATTTCAGGTCTTCGCGGAGCGCCCGGAAGACGTGTCCGACCCGCCGGCGAAAAGCGACGATTATAAACAACAACGGCAGCATAAAATAAAACCGGAGTGCCGCACTGTAAATCCAGTGCCCCCCACTTCCTTGCATCGATTGGTTCAGGATGAAGGTGACGGCAAAAAACAATGCCGCCAAGGTACCGAGTACGAGCGGACGCATTTTCACTCCTCCTTCAGTGCTGCGATGATATGGCGACCGAGCCCATTCCAGTTCTGCCTCGTCAACCGGACGAGTAAATCGACATCCCGCTGTTCGCACGCTTGAATGATCGCATCGTGGTCATCTGCCGACGAACTGCCGATCCGGCTGAACTGGGCGAACTCCAGCCGGCGGACGAGCGGCGTCAAGCGACTCAACGTTTCAGTCAGTTGCTGATTCTGACTTGCCTGTAAGAAGACATGATGAAACGCATCATCACATTGCATCGCCTCGAGGGCATCCTCCTGACCGATTGCCGTCCGAAATTCGCTATTCAGCTTGCGTAACGTCTCTAACGTCTCCGGCGTAATGTGCGGAAACGCCAGTTGACTCGCGAGTCCATGGAGCGTCGCGACGATCGGAAACGTCTCGCGTGCCTGCACCACATCCAGTGCCGTCACGTTCGTCCGTGAACCGGGTTTAAAGACGACGAGTCCCTCCTCTTCCAGTTTTTTCAGTGCTTCCCGGACCGGCGTCCGGCTGACACCGAATTGTTCCGCCAGTTCCAAATCGTTCAATTTTTCACCCGGCGCCAGCTCCAAGATGATGATTTGTTGCTGCAAGTGCTGATACACTTCCTGACTCAAGGAAGTCCGCTTGATTTTAAGAGCCTTTTTTGAGTTATCCATAAAACTAATATATTGCATATCAATACTGATTGCACCTGTTTTTTTCAATTATCAGGAAAATTTAATTCACTACCTTGTATTACAAGTTATTGAGTGATAAACTATATTTACCTTGCAATACAAGATAGTGAAACGAGGAATTCATATGTCATCTACTCAAATGTTAAAGGGCATTCTTGACGGTTGTTTACTAGCGTTGATCGCAGAAGAAGAAGTCTACGGTTATGAACTGGCAACGAAGCTTGCGACCTATGGCTTTGCTGACGTCAGCGAAGGAACGATTTATCCGTTATTGATGCGGATGCAAAAATTGGGTTGGATTGAAGCAACGCAACGGGTCTCACCGAGCGGACCGAAACGAAAGTATTATGCCATCACTTCGGCAGGACGCGACGAACTGACCGCTTTCTCGGCACGTTGGGAGAGACTCTCGACAAGCGTCAACCAAATTTTAAAGGAGGAATGATGAATGCATCCCTTATCCACTGAATCAACTCGTTTTTTAGACGACTTAAAGATCTATTTGTTAGCTTCCGGAAAAAATGAACAGGCGACGCAAGACATCGTCAGCGAACTCGAGGATCACTTGCGCGACGCTGAGACGGACGGCAAATCGGTCAAATCCATTACCGGCGGTAGTCCGGCTGCTTACATCCAGTCGATTTCGAACGAACTGGTCTTTGATTGGAAAGGATTGCTGCAAATCTTCGGGCTTGTGTTAGTAGGTGGATCCAGTTTTTCGTTTTTTCAACAGCTCTTTAATGGTTCCGTCTCCTACAGCGCCATTCTCTTATTGAGTTTTGCGAGCGCAGTTGCATTACTCATCGTCTGCCTCGCGCTGATTTTGCGGTACCTGTCGACGCATCCGGTCAGTCCTGTCCGTCAAAAGGTGTTGTCCGGACTGTTCGGCGGCTTATTTTCAGTCAGTATCTTGGTGACCGTTTTTGCCGACCGCTTCATCGATTCGCCGACCGTGACGTTTTCGCTCCCTGTCAGTTATGCGATCGGGTTGCTTTATCTCGTCGTCATCGTCTGGTTATCAGTTTCGTCAGGGACATGGGTCATCGCCATCGGACTCGCTGCTTATTTTTTACCACAATTTGTCTTACATCAGACTGGAGTCAATGGAATCATCGTCATTTTGAGCAGTTATCTCATTTCGATGATCAGTATGAATCTGTACTTTTTCTTACCGATGCTGCTAGCGAAACGACAGATCTAGAAGTGATTTAGTTCACAAAAAAATGGATTTTATTAAAAAGGAACCCTTCATTCTTTTACACATTTTTTTGATTGGAGATGAAAAATGAACATAATGAACATTTGGGATAAAGAAGACGATTATGGTATTCTCGCACCTTTATCGGAAAATGAGGTCCATCAAATTGAAACTGAACTACAGGTGACATTCCCGGAAATTTTTCTCACCTTGTTAAGAGATCAAAACGGAGGTACCATCCTGTATAACACTGTTTCGGTAGATTTTGAAAACACATGGTCTGAGCCTGGAGATGCGAGTTATTTACCAATCCGTTATCTCGAAGGGCTCAGCTACGAATCGTTCGTCAAATCGACGAAGCATATATTACCGGAATGGGATGTCGTAGGCAAACATGTCATTATTGGTGACGGCGAAGGGATTTATTTTTACTACTTAAACTTTGATCATGATGATAAAAATCCATCCATCTGGTACCTAGACATTTCAGATGCATCCACACGCGAAGTCGCTCCAACCTTTCAAGATTTTCTATCCCGCTGGCTGATCCAAGAACCAGACTTAGAACCACTAGATCTTGATGCGTTTTATGCGAGTTATCCTTCAGTTGAAGAAATTAATCAATATATTCAAAGTGAGGATACTGACACCGTTTTGGATGCATTCGCTTCTTGGATGACCATTGGTCTAGAACAAGAACAATTAGTTCATGAACTGATGAAACATATTGATAAAACGAAAGATTCCGACATCCTTGACTCTCTTTCCCAATACTTGACGCATTTAGTTTTGAATACAAGTGCAAGCTTTTACATTTCAAAAGAACAAGTTGCACGACTATTAGAATCAAAAGGGGTTAATACTAATTTAAATATCTATATTAGCTGGTTACGATCTGAAGATTAAAGTGAATTGAAGGAGGACTGACTGATGCCTGAAGATTTTTTATTTTTAGTGATCATCGTTTCTTTAGTCATTTGGATGACACTTTCAAAAGAAGTATTTAAACCTTCACAAGAAATCAATCGCCCGAAGATGTTGATCTTATTGTCTGCTGGATCTTTTTCTACTTTTATCCTGATCATTGTACTTTTGCAGTCATAAATACATCGCGATAGAGGTGAGTTAGCTTGAAAATCAAAACGTTTCTCCTTTCCTTCATCATTGTCTATCTAGTACTTAGCCTGCCGGCACTGTTCGGGATCGGATTTGTCATCGACTGGGTCCCTGAAGCGACCTTACTTCAAAAAATCAACGGTTACGTCCTCATTGGATTAACGGATAACTACTTGTTCAAATTTGTCATAGCAGGCCTGATTAGCATCGTCCTGCAACTGGTTATGTCTAAACGTCAGCGAAATTAAATCAGGTAGCAAACAATGCATCGGGGGAATTATATGAAACTTTATCGATTCACAAAAGAGACCGGGAAAAAAATCACAAAATTCGACTCTGATTTTGTAATGTCGCGGATCACGCAGACAGAGAAGCCCGTTCATATAGGGTGTGTCCATTTAGATGTCGCCGGGTTAATTGGTTATCATCAAGCGGTTGTTCCCCAGTTGCTTTTACTTGTGAGCGGGGAAGGCTGGGTTAGAAGTGAAGACGATACATCCGTTAAAGTCCAGAGCGGTGATGCCGTGTTTTGGGATAGCGGCGAATGGCACGAAACCAGAACTGACAGCGGATTGACTGCAATCGTTATCGAAAGCGAAGAGTTGATCACGTCTTCCTTGACACCGTTAGAGCGATTACAGGTATGAAACAAACATGAGCATTGATTAAAAGAAGGCTGTCTGACAGGGAGAAAAAAGTTCCACTTCCCCTCCGTCAAACAGCCCTATTTATTAAAAGTCACTTTCTTCAATGCCGATTTTTTCGAATTAACGTTCCATAACCTGTTCCTGCTGTTGGATATGGCTTATGTCTGCTTCTAGCACAATTTTAAGCTGATTCTCAACGCATTCAATAACCGACAAGGATGTATCCTTTATGAATGGAGGTGTTGACCATAACTTTTCTAGCGGTTGCTTTTTTAAAGTAGCCAACAACATTTTAATGACGACTGTGTGCGTGACAATTAGAACCTCTCCTGTTTGATGTCGACTTTTCAGTTTCTCAAAAAATGCAAGAACACGTCGTTTCAGCTCAAAGAAGTTTTCACCTGTTTCTGATATATACAGATGTGGCGCATTCCAAAAGTTGAAATAGGCTTGCGGATAGTTCTCACTTAACACCTGTCTGTTTTGCCCTTCCCAGTCCCCAAAATGTATCTCTTTTAAATCCTCCTCGATCACAAACGGACACGTCCGTCCCTGCATCATCAATCGAGCCGTACATAAACTTCTTTCACTCGGACTGGAATAGACCGTTTGAAATGCGATAGACTTCAGCCTTTCACCTAACTGACAGGCATTTCTTTTTCCTTTTTCAGTTAACGGTGAATCCGACCAGCCTTGCAGCTTCTGTTCTATGTTCCATTCGGTTTCGCCATGCCGCGTCAGATAAATCGTCAGCATGTTAGATCCTCCGGTACGTTTCGCTTGCGTTCCGCTTCATACCGCTCCCGCGTCCATTGATACAACCGGCTCGTCACCGTCCGCCCGTCAATCCGCTCCATGACGAACGGTCGGTCGAGCACGTGGCGGAAGCCCATTTTTTCGATGACGCGTTGCGATTGTCCGTTAAAATCAAAATGGGCAGACCAGACGATCTCCATCTCAAGCTCCACAAAAGCGACAGCAAGTGCCGCGTCGACAATCTCAGGCATCCGTCCCTGTCCCCAGTAATCAGGGTGCAGGACGAATCCGAACTCGACTTGTTTTTTGCCAGCCAGTGCCTCGACCGGTCGGCGCGTATGCATCCCGAAGCTGCCGATGACCTGGTCCGTCGCCCGGTCGACGATTGCATAACCATCATTCGCTTCCTGAAACATCGTAATGACGGCGCGGCTTTCGTCGATGGACGCGTGCGGTGCCCAGCCCGCGTTCGGTCCGACACGCGGATCTTTCGCATAGGCATATAAATCTTCAGCGTCACTCATGCGCCAGCGTCGTAAACGGTGCCGCTCCGTTGTCAATTCCTCCATTTTATCCACTCCTTTTGGATTACGAGACGTTTCGTTTCGTCTCGACGACTTCTTTCATGTAAAGACCCGAATACGCTAAGACTAATCCGAGGAAGACGATCAATCCGATATAGACACTCATCATGAACGGGGCTAGGACCGCTCCGAGGATGATCGTCGAGCGTGAAATCAAGTCGGCCCCGGCGTGGGACGTCCCGGCGAACGCCGAGTAGGCGCCGCGTTTATCTTCCGGCATCATATTCGCTTTTTCAGCGTTTAACGTCGGGGAATACAACAATTCCCCAATCGTCGCGATGAAGATGAACGTCAACAGGACGGTCATCGAATTCGCACTCGTGACGGTCATGTAGCCGATCAGGTATAACGTTAGTCCGGCGACAAGCGTCTTCCGGTTAGAAAATCGGTTCGCAAGCCGTTGGATGAAAAACGTCAGACAGACGACGAGAATCGTATTCTCGATGCTGATCAGGCTGACCATCCGGACGCCGTTGACGAGGAGACCACCGACTTCGACCGTCTTGAACTCGTCCGCCAGCCGGACGGCGACGTAACTGCCCATCGAAAACTCGGCGGCGAGGATACACATCGAACCGAGCACGACCTTGACGAACGGACGGTCGCGCCAGGCGATCCGGTAACTGTTCGTGATGTCGGTCAGGACGGACCGGAACGGCTGTTTCCGCCAGACGTGTTTCGATTCGTCGAGCAGGAAATGATACGCGACCGGTAAGAGGAGCGACGTACACGTCAATAAGCTGAACAGGAACAGTTTGTTGCTGACGTAGAGCCAGCCTCCGAGTGCCGTCCCGAGTGCAATCGAGAGATTGATCAACCAGTAATCGATCGCATAGACCGCCCGCCGGTTGTCCGGCGTCGTCGCGTCGATGATGATCGCCCCCATCGCCGGTCGCCCGATGTTACTCGTGACGGTAAAGATGGCGTAGGCAATCGTGAAGGCAATCATCTGATTGACGGCGAGACTGATCGTCATCACAAGGAACATCAAGCCGGTCGCCGTCGTCGAAAGGACGAGCAGCCGTTTTCTCGGGAAACGGTCGGCGAGATACCCGCCGATCAATCCGATGAAGAAACTTAAGAAGACGGTACTGATTAAAAACAATCCGGCGACGACAGCATTAAACGCGTCGACGAACAATAAGGCCATAAACGGCATGATGGCGAATGACACCGTCCGGTTAAAAAAGGATGTTACGAGTCTGACTTTAATTGGTTTAGGTATTTCTTTCCACTTCATATTGTCACCTTCCATTCTCTACCTGTATGATAAACAAGACAGATTAATTAAAAAATGGACATCGTCGTGAATCGATGTCCCCTTTTAGGAAGGAGCAGCTGATGGAAACGTATCTCTTTACGTTATGGAAAACCTGCCGTGACGGACATTATACGATCCAGCACCTCGCCGATACGGTTCATTTGAGTCCGAAACAATTCAAACGTTATTTGAAGCGCTGGCAAGACGACGGTTGGCTTGATTATACGAGTGGTCAAGGGCGGGGACATTTGTCGGAGCTCGTCTGGTTGCGGCACGTCGAGCGCGAACTGGCCCGTCAGCTGCTCGAGCGGATCGACCGGGAATCGATTGACGCCGTGACGGAACAGCTCAGTTGGGACTGGTCCCCTGCTCAGACCGGGCGGTTCATGCGGCGGCTCGAACAAAAATTCGGTTATGTCCAAACGGCATCCGACGCTTTACTCATTCCGCGGAAACGCCCCTTCTTGACGGCACATCCGCTCGAAGCAGCCGATATCCATAGTGCCCACCTGGTCCAAAATGTCTTTAACCGCTTGTTTTGGATTGATGAAGACGGTCTGCTTAAAGGGGAACTTGCCCATCACTATGCTTGGCAAGGAAACACCTTGTCGCTTTATTTACGAAAAGACGTCCGCTTCCACGACGGTTCACTGATGACGAGTAAAGATGTCACAAAAAGTTTACGGGAACTGATCGCCTTTCCTGCTTACGCCTGGTCGTATCGCCACATTGAACAGATTAAATCGAACGGACCGTACCGGGTCGACCTGATCCTTAACCAGCAACGGAACTCGATTTTACCGAAGCTTGCGACACTTCACACGAGCATTCATAAAGAAGGAATCGGGACCGGTCCGTTTCAACTGACGCAACAGGATGATAAAAAAACCGTCTTACAGGCGTTCGCGAATTTTTACGGTGTCCGTGCGTTACTCGACCGAATCGAGTTCATCCAGATGCCGGACGCCTACGATCCGGTTTACCGGACGTCGTTATCGGAATCGAGCGCAACCGGGACGATTGCCACCCAGTCCGGATTCGGCTTGATTTTCTTGAATCCCCGTCCGGGCGGCGTCTTTGAAAGTGTGGAGGCGCGGCACTACATCCACCGTCTGATTGCCTCCGTCCGCCCCTTTATCACCGAGTTCAACGAGCGCGGTACACCGAACGTCCGCGGCTTTCTCGGTGAGTTTAGTCAAGAATATGTTGTTCCCGATGGACCACCCGTCACGTTCGACCGGCCAATCCGGATTAAACTGACGGACTTCACGGAAAACGTCACCTACTGGTTATGTGAGATGTTCGACCGCCAGCACATCCCTTATGAATTCGTTCCGGTCGGGTTCAAAGAAAGTATTACCAATCTGCATGCCTTCGCTGACATCGATCTCGCGATCCACGCGGAAGTGTTTGAGCGCAACTTGACGGTCGCATTCCATCAGTTCTTAACGAATGAATATTCTCCGCCGGCCAAGCTGTACCGTCAGATGCCGGAGATGGAGCGACGTATTCAGCAGTACGATGACACGCCGTTTGAAGACTGGATGCCGCTCCACCAGTCGTTCGAGCGCTACGTCATCGACGCCTCCTATTTCATCCCGCTGTTTGATGACACGCGACTCATTCCTTACCCGATCGAGCTGCAGAACCTCGTCATCGATTCGTTCGGTTACCTCGACTTCTCAAAACTATGGATTCCGACTGGACCGCTGACTTGAGTCAACGGTTTATGTCCGTTTCTTGACGAATCGATGGCACGTTTGTGACAAAGTTCACTTTCTTTTTTAATCTAGTATTTTATATATTGTATTTAAGCACAAAACCGCTAATACTGTGGGAGAACGAACTGAAAAGGAAGTGGTCTTATGTTAAACGCAACAACGATCCAACTCATCAAGTCGACCGTCCCTGTTCTCGCGGAACACGGACCAGCCATCACCCGTGTCTTTTATCAACGTTTATTTGAACGGCACCCGGAGATGACGCACATCTTTAACCAGACGAACCAAAAAACGAATCGCCAGTCGCAAGCCCTCGCTCACGCCGTCTATGCGGCAGCTGCGAACATCGATCAACTCGACGTCTTAAAACCAACGCTCCTGCCCGTCCTACATAAACACCGGAGCCTGCAAATCAAACCGGAGATGTACCCGATCGTCGGGACAGAACTGTTGCGCGCGATTGAAGAAGTCCTAGGTGACGCCGCAACTCCGGCAATCATCGACGCGTGGGGACTCGCCTATCAGGAAATCGCTGATTTGTTCATGACGCTTGAATCCGAACTTTATGCACAAGACGAACAGGCAAAAGGCTTCACTGGATATCAGACCTTCACGGTGACGGCAATCACGCAGGAAGCGTCGGACATCAAATCGTTTACCTTGCAGCCAACACATGCCTTGACGTTACCGGCCTTTACACCGGGACAATACGTGACGCTCCGGATCAAAACGCCGGCAGGACTGTGGCAAAACCGGCAGTACAGCTTAATCAATCGCCCCGGTGATGCGTTTTACACGATTGCCGTCAAACGCGACGGAAGCGTGTCGAAGCAATTGCATGACGCAACAAACATCGGCGATACGGTCCTGCTCAGTGCACCGGCTGGCAATTTTGCGTTACCGGCTGGTCAAGCACCCGTCGTCCTGTTCGCTGGCGGGATCGGTCTGACACCCTTGCTCGCGATTGCCGATGCAGCACTTGCGGCAAGTCGGTCCGTCACGCTCTACGTCGCGATTCAAGATGACCGCGACCGCGCCTTTTCGACGCGTCTCGCAAGCCTGGAAACAGCCGGTGCAACGGTCATCCGTTATGCGGAACGGCATCCGCAAACAGGGACGACTTCCGGTCGATTGACGGAAGAAGTCATTCAAAACGTCGACAAGTCTGCGATCGCCTTCGTCTGCGGACCGGAAGCGATGATTCGGTTCGTCGCGTCGAACTGGCAAGGAGCGACGGAGCAACTGCATTACGAAGTATTCGGACCAGTGCTTGCGTTTGAGGCGGAAGCCGTCGGAGCAAACTAATCGAATAATCGACTGAAAAAAGACCGTTTCGACTGTGATTTTCGCAGTCAAAACGGTCTTTTTCCTTTCAAATTCAGTTATCTTAATAGTAATAGCGCTATGTCCGCTGAAGAATTTAATTTTTATGTTTGTTTCTGGCTACGCAGCTAAAAATAAGAAGGAGACGAGTACAGTATGCGTGATAAACGGTTCGTGTTGAAAACAAAACAACACCTCAGTGGAGGGATTATCAAAATCGTCGTCGATACGCAGACCGGCGTAAATTATTTGATGACAAGCGGTCTCGGGGTGAGCGGAATGACACCCCTTTTAGATCAGGATGGTAAGGTAGTCGTCGATAAACGTTAAGCTTCTTTATTTTTATTTTGCATGTGTGTTAATAAAAAAACTGACCATAGGAGGATTTAACATGCAACTACATCAGGAACGCATTCACTTACGTCCATTAACAATAAAAGACGCACCTCTACTGCTAGCAGCATCTCAAGACGACGAAATCCGATATGTGACGGCAACTAAAGCAATCTTTACATTAGAGCAAATTCAACAGCACATAAAAATTATAAACAGCGATTCAACACGATATGATTTTGCAATCTGTCTCAACAGTAACAATAAAATGATAGGAGAATTGTCTGTTTTTGAGATAGATCAAGAAAATAAGCGAGCAGGATTTCGAATTTCCATGAGCTCATTGAAATTAACAGGAAAAGGTTATGGTTCGGAAGCTTTACAATTAACGTTGCACTTCGTATTTAACAAACTACGATTGAATCGACTTCAACTTGAAGTATATAGTCATAATGTAAATGGGATAGCAGCTTATAAAAAAGCAGGGTTTGTAACGGAAGGTATACTCCGTGAATCGATAAATTATAATGGGGTTTATTTTGACGAACTGATTATGTCCATGCTCAAAAGTGATTATGAAAAACTGACTAACGCAAACCAAATTGCATCAAAGCTGATTTAAAAACGCCTGCACGTCACGCTTCGACGACAAAATGACGACGTTTTTCTCATGTCGCACTTCGTCAAGCTGGCGTAAGACACCCGGTCGCCGCGCTTTCGGGTACTGCCAGACCCACTTCAGGAACTGCCAGCTGAATTGTTCGATGCAGCCTTCCCCCATGTCCGGCCGTGTCCGGTTGCGGTACTTCAGATTACGTTTGATGACCCGGTACGCACAAACGGTCCGCGGCATGTCGAGAAAGATGACCGTATCGGCGGCGTCAAGCCGCATCCCGAGTGTTCCGCCGTAGTTTCCGTCAAGGATCCATTCCGGTTGTTCCATCAACTGCCGTTGCACCTCTATTTGCTCGTCCCGCGGGACGGCAACCCAATTCGGTTTCCAGAACAACGCATCGAGATGTGACACCTTAATCCCGGTTTGTTCATGCAATTGACGTCCGAACGTCGATTTCCCCGAACCGCCGGAACCGATGATGATGATTTTCTTCATGATTCTCCCCCTAAAATTTCGCATAAAAACAGACTGCCGGCTTACGGCAGTCCGTTCATTTCTTCATATTATTCTACTTCAATTCGTCGCCATAACAGATTCAACAACACCGTCATCCCACTAATCGGAATTAAAAATAACAATGCTATCATCATCAGACCATCCATCGTCGCTATCCCCTTTTGTTCTTCTTTTATTAAGTGTACTGCGAAAGAAAGCGCTTGCCCTCCACCTTAAGACCGATTTCCTTATCCTGCCTTGTCCTGACTGATATTACTAGCTGCGTGACGTGATGTAAGCATCAAGAATACGGCACCGACCAGTCCTGAACCGCCGAAAAACAGAAAAACGTGTTCGATTGACAGGAAGGTCGTCATATAACCGGATAAGACGTAACAGACGGCAGAACAAAGTGTCGAGACGGCGACCATCGCCGAGCGGACCCGTCCGAGCAGTAAATCCGGCGTTGTCTGCTGGAGCAGCTTCGAAAACGGAATCCCGAATAGACTGAGGGCAGCACCCAGTAAAAAGAGCGCGATGAAAGCGAGCGACACGGTATCTGTCCAGCTGAGGAGGATGATAAAGAGGCCTTGTAACAACACGGACAGCCGGAACAGTCGACTGTGGGCGACTTGTTTCGCGAACCGGGCATAGAGCAGCGACATGAGAATGCCACCGATGACGAGGGCGAGTTCCAGTACCGAAAAGGTTTTTGCTCCGCCAGCGACGACGTCTTTCGCGAACGGCGCGAGTAACGTATTCGCGGGTGTAATCATCCAGTTGGCGATGACGGCGAATCCTAAGATTTGCATCAGTTGCCGGTCTTGTTTTAAGTAAGTCAGTCCTTCCGTCAACGCGTCGATGTACCGGTTCTGTTTCCCTTCTCCCCCGGGTGCAGCAGGCTTGATGGACCGAAGCAACAGCCACGCTGCGCCATGCAGGACGGCTTCCATCAGTAAAATCGTCTCGATGGAGAAGCTCGCAATCAGCACGCCGCCAATCAAGAGTCCGCTTAACGTCCCGATTCGGTCGAGTGTACTCAAGTAGGCATTCGCGACCGGTAGACGGTCTGCTTCGACAAGTCGGACCACGACTTTGAATGCCGTATTTCCGCCAATCGTCTGTAAAACCGTCTGAGCAATCAATAATGCAATCAACAGGACGATTGAACCGGAAAACAGTTGCAAGCCGATTGCTGTCAAAACTAATAATCCCGTCCGGACGGCAACCGTCCCCTTGAGTAAGCGGACCGGGTCGACACGATCAATCCACGGACCACTAAAGGTCGCGACGACGAACCGTGTCAAAAAGACGGCGCCAATCAACAGGGCAAGCTGAAATGCCGTCAACCGTTCTGCACTCGTCCAGTAGATGGCGATATAGGAAATGCTCGCACCGACGACGGCCAACAAATCAGACAGATAAAAATAGCGAAACACCTTAGGCACGTCGTTCCCTCCTTGATGAGATGTAACTCGATGCTTCATTTTACACTTATTTACATATCCTGTCGAAATGTTTTTTGACTTTTACAAATTCAAGACGGGGCGACATCTGGATGTCATCTAGAAGTCAAATTGTTATGTAGTTCTTACGGGACTGTAACGAGGTTTCACCATCCCTTCCTTTATACTGAAATAGAAGGAGGTGACGATCCATGAAAATGTACACACGTATCGATCCGAACGACGAAGCAACTGAAGTTCCATCAGAAACACGGCTTGGTTTCTATTTTTTACTGATTGTTTTACCGCTTGGTTTAGCACACTTGGTTCAATCGCTCGTTCCTTCAACGGATCAACACCACTTGTTGTCGTTATCACTACTTACGTTTTTAGCAGTTCTGTTGTTTGCGATTCTCGGACATAAACATGATCGAAACGCAAAAGCGACGTTTTTCAGCTATGCCTTATTCTTAGGTGTCAGCTTACTTTCGACGCTTGCGATTCCAATCATTTAACTTTAAAAAAACGCCATTCCTAGTTTTAGGAATGGCGTTTTCAGACTGTAGACAATCTCTGTGGAGAACGAGGAATTCATACGGGGAAGATTGCGTGTCGCGCTTTCCTGTCTCGCCTCATCTCCCCCCTGCGCCACTGCCTAAAAAGCGTCGTTTTTCTGTTGACTCCTACGGGGAAAAATGCGTGTTTAACGCGACTTGCAAGAGGCAGGCAAGACCCTGCTCATTGTCCGTAAGGATCAAGGAGCAACGGCTTGCGCCTCGCCCGAGGAAAGCAACGAAAAAAACGCTTTTGTCTTCCGATAGCACGTTGTCTACAGCCTGACCATTCCTAGTTTTAGGGATGGCGTTTAAGCTGTTCATTAAGATATTATGGTTGCAACCGTTCATCGCTTTGAAAGCAGCGTAGCTCTATCTAAAAAAATTCGCTACAGCGACGAAAATACACTTTGATTTTTTTTAGATTGAGACATTACAATCAGTAGATACTGATAGATTCACAAGAAAGGATGCGCATCCCGTTGCATGAAAGTACTCTAAAAGAACTTATGCCAAAAGGAATCGATTATATCGACAAGATGATGGTCAAGCGGTTTCAGGCCATTCCCATCGATAAAGACGACGAAAAAATTGTCAATGTAATGGACGACCCTTTCATACCGCCTTATGAGACGATTTGTGGTGTTTACTGCATCTATCGGCGATCCATCCTGGATGTATTGCGTGGTCATATTGCATCGTTCGAAAGCTACGAATTCAAAACCGCATTTGCTGCCGATAAATTAATTGAAGAACAGCATGTGGAAGATGTTCTCGATTTTGCAACATTTGTCGTGATCGCTTCCACGGATAAGGAAGTGATGTCACATTACTTTATCGGCGGCGACTGCGAAAAACTCAACAGCATCTTAAACGTGTGCTCTGGTTATCCTAAAGGAACGAATAAAAAAACCTTCTCTCATGCGATTCAACGCTTCAAGAAGGATATTACGATAGTCGAAAACATGGGGTATCTGGAAAATATAGTGCACGAAAAGGCATAGGCATTTGACTGACTGTCAAAAGCGAGTATAAAACGAACCCGCTTCAACAACTAAACGCAAAACCAAGCCTCCGCATTAAAAGCGAAGGCTTAGTTTTTACGCGTTTAGTTCGAGTTCGCGCCACCGGCATACGTAAAGAGTGGTCCGCGTAGCTGGAAGGAATAATCTGCAGCATTGACGATCCCGACGATTGCGTCACTTTCGAGCAATTGATCGAGGAACGTCGCCATTTCTGCCGCTGTATGATACTGCGGGACGTTTTTGCTGTAGTCGAATCCAGCCTCCCCGCGTGAGCGATCTGCGAATTCGGTTTCCGTCGCTGCCGGTGCAAGAACTTTTGCCCGCAACTTCGCACCGGATTGTTGCAATTCCTGCGCGAGGCCTTCCGTGTAGGCACTGACATAGAACTTCGTCGCACAATACGTGACCGCATTCGGAACGATCCGGTAGCCGCCGCCTGACGAGACGTTGAGGACCGTTGTCCCTTCGACGTCATGGTGGTCACGGACGTACAGACTCGTCAGGACCGTCAACGCTTCGATGTTCAAACGAAGCATCTTCTCGATTTTTCCGATTTCGATGTCTTTGACGTTGTCGAAGTCTCCGAATCCGGCGTTGTTGATCCACGTCTCGATTTCAAGGTGCTTGACGTCGTCATACAACTGATGCACGTTCGCCATCTCCGTCAAGTCGACTGAATGAAGGATGATATCAAGTTCCGGATAGGTCTTCAGTAAATCGTCCCGTAACGCTTCGAGCTGATCGCTCCGCCGGGCGACGAGGACAAGCGACTTTCCTTTTGCAGCGAGAACTTTCGCCGTCTCAAACCCAATCCCTGAACTTGCTCCTGTAATGACCGTATACTTCATCTGTTTTTCCCCATTTCGTTTTGGTATAGTGAGAGTCTACTCCTTCGAGTGAACTCTAAGTCAAGCAGAAAAGGTGATGTTGATGTATTCCATCTCAGAAGTCAGTCGATTGACTGATACGAGTGCCCACACGATTCGTTATTACGAAAAGGAAGGACTGCTGTTTCCGGACCGGACGGCAAGCGGCGTCCGGCAGTACGATGACAAGCACATCGACTGGCTCCGGTTCGTCCTCCGCCTGCGGGCGACACACATGCCGATTGACCAAATCCGGCAGTATGTCGTGTTGTTCCGCGCTTCTTCAGACGATCACGATACGACGCTTGATCGGCTCGCCCTGCTCGAACAGCACCAAGCCCTTGTCCGGGCGCAGCTTGCCGAATTACAACTGACGGAACAAATGATCACTGAAAAAATCAGCAGCTACCATCGCCTACATCCGTCCATTCCCGGGAAACAGCCTACTCAATCCCGTTAAGCTGAAAATTCTGCCGTCAAGCGGGTGATCAACTGTTCGAACGCCTCGTTTGAGACGGCGTCGAAGGCGTCACCGAAACTGATTTCCGTCGAACAGTATCCGTCGTGTTCGACGAGGTATCCGACGAGTCCAAGTCCAAGTTGATCCTGGATGTGCGCCAATCGTGCAGCGACGTCTGCCACTTCACCATTAAAGTGGAGGTGGAACATGTTTAAGACCGGAATGCGCGGTGTCGTGAAAATGTTGTCGATCGTGTTCAACCGCTCGGCGGCGTACTTTGCCTGCTCATAATAGTGCCCCATCCGGTCCTTGCGTTGCTCATAATAATAGTCGGACGAAATGACATAGGGATAGAGACTGATCAAGTCGCCGCCATAACGCCGTTTCCAAATCCGTGCTTCTGTCGTAAACGCCTTCGGGCCGGCAAGGATCGCACCAGCAATCCCGCCGAGCCCTTTATAAAATGATAAGTAGACGCTGTCGAACAAGCTCGCGACGTCGCTTGCCGGTTTGTCATAATACGGCAACAGTTCCAGCAAACGGGCACCGTCAAGATGAAGACGGATTCCCTGCTCCCGGCAGTAGGCGACAATCGCTTCTAACGCGCTGAATGATGGCGCGACACCACCGAGTTCGCGGTTCGGCAGTTCGAGTAGTAGGCAGGCGATTTCCGGTAAGGCTTTGATGTCGTCTAGCGTCATCATCTTGTCCCGTTCACCGACGAGGATCGGCTCGATCGGATGAAGCTGCCGTAAGCCATCCTGTTCATGCAGCTCTAAGTGACAAAGCGGGTGGTAGGCGACGTGCCGGTTGTCCCGGTCATCGGACCAAATCCGTAACGCGATTTGCTGCGCCATCGTCCCGCTCGGGAAAAAGACGGCCGATTCATGCCCGAGCAACGCCGCGATTTTTTGTTCGAAGTCGTTGATGACCGCCCCGTTCCCGTAAATGTCACTTCCCGTATCGTCAGCGACGTTCAGCAAGGCTTCTTTTAGGACACCGACGTTCCGCTTGCCGTGTCCACTGACCTGCTGCCGCGCTGCTTGAAAACTTCTTCGTAATTCTTCCATCACAAAAAGCCCCCTATTATTTTTGTAAATAATGACTATATTTTGAAAAAACAAATAACAGACTGTACTTCTTTTGCTATACTCTTCCTAAAGATTCATCCCATTCAGGTTGAGAGAAAGGAGTAAACCGGTGCCACAGTCATTTCGTTTAAAAGTTTTTTTGTACATCAGTCTGACGTGTTCCCTTGTTTTATTTGCCCAATCCGTCCTCCCGTCCGTATATTTTTCGGCCTTATCACTTTTACATAAAACAGCTGATTCTTCGTGCGTAGCGCGTTGCGGCAATCAAGGCGATTCGTCCATCATTTCCAGTATCGAATCGTTCAACGTCGACCGTGGTGCCGTCGTCGACATCGAATCGATCACGCCGGAAAAACCGCTCTTTCGGACGAGTTTCGACTCTTCCATTTCGGCTCCACCTTATATTCTCATCTTAATCGTTCTAAGCTTCGCGACGCTCGCCTTTTTTTATTATTATATCAAGATTTACCGACCAAACCGGTTCCAACTCGCGGGGTTCGATTATGAGCATCACGTCACCGTCATCATCCAGCCGGATCATGATGTATCTTCCGAGCTGATTCGCGAACATATTCAATTTTTTAATTTTCGGCTACCGAAACATTTACAACGTTATGGTCATGAAACAATCACGGAATGGTTCAAACGAATCGGTTTCCCTTCCCCCGTCGATCCAGGTTATTTCGAGGTCCGTTACGGCAACAAATGCCAACTCAAAGTTCATCAATTTACGTTTTTCAAGCAAGCGACCGATGATTTTTTACGTAAACAACACCTCTAAACATTAACATTAACGAAGCAGGGCGTGAGCACGACTTCCGCCGCTTCGTTTTTTATTTTTCGACTGATCATCAAATTTCATTTTCTGTCGCTTTTCTGATATTTTCCGATAAAACTGGGTAATAACTACTATATAAGGCAAGCCGATTTTTTTATCCAGGTTTGGACAGGTTTTTTCGCAAGAGAGCGAGGTGAAACGGGATGATTTCAGCACAGGAAGCATACTTTATTAAAAATGGGTTGAATGAGCAATTTGAGGACCCCCGAATCGACTGCGATTTTTCTATTTTCTCGCTCGAACCATTTCAACTCCTGTTACACGTACATGATGCAGACATGGATGAACTGAGTACCGAGATCCGTTATGGGCTAAGTCGTAAAATCCGTTCACAGCTCCATCAACTCGATGCTAAACTGGGTGGAACACCGATCAACGTCGTGTTTGTGGTTTCTGCACCGTTAATCTCTGACAATTCGTACTGTGTGATTTTACATTGAATTTATTCAAAAAAGGCAACAGCTTCTGCGGAAGCTGTTGCCTTTTACGATTACGATCCATATTCAACTCGCATCGTGACGGACGAGCTGATTTTTCCCCGCTGCTTTTGCCGCATACAGTGCCATGTCGGCGCGATCAATTAAATGAATCTCCGTTAGCGCATCATCCGGCTGAACGGTTGCCATCCCTAAACTGACACTGACTTGGTACAGGGGCGCATACCGTTCATGGGGTAACTTCAAGTCGAGAATCCCTGTCCGAATCCGCTCGGCGACAAGCTCTCCTTGTGCCGATTGATCCGAGAGAACGACTGCAAATTCCTCACCGCCGTACCGGGCGACGTGTCCGAATAGTCCAGCCTGTTTCTTCAGGACACTCGCGACCTGTTTCAGACAAGCATCTCCTTGTAAGTGCCCATACGTATCGTTATAGAGTTTAAAGGCATCGACGTCGAGCAGGATGAGCGTCACTTCTGAAGCGGAAAGCCGCGCCTCTTCAAAGACACGCTCAAGGTGTTCGTCGAACGCCCGCCGGTTCGGGATCCCCGTCAAACTATCGTGCAGCGACCGGCGAATCAACGCACGTTTACTGCGTTCGAGCCGAAACGTCTGCAAAAAGGCGAACAAAATCAAGACGGCGACACTTAACACGATGACGATGACCCATTTCGCAGAGGAGGAGGCCGCTTTTGACCGGTTCGTCGCTGCCATGACAATCTGTTCGATTTCAGCCCGGATTTTAATGTCGATCTGGCGAAATTGATTGATGTACGCCATGCCGTCATAACGATTCCGCTCGGCTTCGATCAGATTGTCTTGTTGAATATACGTAAGCTGCTGTTGATAAAAGGCATCGGTCTGTTGCAGGAGCGGCACCGCCTCCTCTTGTAAAATCCGGCGCATCGTCAGGTCAAGATCGTCGAGCTGCTCTAACGCTTCAAGCGACGCCTGCAGGTTCGCGCGCGTCGTCTGGAATTGTTCGAAGTCTTGCTGACGTCGTTCCAGGTAAAAGCTCCGCACCGTTAATTCTTGATCGAGTAGTAAAGGAAACAATTGGGATGCTGTATTCGAAATCGGAATCGCTTCTGCAAGAATCCGGTCGTTCTCCCGCTCGATATTAGAAAACGCAGTGTAACTCCAAATACTTGTAAACATCAATGAAAACAAAGCCGTCATTAAGAACCATTGCAATGCGGAAAATTTCACGTCCAGTCAGACCTCTCTCTTTATACGCTCTCGCAAGAATCGAGAACGATTCAATTCATCACCTCTTTATCGGCATCTCGACTTCAAAGTATTAGTGTTCATCGCACATTCAGTCCGTCGGAACACTGCGCTTGAGTTCGTCAAGCAACGCTTGCGCCTCTTTTGCGGCCCGGGTGACGTTATTGTTTTTCCACCAAGCGACGAGTGTACCCAAAATGCCGACGAGCGTCGTCACTGCAAGATCGACGGCTGTCTCTGCAAATGGTAGCGGATCATACCCGCTCGCAAGAAGCGTCAAATTGACAATCGAATAGAGGGGGACGATCAGTCGCAAGGCTGCTGCATATCGCTTCGTCATCCGCGTCCCTCCTGAAACAAATGACGCCATGTCACAGGGCCAACGATTCCGTCGACTGTGATTTTCACCTGTCGCTGAAAGTCTTTGACGGCACGCGTCAGACCGTCATCAAACCGGCCGCTCGCCGGAAGACGTAACTTCATTTGAATCAAGCGAATCGTCTCCTTGTCCTGACTCCCTTTCGCTAGAGCACGTCCTAGATAAAGCGGGGCAAGGTGCGGCTTCTTCTTCCCGTTGACGGCGTCGAACAGTTGAAAGTGCGGATAATCCCGAAATGGTGTCCAGTCCCCGCCCCATTCCATCTGTCGCTGCTTCATCGCCGCGACAATCCGTGACAACCGTTTGTCCGGTGGTGCTAAAAATTCAGCGCGTGTTCCGTCAGATGAATAACAAAAGAGATCGACGGCGACACCGAAGTTATGATTCGACTGTCCCCCGCGCGCGTAGGTGACGATTTTTCCGGGGCGTGTCCGTCCTACAGCATACAAGGCATCCTGTTCCTGTTTCGTCCGGTAGCTTTGCGCGACGCCGACGTAAATCTGTTGTTGTGCGAGTTCTTTGATGACGCTCCGCGTAATCGTGACGACATCCGCGTCCATTCCCTTGACGGATAATTTCCGATCGGCGCGTTCGAGTAACCATGCTGTGCTGATAGTCATCTGTGTATCCTCCTTTATTTTTTTAAATCAATTGGGCGAGCAAGTCCGTCAGTTCGGCTTCTTCCGGGACTGACGCCGTCCAAGCCGCTCGTCGCTTTTCTTCGAACAGCCGCTGCTCTGTCCGCTCCATTTCGACCCAAGCCGGTAATACGGCTGACGAACGGTGCTTCGTCGGCTTCGTCCTTGCCGGTCGTTCCGCCCGTCTCGATTCATGACGCTTGATTTGTTCACCTGACGTGATCTGACGCGCGTGTAACTGATCGATGACGGCTTTGACGTATTGCCACTTGCGGACATTCGCCGCTGCCGCTTGCTCAATTGCATGGACGACGACGTCATGACTCGTCTTTATCACGGCTTGCGCCAGTTGCTGCTTGATCCAAGGGGAGGTGCAGCCAATTTCTGCTTCGAACAACGTGAAGACCGATGACGCCGTTGAGGATGGTTCTTTTTTTAAAGACTGTTTCTTCAAGACAGGTTCTTCGTCGTCATCTCGCGCCGCCCCGGTAGTCGGCTCCTGCTCCCCCGGTAGTCGTACCGCGTCCGGAACCGATCGGACGTGATATTCATTTGATGTTTGTCCCCCGTGTTGATTGAAGCGTTCCTCCTTTTCAATCAACCCTTTTTCAAGTAACGATGCAAGACACGCTTTGACGGTCGTCTTGCCGCACGGGACGGCGTCCGCAATCGTCTGGTGCGACGGAAAGGCACTCCCGGATGCTCCGGTATAACTCGCTAAAATCAAATAAATCATTTTTTCATGAACCGATGAAAACTGTTGTCCGTCGCGCAGGACACGGTGCTCGACTTGTAAATAAGGGTGCATCGCTCGTTCCTCCTTTGATATGCAAAGGAGGTTCGCCTCCTTTCTCTTAAGGATTAACAGGACCGTTTCGACAATTGTTCGAAAAAAAATAAAAAAAACGTGCGTCAGCTGATTAAAAAATCAGTGACACACGTTTCGTTAGTCTTCACTCGAACCAGAGACTAAACAATAAGGGGAGCAGTCCCGCGAGTAACACGGCCCCAATCGACGATGAGGCGGTCGCGAACACGAACAGTCCTTTTGAGATTTGTTGCCGGCGGTAAGCGATTGATCCCGCCCGGATGATCGTAAAGAGCATCCCACCCGCAATTAAAAATGAACCGATAAGAATGATGAGTTGTTCCAAGATACTACCTCCATGTTACTTAAATATCGTTAAGATAAACGGTAAAGCGAGCAGCACAATCGCTGTCGTGAAAACGATTTTGTAAGTCGCTTCCTGATCCGTGTTCCGCTTCTTTTTTTGTATGTAGACGACACCATAAATAATTGTGACGAGCATAATCAATATGGCGAGTAGTGAACCAAGTGTTGTACTCATCTGTCTCCCCCCTTTTTCAACTAGTATTACGAAAAGGAGGAAGAAAAGGTTTCAGGTTGAATTATATTGAATAAAATTATCTGGTGTATGAAAAATGTACATATCCAATGGTTATCTTTTATTGACAACTTTTGTCAAAGTGGTAATGTGAAAGTATCATGTGCAAGGATGTGAAAACCATGTTCATCGTCGAACTGCTCGTGAATGCCTGCATTGCCTTCACAGGGTTTTATATCATCTCGAAAATTATCCATTCCACCCATTTTGAATCTTATGTCGTCAAGTCAATCATCGTCGGCCTTTTGACTGGGGCACTGGGTGTTTTATTGATGTTCAAGGGAATCGCCGTCAATGAGACGCTTCGGATGGATTTGCGTCACCTCCCACTCGTCTTGCTCGCGTTTTACGGGGGGCGCTTCCCGCTCGTTATCGCAACACTGATCATTGCCTGTTCCCGCTTCTTGTTCGGGGTGACGGAACAAGCTATCGTCGGCTTCACCGCCGTCCTTTGCATCAGTTTCGGGATGCTTGCGCTTCACCGGAAACTGCTCAATCGGCCGTTTTTTCAAAATGTTTCGATGAACGTCTGGGCATTATCAATGATCACCATCGCCGTCTTGATTAATTTAGGTTGGGGTCAACCTGCCCTCACCCTCCTGCTATCGACATGGACAATCGGTTTGGTAGTCGGTATTCTGTCCAGTCTGCTGACGCTCGATTTTCAACTGTTGAACCGGCAAGTCGACATTTATAAAAAGTCAGCCGAAGTCGATCATTTGACCGGTCTCTACAATCGCCGGGTTTGGGATACTCGGACAGCAGGACTTGAACAGGAAGGTCGGATTTACAATATTCTCGCGCTCGATATCGACCACTTTAAGCACGTCAACGATACATACGGGCATGGCAATGGTGACCTCGTCCTACAACAGTTCGCGAACATTCTGAAAGAAGAAACGCGTCCGCATGATTTTACGGCACGGATTGGCGGCGAGGAGTTCATGGTCTTAATCTATGATTTAGCACCGGAAAAAGCGACCAAAGTCGCAAACCGGATTCGTCAACGAATTGCTGCTGAGCACTTCCAAATCGATGGATTCCCGGCAATCGATGTGACGACATCGATCGGTGTCGCCCACGGGAAGAACATTCATATTCAGCGGATGAGTGTCATCGCCGACGAAGCGTTGTATACCGCTAAGCAGCAAGGGCGTAACCGGACGATTTTGTTGGATAGCGAAAGTGAACAACATGTCGCAGCAACTGCGAGCCGGGAGACGGTTCGCTCTTGATCGGAGGTAAAGTATGCAAGAGAAAAAACTTGATTTCATTACGACGGCAGAAGCGATTCTATTCGTCAGTTCACTGTTCATGTGGATTTACGTCGCCCATACCTTTGTTTTTATCGATTCCTTTGCCTCGTTGTTTTTCATGCAATCGTGGTGGCTTCTGTTACCAGTCATGACATTCCTGATGTTTTTGACATCGTTCATCAGTCGCCGGACAGCGTGGCGCTGGAGTAATCCGGAAACGGAAGAGTTGAACGAAAAAAGAAAAGCCTGACTGAGACAGAACAGGAGCACGAGCATGTCCGATTACTTTGGACGACGCTTGTGCTCCTTTTCGCATGCCCCGACGGACTAGTCGCGGGATTTATGTACTTTTCGATTAAAGAAATATTCAATCGTAATCAAGACGAAAGCAACACCGGTTAAGAGGACGAACGCCAGCAAGGAATGGAGCAGCTTTTTATCGACAGTAACGTACATTGACAAATAATAATTGATCGTGACAATCAATCCGAAGTAAATCAGGTAACGCATGTATTTCATGATGGTTCCTCACTCTCTTACTAACTGATTTCTTCATTTTACTCGATAAGTGTGAATCATTCATTGTATATTAGGAAACTTCTCCCATTTTGAAACGTAGGTATGATTAGTCGATTGTCAAAGGAGGTAGCTTCATGTTCGAATACAAGTTCGTGCGGATTGATTTTAAGCGATTATCTGGTAATCCGAAGGAAGATTACCGGGAAGTAATCACGACACATGCCGCAGACGGCTGGCGCTTCGTACAAATTTTCGCACCAGATTTCGTCACGTCCGGTGTTGCCGTCGGTTCTTACTATGAATTGATTTTTGAACGAACAAAACGGTTCGAAATTACGGACACGAAAACATCTTAAGGAGACTCAAACGCATGCACATCGAGACAGCTCGATTACGACTTATTCCATGTACACAGGAACAGCTTCCGGTTATTACCCGTCAAAACTATCAGAACGGTCCCGAAATTACGAATCATTTAAAGGCATTGGAACAGGATCCGTCCTTATTATTCTGGGGGAGTTGGTTAATCATCCGGCAGGCAGATGATGTCATTATCGGTGATGCCGGCTTTAAAGGGAAACCGGATCGAGACGGAGAGGTGGAAATCGGTTACGGTTTGCTCGAGCACTACTGGCAGAATGGATACGCAACAGAAGCTGTCGCAGGGTTGATTCAATGGGCGCGACAGACAACAGCTGTCTCAAACATCGCTGCCAAAACGGATGCAACCAATCGAGGATCGATCCGCGTATTAGAAAAAGTGAACATGGAACGACTACAAGAAACGGATTCAACGATTTATTGGGAAATACAAACAAATCCGATTAACTAGTTCCACAACACCATGTGGTAGCGATATTATTGTCGCTACTTCTTTTTTCGTGTCGCTTCAAACATTTGATTGCCTTCAAACAAACAATCGCGTAACATCAAATGTAATAAATTTCTATTTCTAAATAAAAAATTGGTTATTTACAACCAGAAGGGAGCGCCCGACTATGAATCGTACAGCTTGGAAATACCCTGCTTTACTCCTGATTGGTGTCGGAATCTCGAACTTAGGCGCCTGGGTGTACTTCATTGCCCTCAATTTGATTATTCTTGATCGAACAAGTTCTGCGTTCGCGGTGTCACTTTTATACATGTTAGTTCCTGTCGCTTCTTTAATAACAAGTTTATGGTCAGGTTCTTTGATTGACCGGGTCGACAAACGTAAATTGATGATGCTACTCGATTTATCACGAGCACTCTTCATCGCCCTTCTCCCCTTTATCGACTCGTTGTTCTTCCTCTATATATTTGTCTTTTTGATCAACGTTGTCAGCTCCTTGTTTGAATCCACATCGATGATTTATATGACGAAGCTCGTCTCAAAAGGTAATCGTCAACGTTTTAATGCGTTGAAAAATTTCATTCAATCGTGCGGTTTCATTGTCGGTCCGACGATTGCCGGTCTCCTGTTCATCATGGGCTCACCGTCCCTTGCGATTCATATCAATGCTGTCGCGCTCGCCATTTCTGCCCTTATCTTATTTTTCCTGCCCGCTTTAGAAAAAGAATTGACCTTTGCGCAGGCAGAACGATTGAGTCTTCAAATGATTATCAGCGACTGGAAAGAAACGTTGCGCTTTACGAGCCAGCACCGTTACATCACGCTCGTCTACAGTCTCTTTTGCGTCATGATGGTTTTCATGTCGGGTCTTGATTCACTCGAGGCTTCGTTTGCGACACGTGTGCTTGGTTTCTCGGAAAGTACCTATGGATTTCTTGTCAGTATCGCCGGGATCGGGATCATCTTCGGTTCCATCATTAATGCGACCTGCACGAAATGGCTGCGTCTTCGCTTTTTGATTGGCTTCGGTGCAGTCACTACGCCCATCGGCTACCTTCTATTCGCTACTTCCGATAACTTCATGGTAGCTTCCGCCGGCTTTTTCCTACTGACATTCGCTCTATCGTTTGCGAATACGGGCTTTTTATCGTTTTACCAAAACAATGTCCCGGTCAATCTCATGGGCCGCTTTTCAGGAGTCATCCATGTCGCCGAATCACTCCTCATCATTCTCTTGACGGCGACAATCGGTTTACTCGCCGAAGCCTTTTCCATCCGCGCGACATACATCATCTTTTCAATTGGTTTTTTACTCATCGGTTTACTCACTATACCGCTCGTCTTTAACCGTTCGAAGCAAAATCTTTATGAGCAGCCAATCGAAGAGGAGATAAAAGTCTCGTAAGAAACAACAAACCGTTTCCTTCAGTCCTTCCTCATTTCCAATGTTTCTGACGCTTGTAAACGCGGCGCCGTCGCCTCGTACCAGTGATAACAAAGAATGATGATGAGCGCGAGATCAACGACATCTCCCCCGTAATACATCAGCATGGCCCCTTGTTCCGCTTCCGCCTTCCCCACTCCACCGGGTGGATGAGCGTAGAGATATTTCGAAAGAATCTTATGCCCCGCCAACGCCAGTATTAAAATACCCGCCCGGTAGACGTGACTGTAGCGGTGCGGCGTCAAATCGATATAGATCAGGGCACTTGTAAACAAGTAACCGGCCAGGAAGACATGGAGATGAATCAGGGCATAGAGTGCAGTCGACTGATGCATCATCGGATAGAGTCCTGTCGTATAAAGCAGGTACAAGCCGCCGATGTTTAAAACCGTTGCCGTCATCGGGTGCGTCAAGAGACCAAGCGGCCGACTGTTCAAGACGCCCGTCACCCGTCTTGCCGCCTGCACGGGTAGCGTCCGTAACAATAACGTCACCGGCTTCGCAAACACGAGCAGGAGTGGTGCGAGCATCCCGAGTAAGAGATGCCCCGTCATATGTCCCGCGAAGTTCATGTGTGCCCAGTCTGCAACCGGACCGACGAGCGCAGCACCGGCACTCAGTATCCCGCTTCCCCAAAACACGTACCGATGGATTGGCCAGCGCCGATAGTGATTGTTCGTTTTCCAGGCGGAAACCGGATAAACGAGAAGTAAGACGAGCACGAGGAGCGTCACACTCGTTTCAAAACCGTTTCCCATGCCTTCATGCGTATGCATCACTTATTTCACCTCCTCTGTCGTCCGCAGTTGTTTCCCGGTCTGCAGGAATAACACAATCCCTCCCGCTAAAATAAGCGCAGCGATTGCATTCCAAGCGATATCATACGGAAGAAGTTCCACACCGTAACGAATTTGATGAATTGCGAAGACTTTATGATTGATCAGACCATCGTACAATTGGAAAAAACCTCCGCCGATCATCACACCACTGATCCACCGCTTCATCCAAAAGGCGGATCGTCTCCGTAAGTCCGCAACTAAAAACAGGGCTGCCACTGTCGCGAACCAACTGAATGCGTGAAACAGACCATCGGAAAACAGTCCGACCGCGGTCGTTGATTTGTCATAAAAATGATGCCAGCCTAACAATTGGTGAAAAATGACTTCGTCTAAAAATGCGACGAGACCCAGACCGAATAAAAAACCGGACCCGAGGTTGCGCAACGCATAACGCTGTTGATTTTTCTGCATGAACGGACACTTCCTTTTTTTAGATATACACTTCAACACGAATTTTCCCTCTTACAGGTGTGATAAACGTATATCTTCCAGGAAAATGACCGCCTGGAATGAAAAGATGCTTTCCCCCTGTCCATTTTTTTGATTTTGGTTAAATAATATTAATACCGTTCCTTTTATAATTTTTCCAAAAAGTGTATATTCAAAGTACTAGTCAAAAAGGAGGTTCCACGCATATTATGAAATTCATCAGGACACCCCGGAGGCCTGCACTAAAATGGATTCCCGAAAATGAATGGCCGGATGTATGCAGGAGCCGCTCCCTTACGATTCAGGATCATCCACAGGAATCTTTAATAGGACTGGCTTACAACAACGAAAATCAAGTCGTCCAAGTTACGCGCAATGTACACAAGTTAGATTTTATCTATTACGTCACGCTATTAGAGAATCCGCAAACGACCAAGTCGCTAATCTCATCCCGGTCACACATGACGATTGAATATACTAAAACGTATCATTGTAATCATAAAGAGGTTGCAACCTTTACGTTACTTGACGTCCACGTCCGCAAAGAAGGACTCGGCGAACGTAACCTTCTGTTAGAAGCTTTGATTAATGATGTACAAAAACGTCATCTTTATTATCGAATCAGCGGTGACTTTGAAATCGTCACGCATCATGGCCAAGTATCGACAGATTGTTTTACCCGGTACGGTTTTCAATTACATCAAAATGCATTGATCCTTCAAAATTTCAATGCCGAACTTTTTGTGACGTAACGATCTGATGATCAACGTCAATTATTTTTGGAGAGTGCGGTGACACACTATGAATCATATTCAATCATTTTTACAAAAAACGATTTATTTGACGGGGTTTTGTTTACTTGCCGTCGCTTGTATCGATTTGTTTAAGCGTCAGCAGACACGTGGACCGAAGTGGGTTTGGGGTCTCACCATTTTCAGTGTCAATTACATCGGCCCTCTCCTTTATTTAGCTTGGGGCCGTCACCCGGCAGACAATGTAAACAAGCAAAGCGCCGATTAAAAACACATCGCTATACAACGCCTGTCCTGTTACTGGAACAAGTATTGTACAGCGATGTGTTTTTTCCAAAAATAAGAGCTAGTCCCGCCCCCTTTTTTGTGTTATTTTGTATCTAATCAAATCGTACTATCACTTTAAAACAAGAGGTTACATATGCAACCCAATACAGAGACATTATCGATCGCATGCTGGAACACGATTACGACGTACCACAATCATCAAACGAAACAAGTCAATGCCTTCTTAAAGACGTGGGACCTCTCGCACACGATGTTCGAGGTCTTGCGCTGCTTAAAGTCGACGACGTGTACAAGTCAAAAAGAAATCGCCCGCCTGATTCATGTCACGGACGGGACGATCTCTCAAGGGATTAAAAAGCTGTTCGCCAAGCGACTGATCGAAAAACAACGTCACCGCAAGGTCAACTATTTCCATCTGACACCGGCTGGAGAACGGTTTTTAAACGAAGTCTTACCGAAGTACGAACGTTTTCAAGCGAATCAATTTCATGCCTTGACCACATCGCAACAACACGCGTTACATCAACTTGTAATGCAGCTCCATAGTACACAACAACAGGAAGGGGAAGTTCGATGAATCCACATGCTGCCTTTTCATCGATTGGACACTGGCAATCGATCCAACGCATCCACAATCGTTACGTCAAAGAAGTCAATGATACGTTAAAACAATGGGAACTCTCACGTTCTCAATTCGATATGCTCTATACGTTGTACCAACTAGAGAGCGCGACACAAAAGTCGCTTGAGACGACACTCGAGCTCTCGAGCGGATCGATTTCACAGACGCTTAAAAAACTGATGCAAAACCGACTCTTAACCCGTAAACGGATTGACCGTGAAAAACGGATCGTTCTGACGGCGGACGGGGAAACACTCGTCCAGGCATCCGCGCCGGTCATCGAAGTCATCGACGAGCGTTACTTTCAGTCCTTTACGAAAAACGATCATCAAACGTTTGATCAATTGTTGAACAAAATGCAAAACAGTCAATTTTGATAGCAAAAGGAGGCCGGCCGGCATGATTCTCAGACACTACACCCATCGTCAGTTTTTACCGGCAATCGTTGCCCGGGGCGGCATCTCTACAAACCTTCACACGGAAAGTCCGCATAGCGGTTATTTACTGTTTGAGCTGAACCCTATAACAAATCAACTCGCACAGACCGTCCATCAGTTCTATTCGAACTCAGAACCCCCTTGGGACGAGACGGATACGGTCGTCCTCGACTTTGACTTCGTCAAACTGCAGGCTGCCGGCATCGAGGTGCACAAGACACCGCATCACTTCGCTGACGGCCTGGCGCCGAATCAACCTGCGGATTCTTTCCGCTTCGTTCAAAGCTTCTTGTCGCTCGGTTATTTAACGGAAGCGTCACGAGAGCAGCTGTCGGAATACTATTAGAATGCGATATGACTAGCTGACTTAGAATGGAAAGAAGGAATTGCCATCGTCATAGATGCGCAATTCCTTCTTTTTTCGTTCTATATTATCAGATTGGCCCTCAGGCAATAGTCTGAATGGGCCACTTTCTCAGGTTTGCCACTACATGAGTGAAGCCTAGTTTACGTTTCATCTTCGGTTTTCCTCATAGAAAAATACCCTCGAAACCGTGCTCTGTTCCAGCCTCAATTCAAATTATTTTAAGACTTATTTTTTAGCAGTCGACAATACACCATCTGCAGTAAATTTTACAAATGCACCTACACAAATGGCTAGCATTACTGCACCTGCTTTTGTCTCATATGTACTCGTAAAGAATAATACAGCCGATATGATGATCGCTACGATGGCAGCCATATAGTATTTATTCAAAACCATCTTCTCCTTTCAATGTACCTTCACTAAATACATTACAAATACGTTGTCAATCAGTAAACGTCCGTCCGTCGCTAACGGGCGCCAAGCGTTCGGGCATTAGGAGCTTGCTAGCGTCGTTTTTAACAATTTTTAATCTTTACTACATAACGCGTTTATACAAGAACAGCATTGCCGTGTACGTAAGCATTTGCAAGCTAAACATGATCAATAACGCCGTCATGACATGTTGAATGAGATTAAAGTGAACGAGCGCTAAGAGAGAGAACGCATACACAATACTTAAAGCATAAGATGTACTGCCACTTTTCGACTGGACGGACCGTTGCCGCTCATCAACCGAATCGTTCTTCGGAAAAACCAAATCAACCGTTAACTGGGTAATGCCCGCTAAAATTAAAGCGATGCTGAGCGTGTCCGGTCCTTCAAATACAGCTAAGTATCCTCCATACAACAGAAAAGCAGCAGCTAGAAAACACCTGAACACATTGACTCTTTTCATGATTCACTCTCCTCTTTTAGACGTCATTAACATATTTTTAATCGCGTAGACACCGTTCTACCTCTTATTTACGATGCAGCACACCCTCCCGATCAAGTCGGACATGCATCTGATTATCGATCTCTAACTCGAGCGGACTCGTCAGCGCTATTTTCGGTGAAAATAACCACGGCCGTCCGGCACGTCCGAGCAACAGATGGGTCCCGTCTTCCGCTTCTCCGAGGAAGTTCAGGACATCCGGTTTGATTGGCTGACGATCCCGCCGAACGATACCGAGTTCAGCAAATCTTGCCCCGACACCGGCGACGTCCGGCGTCGTCACGTTCATTTCACCGATATCGAGTATATCCTGTACGCTAAACGTTGAAAGCGACTTATCCGGATTGACATCACGCCGGGCAATCAATTCGACGACGTTCTCGTCCGGATCGTAAAAGTAGACGGAATGCGCATCGATGTTTTCGAAATAGATTTCGTCCACACCGTCCTCGATCAATAACGGTACGTGCTGCTGCAACCAATTCTTCGCCAGCTGAAACGCATCTCCCGGAATATTGAACGCAAAGTGATATTGTTTCTCTTCCTGCATCATGTCCTGTTCAAACCGAAGCTGACTCGTTCCGATTTGGACCGCAAAGGATGTTTCCGTTTCCTCGACGAGCGGAAAACTGAGTGTCCCAGTGTAAAAGTCCTGCATCGGTTTTACCTGATCCGTCCAAAGTGTCGCCACTGTAATTTTCATTCCGCATTCCCTCCATAGTGTTTCCCTTCAATTTCTTAGCTTCAGTATACAGTAAATGATGTATAATACTGGTTAAAAAGTAAGAACTCACCTATCGAAACGGAGGAAGTCAAATGAAACGGTATAACATTGAATGCGCAGGTACCTCTACACAGGTCACCGAATGGGGCGAACCGGACCGTCCGGTGATTTTTTGCCTGCACGGCCTCGGCGGAACAAGCCTCAGCTTCATTGAACTGGCTGATTCCTTGAAACATGACTACCGGATTGTTTCGATTGACGCCCCGGGTCACGGGAAAACGGCACCGTTCACGGACGAACGTGATTATCAGTTCGCGCGCTTTTCTAACTGGTTGAACCAACTGTTTGAACTTCTACAAATCCAAGATTTCTATTTTCTCTCGCACTCCTGGGGCAGTTTCATCGCGCTCTTTTATCAGAAGGAACAGCCGGAGCGGGTCCGCGGATCGATTTTGATTGACGGCGGGTATCAGAGTAAACGGTTGCGGGGCACACTCCTCGAGCAGGAAGCTGCCTTTTACGAGACCGACTTCGAAGAATCGGTCGCAACACTCGAAGCGTTTTTAGACGTCGCTGTCTATGGACCGAAGATGCGCCGGTCGCCGTTACTTGACTTGGCCGGACAAGATTTCGTCCGGATGCAGGACGGACGGTATTACTGGCATGCCCGTGCGAAAACGGCGCGTGCGATCCTGGCGGCAATGTATCAGGACGAAATTCTCGACTTCCTTGACGACGTCCCGGGAGACAACGTACTGTTGCTGCGGGCGACGTTACCCGTCTCGGATGAACCGTTCCGCCAAGAAGCGATTGCCATCTGGCAGGAGAAAACCGGTGGGACGGTAATATCTGCTCCGTCGACTTCCCACATCTTGCACTGGGATGATCCGGAGGTTGTCCTTGAAGCGATTCGGAAAAACTGGTCAACGGATGATGTTTCCGCCCCCTTCACGAGATAGATGACATGGAGCTAATTATGATAGCTTGCACAAAAACAACAAGAGACGTCCCACGCCGAGCATATGCAAGGCATGGACGTCTCTTCTTGCGTGACCTGCTGTTAGGCCACTACGATCAGCACCATTCGATTTGAAACCGTCCCCCGGGTCCAATCTGTTGCAGCAACGGCCGATCCGCCTCGATCACGCGACCGATGACATTGACCCGTTCGTCGCCCGCAAGATTCCGTTTCGTGACTTGCAATTCGCCGGCGTACCGTCCGTACTTAAGATTGTCGATCGTGATCGAGCCGACAGGCCGGTCTGATACGGTCGCGGGTTCAAGCCATCCATTGCCTGGGTGCCCGGAGCTACGCGACTCGACGGACCGGATGACGTCGCGTGCCGGATCCAACCGGTTCGTCTGTACGCGCGTCAACAACGGATCATCGCTTTGACCCGTCGCCCGGAGGACAATGATTCCCTCCTGATAGGCAGCAAACTGGTTCATCGTGCTCGCCGACAAACCCGGGTCTCCGATCAGAATCCGGTCGACGGATGCTTGAAGCTCGAGATAACAGGCAAACGGTGATCTCCTGCGGTGGTCTTCGAGCGTCGGTAACGTGGCATGAAGCGGACCACGCCGTTGTCCGTCTCCCGGAATGAACGCCTGGACACGGATTCCCTGTTCACGGAGCCAGCGGTTTTTATCGTGGAACCAGTCTCGGTCAAGCCCCGTTTCCGGTCGCGGATAAAAGTTGTGCCACGCCTCGACCTGCTCAAGGACAAGTCCCTCTGCTTTCATCGCAGCGAGCTCTTCTGCCGTCAATGTACTAGCGTTTAAGGCGACCATCATCTGTCTTGACAAGTCCGCGACCTGCTTCGGCGTGATGCCATAATCGACCCGCAGACCGGTCACGCCCCATTCGATTAAGGTAGCAGCATCGTCCCACGTCTTGCCTAGTGCGGCAAGCGAACTTGGTGCGATATCCGCGACGAGTTCCATCTCGAGCTCCCGAGCGAGCGCCCCGAGGTCCCGCAAGCGCTCCGTATACAGCGTCGGGTCGTCTTCCGGAATATGTAATGAGGTAAAGATTGAGGTAAAACCAATTGTCCGCATCTGTCGGATGTTGTCTTTCGCCTCATCAGTCAACGGTTCACTCAAATAAACGGCGAGTCCTTTCATCTGCTTCACTCCTCTTGATTGACTAGATGTTCACTCTTGACGAATTGTTACTAAAGTCCCAATATAAGAATTTTTTAGGAGGTATTCTACAAATTATGATACCATGAGAAGGAGATACTTAAAGGAGCGATTATCAATGAAACGAATTTTAATCCCATTGCTGTCGATTGTCTGCCTCGTACTGATTTGGAACGGCTACAGCCAACGTGCTGATTCAAAGATAGACCTGTTCCACTACAAACATACTTATGTCGGCGATAACAGTGCTGTCGGAACGATCGTCAAGCAATTGGCACACCATCAAGAGTTGCGACAAATCGCTCTTGAAACCAGACAAACACCGTACGGAATCACTTTAGACTATAAAGAAATTGAGACAGAAGAAGTCGAACAAGAAATCAAAGAAACGGTCTTGTATAATGCAACCTATCTCTTTGCACTTGTCGACAATGTCGACCACATCACCTTTTCGTTCCCGGACTATACCTTCAAGGTGACGCGGGAACAGCTTGACGGGTGGTACAACACGCAACTCAGCACAATCGAACAGGAAAAAGACTTGAAAAAGCTGATCCGGAATCAGCTGAAGTCCGATAAATCAGTGAATCAGTTTTTTGCTCATTGATTTTAAATGGGCCGGGAGTCAAAAAAAAGATGGAACATCACCTCAAACGTGATCTTCCATCTTTTTATTTCTTCTGAAATACTCTATCCCCGTTAAATCCCGTCTGCCATTTCCTCCTTAAAGCCAAACCAATACGTAAACAGGAATCCTGCCGCGTACGAGATGATAAGACCGGCGATATACGTCAAGTACATCCCGTTATCAATCAACGGTGTCAATGATAGGCCGGATACACCGATTCCAAGCGCCGTCGTCTTCATCGTCGCCTGGAACGCGCCACCGACGGCCGCTCCCATACAAGCCGTCAAGAATGGACGACCGAGCGGCAACGTGACCCCGTACAATAGCGGTTCACCGATCCCGAGGAAACCGACCGGAATCGCCCCCTTGATGATGTTACGTAAACGCTGATTCCGCGTCTTGACGAAAATCGCCAGTGCCGCCCCGACTTGTCCGGCACCTGCCATCGCGAGAATCGGTAAGAGTGGCGTATCGCCAATCGTGTTCAGGAGCTCCAAATGAATCGGTGTCAAGCCGTGATGGAGACCGACCATGACGAGCGGCAGGAAGAATCCGGCGAGCACGGCACCGGCGAGTGGTCCACCGACTTCAAGCGTTGCATTGATGCCTAACATGATGCCGTCGGACAAGATGCCGGCGACCGGCATGATTGCATAAAGTGCCGTAAAGCCGACAATCAAGACCGTAAACAGCGGTGTAAAGATGATATCGATCGAGACCGGCATGAAGCGGCGGATGTGTTTTTCAAGATAGGTCATCAGCCAGGCGGCAAAGATGACACCAAACAGTCCGCCCCGACCGACGACGAGCGGTTCCCCGTATATAACGATGTCGACGAGTAACGGATTAAATAAAATCCCGCCGGCAATCGCTCCGAGGACAGGTGTGCCGCCAAACTCCTTCGCCGTATTCCAGCCGACGAGGATCGCTAAGTAGGCAAAGACGGTACTTCCGAGTAACAATAGAATCTGCATCCAGGTCACTGTTGCATCGACTCCGGCATTCTTCGCGAAGTTCGCTCCGCCGTTGATGATTCCGGATGCGACCAGTCCCGGGATGAGCGGGATGAAGATGTTCCCGATCCGGCGTAAGAAGCGCTTGAACGGGGACTTTTGTTTCTCTTTAACTTTTTGCCGTTCGATCGCGGCCCGTTCCTCGAACGTCAAGTTTTCATCGACCGATTCCTCACCGATTGCAAGTCCTGTCGTGCGGCTGAGATGATCCGCGACCCGGTTGACGGTCCCCGGTCCGACGACGAGTTGTAACGTCTCGTCATCGATGACACCCATGACACCGTCGATTTGTTTAAGTGCCTCGATGTCTGCTTTCGTCGGGTCTTTCAGCGACAACCGGACCCGTGTCATGCAGTGGGCGAGTTGCCGAATGTTATCCGTTCCCCCGACCTGTGCGAGGATGGCTTCCGCCAAGATTTCTTCTTTTTTCATCTTTTATCCCCCCTTAAAGTGCATCACGGACGAATCCGTTTGCGCGGTGCAAGCGTTCGACTGCTTCATCATACGATATGTCGGCTAAAATCATCACGATCGCTGTCTTGACGTGACCGTTCGCCGAAGTGAAAGTACGCGCTGCCGTCTCTCCGTCAACCCCGGTCGCTTCGACAATCATCCGTTTCGCACGGACTTCTAACTTTTCGTTCGTCGACTGGACGTCGACCATCAAGTTTTGATAAACCTTTCCGACGCCGATCATCGCCGCCGTCGAAATCATGTTCAGGACAAGTTTTTGTGCCGTGCCCGCCTTGAGTCGAGTCGAACCGGTCAAGACTTCCGGTCCGGTTTCGACTTCAATCTTGTACTGCGCGTGCTTACTGATGACCGCTTGTTTGTTACAGGACAGGGCAGCCGTCGTCGCACCGACTTCGTGTGCATAATCAAGTCCGCCAATGACATACGGTGTCCGTCCGCTCGCCGCGATGCCGATGACGGTGTCGTTTACGTTTACTTTAAGTGCCTGTAAATCTTCAACAGCAAGCGTCTGACTGTCTTCCGCCCCTTCGACGGCTTGAATCAGTGCCCGTTCCCCACCCGCAATCAGTCCGACGACCATGTCCGGCGAGACACCGAACGTCGGCACACATTCCGCCGCGTCGAGGACACCGAGTCGTCCGCTCGTCCCGGCTCCAATGTAGATCAGGCGCCCACCTACTTGAAACGACTGAATGACGCGCTCGACGACTTGTTTGATGACCGGGATTTCCTGTCGAATGACAGTGGCGACCGTTTGATCTTCCGCGTTCATGACGGTCAACATGTCTTCGACCGCCATGTCGTCCAGGTGCATCGTTCGTTCGTTTCGTCGTTCTGTTGCTAATTTATCTAACATCGTCAACACCCTCTCTACTCACTATGTAACCTTTTAAAAAACTTTAGTTTACTCTTCTTAACAAATCATTAAAATTTTATTGCAAAAAAAGTCAATAGCGAAAGCCCAATCCGATTGATTGAGCTCACCTATTCCCTTCACACTTACCGGTTCCAGTTCCGGAACCCGTCTCCAAACTCGAGATGAAGCACCTCTTTAAACAGACCGTCCTCAAATTTCGGGACATCGACCGGCAGTTTTCCCTGTGGTTTCACTTCACTAAAGATGGCACGGATTCCTGCCGGTAAATTCGGTCCGGCCGATTTCGTGTTCCCGGCTTCCGAGTCGGGCCCGTTTGGATCGCCCTTGAAACCGTAGACAAGCAGTTGCGCTTTCGCGTCCGGTTGCACGGCGACATCATACGGATTCCGGAGACTGAGCAGGACGGACGGTGTGTTGGTCCGTTTCGCCTGACGGAAGACTTCCGCCGGTACATAATGATCCGCCGCCGTCGCTTTCAGCTTGTCACTGTTGTTGACGTTTGAGCCGACGATGATGTAGTCCGCCGCATCCAGCTTTTCTTGCAAGACCTGGTTTTGCTCCAGGTGCGGCGTCGACGCCGTATAATTTTCTGTCACGATGTTGACGTGTTTCAGGTTACCGGCGTTTTTCTCAAGCGACCGGATCGTCTTGACCATACTGTCCGTCTGATCTTTTGCCGGTGACAGGACGAGGATTGTCTCGCCTTTCTTCGGTTTGATCGGCAGTGTTTTCTTATCATTCTTGACGAGCGTGACCGCGGCTTCCGTCATTTCTCGTTCAAGTGCTTTATGCTCCGGACTGCCGACGACCGTTTTTGCTTGTACGAGTTTTTCGTCGAGCGTCGCCGCGTCGACTGTTTCGTTCCAAATGCCGCGCGTTGCTTTTAACGTCAAAATTCGTTCGACGGATGCGTCAATCGTTGCTTCCGATAATTGACCGGCTTCAACGGCTGCAATCACATCGTCAAAAATCGTCTCCAGTTTCGTCACATCGTTCGCAGATCTTAAAATCGTCGGCATCAAGGCGATATCGACGCCTGCTTTAAACGTCTTGATGACGGCTTCCGACTCCGTGAAGTTGTCGGCAATCGCCTGCATGTTCAAGGCATCGGTGACGACAAGTCCGTCATAGCCGAGTTCTTCGCGCAGGACACCGGTGATGACGTCATCCGACAACGTCGCCGGTAACGGGAACGTCCCTTGTTTGGACTCGACGACTTCATCCTCGATTTGCGGCATGCCGATATGTGCCGTCATGATCATGTCGATGCCTTCCGCAATCGCCCGTTTAAACGGAATCAGTTCAAGCTGTTGTAATGCTTCAAGTGATTTATCGACGACCGGCAGACCGTAATGCGAATCGACCGCCGTATCGCCGTGTCCCGGGAAGTGTTTCGCCGTCGCAACGACACCTTGCTCCTGGATGCCGCGTGTCATTGCCGAACCGAGTTCCCCAACCAGGTTCGGATCACTCGAAAACGAGCGAACGCCGATGACCGGATTGCCCGGGTTGTTGTTGACGTCTAGGACCGGACCAAAGTTGACGTTGATGCCGAGGGCCTTCAACTCGGACCCGATGATGCTTCCTGCCGCTTCCGCGTAAACCGGACTGCGGGTCGCCCCGAGTGCCATGTTGCCCGGTAAATTCGTCCCCGTCCCGAGGCGTGTGACGATGCCACCTTCCTGGTCAATCGTCACGAACAGTGGAATGTCGTTACTCGCGTCACTTTTGATGACTTCCTGCAAGTCATGGACCAGTTTCGTCGTCTGTTCCGTTGCACTGACATTTTCCGCAAACAAGATGACGCCGCCTAAATCAAACCGGTCGATGACCCGTCCGACTTCCGGTGCCAGCTGCGTATGGTCGCCCCCGTCCCACAGCCGGAAATCCGGCATGATCATTTGTCCGATTTTCTGTTCGAGCGTCATCTGATCGAGTTGTGCGTCGACCCGCTCCGTGACGGAGGTTGCCGTTTCCGCCGCGACCGGTTGCATCGGTAGCGACGCAGCGAGTAGCGCCGTCGTCAATCCGAGTGTTGCCGTCCAGTTGAGTTTTTGTCCCATGTGCTCAGCTCCCCTTTAATGAAATCATTGACCGTTATAAGACAATGTAATATAAAACATCGTTTTGACTGTACATCGCTCGTTGATCCGTAATTCGTGCGCAAGTTCCCCGTGTTCACCAACAGTATAGCAAGTCCTCATTTAAGAAACAATGTTTTAATTGAAAGCGTAAACAAATTAAAATAAAATTACTGAAATGAAATAAAAAAACCTACCTCGCTAAAGGTAGGCATGTTGTAGAACAATTAAAAATCTGGTGTTCATGAATGTTTAGCCGCTCATTTCATTCTTTTCTCAAATCGCCTCTTAGCGCCAATCTTGTACGCCGCTACGCTACGATGCAGGGCTGGTTTTGGTTACCCTTTCCCTTAAAAGCGATTCATGTCGGAAATCACGTCAATGCCCTCGCTATCAAAAGTAAGAATTGGAACTGACATTCCAACCACTGAAGCAGCGGGCTTCCTAGCCATAAATTCTGTGAAGACAGACATCTAAATAAGGAAATTAAGTTGAAGCAATGATTTCGTTGACGATATCTGATAAGCGCTCTTTATATTGTTCGATTTCATATACTTCATTAATTTTATGTCGCACATTCGGTTCATCACGGAAAGTTATATATTTATTTGTTAATGAATTAAGGTGCAAACGACAGACCCATTTCCGATTACTATCATCAATCAGAATGTTAAAGTAGCTCGCGTTATCCCGATAAAAAATTCGATTTTTATCGACTGTCGATCCAAGTAACACCTTTACGGTCGCATAACCCTCAATTTCTTCTTGTGTGGTTTCAATCGAAGGCTGTGATGGAATATCTATAGCCGGTTCATCGATGGTATTTTCTGCTTCTAACTCTGATGAGGAAGGAACAGAGAGAGACCGTCGATGATTCCGAGTCTCCTGAAATTACATGTTTGATTCGTTCATTCATATTCTCATTCATGAACTGCGTAAACGCTTTTGAAACGATAGGTCTAAACTTATCAACCACAGTTTGCGTTTTAATCCCTTGATAGCAGTCTTGAATCAGTAATCTAATAAACTCGTCGCTCGGTAACTGTGATTGTGTTTTTAACTGTTCTTTAATCGCACTTAAATATTTTAGTTCCTCTGCTGTAGAGAGAATCGTGTTGACGTTAAATTCTTGTTTTTTAAATTTGTACAGCTCTTTGATTTCATTATCCTTAATGGTAGACAGTGTAATTTCAAAGAATGGAACAGTATCCATTACGTTGGGTGTTTCTAAATCCGTGTAGAATCGATAAGTGTCGCCATTCGTTAAAATAGCAAACTTAGCTTGTGTCGTTCCATAGTACCTAAACAGTTGCGAATCATGTTTCGTGAGAGGTTCTCGAATTGATTTAGCTTCAATAAGAATAGTCGGCTGTCCCTGATCCATGATTGCATAATCAACCTTTTCACCCTTTTTTATTCCGACGTCAGCAATATACTCCGGAGTGAACTCTGCCGGATTAAATACGTCATAACCCAACGTTTGAAAAAACGGCATAATTAAAGCGGTTTTAGTAGCTTCTTCGGTAGAAATCGAATGTTGAATTTGTTGAATCCTTTGAGAGACCAAACGAATATCTGAAGAAAATTTTTCCAATGTAAAAACCTCCTCATTTCATAGTTCAGTAAAGATGTATTTAAAGCGAACTAATGTTAATTCACATTATTTATATAGGAATTTCCATTTACCATCAAGTAAAAACAGAAATTAACGATATTTAATCAAAAATTATCCGATTCGCTTTATTCAACTTAGTTTGACGTGTAAAAAAGATAATTACATAACTCGATTCACGTAAAGGAGTACTAAAGACATGAAAAAATTCAGAGGCAAACGGCGCTACTTCCGAAATCTTCAAAAAGAACAACAACTCAGCGCCCATCCGCTCGATTTCAGTCCTGACAGCTGGTTCGATTTTTGGCACGTCCACCTCGATTTTGACGGACACGGAAACGGTCACCTTAAGATGCGAACAGCACATGTCCAGGCCTTGTTTCATCTGATGGATGAGTTAAACGCCGCCCTTCAAACGTGGGGACAACCGTACCAGCTCTGGATCGAACTGTCCCAGCTGGATGCAGGATCGGACGCGGTTTTCATCCATACAAATAATCCGAACGACGATAATTTTCCGTTTACCGATCCAACGTTAACGGATTTGACCGAAAGATTGCCGGACTATTTGCAAACCATCGAGGGTTTGGAGCAATACCAAATCCGGTTGTCCGAACGAATCACGTATGATCCGTTCGACGACGAACCGGAAGAAATCACGGATCACATTCTCGTCATCGAACGACGAGGGAGTCGTTACCCTCTTTAACCACGTACATACGGATGGTCCTATGAAAGAAACCGTCCGTTGATTGCAACTGACCTTTATATTCTTTTGAACATCATTTTCGAACCGGCAAGGAACACGATCAGAAGTACGCCGCCGAATATGAGATTGATCAGACAAGGTAATGTTCCTGTGAACACTTCTTTAGCCGCACCGTTGAACCAGTAAGCTAGAGCCGCAAACAACACCACGCTCATCAGCAGGATAAACGAAAAGCCACTGTCCTGCTTTTGTGTTTTCTTGGCAATCCCGCAACCGATGAGAAAAACAACCACTGCTCCAGTTGCAAAATAAATGTAAAACCATGCATCGACAGACAGCGTAAACGGACCACCTCCTATTAAGAAATGAATTTCCTTAATAAGGAATTTGCCGTTTTAATCTCTAATCCTTTCGCACGGTCAAACACTTCAATCGTACTAACAAAAACGACCGCCTGAAATCAGGACGGTCGTTTTGCTGTGCAGTATGATGGTCCGCTTTAAGAAGAAACGACTTCCTCACCCGTCAAATCGATATGTCCTTCGCCCCACGCACACATGGCGTCGAGAATCGGACGCAATGACCAACCGTAGTCGGACAAGGAATAGATGACTTTCGGTGGGACTTGTTCGTAGACGGTCCGGATGATGACACCGTCCTGTTCAAGCTCGCGCAATTGTTGCGTCAACATTTTTTGCGTGATGTTCGGCATCAGCTTCTTCAACTCACTCGTCCGTCGTTCCCCTTTGATGAGATGACACATGATGACGACTTTCCATTTGCCTCCGATGACTTGCAGCGTCGCTTCGACCGGAATGTTATAGGCCATGCTGATTCTTCCTTTCGATTCTTGGAGTACAGCGGGACAGGTACTTTTTAGTGACTATCGTACTTAAAAGTGTGTACTTCTCAAGTGCATTTGATGGGTTTATGATAACAACTGTCAACAGAAAGTACAAGTTGCTTTCGTCCATTGATTTGATGAAAGTAGGTAAGGTACTTTTTAGTGCCTATGGTACTTGAAAGTGCGTACTTCCTTAATTCAACTTGTCATTCTATGATGGGATGCAGAAGCTTCTCCTTTTCATCAAGCAGACTGGGCCCGGTCTGCCGGCAACAAACTGTTTTTTATTCATTTCAACCTTAGGAGGAATTATCATGAATCAATTAAACCCCCGTTCCGAACAGGAACAGGTTCCTAAAAACGGTCGCCTCGCCCTGCTTGCCCTTGCAATCAGCGCTTTCGGCATCGGAACAACAGAATTCGTCCCGGTCGGATTGCTTGCTGCCATCGCCGGTGACTTAAATATCGGCATCACTCTTGCCGGGTTGATCATTTCCGGTTACGCGATTGGCGTCGCCGTCGGTGCCCCGATTCTGACTGCTTTAACGAACCGGATGAACCGGAAAACGTTACTGATGGCATTGATGGTCATCTTTATAGCCGGTAATCTCGTCTCTGCCGTCGCTCCCAGTTTTGAACTGTTGATCGTCGCCCGTTTTATCACCGCATTCTCGCACGGTGTCTTCTTCTCGATTGGTGCGACGATTGCCGTTCAGCTCGTACCGGCAGATAAAAAAGCCAGTGCCATCGCCTTGATGTTCACCGGACTGACGGTCGCAACGGTTACCGGCGTCCCGCTTGGTACGTTCATCGGTCAAGCGTTCGGTTGGCGCGCGACGTTCTTCGCAGTAGCCGCATTAGGTCTTGTCTCAATCATCGCCAGTTTCTTCTTAATTCCAAAAGACTTGAAACAATCTCCACCAGCGAAGTTTTCCGACATGTTTAAATTGTTGACGAACGGGCGCTTGATGCTCGGTTTCTTAATCACTGCGCTTGGTTACGGTGGAACGTTTGTCGCCTTCACCTACTTGACGCCGATCATGCAGGACGTCACGAAAATCAGTCCGAGCCTGATCAGCATCATCCTGCTCGTCTACGGCATTGCCGTCGCGATCGGCAACGCAGCAGGTGGAAAACTCGCCAACGGCAATCCGATTAAAGCATTGTTCTATATGTTCATTTTGCACGCCATCGTCATGATCGCCTTGTCATTCATGATTCCGTTTAAAGTCGCCGGTATCATCGGCATTATTCTAATGGGATTGCTCGCCTTCATGAATGTCCCGGGACTGCAACTCTATATCGTTCAGCTCGCTGAAAAATATGTCCCGGCTGCCGTCGATGTCGCGTCTGCGTTAAACATCTCCGCCTTTAACATCGGGATCGCCCTCGGTGCAACGATCGGCGGACTTGTCGCCGACACGATTGGACTCGTTCACACACCGTGGGTCGGTGGCATCATGGTCATTCTCGCCGTCATTTTGACTGCCGTCTCCCGTCGTCTCGAACACCAGTAAGGAGGAAATTTCATGCTTGACAATCATGCCAGTTACCGGCGGATGTACCGGGAAGGTGAGCTGACGCTCGGTCTCCACATTCCGCTGGAGAATTTTAAGATGCAGACACCGACCCTCGCGAAACAAATCGAGCTGGCACAAAAAGCCGATCAGTTTGGTTTTACAACCCTTTGGTTACGCGACGTGCTGTTGAAAGATCCTTATTTTCTTGATCCTGCCGTCGGTCAAATTTATGACATGTTGATTTATGGTACTCACCTACTCAGTCAGACGAAACAGATTGCCCTCGGAACATCTGCTTTGGTCCTGCCGCTCCGTCACCCGTTACGGGCTGCCAAAGAACTCGCGACGATTGACGCACTGTTCCCGGAACGGCTGATACTCGGTGTTTCGTCCGGCGACCGGCAAGCGGATTTTCATGGTCTCGGAATTGATCATCCGAGTCGGGGTGTCCAGTTTAAAGAAGCGTTACGCGTGATGGAGCAAGCATTGTATACGGACTACCCGACGATTCAGTCTGAGTACGGCGACGTCACCGGTGCGACACTCGTGCCGCGACCACAGAAGCGGATTCCGACGATGATTACCGAGTTTGCCCAACAAAACATGGACTGGCTTGCAACCAACGGGGACGGCTGGATGTATTATCCGCAAGGACCTTTGGAACAGGCAAAAGCGATTGAGGATTGGCGCCAGACGAGTCAAGACGCCGGAATGACCCGGTTCCGCCCGTTTTCGATGCCAATGCATCTCGATCTATCTGCTGATCCGGATGAAGAACCGACACCGATCCGACTTGGATTCCGAATCGGACGCAATCGTTTGATTGAACTGCTCCATCTCTACCGTGACCTAGGTGTCAACCACCTTTTCTTCGCCCTGTTCGACAGTGAACGACCGGCGGAAGAGGTCATTGATGAACTCGGAACCTATGTTTTGCCGCACTTCCCGCCGTTACGTTGAGGAGGTGTATCACATGACATCTGATATACGCGCACTTGACCATACGGTCCGGATCCTCGGGACCAAGTTCGAGATGCAGATTATTCGGGTGCTGTTGCAAGCTCCCTGTTCCTTCGAACAACTGACAGCAGTCGGATCAGCACATTCCACACCTGAGTTGACCGTTTGTCTCGCGCAACTCGAACAACGCGGAGTCATCGAACGACCGGCATCCATCTATCGTCTGACACCAATCGGCGAGAGTTTGCAGCCCATCTTTCACGCCATCGAAAAACAAACCCAGCATCCGTAAATGGACGCTGGGTTTTATGTCGTCGCGACAAGCGTGAACTCCCACGGGAGGTTTTCACCGTCCCAGCCCCGGTGTTCGTCCAGTTGTGCGAGGGTGAAGCCGCTTCGGATGACCGTGTTTACGATCTCACTCATCGTATAGTGCCGCAGCATCACCTTCGGAAACTCCGTTTGCTCAGCGGGATCAAAATGTGATTGATAGGCGATTTTGTCTTCGTACACATCCTGATCGAAATAACGCGGGATGTACGTGTCTTCATCAATACAATGTTTGATTGGGTGATAGTCGCTTAAAATCAGCTTTCCGCCCGGCTTGAGCAAGGCAAACAAAATCGCCGTGAATGCCTCCAGGTCATGAAAATAATGTAATGTCCCGCCTTCAAGATACAGGACATCAAACTGATGCCGGTACGTCTTCAAATTAATTTCATAGATATCTCCAACGATATACTCGAGGTGCGTCCCGGCACAGGCGGCAAGCTCAAGCGCATAACGGCGGTTTTCTTCCGAGATGTCGAAGACCGTGACGTCAGCACCGAGTAACGCCAGCGGAACCGCTTTGCGCCCGTTCGATCCGCAGAGATTGGCAATTTTTTTGCCGGTAACCTCTTTAAACAAGTGCTGATGTTTCTTCAGACTCGCTTTCGGGTCGTTCCTGATTGCTTTCGCCTTGTCCGCCGGCGTCCCATCGCGTTGATTCCAAAATTCATAGGCGCGGTATTCCCAGGCGGTTTTGTTGATGGCACTTGTTTTTTCCATACCAATCTCCCCTTTTGATTTTAAGACGAAAAAGTGTCTGATTGATTTTATAAACAAAAGCAGCACACTTCCTTCTTTACTTTAAGTTCATTTGAACCTATAATTTAAATATGAACAGAACACCACTTAAAAGGAGGAAGCGCTGTTGACACTATTGATTGTATTTTTAGCGATCGTCTTCATCATGCTCGCATTGGACCTTGGCGTATTTCACAGGAAAGCCCATGAGGTTTCGCTCCGCGAAGCCTGGACGTGGACGTTCGTCTGGATCGGACTCGCCGTTGCCTTTGGCGGTTGGTTATTTTATGCGCAAGGAAGCGACGCTGCCATTGAGTACACGAGCGTCTATTTCATCGAAAAGGCACTTGCGATTGATAACGTCTTCGTCTTCTCACTCGTCTTTGCGTACTTTGCGATTCCGTTGAAGTATCAGCACAAAGTCTTGTTCTGGGGCATTCTCGGTGCCATCCTCTTCCGCGTCATCTTCATCGTCGCTGGGGTGTCGCTCCTTGAGAACTTCGCCTGGGTCTACTACATCTTCGGTGCGTTCCTCGTCTACACCGGTTACATGATGTTCAAGAACATCGGGCAGGAAACGTCGCTTGAAGAGAACAAGACGGTCCGTTGGCTTGAAAAACGTTTGCCAATCACGCAAGACATCTCGTCCGGTAAGTTTACGCAGCGAATCAACGGCAAATTGTTCTTCACACCGCTGTTGATCGCGTTGATCTTCATCGAAATCTCGGATATCGTCTTCGCCGTCGACTCGGTCGCAGCAAGCTTTGCCTATTCGCGTGACCCGTTCATCATCTTCTATGCGAACATCATGGCAATCCTCGGTCTCCGCAGTCTCTACTTCGTCCTCGCGAACCTGATCGACCGCTTCTATTACCTGAAGCACGGTCTCAGCTTCATGCTCGTCTTCATCGGAGCGAAGATGATTCTCGGTGATGTCTACAAAATGCCACTCTGGATGTCGCTTGGTACGATCGTCCTCGTCATCCTGATCAGCGTCTTCTACAGCTTCTATAAAACAAAGCCAGGAAAATAATTGATGACAGGAAAGGGAGAATGATTCTTCCTTTCCTGTTTGTTTACGTAAAAACAGCATCCCGGCAGGATGCTGTTTTATATTTACTTCTTCATATACCGTTCAATGATTTTCGTGTACAATGCGTCTAATCGGGCGTTTTCCTCGACGACGATCGTGTCTTTCGCATACGTAAAGAGTTCGTTCGCTTCTTCGAATTTACCGGCGTAAATCAACAGGAACATCTTGCCACGCGTGTCCCCTAACCGTTCTGACGATTCTTCCCGCGCGTTTAACATCCGTTCACTGTTAAGGTCGATAATATCCGCTTTTGCATCCTTGCTGTAATGGTTTTCCGTTAAATAGTTGTCCAAGCGCGTGAGATAGTCACGGTAGCTGATCAGCGTCAACGCTTCGCTGATTGAACCGTACCGGCTTTCAAACGAGAGGATTTGTTGTTGCTCATAGTTTGTGATGACTTTGTACAGGGCCTGGCCCTGTTTTAACAACGCTTTTGATTTCGCCTTCAAGCGCGCCGTTTCTTTCTTCAAGGCCGCGACACGTCGATCCGTTATCTTTTTCTCCTTCGCCGTGTTCACTTCAGGAATGAATTTTTTTAGTGCTTTGACTTCTTTGACCGCAGCTGCATGGTCTTTTTTATACGACTCGACTTTTTTATTATAACGTTCAACTTGTGCACGGTAGACAGGATCAGTCACATAGTCCGGCACCTTGATGCCACCAAATCGATCCATGTGAAAGAGGGTGCTATCGTATGAAGCAACAGCTTTCAGTTGTTTCGCACGATATTTTTTATAATCCGTCTTTTTTTTCACGACTTGGGTCGTCTTTGTTTTTGTCGCTGCATCCGCGACTCCCCCCTGAAAGGAAGCCCCTGTCAATACAAGCGCTGTCACGACACCGCTTGCTAACACATTCCGAAATGTTATTTTTTTCATACGAACCCATCCTTTTAAATAAAATTAAGTCAATATAAGGAAAAATCTCCCATCTTTTATTTTATCACTTGACATTTGAATCGACCTACAACTTTTTAACCGTTCTCACTTTAATTTTTCTTCCGGGATGAGGAGAAAAATCCCGACAATGATCAAGATGCTAAATAAGACATAATCCATTACCGGAAGGCCGCCTCCCCAAGCAAGACTACCGTCATTCGTAGCGATATATGCTCCTGCTTCCGCAATCGTATCTGTCATCTTGTCGAGTTGAATAATCAGCATGCCAAACAAGATCGTTTGTACAAGAATGATGAGACCAATCCATTTTTTCATCTTATTTCCTCCTATGTATGGTTTGTAACAGCTTAATGATTTCCGGATACCGGTGTTTCAATGCAAAGCCGAGCGCTGTTCGCCCTTTTGCATCCTGACTGATGATCCCACTCTGCACCGTGTGCCAGCAACACTTTCGTGATGTCCGTCAGACCATACTGACTGGCAAGCATCAGGGCTGTATTGTTAGCGTCTAACGTATTTTCGATTTCGATGTCTGCTCCTGCCGCCAGTAACGCTTCCACCGCTTTGACATGCCCTTCTCCCGCTGCGAGGTGCAATGGTGTGAATCCGTTCATTTCGATGCGATTGACATCAGCTCCCGCCGCTGCCAACATGACAATCTTCTTTGTTTTTCCTTCCTGCGCCGCATAATGCAGAGGTGTATATCCTGCTCCGTCGTCCGTCTGCCAGTCAACACGTGCCTGATCTTCAAGTAAACGACGCAAGACTCGTTTGTTGCCAGAGCGCGCGGCGATGAAGTGCACCGCCGTGAATCCGTGTCCGTCAAAATCAAGAGCGGCACCACGGTCAATCAGTTGCATCGCGATAGCGGACCGGTTTTCATACAACGCAAGGTGCAACGGCATTAACCCGTGCCGGCTCCGTCGGTTGATGTCTGCCCGGTGGTCAAGTAACAGCGTGACGATGTCGTCATTCCCTTCCTCGATTGCCCAGTGCAATGCCGAATTTCCTTCTTCATCCAGTGCATCCAGATCGTCCCCGCGATCGATGCACTTTTTTACCTTTTTGATGTTTCCGTAAAAAGCATGGTCCTGCAGTGATTTTTTAGGCAAGCTGATTTCCCCTTTTTAGATATTGTAAAAATTGAATGCAATCACCAATCTTCTTCTGAATACTCTTGCAACGGACTGGTTTCAATCGTCGGTGCACCTTCATTTGCTTTCTTTGAAGGGTACAAGTAATGCTTTACAACTAGTAAAAGAAGAACAATTGACGACAGAATGCAGCTAGTCGCATAAACCGGTTGCAGGACATTTTCCAGTCCGAAGACTGACAGAACTTGTAACAGTGTCAGGATAAAAAGCGTCAGGTGGAAATACTTGCGCACAATTTTCGGAATACCGGTTTTCCCATAAATCCCCCACCAGACATATAAACTTAAGCTGAATGCCACGACGTTCGGAATCGTATAGGGACTGACGAACAGTAAAATACCCATTAAAAGCATCAACCAGGCATAACGAATCGCCTGCTTAAGAAAGGTTGAATCGATTCCTTCGTCACCGTTGACGATTGCTGCTTCCTCTTCCGCTGTCAACGACCGAAAGCCAAGTGCTTTCTTTTCTTCCGCCAAGTGCCGCATTCTTTTTTGCATGCCGATGTACAGCGGATACCGTTCTTTCGTCATTTCGCCGTCATTCGATTGACCGCTTTCGTTCTCCTGGATAAAACCCTGATGCAGCGTCCGACCAATTCGGTAACAGACCCAGTGGTCAACCTGCCGACCGTTTTCCCGTTTCAAATAAATCATTTGTTTCGCCTCGTCCTTCATAGAGTAACTTTCTTCGTCTCTTCTTCTTTTAGCGTTTGAATCACATGCAACAGTAAGAGAAAACCGGAGATGAGGCACACCGTACCGCTGATCGAAAGATTAATCGGGTTTAAGTAGTTTTTTGACGTGCCGCCCAAGGGAATCAGCATGATGGCTCCGTACCAGCGATAGAAACGGGCACGGCTCGATTTCCCTTCATCCATCGGCCAAACCCACGGGAGATAAAATAACGGAATATAACCTGGGACGGGCAACACTCCCGTCAGTGATGACAGTCCACAAAGCATCGTGAACAGTGCGACAAATACTTTCCGTTTTTTACTGCGACGTTCAATCCATTTGTCCATCGTTTTTGACGAAGGGAAATCTGACTTGAAGTAGCCATCCGCTTTCTTTAGGCGAATCCATTCTTTCTTTTGCCGATATGCTGCTATTACGTGCCGACATTTGACTACCACGGTCGCTGCTTCAACATTGACCTGGACTAGTTCGTCACCTCCCTCTTGCTTCTCCTTACTGGCAATCCCTTCCCGGTAAAACAACGTTCGTCCTTCCTGGTGATAGACGATGTGGTGCACTTGATCGTCGATTTGTTTTAATAATTGAATCATCGTGCTCTCCCTTTACTCCGCTTTATATACTACTTCCAAGATGAGTCAATTCCTCATCTCGATCGTTTACCAGACAGAATTGACATAGTACAGTACGAACAGTCCTCCTGCGATACATATATAACCATACTGTCTGACGGTCAACGAACAAAAAATGATCGTTCCGATTGAGAGTAGGATGCCAAGAACGAATGAATCGATGTTGTCGACGTAACTCCCATGTCCCTCTAACGGCGTCTGCTTCGCATGCTTCGACCGGATGAAGTACGTTCCTACTATCAATAAGAAGAGACCGACAACAAGACCGATGAATGGTAAAATCACAAGCGCTCCCTCCAAGATATGTAACGAAGCCGCTGTGGATCAGCGGCTTTTTAGTTTTTACTCTGTTTCGTGATCAAAATATGGGTTCTTTCAGGAATCTCAATGTCTTCCAACTGATTAAGTTCTAAAGACAGTGTCATGCTTTTCTCTTTTGGATATGACTCTTCCCCAATCCAACATGTATACAGTTCAAACGATTCACCCTCGTCTAAGAAGTCGTTCATGAGCGTAAACAGATAGCGCAGCTTTTCCTTTGACTCCTTTGAAACCCTGGAATCAAAAGGTTCGACGATCTCGATTCCCCAATCACTTGAAATCTCATATACATACCATTTATGAAAATGTCTCGTTTTTACTTCATACAGACAGTCTTTATCCGCAAAACTGGGTCCTATATATAAGGGAAGTGTTTCATCTTCTTCATCCAAATTGAGATACTGATCAGGAATTTGTCTCTCCATACAGATATATGATGCTAAGCTCATTGTGCTTCCTCCTTATGTTTGATGTTGCCATCGTTACTTGAAAGACGTCTCTACCTCATCTATTTTTCCAAAATGCGCAATTTTTCCATTCATACAAAAAGTGATCGAGCATGCCAAATACATGGTAAACCGTATCGATGATCGTCTGTTCAATCATCTGTCTCATTCGTTTTTGATCCGCTTCGCTCGACTGCTGGTAAAACGCGATGCAGGCCGTATAGTCAATGACGTTTGGATTGACTTCTTCTTCATAGATGTCCTTATAGTCTGCCATACCCTCTCTAACAACCGTTCGATAAACCACTCGAACGAATTCTTACATCTCTTGATTCATGATTTTTCTCTCCTCTAGCAATGCTCAGCGCTTTACATATCTAACCTTAAACGCTTAGCGTTTACATCTGTTAGTCAGGACTACTTCTTATTCTGACCAGACCGACAAACGGGTGCGAGGATCATTGTCATCGGTCACCCACTCGATTCCGGTATATCCACGTCTCACAGCGTTCTCATAAAACGCTTCGGATACGCGCTGCTCCTTACAATAGATCTCGACGTACGTGCAATCATAAATCAAAATCGCGATTTGGCAAGTGCTTTCTTGAAACCATTCATAGGTCATTCCCACTTCTTCAGTCTGACCACTTTGAAATGCAAACAATTCAGCGAAGATCAGGTAATTACTAGGTCCCCTTAGCCATTTCGCTAATTCATGTCCTGTCGCTTTCTGATTGGTTGAAAACTCTTCTAAACTGTCATACCATTCCCCGTCCATGGTTTGAATCGGAAAATCAAAATTGCGAAGAAACCAATCATACGCTTTCATCTCAATCGCACTTAATATGTCGATCAAGACACGCCCCGGTTCATTCGGGATTTCAAACGATACACCACGCAGACTCATTGAATCCCCTCTTTCTACCTTGTCATAAGAAGGCTGCAGTAAGAAAACACTGAAGTTCCTGTTCTTCACTCGAACTCCCCCACGTACAAACAGCGTAACCTCGTGCGGTGAATGTCCTAACTATCTCGGTGACTGGTAAACTTCCGCTTTCTGTTAAGCCGATGTCATGTACCTGCGCAAGTAGCTCCTGACAATATGATGGTCGATCATGATTCGTACAAATAATGGTATACATAGATGGAGAATCACTAATCATCTCAATGGCTATCGAGACCAAATTCAGCGATACCGACGTAAATTCTTTTAGACTGGAACTCATTTCCGACAAGTATTACTACATAAAAGCGATAGGTGCCCAGCGCATGCTTTTGCGTTAGCTCGTCATGGAACATCTCACTACTGATTTGTTTGAATTGGACGATGTCTTCTGGAAACAAAAGCATTTCACCGACCAGACATAAACAACGAATCGATGAACTCGCATCCGCAAGCCATGGAAAGATGCGTGTCGCATCGCTATGCCCTTCGACATACGTTTTCGTGAAGAATCTCCTTTTTTAATCCCACTGACACGTCACGCTTTGATTGACCTCAAGACGAAGACAAACAAGTTCATTTGTTTTGAGACCAGACAGTCGGAGCGAGCGTTGCGCTTCATGGGTATAGGACAACTCGAATCTGACTTTATCCACCTTCTTCAGTAAAAAGTATGCCCAGTGCTGATTGTATTCACTCTCGGACAGGACTTCCCATAACGCATCCTCACAATGATTCGCCTCGTAGACATACAATTTCATGACCGTATTCTCTGCTATCACGGGTAACGCCGCGAATACGGGAGGGTTCGGAATTCGCGGTTTCTGAATGACCAAGGTATAGCCATCTTTCAGAAGACGATCCAATTGTTCTCGGCTATCCGGAATCTCTTCTTCGATGACGCAAGACGGTAGTTCCGCGATTCGGATCGGTAGCCCCACTTCATATTCAAATGGATCTTCGAGTGCTAACAATTCTTCGTGAGAATAGGTTACTTTCATACTGTCATTTTCCCCTACCTTTGTGCAGTGCTTTGAAGTTTTAGTCATATCAGAAATTGATTCTTTAAAAGGATTCGTAATCTCTTTGTTTCATTCATTATGTAGCGATCTCCACATTAAGGAGATTCTTTCGATTTTACGTTTGTGCTTGCTTCGAAGATATAATACGAGTGCCGTTCCTGTTCCAATCGACAGAATCGGAAATAGATACGGGATATACGGCTCTTGCCGAAAACTGACATGTATCAAGAAATAACCGACGAAACAGATGACACGTAACCACTTCGGCAACTGATCTTTACTGATGAATGCTAAGAACATCAGAACGATACCGATACCTAATACAACAATCGGTAATAGAGAGAACGGTGTCACGAACTGGAACAGACCGAGTCCAACAAGGAGATAGGCGAACCACGACGTTCGGCGTCGAAACGTCTCGCGTTCTTTCCGTCCGGGTTGCATCCCGTAAATATCATCCTGCTTGTATCCTTCCGCTTGCTTCTCTGTAATCAATTCCTCCATCCGTCGTTTTGCTTGGCGCCGAAATGTATACCGTTCTTCGATTGAATCGCTGACATCCTGATCGAGCTTCCATTGCTCCGTGACTCCGTGATACATCTGAATCGTTCGACCATCGCGGTACAAGAACCAGACATAGGTGATGCCACCCACTTGTTTACTGAGTGTCTGAATCATGTTAACCCTCCAGATCTGTCAGAACATCTTCCGAATCAAGCTCAAGTCCGACGAGCTCCGGTCCCCAGTTCAAGCCACAATACAGTCCGTCGTCGATCATGTTCGGTAACCAGCCATTCATGAACAAATCTAAATCTAAGCGAATCAGATGATAGTTCGCCCATTCCTTTGTCTGTAAAGCCTTCGCCGCTGCTTCCGTCGAAAAAAATAACAGCACGTCCGTCTCGTCTTGATTCGACGGACAATACGCCCAGCCCGACTGTTCAAACTTCGATAGCCCATAAACAATGCCTGTCTCAAGAACTGTCTGTAAGAAGAGTTCTGCTTGTTCCGCACTCCGTTCCATGTGTTGTTCCTTTTCAATAAACGCCTTCAACGTCGGCGCTACTGGAAACAACTCTTGTTCTACATGATCCCATAAGACGATCGTCTCCGTGTCCGGAAGCTGATACCCGAGTTCGTCACCTGTGCCGTCACTTGCGATCCGCAAGAACCCGGATGGATAGTCCTCCGCATCCGTCGTGTTAACACGAACGAGATCGTCCCATGTCCGTTTGATATATTGCTCGTCCTTGATCGGATAAAACTCCCATTCGCCGACGCTGAACTTGTTTTCACGCTTGTACCTGTTTCGTAGTTCTTTCGGAAGCTCGAAGCCGAGTTCTGCTTCTACCTCTTGTAGTCTCTCTTCCGTGATACCTGGTAAGCCGATTTGCTGTTTCATGTTCCATACTCCTTTTACGAAACCTCGAATTAATTTTTCCGGTTAAAGTTCTTTCCTGCAGGATAAAGTCCGGTCAAGCGTCTGCCGTAATGAACCTTTGCCTGCCCCACCCGGATCTTCGTCACGCCATACTGTGCCTTAAAATATTCAATGACGGGTTCGACGATCTGAGATGGTTCGAGAACATAGAGGACGAATTCGATTGCTTCCGGACCATAATCATCCTCAAAAAAATAACCGTTTCCCGACGAAAAAAGAAATTCATTGAGTTCCTCTTCGATGTTCGCGCGATGCTCCGAGATGACGTCATATTCTTTCTCCTGACAAAAGATTTCGATGACAATTTCGTAGTAATCCGCTTCTTGAACGACGTAGTATCCGTCTTTTTCTTTCTCTACTACAAGTTCCCGGATGTAGGCATCCAGATTAAAAAAACGCGAGAATTTTTGCTCGCTCATTGGTTCTTCTAACCGCTCTCCCATGATGCCGTGAAACGTGTAGAGCGTCCGACCATCCTTTTCGAACAGCCAAAAATGATTCTGACCGTTAATCTGTTTGATGACTTGCATGCCTTTCCTCCCGTTCTTATAAATCCGCGAACCATTCTCCATTCAGCTGCCGAATCACCGTATCGCTTGGTAACTGTTGACGCAATCGTTTCGCCCAGTCCGTCCGAAGATCATAAGCGAAGTGTTCTTCGTTCGAGAGCAGATAAAGCATTGCACCATCATGACCGACGATCACGACCGTCGAATCCTCCGGATAAACGAATCGATCTTCTAACACACGTGTTTTCCGGTAGATGGTTTCGATCTCTGTTTGAATCGCCAGATGGTCGGAATACGAAAACATGAACAGTTCGTTCATCAATGCGACTCCGTACGCGTGTTCAAGGATGAGTTCGAGTCTCTTAGCATCTTCAATCTTGACCGTGAAGTAATGCGTCTCAGTCGTCGACGATCGTTTTCCGAGTAACCATCCGTTCGTTTGTTTTTGTCTAGACAAGACATGTGAGGTGAACGACATATGATGTTGCGCGAAGAACGACCTGTTTTCTTTGGCTTCCTCTTGAAACGCAAAAAAGGTCGCGTATACCGGAAAACGATTTTGATGAATCAAAAAATCATACAGGAAGGCTTGGTTTAGGACAGAATTACCTCGTTCTTCCGATTCTACGCTGATGTCATACGCCTTCCCTAAGGGTCCGTCCAGTACTAACGGCCGTTGGATGTCGTCTTCAAAAAGGTCATCTGTGATCTTACATTCGAGAACGAAGACCTGTCTGTCAGGCCTTGATTCATCAATCATTTCATCGTCCCCGACGAGTGGATGCCGCTTTAAATTGAGCAATTGCATCTCTGTTTCATACAGCATGTCATTAAATTCATCAATGCCGTACTGCTCGATGTATGCGACTTCCGAAGCAAAAATCGGCACGAACCAGACCGGTAATACCGTCTCCGGTTCTCCGGACGCCGCATCTCCGTGATGGACTTGAAACGATTCCTCGAAGTAGAACGGTGTCGTCACATACCGAGCAGCGAAGCCGTACTTCGATAACAATCCATCCGGCAGCGGTAAGTACTCGCCTAAATCATAAGCATGTCCAGTCTTTAATGCTTCCAGCGTCAAGCGATAGACCAATTCAACCAGGTCCGATTCGGCATCTTGTTGCATGACGGACAGCATCACTTCTTGATGGACAATAGCGCTATTATCGAATCGCAACGGGTTGCGCAACAGTCCGAGTGATGTCACTGTACTCGCATTCGCAAACGGTGCATTTTGAAACTGCACCAATTGAATCGCCTCTTTTTGTAATTCTTCAATCTCGAGATGACCCATCATCTTGCCACAATGTTTTTCCAAATGCTCGATATAATTCATATGTACCTCCACTATGTTGCCTTTGATTAAATTTGCTATTCTAACGTAATCAATTTCCATTTCTCATATTTATTATATAATCAGAAAACATTTTTGGAAATTTTTATTTAGTGGAGTCGATTGATACACAAACAAAGATAATTTCTTTCACTCAGTGAAAATACTGATTCCATTAGTACATCACACGCTAACGTTGAGCGGCCCTGTCAGCACCCATTGCCGGGAGACGATATCGATGTCGCTCAAGGCTTGTAAATCCATCAAGACAAAAAAGGTTAAAACACATCCCATTCGGGTGGTTTTAACCTTTTTTTGTAGCATCACCGATACTATTTACAATCGAGTCAGCTATTGACGACTTTTTCAGTTGTTTCTGCAGCCATGACCGATCGGTTGATTGACAGTTGTTCCCCTTCTTTTAAACGTTTTTTGAATTCAGCTGTCGCCGTAAACAGAACGTCTGTCGAAGAGTTAAGACCTGTCTCAAACGAATCTTGCAAGACTCCGATAATGAAACCGACCGCTACAACCTGCATCGCTATATCATTTGAAATACCGAATAGACTACATGCGAGCGGAATCAGGAGGAGTGATCCGCCTGCGACACCGGAAGCCCCGCACGCACAGACCGCAGCCAGGACGCTTAAGATGATTGCTGTCGGAAGATCGACTTGGATGCCTAACGTATTTACCGCTGCGAGCGTTAAGACGGAAATCGTAATTGCCGCGCCACCCATGTTAATTGTCGCACCGAGCGGAATGGAAATCCCGTATGTTTCTTTATCAAGTCCAAGCTTCTTACAGAGTTCCATGTTGACCGGAATGTTTGCTGCCGAGCTCCGTGTGAAGAAAGCCGTAATGCCGCTCTCACGAAGACATTTGAAGACAAGCGGATAAGGATTTTGACGAACATTGATGAATACAATCAGCGGATTGATGATCAGTGCAACAGCGAGCATAGAACCAATCAAGACGAGTAATAAATTGAGATAACTAAGCAAAGAGCTGAGACCATTTTCCGTGATCGCTCCGATGACAAGCCCCATGATACCGAGCGGAGCGAGCTTGATGATCCATCCGACCACTTTAGCGATCGCGTCCGAGAAATTCGAGATGAACGTCTTCGTCGTATCCGAAGCATTTTTAAGCGCTAACCCTAAGACGATGGCCCATGCTAGAATACCGATGTAGTTCGCATTGATTAACGCGTTGACTGGATTGTCGACCACATTCAAGACGAGCGTCCGGAGAACTTCGACGGCATTCCCTGGAGCAGTCAGTTCTTCTGTATTTTGAGTCAGAGTAATATCTACCGGGAACAGGAAGCTAAACACGACTGCCACGATTGCTGCTAAGAACGTACCGAGAAGATACAAAAAGACGATTGACTTCATGTTCGTCTGCTGTCCTTTTTTATGCTGGGCAATCGACGCCATGACGAGGAAGAAGACCAGGACCGGTGCAACTCCCTTCAACGCGGAAACAAACAGTGTCCCAAAAATCGTTAAGGATTTTGCGGCTTCAGGAATCGATACAGCTAAAATAATACCAAGAATCAAGCCGATTGCAATTTGTTTCACTAAACTGATTTGGTTCCACATCTTCAACACTTTCATACTTTCCCCTCCAGGCTTAAAGCAAATAAATTATTTAGAATTTGAAAAACGACGATTTTCTCTTTTATCCAAAAAATTAGATAATCTATTCGTTCATTTTTCTAAAAATTCTCTCAGTTTGTTGTCCTCTATTTTTACACAAAACCTAAGAAATAAAAACTAGTTTTTTGCAAGAGAAACGATTCATTTAATCTGCTGCTTTAATCGAATACGGATGCAATCGTTTGCATAAATACAAAAGGAAGACACCCTCGTTGCGAGACGTCCTCCTTTGACTTTTCTTCTTTTCTGTTAGGTATTGCATTCATTTTCCAATCCACCAGACGTTCATTCGTCCTCTGCGAAGTTGACCCGTACTCCGACGATTTGCCACGAGACATCATACTGGATGTCAACATCATACAGCCCGTCTCCAAAACCTGACGTTGAGACAGCACCAAATGAGACGATACCAGCCTGATCATCGGCAGAAACAACTGTCTCAAACTCCATCGCTTGATTCTGACGATAAGCTGTCCAATCAAAAATGCCGGCCAGTGCCGAGTCGACGCCGACCAGTTTTTCCTGCCGGTGCCATTTGCCGCTTCGCTTTTTATTCCCTTCAAAAACAAGAGCTGTTTGACCCAGTCGTCCTCCGTGTAAACGACAGCTGCGGTCCAGCTGCCTGACTTCACATTCGACAAAATCAGCTGTAAATCAGTGCCTTCTTCTAGTCCGTAATAAGGATCCGTCACGATTAGCTCGTTGCCTTCTACCGTGAAACGACCAATTCGGTTAGCTTGATTCGTTTTTCGTTTCGAGACATGCCAATCGACGAACTCTCCCAAAGAAGACGACGGGTATTTTGCGATTCCCGACTGTTCATTCCATCTAAAGACGAGCTCCTGCAGAAAACGTTTTCGAATCCGGTAACACAGCTTGTCTCCGGTCAGATTTTCACCGATACAGATCAAATCGTCCGGTAAGCCGGCGGGGCGATTCTCGTTTTGACGAACGATATCCAGTGAGAACGTTTGACCAGTTGGTACAGGGTACAAGGTCCATTCACCAAACTGTGCACCGTTCGTCTGTAAGAACAGGTCTTTGTATTCATCCGGAAACAACACACCTAAGGCACGTTCCGCTTTTTTCAGGTCAACAGCTGATGCCCCAGACACCCTTGCATCGGGATAGAGGCGTTTAATGAGTTTGCTCACGATAGCATCGCTCCTATCCATGTTGTTTAGACGGCGTAAGGCAACCAAATAATTAATACAAGTGACAGCACCGTTTTCGAAAATTGTTTTTTCTCCAGAAACCATGGCAGTAACACCAGTCCGACTATCGTCATCGCAAGCAACACCAGTCCGACTATCGTCATCGCAAGCAACACCAGTCCTAGATTAAAGTAATGCGCTCCCGCTGCAATCGGAATACTCAAAATCTGAAAATCTGCATTCGGAAAATAACCGAGTCGATCGAATAAAATATTTCCAAATACGCCGCCTACCATCAGCAGGATGGAAAGAGTCAACATTTTTTTCTTCAATATGAATAGCTCCTTTTTAACGTCTATGTATGATTTCAATCATATTTCATCCTAAAACCGTTCCGAACACCAACACGATCAGGGCCAGGGTCAGTGACCAAACGATTGTTTTTTTTATTGTTCCCTTCAATTCGTACATACCAGAGCGCAAAGATATTCATGACTAAAAAATAAAATGACCGATCCAGCTTTTTCTCTGCAGCATCCCACCCAAGCAACGCAGTCACACTCACCAGGACAAACAACAAGCCGGTCAGACTGATACTGATCGCCCGGACACGACTGCTCGGTTGCAACCGATTAAACAGAAAGGCCACGACCGTCCCGATACAGGTAGCTATACACAGATAATACAAAACGTGCTCCACTCTCATTCCTCCATGTTCAGTTTCAACCTTCTTTTACGTGTACCAGGATTAATCGGTTTCGTCATCTAGTAACCAGTCATTAATTTGCGAAATGACGGTCCCTTTCGGAAACCGGGGCATCAGGTGTTCGATTGGTATATAGCTTTCATCGTTTGACAGCAGGTAAAAACCGTTGCCATCGTGGGCAATCTTAAAACGGGTCATGTTTTCATGCATGGTCAGCACACCAATCGGACGAATCAGTTTTAATCGCCACCATTTTGTCTCCCCTAATTTAAATGACAAGTTATCCGAGTACGAGATCGTATAAAACAGATTTTCCGATGCCAGCCAGTAGGTTTTGTTCAGGACAAGACGCAGTTCTTCTGCATTTTGAACAGTAATCGTATAACACGGATGGTATTCCTTATAACGGACTTTCACCTCTCCACTTCGAAACTGTGTATCTAAATCCAATACGACATATGAAAGCTTATTTTGCTTGAAAAACGCGTCATGTTCTTCATGTAGTCCATACTCATCCACGAAACTGATATAGAGTGGAAACACCTGTTGATGGATTAAGAATTCGATTAAAAACTCTTTGTTTTCATCTGCTTCGTCTTTTTCAATTCGGCTTACATCAATGAAATAAGCTGTCTTCAACTCTCCACTCATTTCAAACGGGTATCCTAAGTTCATCGCATCCTTTTCGATAATCTTTTCTTCCGTAATCATGATTTCTGCCATTTTGTTCTCCTTACTGAGACACAGCTTTTTTATTCTCTAAAGTGCAAATGATGCAGAAGACGAAATTTAAATGTCTTTTTCTTGATCCTCTGTATGTAATATCTCATCTTCTATTATTTCATCGTTGACTTGCGTAACGACCATCTGATCCGGCAAACTGGCGATCATGCCAGCAAGAGAAGCATACTGCGTATCCCGGCTGAGGATACAAAATCCTACCCCGTCATAATCAGTGGTGATGTAGGTCTTTGAAGCATTAAAATCAAATACAGCGATGGATCGTCTTCTTTTGACTCCCCATTCTAAGAAATCTCCCCATTCAAACATTAAAGAATCTGAATGACTGATGCAGTAGAATACATTTTCAGATGCGAGCCAGTACGTTTTGTTTAATACAAGCCGCAAGTCAGCAATATTTTGGATTTTTGCCGTAATACAAGAATAATAGTTGTACCGTTTATACCCGTAAGATTTCAAGTTGCCGCCACAGTCGTCAACCGTATAGTCAATCTGATGTTGTTGAAAAAAGGTCGTAAAGTCTTCAGACAGTTCATACTCGTCGACAAAATGCACATACAACGGAAAGACCGCTTGATGCGTTAAGAATGCCATTAAAAAATCTCCACCTTCTTCGACGTGTCCTTCTCCGCTTAAACGATGCACAAAAGGTAAACCTCCATCAAACCGATGGGGATGCACTAAATCTTCTATGAAATTTGTGGTAACAGGTTCTTCTATAATCAGGACTTCTGTCATTTTATGCTCCTTACCGGAAAATAATGTTGTGCTACCTATAAAGAATAACGGAACATGTCTAAGGTTTCCATTTTTTCTAATATAAAGTCTATTCTTTGATATACTACATTATAGATTCACCCTGAAAGGATGAGCTTGATGTGGAAAGCACTATTATTCTTTTCTGTATGGATCGGCATTACCATTCCGATTCTTCTGTCTATCGTGTTCACGATCTTTAAACCGCTTGTTTTAGCAGATGATACCGGTATCAGTATGATTGTCATCGCAGCTATCGTTTCAGTATGTAATATTTATATCGCAACACGTATTTGGAATCGAATCGAAGAGAAAATGTACAAACGAAGGACTTTCATGTGAAAAACGCAGATCCTCCTGTTTACGGAAGAACAGAGCATCTGCGTTTTTTCATTCACACCTGAAAGCGGGCTATCTATATCAAATCTGGCAAGACAAAGAAATCCTCTTCACAATCATTGCACCGAATGAATAAGCTGTAACGGCAGCTTATTCAGGATATTTTTTTAGTTTCTCACATGTATTTAGCACTTAAAATTTTTCCAAAGATATTAATGATGAAGTGGTCAGCTCTTCGCTTTCTATAACGATTGCAGTCAACCCCGTATCTGTTTTGGTTTCATGCCATTCATCTTTATCCCAGAATATGGCTTCCCCACTATGAACTTTGATATATTCATCCGTCTCACCTTTGACCCAGCCTTCTCCGTTTACAACTACAAGAAGCTGAGAAACAACAGCCTGATGATAACCGATTAATCCATCCTCATCTAAATGCACACATCCGATATGTGCTACTTTGTCTGTCTGTGTAATACGTGACATCACAAAATCAGAGTCGAACTTTGTAATTTTCTTACCCACTTCTTTTTTAAATTGATAGATTTCCATATAATCCTCTCCTGACCAACCGCTTTTGAATATGACCGCTTTGAGAAGATAAACCGCTACGTTTACAAGCTTTACAACTTTCAAGTATCATGTCGTTTCACGCACAATCAGCTCGAGTGGAATCGGCTGACAGACGGGAAGTTCTTTTCCCCGAGCCAATCGATCGAGCAGTTGGACTGCTTCTTTCCCGAGACGTTCAATCGGTTGGGCAACGGTGGTCATCCCCATTGCCTCCGCAATCGCCTGATTGTCAAAGCCGGTCACAGCAAGCATATCCGGAATTTTAATACCTTCTTGTTTCGCCTGATGAATGATGCCGGCAGCGACATAATCGTTTCCGACAATCATCGCCGTTGGTCGGTCTGTGAGCGTCAACAACTGATTCATGACCTTTTGTCCATCGGCAAAGGAATAGTTCTCCTCAAAATACCAATCCGGCGAAACGAGTAGTCCGTGTTCCTGAACGAACGCTTCGAAAGCATGACGGCGAATCAAACCAACTCCGCTCGCCGGATTTCCGAGACACAGTCCGAGAGAAGAATGCCCCCGTTCCACTAGATGAGATAACACTGCTAAGACTCCGCTTTGATGATCAACAGCGACCTGCGCGAGACTTTCTTCCCGCTGTTCGCAGATTACGACCGGACCATCGCGTCGAACACGCTCAAGTGCTTCCGGCGGACTGACTGACGATCCGATGATCAGCCCGTCGATTTGTTTATGCCGCAGTTGTGTAAACGACAGCTGTTCCTGTTCCCTGTCACTAAACGTTTGATGAATCAGCATCGAAATGTTCTGTTCGGCACAGGCAATACCGATGCCCTCGATCAGTTGACTGAAAAACGGATGGTTGATTTGCGGAACCATCACACCGATGACATTTGTTTTGCCACGCGACAAATGAACCGCATTTTGATTCGGCCGATAATCCAGTTGCTTCATTGCCCGTAAGACGGCCTCCCGTTTCTCAGCAATGACATACGGCTGATTGTTCAACACACGGGAGACCGTCGAGCGGGAAACGCCGGCTTCCTTTGCGATTTCAGTAATATTTGCCATCCTGTACTCCTTTATGTCCGACTTGAATCGAACGGAACGTTTCTAACGCCATGGCAACTCCATCGTCATCATGATGTCCTGTCTTGTAAGTCGCCAGTCGTTTAACGGTGTCTTCCGCATTCCCCATCGCAATACTTGTCCCGGCCACCCGAAACATCGGCAAGTCATTGTGATGATCGCCGATCGCTACGGTTGCTGTCAGTAGAATTCCCATCCGTTCAGCAAATTGTTGCAACGCCATTCCTTTATCACTTCCGCTCGCAGTCACCTCAAGGTTAAATGGGCCAGAGCTTGTAACGGTGCAGTTTCGTGACGACAAGTCATTTTGAATCTGTTTAAGTACGACTGCTTTCGGACTGACAATCATGAATTTCATGACTTGCGTGAAATTGACATCAGAGAAATCCGTTACTTCCCGGACGCCATACTGCGTCAATTGAGGGTGCACGGATTTAAGAAATTTGTCAGCTTGAAACGACGGATTGGTTCCTTGTTCTTCTTTGATTTTTTTCATCAACTGATCCGTCGCGTCATACGTCATCAGAATTTCATCTTCCAAGTAAATTTGAAGATATACGTTCTGCTTCAGCAAGCAGTTCAAGATGGCTTCACTCTCATCAGAGGGAACATAAGTATTTTTCCGTATCGGTTCTCCTTCGTATTCTGCCCGGAGTTCTGCTCCGTTTGAACCGATGATTGGACAATTGAGTTCATGGAACCGTAACAGGTGCGCTGCGTCAAACGCGGCACGTCCTGTCGCAATCACGACGATGTCTCCATTCTTCTGGCATTGCTTGACCGCTGAGACATTTCGTTCTGAAATTATATGAGTTGAGTGTAACAACGTGCCGTCTAAATCAATGGCAAATAAGCGCATGGTGTTCCTCCTTGCGGGATAATGTACTGTTCGTCTTCAGTATAGATTCTGAAACGCATCCCAGAGCAACCTCTTTGTTCCCATTCCACATAGGTTAAAATGAATGTCTCTTTTTTGTGAAATGGCTCATAATTACTCAAGTAGGGCTTTAATCTGCTTTGTCAGCTGTATCCTTTAATTTTTACCTCACCAATCACTTTACTCCATCACAGAAAGGCGGGTTCCGCTTCTATGACAACTGTTTACTTTGTAAGGCACGCTGAATCTCCGAAAACCGATTTGGATGAACGAACACGAGGTTTAACTGATGGCGGACAAATGGCTGCACAACACGTCACAACCTACTTAAAGGATAAAAAGATTGATCTGTTTTTCTCCAGTCCCTATCAGCGTTCGTTGTTGACGATTGAAGCGGCAGCGCATTATTTCGGGAAAGACATCTTGATTGAAGAAAACTTACGGGAATGTGCCTTTTCCGGACAACACCAGACGATGCCGCAAGCTGACGTCTATCCGCTCGTCCAACAGATGTTTACTGATCACGATTTTTCTCGCGACGGCTCGGAAACATTTCAATCCTGTCAGCACCGTGGAATTCAGGCATTGATGTTGATTTTGCAAAAGAACGCTGGAAAACGGCTCGTCATCGGCACGCACGGTTTCATCATGACTGCGATTTTTCACCACTTTGATGCTATGTACGATTTTAATTTTCTTCGCCAAACGACAAAGCCGGATATCTATCAACTTACCTTTAAAGGAACAGAGCTCGTAAACATGTCACGCATCACGTTATCTCTTTACGATTGATGAGACGTGATGAACTCGAGCAAAATCGATTGTTCCGGCGGATTGATTCTGTCTGGTAAATTGTCGAGACGGAAGAACTTTAAGAGCAAGAATTGGTAGTCGGTTTTCGTTTAAGATCGTTGCCATAATCGAATACCCGACAATCCGGCAAAAAGGATTGTCAGAACACCAACCCGTTGAACTTTGGATTGGTAAAGAGGATCGGTCAGATTAACATCGAGCTGAAAAACGTGTGGCCATGGCATGAACTGTCCTTTTGTGACGATTTCTAATAAGGTGTACATCAAGATTAAGGCGAGCGCGTATTCAAACTTCTGAGTCCACAACATCAGACTCATCCCGACAAATAAAAATAACAACAGCAACAAGATATGATGAACATATACAAGAAATGGCAAGGCGCTAAAATCTAATTCGAGAATTGTCGCCATCAACACGATGTATCCACCAAAATAAACGAGGAAAAACCTGCCTGCGTCTATCCAAATCCACTTTCGATACTGCAAAACTAACGTGTGATACGCTCCTTCTTCAAATAGAGGTTGGAGGTGTAACATAATGGTCCACGCCACACACGGAATAAACACGGTATGAACGATTTGAATTCCGGACGTCAGGCAATCCGATAACGCAGACACCTCCAACACAAGGAAGACCAGCACCGGAAGTAATGCAGCGACGCCGTGCAGTTTCCAATCGAACATAAATAAGTGATGGAGAATCTGCCTTTTCTTCATATAGCACGTCGCATGACTATCAAGTAGCCATCCATTAACTTCGGTTCGATTGTAGAAATGCCAGTCGCCTCGTCTTCTAAAAAACGTACTTCCACGACGTCCCCTTTTTCATTTAAATGTACGACACGCTCATCCTGCATCCACCTTCCAAGATCCTCTGCCATGACGTCAACTTGTCCGAGGTAGCCAACCGCTTGTGCTTTTAACTCGGTCGGAGTACCTTCAAACTGGACGGAGCCACCTTTGATAATCCCAATCTTTGTACAGAGGAACTCGATGTCCTCGACGAGATGCGAGGAGATGACAATCGTGTGGTCTACCCCCAACTCATGTAACAGATTACGAAAACGAATCCGTTCTTCGATATCTAAACCAGCTGTCGGCTCATCAAAAATTAAAATCTCCGGTTTCCGTAACAACAGTTGCGCAATACCGACCCGACGCCGCATCCCTCCGGACAACTCATTCATCCGTGTTTGTGCTTTGTCTTGCAGATTGACGCGTCTCAATGCTTCCTCCACCCGTTCCTGCCGCTGGTTCATCTCCATGATTCCTTGCAATAAAGCAAAATGAAGAAGTACTTCTTCCACTTTTAAAGTCGGATAGACATTAAAATCTTGCGGTAGGAAACCGACTCGATCGGAAACATCGGCATACTTTCTCCGGACAACGGATTGACCGTCAATCACAATCTGTCCGCCGGTAATCGACGTCAATCCACAGAGCATTTTCATTAATGTTGTTTTCCCGGCTCCGTTTGGACCAAGCAATCCATAGATACCTTCGATTTCTAGCGAGACTTGATGCAGAATGTGTTTTTTGCGGTAAGACTTGGACAGATGTTGCACTTCAATCATCCCTGTTCCCTCCCTTCTGCTTGGCATTCAACTCACGGTACCATTTCTGTAACAGCACCAACTGCTGGTCATGACTGCGATCAGAAAACATTTTGATCCAACCGTTAAGTTGCTTCATATCCCGTCCGGTTTGTTGAAGATAAAATGAATCAATCTCAATCGGTTCGAGTTTCAGTTCGATTTGCAACCAGTAGGCAAGTGCGGCATTAAACAGCTTCCACTTTGGATCTATTTTGACGTGGCTTGATGTCTCAGACCACATCAAGCCCGGTACATAGGCCGCAATCACTTCATTTAAACTTTGATCCAGTCTGAGGTTAGTCCCCACTTGCAACAACAAATGATGACTATCACAGAAACTGTTTCGCTCAAGGTTCGGCGAAATAAGCACCACCTTATCCGGAAAAATCACTTTTTTCCCAAACGTGCGCCGAATAACTGTATTTGTATGTTTCAGTACCTGTTCGACCGGCAACCAATAAGTCGAAGGATTGGACCAGGAAGAATCCGTTACGATCTGGATCCCTCTAGCTTCATAGGTCGACAGGTTCCCACGAAGCAACGTCACACCTGATACTCGTCCTATGTACGTATTTTCATCCTGTCTTGTTAAATTCGATACGAGATCATTCGGCAACTCACCTGTGATTCGCACATTCATCAGATTAGATCGGTCAACAATCAGATCAAGCGTCTCCACGCCTAAACGATTGATGGGCTCAACTTGGCGGGCCGGGTACCAATTTGTCGTCGCCGGCAGATACCATTCTTCCTCTGTCACCGGAAAATGAGGACTGTTGTGGAGTTGATAACGGATCGTCACGGTGTGCGTTCGTGCCTGCGGAGGAAGCGACATGCTAATAAAGTCGCCGTACTGTTTATACTGCAACTTTTTTTGTCCGGCTGATACGGATGTGATGTGGTACTCGTGCCATAAAGACAAGACAATATGCGCCTGATCTGACTGGATTTTCAGTTCCGCCTCCGTCTCTATCTGATTTTCGACAGGATTTAAAGTTAAATTCATCTTTTGAATCGTATAGTCCAAATTTTTATGATTCGGCTGAAACCGATAAGGTGTTTTATAATGTTGGGCTAGCTCAGCATCGTGACTCCGGTCAAAGGTCTGTTGGTTGTTCGCCAGCGCATAAGGTGAGATTATGATCAGCAGGCAAAGCACGAGTAATGAAATGACTACTGTCATCCATTGTCGTGACAATCTGAGGTGCCACTGACCAATTAACAGAAACAGAATGATACTTTGAAGCACGATGTGAATGAAGATTTTCAACAGTAATGCTTGGTTTCCAAGATATCCAACGAGCGGCACATATACACTACCAGGTTGCAAAGGACCGATAAACAGAAAACTGCGGTCTCCTTCCAATCCACCTTCATAAAAATAAGCAGAAAAGAACTCGGTATTCAGAGGTCCGAGGAACACCCAGATGAGAACCAATACAAGCATTCCAATTTTTTGTTTCCCGAAAATCATCGCACAATTTATTCCCCATAAGGCTGCGAGGACAAGTGGAAGAAAATAAAAAATCAAGATGTGCCGTAATATGTCCAGTTGGAAGCTAGACCACGGAACTTGTTCCTGATGAAAATAGACAAACATTCCTGTGGCACCAAACAAAAGAGCCATACCGGTAAACAGAGCATGATTCATGAGTATTGCTATCACGCGTTGATACTGAATCCGGACGATGTCTGGAAAAAGAATGCTTTGTCGGTACTGGATTTCATCCGCGACAAGTCGGTACATATAGACGGCAACCAATAACATGATTCCCTGCATCGGGATGACGAGCCCATCCAGTAAACTAGCAAAGTCCATATAGGTATAGGTTTCACGAATATCGGCAACAACTTTCATGAGAACACTAAAAGGAAACACCAGTAATGCCCCTATGTAAAACAGGCTCGTCCCCATCTGTTTTCCATAAAATTTTAGCAGTTCGCCTAAGATAATTTTTTTCATGATTGCCCCCCTCTTATTACATAAAAACCATGGTAAAGAGTAGGATTTTTCTTTTTGTCTCTTATCTATTTTACCACTATATGGTTTTAATCTTAATCAAATGTTAAAATGATGGAAATGTATTTTGGTCGCAAAATCAATACATGTTTTCAGAACAGGAGTCGAGACAAGTGATTGATCATAAAAAACAAATTGAAGTCCTGCTGTACGGAAATCCATTACAGTTCGCCTGTGAAACACTTGGTGTCCCGAATATGCGAAATCATTCCTACGCAGACGTTTTTACTGTCAGTCGAGCGGAAGTCTTGGCTTATACGGCGGTACACGGTATACCTGAACCATCTTCGACCGAATCCAATCGTTTGCTGGACGGATTTCATTATTATGAAGAATACGGTACGTGGTACACGTTTTTTCGGGAACGTGGCATGACGTTTGACCAAAAGAAGTTCAGCGACGAAACAATCGCCAAAGAATACATTGTATCGATGCTTCTGAAGCTGACCATGACCGGATTATATTAAATCCATGGAAGGAAGGGATTACTTTGACTACTTCTCCATTCCCCATCCTGCAAACCACAAGACTGACGCTCCGCGAGGTGAAACCGCTCGACGCTCCGAGTCTACTGACGTATCTCGCTGATGAACGTGTCGTTAAACCGATAGGGCTCGCTCCCTTCCAAACGGAAGCCGATGCGTTGGACGAAATCAACTGGTATCACGCCATCCGAACAGAACAGACCGGTCTCCGCTGGGGCATCACTGAACATGCGACTCCTGACATCATCGGCAGTTGCGGTTTCTTGAACCGTTCTTCCCGGCATCAGCGGGCGGAACTCGGCTTTGAACTGAGTCCTGCTCACTGGGGTAAAGGACTGGCACAAGAAGCCGTTCGAGCCGTACTCGCACACGGTTTTAATGAATGAAACTTAAACCGGATCGAAGCGCTTGTTCTGCCGGACAATACGGCCACTCAACGGTTGCTCGAACGGCTTGGTTTCAAGCGGGAAGGACTGTTGCGTCAATACGAGAAGACACGCGGACAGTTCGATGATTTGTATATGTATTCCTTGTTGAAGACAGAATGGCAGGACGGCTCAATCCACAATAAAAACACGTCCTTATACTAGCGACGTGTTTTTGCGTTTACCCACGCGGCGGGAACGGATCATTGCCGTATGAATCTTTATCGCGGATCTGACCTTCCTTGTTATGAATGATCAGCTCGACCTGTTGTTTTTTCGCAATTTCCCGTCCGGCTGCGATCGCTTCTATTTGTGTCGGAAATCGCTTCGTTGCTCTCGATGCCCCTTCCGCAATGACCTGATAACCGCCATCCGGATGTGGTGTAACATGCTGATTCGCCATGCGTTCACTTCCTTTTGAGTGGATTGTTTTATTTTGATTCTATCTTTGATACCCTTAACTGGAAATCTTCATTCATCCGGAGACGTTCTTAAATATAATAGGAAAGTACACAACAACTGCCAAGGAAGGAACACTTTATGAAACTAAACGATTATTTCCACATTCACTTCGACAATCCAGATGTTTTGGAAGAATCTTTTGCGGAGCGTCCACTGACACTCAGTCTCGACTTGCAAAAAGGACTTTACCAAATACAGGAGGATTCCGATGAACTGAATATGGCCTACTTTGAGAAGGTCTATCAAAAATCCCTCGCCTTGTTTGAAGATCTGTTTCAGGAAGACGACCGTCTGTACCTCATTGTACGTGTCAGAAAAGAAGTCCAGTCTCCTCCGGCGAAAAGTACGGAGATCTTTGAGCGTTATCTTAAAAATAACAAGAATCGATACGCGCTTGAGTTCGAAAAAAAGGCTGTCCGCGATGAGGAAGAAGTCATTTACCAATACGCCCGCTTATTACCGAGCAGACAGTCCATTCGTTATAAAAAGTTGCTTCAAGCAATCTGCAATCAGGACTTTCCTGAATTGTATCCCCGCTTTAAGTCGAGACAGACGTACTATCCTGAAATTTTTTTCGTCAACCCTGCCAAAGACATCATCCTGTATATTTTTGACGACCGGGGTTGTTTCATTCTGCTCAATGAGAAAGAGACCTTTTATCGTCTGCACGAAAAATATAAATCTGACCAATCAGAAGGCTTTCTTAATTGCTTTGACACGCAGTAAGTTCATGTATTGCACAACTCAGGAATCCGACCTAATGGTCGAAAATTGATTAGGCTACCCCCGTCGTCCCGACGGTTGAAGAAGCTAAGATGCGTTCAGCTTCTTGTTTGAGGTTCAGTCCTGCGTTCACATCACGGTCGTAGTGGATGCCACAACTCGGGCACGTCCATTCACGCAAGCCAAGATGTTTCACATCTTTGTGTTGATGTCCGCAACTGGAGCACAGTTGACTAGAGGCGAAGGTCTTGAGTCCGACATCGACGCCGACGGACAAGCCCGTCTTCGGCATTTCGTTGATCTCCTGCTTCAACAACGGGAGTTCTTTTGAGCAAGAACCGTAAGACAGTCCCTTACCTGTCGTGTTATACCTCTCATCCCACTTCGCTAAAAAGTGATTGAAGACGAAGCGCGAACAACCAATGGTTTTCGCAATCAGGATTTCATGCTCTTTTGTCGGATAGATTCTGAATTTGTAGGCCTTCTGTGTCAACATGATGTTCACCACCTTACAAAGGATATACCTAAAAGAGAGGGTCGCGATTCATCTCCCACTTTCATTCGGGCTTCATCCGGATCGTTTAGAAGTGGGCGTTTTTCCGCCTAATTCTGGTAAAGTATCCTCTAGTTCTCCTTTAATAATTGATAAGCTACCGTCTGTTTCAAGAACAACAGCTTTCACCTCCTCTAATCCCCCGATTCCTTTATTACGCACGGCTTGTAAGATTTCGTTCTTGCTGATTCTTTCTTTTTTCATAGCCCTTTCAAGAAATTCGCCTCTTAAATATAGCAATCGTGGTTCTGACTTAATGAGTTTATTGAATTTTTCAAAACGAACAGCTATGAATGTCATTATGAATTGCATTAAAATTAATAGAGTAAGTGCAGTCAATCCTTCTAATAAACTGACATCCTTACTAAGTAAAATAGTAGATAAAGTAGAACCAAGTGCGACTGTAATCACTAAATCGAAAGCGTTCAACTTAGTTAATGTCCGCTTCCCAGAAATTCGTAAAAAAATTATTAGACTGATATAAGCTAAAAATCCTACAGTGGTAATGCGTATAAAACTCTCTATTGTTATTGAAAACATTTAGTCATCCCCTGTCTTTTCAAAATTTTATGCTACTGAACCGTTAGTTCAGTCTGTCGTGGAAAGGCTCAAATTGAACTACCTCTACCTACGCTTCGCTTAGAGGTTAAGGTCTTGCCGTACCATTCCGCTTTGTATTCGAGCATGCGGAAAGTTTTCCTTTCTTATCCAAGGCCAACCGTTGACGACGAGAAAGCTTGCGTTGCTCACGCGCCAGCTTTTTCTCAAGCTAACGAAAAAAAAACGGTCATTCTTGTACACCGTGCCGTTCGACAGGATGGCGAAGGTCTTGAGTCCGACATCGACGCCGACGGATGAGCCCGTCTTCGGGAAGTTGAGACTTGCCCTGAATGTTCGTCCTATACGATTGAACAGGGTTGCACTTTGACTTGAAGCGTGGCCGTTCGTTCAGCTTCTTGAAGAAGCGGTCAAAAGCACCGTCAAGATGTTTGACGTTCGTTTGAATAGACGTGCTATCAACTTCTTTCAACCAGTCGAACGCCTGCTTCAACATCGGAATTTCTTCCGAACAAGAACCGTAAGACAGTCCTTTTCCTGTCATTTTGTATGTCTCATCCCACTTCAATAAGAAGTAATTGAAGATGAAGCGCGAACAACCAATGGTCTTCGCTATCAGGATTTCCTGTTCTTTTGTCGGGTATATTCTGAAGTTGTAGGCCTTGTGTGTCAACATGATGTTCCTCTCCTTGCAACGTATATACCCGAAAGAGTGGTTAGCGATTCATCTCCCACTTTTCACTCGGGCTTCACGCGGATCGTTTAAAAGTGGGCGTATTCTCGCCTAATTTTGAAAAACTGTCAGATAGACGTCACCGTGCTCTTCGAATAAAAATTTTTTGGTCAGCTTTCTCTTAACGGAAGAGGCGTTATCTGATAATCCTAATTACATTGCTTATGCTAAGCCTGACGACAAGACGACAATTGTGTTCTCTGATAATAATGGTAAAGAACTTGGTCAAAATACGATCATATTTGGTACAGACCCTGTCGATTTTGAAATCAACGTCAAAGGACTTCGGGTGACGGCTGAAGGACTAGATACAGTGTAGACAGTCATTTCACCCGTGTTAACAAAGTAATTTCCTTTCATACACCATGAACTCTCATCTTTGAAGTATTTCTTAAATTTAAGTGGTGCACTCAAAGGAGATCACACACGAAAAATACTGCACAATAAAGCACGTCCAGTTTGTATGGACGTGCTTTATTGTGCAGTTCTACCAAACTTCGGTCATCCACGTGGCGGAAAAGGATCATTTCCGTAAGAATCCCGATCGCGGATTTGACCTTCTTTGTTATGAATTATTAACTCTACCTGTTGCTTCTTCGCAATTTCACGACCTGCGGCAATAGCTTCTTTTTGCGTCGAAAAACGTTTTGTGGCTTTGGAAGCCCCTGCCGCTTTGACTTGATATCCACCATCCGGATGTGGTGTGACATGCTGATTTTGTTTCGTCATGAGTTCACTTCCTATCGTTAAAAATTCTCTTGCAAAAAAATGCTTTTATAGAAAGTACCCTTTAAGTTTAATTTTTATTTTCTTGTCTGAAACTTTTAAAATAATCGTTCCAATATTGATGAGATCTACCTGCCGCTTCAAAGTAGTGACTCGTGTTGTTTGACTTACCTTCTCTGATTCCTTGATAAATTCCAGCCACAACTGTTCCAATAAATTCACCTAACTCGGCAATTCGTTCTTCTTTAAATTTTTCCACACTGATTGACGTGTAAGTTAAATCGACATCAAAAGCATTGCTCAAATAATTTGCAAGTTCGTATTGAGTAATGGCTTCGCCATGAAGATTGTATATTTTAGAATCATGCTTATCTTCTATCATCATTTTTGCATACGCATAAGCCAGTTCAGTTCTTGTCGTATAGCCGCATCTGTTGTCGCCTGCACAATTTCGAATGCCACCTTCTTTAATATAGGAGTCGATGTATTCAACATCGGGTTCAATATATATTCCATTGCGCCCAATAACCCACTCTAACCCGCTATCGATTACATCTTGTTCAGTCTGTCGATTACTCTTAACAATTGGTGAAAATGCAGTCCCCTCCTCTGCTCCTTGTATACTAGTGTAGACAATTTTCTTGACACCGCTATTTTTAGCAGCTCGAATGACATTGCGGTGTTGAATTACCCTCTTATCAGGTGCATCCATACCGGATACAAGTAACAACACATCAATCCCTTGAAGTGACTTCTCTAATGCTTCCAGATCGTCGTAATCGCCAGGACGTACTTCAATCCCAATATCCATTGCTTTTTCAGGCGTTCGCGCTAGTCCGATCACATCGCTTTTAGGTAATAGCGAGACCGCTTCTTTAATTATTGCTTTTCCCAACTTACCATTCGCAGCCGATATTGCTATTTTCATTTTTTCTCCTCCTTCGCGTTTTTTAACTGTTTCTTAAAATACAGACTAAACGTAGTAAAAATCCCAAAATGAATCGAGTCTCAAATAAGAAACAGAATATCTTTTCACTACTAAACCTATCCGGATGATAGTGAGTATTTCCCTTACACGCCGTGCTTCAATCTGTTTACTTGTTAAATGACTATTTTAAAAAATCACTACTTTTTCGCAAATCATTTCCTACTCCCAGCCCGGTAAAGGGCGTGGCAATTGTTCTGCAAAGGCCTGATAACCGTCATACTGTATGATTTGGGTTTGCGGATGTTCGACGCGTTTCGCGATCAGTTCACCGGATGCATCTTCGTTTTGCCAAATCGGTGCTTCTTTTTGGAACACATTGATTTCTGTAAAATGGAACCGTGGTTCATCCAGAGTACTCAGCAGGGAGCGATGCACCTGTTTCATCGTATCGTAGTCGGATCTCCACCATAAATCAGGTTTTCCATTTTCATATGTATAAAAAGAAACGATAAACCCTCCCCGGCGGTAAATCGGATACTCAATTTCAATCCGGACTCGTTCCTCGGAAGCAATCGGCACGCCGGCCTGCACATGCTCCGTTTCTTCTTCGACGTAGTAATCATCTTCCCGGACATCAAAAATGTTAAATTCCCAGTACATGTCGCCTTGCGCGATGATCGACCATTCAAGGAATGTCCCGAAGTTTTGACCGATGGCATCGGTGTCCTCGGTTGACCCTTCGTGATACTTCCAGTACATGTAGGGTGTATCTTCTATTTTCGCATGCTCCGTATGAATCAGTAAGTACCCTTCGTTTACCTCACCGATGATCCAGTAATGATCATAGTCTTCATCAATCAGACCGTCTTCCTTGGCTTCGATCGTCTTTTCGATCACTTCCTCGAGCGAATACAAGACCAGCCCCTCGTCACCTAACATAAACAGTTTCGCTCCGTCATGCAGTTCGAGAAATGTCTGGTATTCGCTTGGTAACGGTTGCTTGAACTCGGTTTGGAACGCTTGAAGTGTTTCCGGTTTAACCGGTTTCGGCAGATGGAACGTGCCCTGACCGATTGAATTGTAACTGCGCTGGATGAAAGTCGATCCATGGCTGATTTTCTGTTTGAGTCCATCGAGGACAACTGCGATTTGATTCATAATATCCATCCTTTTATTTCTCTATGTATGAGCCGTCTTGCCTCATCTTCCTTTAGTCTACCATTTTACCAATAATTTGGTCGATTCTTCCTTCCTGTTTCTGTGGTATTCTTTTTCTAATCATAACGGTGCCAGTGTCATATCAGTCACCGATTCATTTGGAGGTGAATCATGCAGAAACAATCGTCGATGTTGCTGATTTTACTGGCAGCGATGCTGTGGGGCACGACCGGCACGTCACAAGCCTTTGCGCCGGAAGCAACTCATCCGATTGCGATCGGCGCCGTCCGATTAGCGGTCGGTGGATTATTTTTACTGTGCCTCGTCTTACTGACGGGAAAGTTGACGCTGAAAGCTTGGCCGCTACAGACGATTTCTCTTGCCGCTGTCAGCATGGCCGCCTATCAGCCGTTATTTTTTTCTGCTGTTCTCATGACCGGTGTCGCCGTCGGAACGGTCGTCGCAATCGGCAGTGCGCCGATTTTTTCCGGAGTCATTGAATGGTTGGTCCTAAAAAACCGTCCCGGTACGATTTGGTGGCTGTCGACGTTACTCTCGATTACTGGCTGTTTGCTACTCGTCATGAATCAAGCGGCCGTCTCGGTCAATCCGCTCGGCATTTTGCTCGCTCTCGGTGCCGGACTGTCGTTCGCCGCTTACACGTTCGTCAGCCGGAATCTGGTGAAAACCCATCCCCCGCTGTCGGTCGTCGCCGTCGTCTTTACGCTCAGCGCCGTCCTGTTGTCGCCGCTCCTGTTCCTGTTCGACCTGTCATGGGTCTTCAGCCTGCGCGGTGCCGGTATCAGTCTGCATCTCGGAGTTTTTGCGACCGGTCTTGCCTACCTCTTGTTCGCAAAAGGGCTCGCGTATGTCTCGTCTTCGACTGCCGTCACGCTGTCGCTTGGTGAACCGTTGACCGCTGCCCTGCTTGGAGTTTTTGTCCTCGGGGAAACGCTCAGTCTGTTGTCGTGGATCGGCATTTTACTTTTATTCTGCGGCATCGGATTACTCATCTGGTCGTCACGGCGGGTGCGACAGCCGGATATCCTCGAACTCGCCAAGGAGAAGCACTCTTAAGGAGGAATAGTCATGCACATCACATTTGAGAAACTGTTGTACCGGGAAGACTATCAGATTGCACTTGATCACTTAGTCATAGATGAGAAAAACAGCGATCGGTTAGCACTTTATTTTCGCGGCCATACGGACGAAATCATGGTGCTCATCGGTGACTATTCCTGCAATTATTTTGAACTGTTGTTTGAAGCAGATTGTGTCTTACTCCGGTCGTCGGATTTGCATGAACTGGATGACGGACTGGAGTTCAGTACGGTTCCGCTCACCCTGTATCAGGACTCGGCACTTCTGACCTTTGCGACGGCCTGGATGGGATTGAAGCGGGACCCGTCGCGAGACTGGACCCACTACGCCATCCGGGCATTTGAGGATGACATTCATATCCTATCCCCGCGTCCACCCGCTTTTACGGACCTCGGTCACAAGATGAGCGACTATATCGTGAAACAGTCGTTAAATCCACAGGCGGATCGTTGATACAAAAAAGCCCTACCTCGCCAAAGGTAGGGTGATGCGATACGCCTGTCCGACGGCTTGCGCCGGACGGGACGTAGTTTCATTATACATAGCGCGCCAGTGTTTTTTCAATCGTCTGGATTGAATCGACCGGGGCAAACCGCTTGACGACCCGCCCTTGACGGTCGACGAGAAACTTCGTGAAGTTCCATTTGATGGTTGACGAAAGCAGTCCTCCCTGTTGCTGTTTCAAGTACGTATACAACCGGTGTTCTGCTGGCCCGTTGACGTCAATCTTCTGAAACATCGGAAACGTCACACCGTAATTCCGCTGACAAAACCGCATCGTTTCTTGCGGATCAGCAAATTCCTGACGGTTGAACTGATCACACGGGAAACCAAGCACCTGAACGCCTTGCTCGGCATACGTGTCGTACAACCGTTGCAAGTCTCCGAGCTGACCGGCGAGCCCGCATTTGCTCGCTGTATTGACAATGAGAAGTACCTCTCCCGCGTAATCTTGTAATGAAACGGTCTGTCCGGTTGCGTCTTTCACTTCAATCTCATAAAGCGATGGCATCCCGTCGCGCCCCCCTTTTCCGTCAGTATACACCGTTAGAAAAACTCCGTCTTTTTTGAACACGCGGCGACCTGCTTACCAGACAGATTCTTCCCGGTCACTCAGCTTAATGACGAACGGCATGATCAGTAAAAAAAACAGGCTGACGTATCCGAGCGACAGATAATGCTGCGTATCTTTTGAAAGATACTGCTTCTCGCCACAGTTCGGGCATGGCTTGCCATGCTTCGCAAAACCGACAGCCAGTACATCTTTCGTCTTCCACTTGTAGTCACAATTCGTACAGCGTACCATCTCATCATCCCCTTTGCTCTCTTCTACTTCTTCTTCTCAAAGCAGGTTTCATGATTTCGGTAATTTCTTATACGATTAGTATTCAAAACAATTTGATACGTGATACTTTTTTTGTAAATAAAAGGAATTATCGAAACCTTATGCAACGGTCTCCCGTATAAAGTGATGTCGCTTCACTATATTGAACTTACGCTCACTGAAGCATTCATTCCTACATATTGACAAAATAATAAACACTGATGGAGGTCCTCCCGTTGAAAAAAGTAATCGTTCCTTTGCTTTGTATCCCGTTCCTTCTGTTATCGGCATGTTCAGATGAAAAAGAAAAAGCAGTGACTCATTCCGAAAGTAAAGAATTTAAACCGGAAACCATAAAGATCGGCAAAGACAGCGAACTGACAATCGTACCGCTGTACGCGCCTTATCAAACATATTTGAAGGCATCGCTTAAGAAAGATGACTCAGCGATGGACGTAAAAAATTATGCAGAATATGTCCTCGGCTACATCGACACGATCGGGGAACAGGAGAACTTCAATACAAACAGCTTAAAAAGCTTTTTCTTGTTGCAATCAACAATCAATGAGCAGGATCTGCTCGATCGTACGAATGAATTGGCGAAACGGAATGACGAAATCAAAGAAATCATTACGAACAGCTACATCGCTTCCCATAAGGTTCTCCCTAAAAAAAACAGCACGATTTTCATCGCACCGTCCAATCCGGAATTTTGGTCGATGATTGATCCGTTAGGAGGAGTCGGTGGAGCAGCTTTTAAGGATTCCATCCTCTTTAATCTAAATCCCGACTTCGATCAGGACGTGCTTGCCTATACGGTCGCACACGAATACCATCACCTGGTCCTGAATGACACACCCGAGTTAAGTTCAATCGATACGTCCCTCGACTCTGTCATCTTCGAAGGGAAAGCCGATGCCTTTGCCGATCGCATCATTAAAGATGTCAAGCCACCGTGGGATAAACCAATCGATGAGGCAGCGAAGAAAAATGTAGCGCGTCTGATTGGAAACGGCGAAGCCGATTATCAGGAGATTACAATGGGAAACACTGAAAAAGACATCCCTTTATGGAGCCGTTACTCTTTAGGTCGCGATATCTTGACGCATCACCTGAAAGCAAACCCTGATCTCGCCATCAAAACATGGACGTATGAAGAGAACGATGACATCTTAAAGGACTACAAGTATCAGGATCTTCTCAAATGATGAATAAGCAAAATAGTAGTGAAAAGAGCAAAGATTCAATTGAGTCAGGTTCGGTGAATACAAAAGAATATCGTTACAGGATGCTTTCTTAATCGTCAAGTCCGTCCTTACATTACGTTTGATAATGGCCGAATTGTCTTTTCGATGATGTCGAGAGAAGCCGGAATCTGAATCCATCTTTCCATCTCCGGGTCAAAATAAAGTCCCTGTTCTCGCATGGTTTCTTTACTGTTCATTTCATCATATTCTAAAATTTGATCCAGATTTTGATCGGACTCCTCAAAGTCATCGAACGGTCCTGACCCATAATAAAAGAGTAAGCCTTCTTTTGTATATCCCTCTAATTCTTGAACCGTTTCTTCCATTAATTCGAGTGGACGTATGCGGGCTTTCGCGTAATCGATGATTGTCGGATAAACGTCAAATGGTATGTCGTGTTCTAAAAATCGTTTCGAATACCATTGCCAAATCCATTTCCACTTACAGATGAAATACACGATGTATTCGACTTGTGATGTTTCTTCCAGCTCATGCATTTCGTAAGACAACGTGATGGTGTCTTGTTCTAGCTCGAATTCAATAATAAATTCACCATTCCGATCTTCCTCTTTCAGAAGTTCATCGATTCGTAAATCGTTTAGTTCAAGGTAGTCCAACAATGGAACTGGTCGTTTTGCTTCTTCGCGAAACAACACCCTTATATTTTTAATTACTTCGATTGTCATTTGGAACCTCCAGAATGAGTCAAGCAAAGAAACCTTGCTTGATTCATTAGTTTTATCAAAACTAGCCACAAATCTACCTATTTCTAAACATTAAGGACGAAATCCTCATGAAAGTCATCACCGCGATACCTATATACAACACATACAAAAGGAAGGAGCAGGGTTCTATATGTATAGTAAAATCGATAAGCTCGGGTTTCAGATTATATCTCACAATATGAAAATAAATGCATCGTCAGTCTAAGTAGTGATATATATAATTGGACGATCTTCGATTTTGAACTATATCATATAGAATCAATCAGAAATGAAAATGAGTGTTTAAAAATCCGAGACAATTCAGGAAAAACGGAAGTTGATATCCGATTTAAGCCACATTTCAGTTTAACTCACATCAGATGATCTGATTAAAAATATGATTGATTTTTTAAGATACTACTTGCGTAGGAGAATAGTTTCAAATGCGTAAATACTTATTGACTGGTTCTGTAATGATCATCTTTGCGTTTTTTTGTTCAATTCGAACCCTTATGTAATGAGCCGCCAGATCCCCGTGTCGAGATAAAGGGACAAAGTATTTTAACGGTCCAAGGTACATTTTGCTGGAGTGGCTTGTTTAGCAGTCAATGTGTAGACAAAATCTACGTAGACGGTCTGCATATGACTGAAAAAAGTAAACCGGTCACCGTCATGCCTAACGAGAAAATCCAGATTTCCTTCGATCCAGAACCTGATACAATCAAAATTTTTCAGTTTAACAACAAGAAGACCGGTAACTCTGTTACGTTAAAAAATAATCAACTGGTAACACCAAAAAATAGCGGAACGTACGCATATGAACTTCAAGCAAGATGGTCGGAGAACGGTGATGGTCAGTTCGCTTTCTTGATCATGGTAAAATGAATAGCGAACGAATAGAGCTCGTGTATACTAACATCTAAATATATATTACAAAGGAGATGATAAGTATGAGTACGATTTCTAAACTTGTTCGCGATGCCGTCCTCGATCGTATTGAAGATGAGATGGATTTACAACTCTATCATGATTCCATGGCAGAATACCGTAAAAAATCAGAATCAATTTCGTTTGACGATATGATGAAGGAACTTGATTTAGAATAACAGCACCTGGTCGGGATGGAAAGAGACTTGTTGCAAATCGTTCGGGTGAATGGCATTATTGCATCGGCGACCCCCTTCTGATTGCTGACATCCAAAAGGAGAAAGTCGTCTTCTTGGTTCTTGAGATTGAATACCGTCGTGAGGTTTATAAATGATTATTATGAACAATTGATCAATTAACCCAGCAAGTATCACAATTTACTATAGTAAGAAGTCCACATCATTCCTCAAGTGTGGACTTCTTTCTTTTTAAATCCTGTTATCACAAGTTAGCAATAATTATCAAAAATTGATTAATCTAAACGACTATACTGAAGAAGAAATCAATACAGAAGAGGAGAGATTCAATTGATTATCGAAATCTGTACGTCTATCATCTCTGAAATCGTACGCAATATCGTTTTCTCAATGTCATTCAAGCGACGTCAGAAGACAAACGATTCAGGAAGTAACTAAAGCGTCTTTGAAAGGATCTGACAGTAAAATATGAGTAGTACTCCTAATCAAGTAATGTTTGCTTATACATTTTTAAATCAACCTACTGCTCTTTCAAAACGTTCTGCAAAGGATATCCCAGCCATTCTTTCAATCGAAGCATCGTTCACTATAACAATGAACGATGACATTTATTTAGAAACCTCATTGTCCATTTTAGAGTTTTACAAATCTCTATACCGTTGGAAAGAAAAAATAACGGAAACGTCAGTCCCTGAGTTTCATTATTACTCAGTTGAATTTGATGCGAACGAAAAAGAAGCCATTATTTCGATGATTCCCTTTTCTAATCGAGGTCGTATTAAATCCATATGGGGTGAACATGATCGATATAATGTATTTCCGTTAGACATGTTAGTTTCATCCTTACTTGACCTAGAACAGAGGCTAAAGTCAGACATTGAAACCTACTTCAATGTCCAGTTAGATAAGTTCATACATCATATTCCTTACACTTTATTAAAGGAATGAATTTCTAATCAAAATTTGTATATTAAATGTTTTTTATCAAAATTAGACGAGAATACTCCCACTTCTAAACGTTCAGGGCGAAGCCTTAGTGCAAGTGGGAGATGAATCGTCTTCGGGCAAGGCGTGTCTTGCGACACGTCAATTGTCCAACACTCTTGGTTTGAAAACAATTAAAACCAGGAATAAAAAAAGTCATGTTCTTTGAAAACTGAAGATATGGCGTTGTGACAGGAAGTTCGTCTGTCACGTAAAATCTTCAACGTTCACCTTGCGGATGACCGAAGTAGCGAAAACCAAGCAGAGTAGGCATCCGTATAAAAGAAACGGACAAGATCAACGTTCAACCGTCGGGACAACGGGGTTAGCCTGATAATTTTTTGACCGCTAGGTTGTTGAATAACTCAAGAATCCTCCACCTCTTAGCGCAGCGTAGGTGGAGGTAGTTCAAGAACCCATGAAGAAAATTCGATTGTCAACACTAAACTAGACAATCTTCTTAAGGAGTGATTGTCTAGTTTAGTGTTGACAATCCAGCTCTAATTATCGGTCCGGCAGGGGGGCAGCGGTGCGATGAGGCCAAAAAATCTTTTCATGTTGTACATCAAGTAGAAAGAACATTACTACCTATCTAACAGGAGGATCAATTCACTTCGATCAGCTATCTACCCTCAAACCTTCATACACTTCACTACTTGTCTCACTAATACATGCTCCATAACACTCTTCTACATAGAAAAACAAGATGTATTTTCTTACCCGCAGTGGATCCGTCCACTGCGAATCTCTCATTGCACTTGGATTCGGGACGAATCCATTCCTTACTCGCTTGCACTCTCTTAAAAGAAAAACGTTTCGCCGTTTTTCGTCCATAAATCAGTAGAACATTTATTGACAACCAATTAATTAAAGGAACCGTGGATTTAGGATTTGAAGGGATTGACCCTTATTTCGGCTCGGGAAAAGTTAACATTTATGACACTCTATCTAAAAAATAAAGGGGAAGATTAAAATTAAAGGAATTAAAACTCTATCTATAGGCGCTTTAATCATTTCTGTCATACTTCTTGTATTTACCTCTCTTGAATTTGTTTTTTTAAAGATACTTGGTCTACATTACGAATCTTTATCAAGTTTACTATTCTTCTTTGGTGTATATCTAGTTTTGGAAATTCCAATCAATTTATTTTTAAAGTCATTATTGAAAGCCCTAGTCACTCTAAATTTTATAAAATCAAGTAAAGGTTTTATAGCGTTGATCCTAAATATTGCTAGTACGTTTGTACTTTTAAAAGTAATCACTCAATTTATAGATACTGTTTCTATTTCTCAAATAGGTATCCTCATTTTTTCTCTAATCACAGGCTTAATAGGATGGTTAGCAATTCAAAACGACTCTGAACCTCCAAAGAGAGGCACCAAAGAATTTGAAAATTTTAAAAAAAGAGGAAAATAATCTGAGAGTCATACGACCAATCAAATACAGTCCTATTTTAAAGTGCACCCCAGGAAACTTAAGAATGCATTTTTTCTATAACTATTACGACAGATTCACATGGGAACGAGACGTACTCTCTTAAATGATGCATATAACAATCAATTGAATGGGAACTTTTCCGTCGTAGTGACAAGTGTCGGTAACCAAGCTCATTATACTTCTTGACAGTTCGCTATTTTAGGTGAGGAGAACGAGCGATTGCATTCAGAGACATGCCCTTTTGATACATGGATTGAACAGAAGAGACAAGCATTTTACGATTAGAATCATCGGGTAGAATCATCGGGCAAAAATTCTGTGATAGAGGATGAAAGTTCCTCTACCACAGACTGGCTCTTACAGATTGGTATACGACCAGATAGCACATTTCTACAAACAGTAACAATCAACTCCCACAGATTGTAAATCAGATAGAAACGATTACTCACTACTACAACGCCTTTTTTCTGAAATGTTTCTTGGTATCCTAGGAACCTGTCCGAAGAAGCTCGAACAGGCTTTTCAATCAATCCATCTATACATGTAATCATCTCGTCGGGATTCCATGAACGGAATAATTCGGTTGGACGATGGGTCTATGCATTGCAGATGATTGTCCCGTAACGATGTCCTTTTTTGAAGGCGAAGTCGTCAACCCCAATGATACACGGCTGTTCCGAAGCAAGATGAAGGAACTTGATTTAGGATGACTTCATACACCGTAGAGTTTGAGCACGGAGCTCAAAAGTCTCTCAAGAAGATGGGTCCCAACAAACGCGGATCATCATGGAAAGGGACTCGTCTCGAATCGTTCGGGTGAATGGCGTTATCGCATGATGGCTGACATCCAGGATGAGAAAGTCGTAATCTTGATTCTTAAAATCGGCCATCGTCGTGATGTCTATAAATGATTATCACGACGAATACTGACTATTTAACGTAGCAAAAGCATAGTTACTATAAAAAAGAAGTCCACATCATTCCTCAGGTGTGGACTTCTTTCCTTTCATTTTGCTTCCCTTTACGCGATAGTTGTCTCTATCGGCATTTAAATCTAGAAATACTAGCCAATAACGGTCTCTTATCTATTGGTCAAAAATTGTTTATCATATTAAAGAGCCGAATCATGCTGAAACTAAAACCCAAATCCGAGAAGATTTTCATTTCGATCACTGATCAATTGATATTGCTACAACGGCACGGGCTTATTATTGATGATTCCGTTTTCGTAATAGAAGCATTAATCCGGAAGAACTATTATGAAACTATCAATGGCTATAAGTAGTTCTAAATGAGTGAAAAGAACTTCAGTTTGTAGATGCTGCTAGACGAAGGAATGACAAATGCAGACAATAACGTTCCATTTTCTTATTTGTATAACAATTCCACATCCATTCATTCAGTCAACTGCGCCTTAATTCGTCGTACACCACTAGCGGAACTTTCTTCTTTGATCACTCTAAACTTCCCAAGATCACGTGTATTCATCACATGCGGGCCACCACAAATCTCTAGCGAGAAGTCACCCATCGAAATACACCTTGACGTTTTCATCGTATCGGCTTTCGAATAGTCCGGTAGCCCCCATTCCTTTCGCCTCGTCTACGCTCATCTCCTTGATACTGATTGCTAGCCCTTTACTAATTTGTTCATTGACTAAATCCTCCAACCTCTTTATTTCTTCTTGGGTCACCTTTCGATGGAACGTAAAATCAAACCGTAGTCTTTCGACCGTGATATTGCTACCACGTTGTTCCACCGACTCCCCCAACACTCTTCTCAATCCTTCGTGCAGAAGATGTGTCGCAGTATGAAGCCTTGTCGTCTCAGTTGAACGGTCTGCTAATCCATCGTGTAATCCCCTTTAAAAATTCATTCATGCCTCAATCAAGATCGGTTTTTTCTGTATTCGAGCAACAGTGGTGTCAGATTCAGTCCAATCGACACAATCGTTAAGAACCACCAGGCGCGTTCCATTCCGGGAACAACGTCTGCCAAGGCCGCCCAATCTTCGGCTTCGACCCAATTCGCAATTTGACTGTTTTCCGCACACAGCGTGAGCGCCGTGAGCGATAACCCGGCAGCCATTGCCAGCTTATAGTCCTTGCCGATGAAGTACAAAATCAGATTCACCGCCGTCGCGAAGATGGCGAGTATCCCAAACAGTAACCACATGACCGTATCCCCTTTTTTTCCTGATTGTTTGTCCTATTATTTTATTTCTTGTCTTCAAGATAGAGGGTTTCGTCGATTTCTTCATACGTTGAAACCGCGTCATACATGACAGTGAGTTCAGTGTCTTCAGACCACTGCCAAAAGTAGTCGCCTTGCGCGATGATTGCACGTTCTAAAAAACATTCGAAATTTAAATTTAACGCAACCGCCGTGTCTAACCCGTCCGATGGATGCACAACCGTGATATATGGGTTTCTAAAAGAGTCTTCTGCATCTGTACATTGATTTTTATCAATTAAAATCCAATTTTCATCGATTTGACCTATGATCCAGTAGTTTCCTTCCGAGAGGAGACCATCTTCTGAATGGTACTCTTCCGACATTTCAAGCATTTTCTCAAGCGGAAACAATTCTAGGATTAAACGGATTCTGTCTCAAATAAACCGCATCCATTATGCAACGTTAAAAAATGTTTGTAGTCCTTTGGTAAAGAATACGTATCTTTCAGGAAGTGTGAATCAATCTCTTTAGACGTTAACGGTGTATGGAAGGTGCAAGTGGCCCATCCATTTCTCCCGTATCTCCCCACAATAAATCTCGGTTCATCTTTGAACATTTGTTTGAGCAAAATCAACGTTCTGTCAATTGGTTTCATTTGATACGCTCCTACTTTTTTAAATTCCTATTACATCAAAAACATTACCTTCATTTTATACCTTTAGTTGGAAATAAAGATACTAGGTTACAGATTTTATGATATGATTAACGCAATACCTTAATTACATTTATTACCTATTCTATCTTTAGAAGGAGGGCTTTGAGTGAGTGGTGATGGACTACTTTGGAGTGTATGATTACCAAGCTTAATCGGATTTACGGGATCCTGTATCTCATCATCGATCTTGCACTCACGATGAAATACTTAATTAAAGCGAAGGCAACTAAATAATACAGCGTTTAAAAGAAACATAACGTCGAATCATGATACAGGATTTACTCACTTCAAATCCTGTATTCTCATGCGCTCTAAGTCTTTTTCCTGATTTTTTCGAAACACCTCTCGGCCTTTCCCCCATTCCGCTACCAAACAAAGCAAGCCGAACCCCGTGATTAGCAAGTATTGCATTGTACTAACCGACTCGACGTTAACATACCGCCAAGTCATTCCCGCTACAAAAAGCAACGGGACAACTGCCCCTACGTACACATTCTTTTGACTCGATAATAGATACTGCGCTCCGAGCACAGCTGCATAAAGTAAACCTTTCAACAGGATATCCATTCTTTTTTCTCCCCTCGTCGAGCATATTTTAAAATCTTCAACCGGCAAACGCCTTTTCATGAATACAGGCTGGTTTCTTCAACCATTTTCCAACATCAATAATTTACCATATTAAATTGAAGAATGATTTGATATTTCTGATGATTACAAAAATGTAAGCGAACACCTAAATAAAGTAAAGCTAAAAAACGACTCTTCTCGTGTAAGAGAACAATCGTTCTTCGTCTTCAATCTGAAACACTTAATTGGATGCTGTTTTCTATACATACAAGGACGATGATTTGACTAATTTTAATCAAACCAAGCATAATGATAAACAGCAAAGCGTTACACAACTCGCTCTGCAATGAAAGGATGTTGGTTATTATGTCATCAAAAAAAGTCTGGACAGTCGAAGGTTATGAGGAAAATGGTGTAGAGAAGCATCAAAAGGCAACTATGACGGAAACGTTTACGAATGAAGCCGATGCTCGTAAAGCTGCTAAAAAAATGGCGGATCAGCACGATGACCTCGATGTATATGTCATCTATACGAATACGTCAAGCGGTAAAGCAGAAGAACGCTTCTTCAATTCGGATGGATCTTATAGTGAAGAAGGATATGAATGGTAACAGCTTAGCCGTCGATTTGACGGCTTTTTTTGTATGACGAATTGTATGATTAAATACAATACCTAACTCAATACACAAAAAAAACGCTCTGTTGAGCAGTTCACGGGAAAACTCTTAAGGCTGACTCATGTGGGAGGATATCTCTGAATCCGTGCTTTATCATGCGTGATTCAGTCACAGACTAAACCGTTATGAACACTACGAATTTGTACCAAAATGGCCGATATTCCCGTGAAAAGTGGGATTATCGGCCATTTGACTGATGGAGGACGGAAACGTTCATCCTCGACTCCTATGGGAAAAGGAAACGTGATTCGCGTTTCCGTCAGGAAGAGGGAAGACCCGGCATGACCGCATCGAAATGCGGGCTGTCGCGGCTTACCTTCCGCCCATGGAAAGCGAGGATGGCGGAAACGTCCGTCACAAACATAGTTTTTAGACTGACTTATATCAGTCAAATTTCAATAAAACAACAGGAGCGACTTACGCTTGCGGACGTTTCCGGCGCAATCCGTAGTACTGATAAAACTGAACTTCGATGTTCCCGTTATACAGCTTACGGCGTTTCGTCGCCGGGCGGCCGAACGCTTTTTCGAACTCGACGTATGACGTAATCATATAGACACTGTAATACGGGAATTCCTTAAAGGCGTTACCGACTTTCCGGTACAACTGATGGACTTCACGGGCGTCCTCGAGACGTTCCCCGTACGGCGGGTTGCCGATGATGACACCAAAGTCTTCCTTCGGCTTGAAGTCGGCTGCGTCCCGTTGCATGACGTTGATCGCGTCCCGGACGTCCGCGAGCTCGGCGTTTTGTTTCGCGAGCTTGACCATCTCGGGATCGGTATCGTTGGCATAGATTTTGAGCGGCTTGTCCCACTCGGCTTTTTCGTTTGCTTCCTTGATTGCGTCGAACCAGGCTTTTTTCGGAATCGCTGCCCATTCCTGCGAGACGAACTCACGGTTGATCCCGGGTGCGATATTGCGTCCGATCATCGCCGCTTCGATTGCCAGCGTTCCTGAACCCGTAAAGACGTCGTAGAGCGGCATGTCCGGCTTCCAGTTCGTCAGCATCAGCATTGCCGCTGCCATCGTCTCTTTCAGCGGTGCCGCGGAGTGAAACTCGCGGTAGCCGCGTTTATGGAGGGCGTCGCCTGACGTATCGATTGTCAGCGTCGCGATGTCTTTTAAGAGCGCGACTTCAATCGGGAAGCTCGCTCCTGTTTTCGGCAGCCACTCGTCGCCTTTGTTGTACGCTTCCTGCATATGCGAGACGATTGCTTTCTCCGTGATTTTCTGACAGTCACGGATCGAGAACAACTTCGATTTGACCGAGCGGCCGTTGACGACGTAGTTCGCTTCCCACGGGAGCAGTTCGCTCCATGGGAGGTCTTTGACTTGATCAAATAATTTTTCGAACGACGTCGCCTTAAATTCCGCGACGACCAGTTTGACTCGGTCTGCCGTCCGGAGCCACAAGTTCAAACGTGGAATGTCTTCCATCTCACAGTCGATGTAAACTTTTCCGTCTTCGACCGTACACTCATATCCTAAATCGCGGACTTCTTTTGCGACCAATGCCTCGATGCCCATCGCTGCCGTCGCGATGACTAAACGTTTTGCCATGATTGTTCACGCTCCTACCTGTTTTTAAGATTTCCAAAATCATTTCAATAAAAAAAGAGCCCAGTTGGACCTGGACTCTCGTTCAAAGTAAAAATAACAGCCTATGTGGTCCTGTAAGCCATGTTCTGTTCCCTAGTGTTGCAAACGGTTTGACCCTCACACGTGGGCGACAATCATCTATCTCCGTATTTACATACGCTCTCCTTCGCGTTCAGTTCCGCTCCGGAAATTCCCCTACCAAATTTGGGTTTCTCGCTCGTGGGGTTTACCTCGTTCCACCCTTACTGTTTCCAGTAAGGCTCCGTCACTGTGGCACTTTCAAGAAGTTTCGGCCCTATCCGAAGACTTAGGCGTTCCTTCTGCCGTCAGCACGACGCTGCCTACACTTATCTTTTCGTGTAGCACGATCACTACAACCATCGCAGGTTGTGCGAGCATGGACTTTCCTCAAAGCACCGAAGTGCCCCGCAATTGTCCGAACCAACATAGTCACTGCTTAACAGTGTAGCGTACTCCCCTGTTTCCCGCAAGGTTTATTTTCAAAAACGACAATCGAAAAAGTTGCGTGTTCACGTGATTTCGCGGTATAGTACAATGGTTCAGAAGGGGGCATGTACTATGAAAAAACGACGCTCTGGTACGAACCAGCGTACCGTCCGGAAGCTGACGTTCTTGATCGAAATCGATGAAATCAAGGCGCTGCATCTCCGCAACGGCATCTTTGCCTTTTATCGTAAAGGAGAACTCATCCATGCGTTCGAGCCATTTAACGTCAAACAACCGGATGCGTTATCAAAACGAAGCTATCATTTCGACCAACACGATATTCTTTTGATGAACGAACGATTCCCACAACAAATTCCACTCTATGATGAAGCGATGACATTACGCTCATGGGCGGAACAGGTTGAATTCGGTTTGTATCAACTAATTGATTCGGGACGCCTCTCGTTTGTCCATGAGGATGATACCGGGTATAAAATGGAAGCTAAAATCGAGTGGACAGGTGAGACCCTCACTGTGCCGACTCCCGTTTATAAAAAAGGAAAAGACCCAAAGCAAGATCTTTGAGTCCTTTCTTCGAGCCAGTTCCTCACATGAGGAATTGGCTTTTTTTATTTGATTATTTGACCGTCAGGACACGTTCGACCGTTCGTGTATGGCGGCCGGCAGACGTCGTGAAGACGAGTTTGTACGTCCCTTTGTCCTTTAGCTTGTAGGAAAATTTGTGAAGCCCGTTGCGTAAGTTCGAGTCGGAAAACGTTTTGACGACGGCACCGTCCTTATACAGGCGGGTCCGGGTCGACGCACTCGAATACTCATTAAAATAGAACGAAAACGTCTGGTTCGGTTTAATGACGGACGGCAACGAGATTTTCGAAATCGGAGCCGGTACTTTCGCCAGCATCCCGGCATTCAGGCGTCCTTTCCCGTAATGAAGCGACGTATCGCCTGATTTTTTCGATGCGGCCGCATAAAGCTTACTGCGGAGCGTATGGTTCGAAATGAACGGGTTCTTTGACTTCGCAAGCGCCATGACGCCACTGACGATCGGTGTCGCCATCGACGTTCCGTCGAGGTAGCCGTATTTGTTCCCGACGATCGTCGAGTAGACGCCCTCCCCTGGTGCCATGATGTTCAGTCCACGTCCGTAGTTCGAGAATGTCGATGCCCGACCGAGCGTTCCGACCGAACCGACGGCGACGACCGACGACATCGACGCCGGGAAGAGCAATTTATTGCGACCGTCGTTGCCGGCAGCGCCGACGACGATGATGTTATTCGCTTCCGCCTTCTTGATCGCTTTTTCCATGTACGGATCAAATTCATATTGACCGAGCGACAGATTGATGACGTCCGCGCCTTGCGCGATCGCATATAAAATCCCGTCACCGATATCAATCGAACTGGCATAATCGCCGTCAAAGACGTCCGCGCCGATCAGCTTGACACCGGAAGCGACACCGACGATGCCTTTTCCGTCTTCTGCAGCTGCGACGATTCCGGCGACATGCGTCCCGTGATCATCCGGTTTACGGATTCCGGAAATCGTCGTCGTCTTATAGATGACGTTCTTGAATTCCGAGTGTTTCGTATCGATCGCGTCATCGATGATTGCGACGCGGATATCTGATTTCCCATGACTGTACTTCCAGTAAGTAGGGATGCGTGATTGATCAAGATATGTTTGTTGCAATTGTGCCGAATCGGTCGCCTTCTCGACATCCGTGACGGGAATCAAGTCAGCTTTGACTTCATCCGCATCGAGGTGTGCGAGTGGCTCGACGAGCGAAAATCCGTCCTGTTTCAGCGGACGTACTTCTTTTAGGCCTTGGTCTTTTAACCAGGTTTGTTTTTGTTGGTCAGTGAACGTCGGATCGTACTGGACATATTGGGAACTAGCGAATGCCGTCGTCGGTAGACCGACCGCAAGCGCGACAGTGAGTGATACAAGTTGCTTTTTCATATGGACCCTGCCCTTCTGTTAACACACGCCGATTCGATTGATTTGCTGATTCAACGGACTTAAAAAGGAACAGTGCCACCTGATTCTTCGCTGACTTCAAATGAAGTGATTTTCCCAATCGTGACATACGCATAGTACCGTGCCAGGACGGCGCGCCAACGCGCGGCGTCAATCCCCGTCAAGTCTTCTCCGAGCGGAGAACCGTCAAATGTCTCAAACTGCTGACAAAAAAACGCTTCTTCATCCTCGTTCCATATCACAGACTCGCCAATGAAACCCGTTGAAAATCTGACGAAATCCGCAATCGAGGGACCGATTACTTCTGCCGGGAGGCGTTCACTCATTCTCCCGACCAGTTCATAGCGGTCGCGCTGAGCTTGATCCGCGTCTTCTAACGTCTGACAAAGTAATACTTCGCGATTGATTTCAACTAGAACGATGTAGTCACCGCTCGGTACATTGACGTGTATCATCACTACACCCCTTGGATTAAATTCGTGTAGTTTCTTGATGTGACTTGCTGTTCACTGCCTTATAATGTCCATTTTCGATCAAACATCAATTCAATCGGTTCGTTGTTCTTAGACTTTAACACATGGACGCGCGTCGTATCAATTTGATCGAGTAAATCAGACTTTTGGAGCGAGCGGATTTCAGTCGCTTCCGACTCGGCGATGCGCGCCCGGTGTGGCTCAAGCAACGCTTGTTGCTGACTTGCGAGGGCATACCAGGCAAGCCGCGCAAACGGCTCGTCTTTCGCCGTCTCAAGAGCGTAACTTTCAAAAATGTCCGGCAGGTAGCTGCTGAATTGATCGAGCGCATCAATGCGTTCCGCTAAATCGAGGACCGTCAACCAGCTCGGTAACGATAACAACGATTCACTTGACCACCAGTCGATTAAATCGACGTGCTCTTTAAAAAGTTGTTGTGCTTCCGTCCGGTCGATGAAGTGGTGCATCGTTTGAATCAATTCATTCCAGGCGACCGTCCAATATTCTTCCGACGGGTTCGCCGAGATGAAGAATTGACGATACACCGTCAACAGCTCCGATACGTCACGGAGCGTTTCGACTTCCAGCCGCTGGTTGAGTCGACTGACTGCTTTCGTGAAATAACTTGGTTCTAATGTTAGCGCCATATAAAGTAATTTCGGGACATCTTTCAAATCTCCTTGATCGACAGTCTCAAATAATTCTTGAATCCACTCTGGTTGTTCGTTCGTCATAATAAATTCTCCTCTACATAGTAAATTTATTTACTATACCCGAAAAGAAATAAATGTAATCCTCTTCTTTAAAAAGCACCAATCCGTTTAGCTGTTTCTTCTCCACATAACACGATCAACAATGAGCCGGACGGAATCGTTTCGTCGAGCCTTCGGTTCAGGTCGAGTCGCTTTCCGTCGGACAAAATCGTCACGCCTTCTTCGAGCATCGCATGGAACGCTTCACGGTACGTCGTCCACTCCGGCCGTACCGGAATCGAGAACATTCCGTCCCCGTGTTTCGTCAATAAGTTCGTCACGACTTTCGTCACACCCGGGTGATGGGAGGCGAGAATCGCCATCCGGGAAATCGTTTCGTCCCCGAGAATGACTTCGTCGACCTTGATTTGTTCAAAGCTGTCGAGATGTTCTTCAAGCATCATCTCGACGATTGTATAGATGTCCGGATTCGCGCGTTCGATACTCGAAGCAATCAGCAGCGTCCGGCCGTCCGCCAGCGCCGGTGGCATTGAATGATCGGCGAGGACGATTGCACGCGCCGCCTGTTTGACGTTCGCCCGTTGTAACGTCGAGGCGAGTGCCGGGTCCCCGTTGACATAGTGGAACCGTTCGTGACTGAATGGTTCCCGCTGCAAATCATCGACGAGGATGACATCCGTCGTCTCGAGCAGTTCCTCGATGACATGTTTCGACCGGCGGCTGTAGCCGAAGACGATCGTATGGCCTGACTCTTTCACTTGCAACAACCCTCTCTCTTTTTGATCGCGGATCACTTGGACTCCGTCGACGAGCTTCGAAATTAAACTCCCGACGATCCCGATCCCGAAAATGAATACAAAAATCGTCATCATCCGCCCGAAATCCGTATTCGGGAAGAAATCACCGTATCCGACCGTGACGACGGTCGTCATCGTCCAGTAGACGGCACGGAAATATGAGCCGAATGTCTCCGGTTCGACGAGATACATCAGCAAGGCGACGCCGAACACAAAGAAAAACGACGCATAGCCTAACGTCCGCATCTTTAAAAAGGACATCTTTCGTAAAAATCGAAACCAAATCATCCTTTTTTTCACTTCCTTTCGAACAATATCTCTTCGCACCCTGTTAATAGGGGCGAAGGAGGTGATACACATGACACAAGCGGAAGAAATCAAAACGAGTCTCGTCGTCGTCTTCGAACGAGCGGATAAAGTTTCACCGAACGGAGATGCCCTCATCGCCCGTCGTCGCTTCAACGGACTCCGTCCAGACTTAGCACCTGAAGCTGTCGCTGCAATCGGTCAAGCCATCGGCGCAATAATCACAGGAACATACACACACAGTGAAATCAGTCGTGACTACGCTCTACTCAACGCCTAATCTTAAAGGAGGATTCTCATGGAACATACCATTTTATTGACGTTCGACACATCGACGAACAAACCGTTTCGCCTTCGGTTATCCGGTGCGAAAGCAGACACGACGGTCGCTGAGGTCAAAGCACTCGGCAACTTGATGGTCGCACACGATCCGTTTTATAACGGCATCATCAAACTGCGTCAAGCCGAACTGCAAAACAGCTCGGAATCCGCCTACGTCCTCTAACACGCACCAGTTGTCATCATCACCGATTGAGGTGATGATGACTTTTTTTTGGTATACTAGTGTTATCAACCAGCTGGAAAGGAAGTCAATTTATGGCCAAACGCCCTCTTACCCCTCGCGAATGCGAACTCGTCGTCTGTAGTCTCTATGTAATGGAACTGATTCCATTCGAAGGAATTATGGAACGACTCGAGTCGATCACGCTCCGAGACATCATCGGACCGGTCGCGACCGGTGACGCGACCCGTCAACAAGCAGCGGAGTCGCTTGATCAATACATCAAGGTGCGGCGCCGCCGTTTCCGTAACGTCCCTCCGGAACATTTATGGTCGCTCGACGACCGGATGGAGCAGGAAGCATTACGGATGATCCGTAAACGCTCTCCCCTCTCTGCCGGAGAGAAGCTCCAACCGAAAGCAATCCCGTTCGAGATGGGTGACACCGTCGAGATGAAGGTCACGGAGATTCAGGAACGCAACAGTAAAGTGACCGTCATCGGGAAAGTCGGACAAGTCACGGCAAAACTTCCCGTCGCGAACCGCCAAGCGCTCAAAGGCAGTAAAACGATAGCAGCTTGGGTGACGGGCATCGAGAAAAAACCGGCCTTGATCCACTTGTCGACTTCCGACTACGGAAAACACCAACCGTCGGCTGAAGTCCTCGCGGCATATGTGACGGCCATCCGGGGCTTACGTCAGTTTTTCGAAACGAACGAGCTGCCTTCGACAGAAGAAGTCGATTTAGCGAAATCCCTGTTCCAACGGATGATCCGCCGCGATCAAAATGACTGGTTCACGGTCTATGTCGCAATGGGCCGTCCCCAACTCGACCATGTCCGCCGCTGGGTCAAGGTCATCCAAATGCTCGGCAAGTCACTGCGTGGCGACGAAGATGCGACACGCCAACTGGCTTCACAGGAAGATCGCTTTTTCAAGGACGCGTTACTCCGTGCCTGCCGCTCCGTCGAGAAGAATCTCGATTCGCGTACGTAACCTCTTTCGACTCTCACGCATGAAATACCTATTAAATGAAACCGATTTTCCGAAACAAAAAAATGCCGCTACCGTCGAACACTTACTTCGAGGTAGCGGCATTTTGAAATTAAGTGATGTCGAGCGTCGACTCGAGGGCCCGACACGTTCTGCGGATCGTCGGTAAAAAGTCCGTTCGTTTCGCGACGCCGCCTTTAATATGAACATGATGAATCCCTTTCGTCCGTTGAATCGCCGTCAGGACCGTGACGAGTTCGACGAACCAATTCGAAATCAGTTCTACGACCTGCTCATCAAAAGCAGCCGCTCCATACACATCATACCCGTTCTCGCAGAGATGGTTCGGGAATTGTTGCTTAAACCGAAAAATTAACGTCTCCGTCGTCGGAATCGACCATTGCTGAAAGAGGATGCGTCGCTCATGATCCATCGACGTTTCAATCACTCCGTCCGTCTTTAACTTTGGCTGACTACCGATGTTCAAAATCCAACTCGTTTTCTTTCGTTCGCCAGTGGAAGTGATCGTTCGCATGGTTTCGTCCATCTCCTTTGATGTGTAAGCGTTTACTCTCTTATTCTACAAGCCGATTGACCTTTCGTGCAAGTGACAAACTAATGAAACTGAACGATGCCTTCGTCTGACGTTCAGTCTAACAAACTTTTCCGCTGTTGACGATGGCAGTAATTAACAACATTCCCCGCGTCTTACTTTTTTTAACCGCCTGGACGCAAATCGGTAAAAAATGATCGAATCCTTCGACACTATCCGTCCCGTAAAGAAATAGCTACTAGCTCCATTAAAAATGTGATACCATTCAGTGGAATCATCGAAAGAGGAGAGAACATTATGCGAAAGTTTTTACGAGTTAGCATCTTGTTCGTACTGTTCGTCCTCATCGCCGGCAGCTTCGTCTACTGGCAGAATCGGGAACGTGTCCAAAATGAATTGTATCGTACCTATTACGGGCAATACGGCGTCCCTGCCGAGAACATCGACATCTACGAACAAGCCGGTGACCGTTATGAAATCGACTGGAAGCTGTTAGCAGCAATCCATCGGGTCGAGACGATTTTTTCGAACTCTTCCGCGATGCAGTCGTCCGTCGGCGCCATCGGTCCATTCCAATTCATGCCGAAAACATGGGTCGGTTGGGGATATGAAGGTGGTACGTCGCTTGGTGACATCGAGCACGACGGGATTGATTTGACGGATCCGGAAGCAATTGAAAAGTATGGCGGTCTTGGGGTCGATGCTGACCAGGACGGCAAAGCCGATCCGACGAACCTGACGGATAGCGCCCATACGGCAGCGAAGTACCTCAACCAGCATGACGTCACGAAAACATCTGAACGCCAGACGCTCGAGTCCGCACTGTTTGAATACAATCGCAGTGAACAATATGTCGTCGACGTCCTCGCACAATATGATAATTACCAACAGCAAGTCGAGACGATTGATGCGAACGACCTCGACTTCAAACAAAAGACACTTGCCCTACTTCTTCGCGTCAGCTCACGTTTACTCAATTAAAGGAGGCACCACCATGACACAACCCGATCTTTCATCACTTCAGATCGAGGAATCGTCGATCCGCGTCAAGACGACATTTGATGCAGACAAGACGAAACGTTATTTGCGAAGCTACATCTTTGACGACATCGAGGAAGGGACGCACGTCGCCGCGATGATTTATACACCGCGGACGACGGACGCCTTTTTGTCCGGGACGACGACACAACGGGCGTATAACTTGATGAAGAAACACGTCAGTGCTCCCGTCAAACAATACGATATCATCAGCTTGATGCCTGATTTACTCGTCAGTGAAGATTTACCGTTCGCCCAGGCGAGCTATGACGAAATCAACTACCAATTCGTCGAACAGACGTTACAGCAAGTCCGGGCCAAAAATGGTGTTGTCTTATGCGGATGGGGCTCCCCCGGTCGCTTGATGCACCACTTGCCTGCATTCGAAGATTTATTCAACGAATATGCCGACATATTATACTGCTCCGGCATCACGTCTAAAGGCGAACCGAACCACTTGCGTCTGACCGTCGACGACAGCCCGATGATTACGTATCGTGAGATGCAACAAAAAGCGAAAAAACTGCGGCGTAAATAATGCGTCAACAAAAAGGTGTTCTTCCCGGTTCTTACACACGGGAGAACACCTTTTTTTAGGACGATTAAAGCATTTACGTCTGGATGCTGTCTTGTCTCATCGGTAAAGCGGTTCGAATCACTTTTCGACTTCGACTTCCAGAATAGCTTCGATTTCTGCTTCGACTTCTTTATTCACCATCTGCGAACGTTTTTTTCTCAATTCAAGATCCATTTCTTGGTCGATGAACTGGTTCGTATGCTTATCAAAACAGCTGTAACAAACCGCATGAAAGTCTTTTTCATCTGTCTTCAACGCTTTAAATTCCCACGTCTCCAGTTCCAGATAACTGACTTGGTTATTCGTTTCTTTTCCACATATTTCGCACGTCATGTTCATTCCGCTCCCCTTTTCAGACATCTTGCTTACTTTTTCCTAATTGGCGTTCTTTGATTCGTTTTAGACGTCCATGATATTTCATGATGTTCGCTTGTGATTGTTTGGCTTCTTCACTCGTCGGTTCCAAGTTCTCGATATCCCAGTATTTCACGACGACATCTAATACTTGGTCGAAGTATTGGAGTGGTCCGTAATTCGTATCGACGGCGATGGTTTTCATGCGCTCGGTAAAGTCCGGCATGACGGCACCCGGCATCGAGAAGTTAATGATGACATCTTCAAAGAACACGATGAAGTTCGGATCGAGCTCAAGGTGTGCCTTTACCGTATCGCGATAGAACGCATAGTGAAGGGCTTCGTCTTTCGCCAAACGGCGAAGCAGCGTCGCCAAGTCTTTGTCATGCGCCCCTGCCACTCTCGCGACGTTGTTATAGAAAACGAGTGTCGCAAGCTCCTGCAACGACGTATAGGCCATTGTTGCTAAAGGATTCGTAAAGTCCGGGAACCAACCACTTTCAACGACGCGTCTTCTTAATTGATGCAACCGGGTCGGATTGACGTTTCGTGTCACGAGTAAATACGTTTCGAGTAAGCTCGAATGCTGATCTTCCTCCGCCGTCCACGTACGGACGAAATCATTGATGACCTCCATCGAATTTTTAAAGGTGTAATCCAAATGCGACGTGTACCAAGGTAAATTCACTTCTGTCAGCAAGGCCGTTTCCACCGCAACGATGACACCTTCCGGAAGCGTGACTTGACTTTCCTCCCAAGGAACCCGTTTAAATGACATCGCCTTGTCCCAAGGAATGAATTCGTGATAGCTCCAGTCGATATGTGCAGAGCGTTCCTTATGTAATCGATATAATTCTTGAATGCGCGGTTCTAAACGAATATCTAAATCTGAATTTAACATGATCATGTCTCCTTTAAGATGTTTTTTTAACCTTAACCCATTTAAATGTATTTAACCATTATAATGATTTAAATCAAACTTGTTTATGGCTATAACATTTTAAGGAGCAGGTCGTATTAGCTACTGTAGACATTATAAAGTGAGACGCCGTCCTATCCAAGAAAAAAAACCTGCATTCACAGATTTTTTAAAAATCCATGCATACAGGCTTATGACTCACTTGAGAAAAATCGCTAAAATGATTTGAATACTATTCATCCTGTCGTTCATTTTCGCGTCAGTACAGCATCAATTCAAGTAAACAGTCGACGAGATCCTTCTCAAGATCCAGTGCCTGAAGCTGATGCATCAAATTGATCGGCTCAAGACGTTGCGTCAACAGACGATAGAGACGGTCCTTCAAGTCGTAGCCGATTTCCGCCTGATCGAGGAACTCATATAAGCGTTCCATCCGATTATCGTTCGTTGACATTTCGACTTGGAGCGATAACGTGACCGTTTCCGTCACTTCACCGAGCGATACCGTCAACGATTGTTTTTTCGGATCATATTCGCCCGGTAACGTTTCCCCGTCACGGACGATATACCCTTCGTTGACACCACGTAAAATCACGGTGATGACCCGTTTTTCAGGCAACAGTTCCTGTTTTCCGATTGGTGCTGCGATCGTCATCGTCCGGGCGACCCAGTCGAGTTCGAACGATGTCTCGACGTTTTCCCCGTCCCGGTGGGCGACACCGACACTGTCATCCTCAAACAGCGTGAATTGGTTCGAGGCGCCAGGGAATACGTGAACATCGAGGTGTTCCGGATTATGCAAGGCGTTCGAGTGCTCGACGTGTCGACCGAGCGGAATGATCGCGCCTGCTTTCGCCAGAACCGCCTGTTCGTCAAGCTTTCGGAACAGACGCATTTGTTTCCCGCCTGTATAACGGTGACCGGAGAAGAAATCGAACCATTCCCCGTCCGGCAACCACGCCGTCGTCGCCGCGACGTGTAATTTCTGATTCATCGGTTCGACGATCGGTGCGACCATCATTTCCGTTCCGAAATAATACTGGTTCGGGACGGCATACGCAAGTTCGTCTTCCGGATGCTCATAATACATCGGTGAGACGAGCGGCAATCCGTCAAAATGATTGCGGGCATTCATCGTGTAAATATACGGGACGAGTTGATGACGCAACCGTAAATACCGTTTCATGACTTGTTCCGCCTCGACCGAATACCGCCACGGTTCCTTCCCGTTAAAGATGCTCATCGTACTGTGCAAACGCATGATCGGGCTGAAGACACCATATTGGAGCCAGCGCGTCGATAATTCATCATCTTTTTCACCGCGCTGGTGTCCGCCGATATCGTGACTCCACCAGCCGTAGCCGATGTTCGACGCCGTCGCCGTGAAGTACGGCTGGAACTTGAGTGATGCCCAGGAGATGATCGTGTCACCGGAGAAACCGACCGGATAACGATGACTGCCGGGTCCTGCGTAGCGTGAGAAGATTAACGGACGATTGCCGTCACGGGCGATATCGAGCGCATGGTAATGATTGAGCATCCAGAGCGGGTCGAGCCCTTTAATCTTCGAGTTCGCTCCCTGTTGCCAGTCGATCCACCAAAAGTCGACGCCGTCCGCCTCATGCGGGTGATGCAGTTTCGTGAAGTAGTTTTCGATGAACGTCTTGTCCGAAAAATCAAACGGAATCCGGTCTTCCGTATCCGGATCAAGTCCCATCGCGACAGCCATCGCTTCATAGGCCTCTTCAAACCCGCGAACACCGTCCGCCGGGTGCAGGTTGAGCGTCACCATCCGGTCATCATCCTTTAACCATTTCAGGAAGCCTCGCGGATCGGGGAACAAGTCGCGGTTCCACGTATAGCCGGTCCAACCGCTCCCGTATTTTTCCGGAATGTCGGTCACGTGCCAATCCATGTCGATGACGCTGACGGAAAACGGGACGTCTTCTTTTTTGAAACGTGTCATCAAGTCTTTGTATTCTTTTTCGTTATAGCGCCAGTAACGGCTCCACCAGTTCCCTAGAACTTGACGCGGCAACATCGGCGTCGGTCCTGTTAAATGATAGAAGTCCTTCAGCGCTTGTTTGTAGTCATGACCATAACCGAAGTAATAAATATCTTTTGCCCCGTCTTGGCGCGGCTCGACGAAATGATCTTCCGTCAGGACGAACGAAGCCGAGTCGTCAATCGCCGCGTACCCTTGGCGGGAGATGATTCCTTCTTCGAGCGGAATCTCCCCGTCCGCATGGTCGAGTGTCCGCGCCGTCCCTTTGAGCGTCCGGAGCGGTCCGCCGAATGTATAGCGGCTGTAGTACGTACTGAAGTTCCCGAGCACGTCGACATATAACGTATTCTCAGCGAACGGACCTTTCGTATAGTGGAGGTGCACATGTTCCGTGATGATTTGCAATTCCGTATCGTCTTCAACGATTCGGAATGACGGGACGGGAAAATCGCGGTTCCAGACCGTTTGCGTCGGCCGGTCCTCAAAGCGACCATCCTCCGCGTATTCCATCCGAATCATCCGACTCGTCAAAATCGTGAAGCGGTAATGATCACCTTGAATGATCGCTTCCGGTCGTGCCAGTGGTTTCATGTCTCGCGTATAGAAATGGGATTCGTCAATTGTTCGCATACGGGATCAGGACGAAATCGTCCTTTTCACTTCCTTCCAAAAAGTAAGTAGTGCAACCGATGTACACCCTAAGTGTATAAAACTGTTTGTTCCCGTTTCAAGTTACAACTAATCCATTATTCAAAAAAAGTAGTCCCGCCAATGCATTATCGACGGGACTACGAACTCTGCTTTTTATAATAAGGGGGAAATCAGCCGCGAGAATGATTCGAACAGACGGAAACGAAGCGATCGCTTGACATAATCATTGGACGACAACTGAATCGAAACTTCGAAGTCATCGATGAAGTCCCGCTCAAGCTTCGATGCACTTTCCGTATCATAGAGAAACGCCATGATTTCGTAGTTGAGGACGAAACTGCGAATATCCATGTTCGCCGTCCCGACGACGCCGATCTTTCCATCAATCAACACGATTTTCGCATGGATGAAGTGACGGTTATACGTATAAATTTTCACTCCGTCTTTGAGCAATGGTCCGAAATAAGACCGCGTCCCGTAATACGACGTGAAGCTGTCCCCTCGTCCCGGCGTCAAAATCCGGACGTCGAGCCCGGCCCGTGCCGCAAGCCGCAGCAATGTCATCGTTTCATTGTCCGGAATCAAATAGGGCGTCGCAATCCAAATCGAGCGCTGGGCAGAGATGATTGCTGCAATCAGGGCATTACGGATCGCCGGATCTTTTGACGTCGGTCCACTCGTGACGACTTGTACCGCCCCGTCCGTCTCAGCGTCATGTTTCGGGAAGTAGCGTGCTAATCCGTCCTCGCCACCGAACGTCTCCCATGTATCCGTCCCTTCAAGATGCGCATAAATCCAATCATCCAAAAACGTCGCCTGCAACTCCTTGACGGCACGCCCTTCGAGTCGAAGGTGCGTATCGCGCCAAAATCCAAATTTCTTGTTTTTACCATCGTATTCATCGCCGACGTTCAATCCACCGGTAAAGCCGACTTTGCCGTCGATGACGACGATTTTCCGGTGATTCCGGAAGTTTGCCGTGAAGATGAACAAGGGACTCGAAATCGGATCATACGCGGCGATTTTTGCTCCGGCGTCACGGAGCGGACGTAAAAAGCCTTCCCCGAGCATATAACTGCCGAGCCCGTCGTACATGAAGCGGACTTCGACCCCGGCTTCTAGCCGTTCAATCAATGCTTCACGGATCGCCTTCCCCGTCTCATCGTTGCGGTAGATGTAATACTGGATGTGGACGTGATGCTTCGCACTCCGGATCGCCTCAAGAATCGCCGGGAACGTCTCCGTTCCGTTCGTCAAAATTTTACTTGCCGTATGGACATCGACCCCACCGCCACCGAAGTTTCGAATCGTGTTGGCGAGCTTCAGGTGATTTGCCGGCAATTCACTGACGGCGAGCGAACGGACCGGCCTGGTCGCTTGTTTGAGTAACATCCGCTCATCATGCGACCGGCGGTTCCGGCGACGGCGACGCGGGTTCCGACCGAACATCATCCAGATGATGACCCCGAGAATCGGTAAAAAGATTAAGACTAGAAACCAGGCAATCGTCGATTCTGCCGTCCGATTTTCAATGAAGATGATCATGATGACGGCGAGCGGCACGACGACCGCGGAAATCGTTAATACAAAATAGAGGTAATCCAATTGATACAATGTCCAAATGATACCTCCAGCGACTAAAAACACGAGCGCGAACTGTAAAACCCGATTGCGCACTTTACTTCCCCCTCTATGAAACATACTCTCTTATCGTCATTTCCCTGTTCCCTTTAAAAATATAGCAAAAAAAGAAACCACAGATGTGATTTCTTCAAAAGTTGACCTGAATTTAAAAAACGTCATCGTACATCGCGCGACCCGGAAGCGGATCGGCGAGCGAGGCCCAATCAGTTTCATCCCGCTGAACGAGGCAGGCATCGAATTGTGCTTCAAGCCGTTTTTGATCCAAACCGATCCCGATCAGGACGAGTTCCGTCCGGCGATCCGCTTGCGTCTCGAACCGTCCGGCGTATTCCATATTCGACGCATATCCTGCCTGATGAAACAAGAGTGCCACTTCCGGTCGTGTCGCGAGGAACAAAAATCCTTTCGCGCGGACGATTGTTTCCGGCCACGTCTCAATCAACGCAAGCAGGCGCTCCGGATGAAACGGGACCTCCCGCCGATAAACAAAGGATTGAATCCCGTATTCTTCCGTCTCCGGGACATGTTCCTCGGCATTGAGCTCACGGATCCAACCGGCACTTCCTGCCGCCTGCTCAAAATCAAATAAATCGACGTCAAGAATTGCTGCCGGGTCGACTTGTCCGTAGGTCGTCTCGATCAGTTTCGCCACCGGGTTCAGTGCTTTCAAATAACGGATGACTTCGAGACGTTCTTCCGCCGTCAGTCGGTCCACCTTGTTCAAGAGAAGGATATCCGCAAACTCGACCTGGTCGACGAGCAAGTCAACGACTTCCCGGACGTCCTGTTCATCAACTGCCTGTTGCCGTTCAATTAGTGATTCGCCGGACTCAAAATCTTTCAGGAAACTGTACCCGTCGATGACCGTCACCATCGCATTGATTTTCGTCGCGTCCGTCAAATCGATTCGGCTGTCTTCATCGACGTACGTAAACGTTTGGGCAACCGGAATCGGTTCCGAGATCCCGCTTGATTCGATGACGATGCCATCCAGATCACCTTGGTCGACGAGGCGACGGACTTCAACTAATAGATCATCACGAAGCGTACAACAGATGCAACCGTTCGATAACGTCACGAACGACTCCTCCGTCCGTGAAAAGCCGGCCTTTTCAATCAATGCCGCATCGATATTGACTTCACTCATATCGTTGACGATGATGGCGAGCTTCCGCCCTGCCCGATTATGTAATAAATGATTCAAGACTGTTGTTTTTCCTGCACCGAGATAACCGGACAGGACCGTGATCGGAATGCGTGACATGTAAATCGTCCCCTTTATAAATCGTAATGATTACGTTTTAAATAGTAACGATTCCGATTTAGACTGTCAAGTCCCGAAAAATTAAAAAAATCACGACAACGACCGTCCGTTCATTCAAAAAACGTCGTCCGGATCAACTGGACGATTTTTTCGGCAGCCTCTTTTGAAAAACCGGCAATCGTGTAATGGTTCGTATTCGCAATCAGATGGAATCTCGCATCCGGCAAACTATCGGCAAACCGTTCATGAGCTGCATTGATCCGTTTCGTCAAATCTTTGTTCAGCCATTTTTCAGGCATCCCGCCCGCCCAATCAGAAGCTGACAATACAAGAACCGGCGGCGTCACATGCGGGACGAGCTGTAGAATCTGCTGATTGTTGTGTGCGACGGTGTCCCACTCGTCAAGCGTGCCCCGCCAGTGATGCGTCCGGCTCAACTGCCGCCACAGCGGGACACGGTCCGCTTCCGGAAGGCTTTTGAACATCCGCGCCCCGAGATTGTCCGGAATCAACCAGGTGAGAGGACGGATATGACTGAGGACATACAAAAAACGGTTCCACTTTTCCTGCATCCGCTCATACCAGTCCGGCAGTTCAACATCGACTTCCGGATGTGACGGATCGAGCAAGACGATGCCAACCGTCTCGTCCGGGCGACGGCGCCCGAGTTCGAGCGAGATATAGGCACCGAGCGAATGACCGATGAACAGAAACGGTCCGTCGATTGTGAGTACATCCAGGACGCGTCCGAGTTCAGCCGCCTGCTGACTAAAAAATCGTTTCGTTTTGCCGCGCGAGGACTTGCCGTACCCGAGCCGTGAATATTCAAAGACGCGTCCGAGCTGCAATAACTCGCCGCGCAACCAGCCCCACTGGTGGTGGTTCGACATCATCCCGTGATCAAGGATGAATGTGACTTCGCCCGTTCCCGTCAAGCGGGTGTCAAACCGTCCGTCAACCGTCTCAACAATCCGTTCCACTTTAATCCCCCCTTATTCAAATAACGCCAGCTCGATATCGTACCCGAGCAGATTTAAGTAATCAAACAATTGTGACCGGTGATGATACAAGTGGACGGCTGCTTCCACCAACCAACCGGACGAACTGTCTCTGACGCCCCAGTAGGTCGGTTCCGTCGCAAAACCACCCGCCAGCCGGTCTTGATAATACTGCCACGACTGGTCCAAGCGGTCGACAAGCTGACCGGTCGGCACCGGGATCGCATAAAACTGCGCCATCTCCTCTGCCGTCGCGCCGGTCGCAATCCGCAAATCCGCTTCGAGCAACACGGCAAGATGGGCGGCGACTTCATATACGGACCGCTTCCCCGCAATCGGTCGCTTCTGCCAATCGTCCGGTTGAATCACTTCCATCAATCGGCTTGTCGTCCGGACACCAACGGCGACGTGCCGTTGTAACGCCTGTTGCCACTCATCCACGGGACCACCACGTGAGCGCCCGGTGTTCCATTTCCTTGACGAACGCATCCTTACCGGCGATATAGGCACTGATGTCGACCGGATGCTGCTTCGCCAGTTGTTCCTTGATGTCGCTGTAAGCTGTCGCTTCTTGCGGATGCTGCCGTAAGTAATCGCGAAAGACGACATGACGCCTGATTTCCGGACTGCCGTCCGCATAGAGATGGATGTGATGCGTCCGCGCATCGCCGCCCTTGCGGTAGTAACGCCGTCCCGGCATGCCGAACTCGCCCATGACTTCGTAACCGAGTGCTTCCATCGCCGTGTCGAACGACTCAATCTCACCCAGCGTATCGACGACCGGTAAGATGTCGATAATCGGTTTTGCCGACAGTCCCGCGACCGATGTACTGCCGATATGATGGATGCCGCGCAACCGTTGCCCGAAAATCGAACGCAGTTGTGCCGCTTCCGTTTCAAACATTTCTGCCCACACCGTTTGATACGGTGTAACGATGACTTGTCTCATACCAATCCTCTCCTCTGCTATTTAGTATGCCAGTTCTTTAAACAAAAACAAAACGACCTCAAGCGTGCGAGGTCGTTTTCGTTCGGTTATTTTTTCGTGATGAAGTAACGGGATTGATCGAGACGATCCGATGCCGTATAGACATTCATCTTGTACGAACCTGTCGCAAGACCCGTCCGCATTTTCAAGACGTAGTTGCCGTGGTTGTCGGCGACGTCTTGAGCAATCAATTGATAGCCGCTGCTCGTTTTTTCGAACAGACGGACGATTTGACGTTTTTCGACTTTGCCCGTCAACGTCTTTTTACCTGTCCATTTTTTGACCGGGTAGGTGTTTTTAATCGTGAATGATGCTTTTTTCGTGACTTTGTGCGAGATATCCGTCGATTTGACCGTGTATGTCCCTGTCGTCAAACCGTTTTTGACTGGAATCTTAAAGCCGCTCGCTGTCGTTTTTGCTTTGGCAATTTTTGTCGACCCTTTGTACAGCGTGACATCAAGTCCTGCTGTCGCTTTACCCGTCAAGACCGTCGAACCGTAGACGGCTGATTTTTTATCGATCGCCGGTGTCGCGACGAAGCCTGTTCCGACCGTGACGGTTGCTGATTTCTTCATGAATCCGAGTTCCGAGACGACCGTCAGTTTGTCACGGAGCTTGACCGGACGAACCGTTACCGCATACTTTCCTGTTTCGTCAGCAGTCGCCGTTCCGAGAACCGTCGTTCCGAGTTTGACCGTAATCTTCGCTCCGGCAACAGCTGTTCCTGTGACGACTTTCGCTCCCGGTTTGACGGTTGCGACGTTAACATTGAAGTTTTTCATCGGCACGTTCATTTCGAACTTCAGGAACGTTCCCGTTTCACCGGCACGTGTCACGCCTGTATTCGTGATTCCTTCGTAACGTTTCGTATATGCTGCTGCCGCTTCCGCTGAATCGAAGTTGACCGTCATCGGTTTACTGGCAACAAGCGACCAGTTCGCATCGGCCTTATAGTCGACCGGCTGCTTGGCTTGGATGAAGTCTGAGATGACGTTCCGTGTTTCGTACGCTGACTTGTAGACGATGTTTTTTCCGCCACCAAGACCCGGGAACGACGCACTGCCTGCACGGTAGTTGTTTGTCGCGACGAGGAATTCCTGCTCACCCGTGATTTCCTTGCCTTCGTACTTGATGTCTTGGACACGACTCGCATCCGCGTTGACGACGACGCCGTTGTAGTCATACTTCGCCGGTTTCGTAATGTCGATTTCATACGTCAATCCGTCGAGGATATCGAAGTTGTAGCTGCGGAAATCCTTGTTCAATAAATCGGTTTGTTCGCCTGATACTTCATTAAATTGCCCGGCCGACATCTCGAGCCAGTTCTTGACGTCTTTGCCCGTCACCTTGACGACTTCAAGCGTGTTCGGATAGACATATAGATCGGCGACGTTCTTCAGTGCAATCGGGCCTTTTTTAATCAACGTGTAGTCTGCCGCGTTGACTTGATTGCGTCCGCCCGTTTTGAATGGTGCACCGGCAGATAAGAGTGGCAAATCTTTATATTTCGCGAGTTCCGCATTGTCTTTTAACTGTTTTTCGACGTACCATTTTTGAGCGTTCGTGACGAACTGGACGGAATCATCATCCTGGACGAGTGCAAAGAAACTTTGGATATCGTCGTTGATCGTTCCGACTTCCTGACGGATATAGTCGAGTGTTCCTTGATGCGACTTCTCGATCAGCTTGACAGCACCGGCATCAGCGACCGTCTCTTTCGTGACGTCAGCGAGTTTCGCAGATGACGTATCGACTGTCCACTTGCCGTCGACTTGTTTTAATTGCAGATCGATGACACCGACATTTTTCCCTTGTGTGTTCGCCATGACGACCGGTTTTCCGTTAATCAGCCCTTTTTCGGCATCGACGTTCGGTAACTTATTGAATGCCGAGTCAGCTGCCGGGAACTTTCCGTGCTGGTGACCGGTCATCAAGACATCGATGTCGGCCAGTTTCGATAAGGCATACCCGACGTTCTCATCGCCGTCTTTTTGGTCGATCGTATCCCCGATTCCGGAGTGGGCCAGCGCAACGACGACGTCCGCACCAGCGTCTTTTAGTTTTTTCGCCGTCGCTTTAGCGACCGGGATGATGGCTTCCGCCGTCACTTTACCGGTCAAGTTCCCCGCGTCCCACGCCATGATTTGTGGTGTGACGACACCGAAGACGCCGACTTTGATTGTTTTCGGTTGATTGTTTTGATCCATCACTTGCCGTTCAATGATTTGATAGTCTTTTCCGTCTTCATTGTATTCCGCGACGATTGGTTGTTTCGTCACGGCGTCGAGGACGTTCGAGTTGACGAACTTGATTGAACCGCTTGAAGCACTCATCGCTGACTTCAGGAAGTCGAGTCCGAAGTTGAACTCATGGTTACCGAGCGTGACGGCGTCGTAACCGAGGTATTCCATTAATTCATACATCGGGTGTTTGCCTTTGTTGCCTTGATCGTACTGATTTTTGACATAATCCCCGAACGGCGTGCCTTGGAGTGTGTCCCCGTTATCGAACAGGAAGCTGTTCGTTTCGCCGACGACGTTTTGTTGCTGTTTGATGACTGTCGCTGCTTTGACGAGACCGATCGACTCATCTTGCGCGTCTTTGAAGTAATCATAATTCATCGAGTTTGTATGTAAATCTGTTGTTTCTAGAAAACGTAGTTTGACGACACTGTCATCTGCTGCGAGTGTTTTGACTTGGATGACGGGTGCTAACATCGGTGCGATCAACGTGGTAGCGATAATAATTTTTGTAGCCTGTTTCATCTGGTTTCCCCCTAAGATATAAATGACTGCTCAATTAATTTAACACGCTTTGATTGTAGCTTATAGCCTCTTTGAATAGGTCGGACATCCGTCTTATTTAACCTTCTTAACTAATTCCACAAATTGGCTTTACATTAACCTTGAACCTTTACAAATTTACTTGTAAAAAAGAAAACCGCTCCCCGAACTTACGGGAAACGGTTTTCACCCTTCATCTATCACCATGATGCTGTCGTTTGATTGCGTAACCGATGAAACCGGCAATCAGTGCCAGTACCGTCGCATAGAGAATCGTCGTCACCGTCACCGTCTCTTGACTGAACCGGACGAGAGCCTCGTCCTGCCATAAGAGTGCAAACGATGTCCCCGTCAGCGAACAGATGAACCAGCTAATCAAACCGGTCGCAACAGCGAAAACGACGGGATCGTATATTTTCTTAAAGGCCCGGATGCTGACAAGGAGATAGACGACGAACGGGACAATCAGAAACAGCCAAAACGGGAACGGCTTATCCTGTTCGACTTGATCAGCGGCCGCCGCAAGGACGACATTTCGTGCCGTTCCGTAATCGACTGCGTCAAGCGTCAAACGCGTATTCGATAAATCGGGACGTTCTCCCCCGATGACAGTCAACAGTTGATTCGTGACGCGCTCGGCGTCGATTCGGTTGACGACGTCCTCCATCGATCGTTTCAACCGCGTCACGTCGGTTTCCCCGTTCAAAAACGTCACCGGGACATTTAATCTTGCACCAAGGACATTTGCCTTGTAGGTCACTTGACTGCCGTGCATCAAATCATACCAGCCGTCACTGCCTGCGTTTAAACTCGAAACAGTCAACCACGTCCGGGTCGAGGCGTCCCCCTCATATTTCGCTTCATCCGTCACCGTAAAGAACAGTTGTGCACTACTTGCGACCATCAGGATAATGATCGCAGCACGGGAGGCGGCTGACATACCGGACAGTTGTCGTGGATAAAACGCGAGATAAAACAGACCTGTCAAAAAGAGTAAAATGAAGATTCCGTTCCAGACGGTCGCTTGATCAATTGTCAGCACATCAATCCCGAGTGCTGTGTTGAACGTAAATGCAAACAAGACGAAACTCGCCGCTAAAAAGCTGATTGTTCGAATCGTCCAGGTCACACGCGTTGCGCCGATCCGTAAAACTAAGAATAAGATTAGGAATAGACCGATTCCGAAAATCGATAAGAATGGACTGCCATATTCGGCGCGGAAGGATAGCGGTTCCAAGACTTGATTGAGATCGATTCCGAAAACCGACAAGATGTTCCACGTATCATTTGCGCCAATCAGTTGATTCGTCAATCCCTCTTTGACGGCTTCCGGCAACGTGACAGCCATTCCGCTGATGAAAAACAGGAGGAACACGAGGGTCAATTCCAATGTCGTCCACGAGACGTCCGTGTCCTGCATCAGTTCGACGAACGCCTGATAATCGGCAGACTTCTCGATTTGTTGGACGAGAACGGTCATGACACCGAACAGGACGAGAAAACCAATACAAGCGAGTCCTATACCAAACAAGATATTGCGTAACATATGCGAGCGTTCCTTTCGCTGTTGCCTCCGCTCCATAAAAGCGCCTCCCCTTGACTAGATTGTTTGTATAGTTATTCCTGTTCCAGGTGATTTGAAAACGAATCTTCTGCAGTAAATACAAAAAGTAGCCCGTTCATGACGAACGGGCTACTTCCCAGACGCCGAACTCCGATTGGCAGGAACGCTTACTTTACGATTTTTTTCACGTCCGACTGCCCCACCTGAGCTAAACCAAAATGTTCCCGAAGCGTAGTCCCTTGATAGGCTTCTCTAAACAACCCTCTTTTTTGCAGTTCAGGAACGATCAGGTCTACAAAATCCTCTAAGCTTGACGGGAGTGACGGCGGCATCAGATTAAATCCGTCTGCGATACCCATTTCAAACCACAGCTCCATCTGATCGACGATTTCTTCCGGTGTACCTATCAGTGTCAGGTGTCCCCCACCAGCTGCCAGATAACCTAACAGTTCTCTTAGTGTAGGCTTTGTATCATCGATGATTTCAAGAATCGTTTTATAGCGTCCGACCGGTCCTGAAAACGCATCGACAGGCGGTAAGGACGGCACCGCTTTGTCAAGATCCCAATCAGAACAGTCCTGTTGCAAAAAGAAACTCAGTTGCTTCAAGGCATTCGCGACCGGTAATTTCTCATCCAGTTCGGCTTTCTTCGCCAGCGCCTCTTCCCGGGTTCGACCGACGTATGTAACCAATCCTGGAAAGATTTTAATCTGCCGCTCCGGTGACTCACTTTCTTTGATTTGTGTCTGTAGACTTTCCCGGAATGCTTTCGCTTGCTTTACATTCCACGACACCGAATAGACGGCATCCGCGTGCTTTGATGCAAGTGCAATCCCTTGGGCAGATGCACCCGCCTGCATCGCCACCGGCTTCCCTTGAGGACTACGCGGTGTAGACGAAGGACCTTTTACGTTGAAGTAGGTCCCGCTATGATGGATCGGTTGAATCTTTTCAGGATCAATTAACCGGTTGTCCGTCCGGCTCGAAAGGAAATCAGCTCGATCCCAGGATAAAAATAATTTTTCCATTACAGATGCAAATTCATCCGCCTTTTGATACCGTTCGTCCCTTGCAGGGAGCGCATCCATACTATGGTTTAACGCTTCCCAGTCCGTCATCGACGTCACCAGGTTCCAGCCGACACGCCCGTTCGTCACGTGATCAAGGCTTAACAGTTGTCTCGCCGCTGTATACGGATTTGAAAACGTACTCGATATCGTTGAAACTAACCCGATATGGCGGGTTACTTGAGAAATAGCGGTTAAATTGATTACAGGATCGAGCCAAAAGGCCGGTAGTTCAGTTGCGTTTGCAGCAGGAAAAGATTGATTGTCAGCAAAAAATACAGCATCCAGGCAGCCCGCTTCCGCTAGTTGAGCCAATCGCTGATAATAACCGCTCTCCCCGATTTCTTCAATCGCAGAATCCGGCATTAACCATGCCGCTTGATGATGGCCACAGCCGTACAATAAAACACCGATGTTTAACTGCTTCGTTTTCGTCATCTTTAGGTCCCTGACTCCTTTCTCCTGAGCGCTGACATCAGTTCATCGTCAATCCGCCATCTACGGTTAGATTTTGACCGGTAATGCCAGAGGCTGCTTCTGACGCTAAAAAGGCGACCAATTGCGCAACCTCTTCCGGCGTCGTCACTCTTTTTAACGGAGTTGATTGGGCAATCAATTCGAATACTTCAGCGGTCGTCACAGCACTGGCATCCGTCACTTTTAACAAGCCGCCGGAGACGACATTCACGTTTATGCCGTACTGTCCTAGCTCTGATGCAAGATTACGCGTAAAGCCGATCAACCCTGCTTTTGCCGTCGTATATTCGTGATAGGGAACTACCGGGTTTTGATACAGATTCGTGCCGATGCTGATGATGGTGCCGTTATTTCGTTCAATGAATTGCGGCAGAACACTTTGCACGACGTGGAACGCTGCTTTCAACGTGCCATCCAACTGTTTTTGATAATCTTCCCATTCCAAATCGATGAATGATTTTTGAGCGCGCGGATCGAACTTAAAATCGACTAAGGCATTATTGATTACGACATCGATTTGTCCGTAATGAGCTGTCGCTGACTGCATCAATGTCTCGACGTCTTCTCGCTTCGTGACATCCGCATACAGGGCAATGGCATGTTCTGCACCGAGCTCATTTACGAGTTCCTCTGCCGCATCCTTGCTCTTATAATAATTAATCACAACTTTAAACCCATTGTTCACCAATACTCTTGCAATCGTCGCGCCAAGTCCCCGACTGCTTCCCGTCACTACTACCGTTCTGTTCACTGTCTTCCACTCCTTCATCGTCTTTTGCAACTTAAATAGCGAAGTCGTAAACAAAAAAAGCGCAACTCTCCAAAAGGAAAGTTGCGCACGTCTAAATAATCACATAGCAAAAAACCGACAGACTGGTCTTCGCTGGTTTATTAGAGTCTACACTTCCCTACGCTAGTACGAACTAGTTCAGGTTCAAAGGGTTTGAGTATCTACTCATCTCAGTTTAGCAACACCCCTAGTGATTCTATTCAAGTTACCTTCACTTTAGCGGTCTTAGAAATATCTGTCAATAATGACAAGACAGTTTTATCGGTGTCTCTTCTGATTACGAACGAAAGCCTTGCCTCCGTCGACCGGAAGCAAGGCTCTTTTGAATTGCCATGATTTTTTTCTCTGTTATACGCCTTCGTACGCAAGCTCCATGATGTTCCGAAGTTCCGTCACGAGCGGCATTTTTGGATTCGCTGTCGTACATTGATCTTCGAATGCATCGACGGCCATCTTGTCGAGTTTTGCTTCAAAGTCGGCTTTTTTGATGCCTTGGGCTTTGAATGACATTTTGATGTTCAACTGTTGTCCGAGTTCTGTGATCGCTTGGATTAGTGATTCGACACCTTGTTCCGTTGTCGCTGCCGGTAGTCCGAGATAACGCGCGATTTCTGCGTACCGTTCATCAGCGATAAATGATTCATATTTCGGGAACGAAGCGAGTTTCGTCGGTTTCGCTGCATTGTAGCGGATGACGTGTGGCATCAGAATCGCATTCGTCCGACCGTGTGGCGTGTGGAACTCCCCACCGATTTTGTGCGCGATCGAGTGGTTAATCCCGAGGAAGGCATTGGCAAACGCCATTCCGGCCATCGTTGACGCATTGTGAACTTTTTCGCGTGCTTCGGCATCGTCACCATTCGCATAAGCGCGTGGCAAGTAGTCGAAGATCATCTTGATCGCTTTTAGCGCCAGTCCATCCGTATAGTCGTTCGCGAGGACGGAGACGAAGGCCTCTGTCGCATGTGTCAAGACGTCCATTCCGGTGTCTGCCGTGATTGATGCCGGGACCGTCATGACGAATTCCGGATCGATGATTGCGACGTCTGGTGTTAATGCATAGTCAGCAATCGGATACTTGACGTTTTTCTCTTTGTCCGTGATGACGGTAAACGGTGTGACTTCAGATCCTGTTCCGGACGTCGTCGGAATCGCGACGAACTTCGCTTTGTTACCGAGCGCCGGGAATTTATAGGCCCGTTTCCGGATATCGAGGAACTTTTGACGTAAGTTCGAGAACGTTTCGTTCGGTTGCTCGTAGAAGAGCCACATGCCTTTCGCTGCATCCATCGCTGATCCGCCACCGAGGGCGATGATCAAGTCCGGTTTGAAGTCGCGCATCGCTTGCGCTCCTGTCTGAACCGTTGCAACCGATGGATCCGGTTCGACTTGGTCGAAGATCCGGTAGCTGACGCCTGCCGGTAAGTTGCGGATGACTTTATCCGCGTAGCCGAACTCGACCATCGCTTGATCGGTGACGATCAACGCACGTGAGACATCTTGAATCGATTTCAAGTATTGGACTGAATTTTTTTCAAAGAAAATCTTTTCCGGTACTTTGAACCACTGCATGTTCACGCGTCGTCTCGCCACCTTCTTGACATTGAGTAGATGTTTCGCCGTTACGTTTTCAGAGACGGAGTTTTTCCCGTAAGAGCCGCAACCGAGTGTCAGTGATGGTGTCAATTCGTTATACAGATCACCAATCCCACCGTGTGCTGACGGGCTGTTGACGAGAATCCGGCAGGCTTTCATCCGCATTCCGAATGCCGTCATCAAGTCGTCATTCGTCGTGTGGATGACTGCCGTATGACCGAGGCCACCGATTTCAAGCATCCGTTCGGCGACATGGAACGCATCTTCCGTTGACTGGACGCTATACGCACCAAGGACAGGGCTTAGTTTTTCGTGTGAGAGTGGTTCTTCTGAGCCGACTTTTTCAAGTTCTGCGACGAGCATGACGGTGTTGCTCGGAACGTCGATGCCGGCTTTTGCTGCGATCCAGGTTGCCGGTTTCCCGACGATGTCGGCATTGACGGCACATGTATCGGTTTTGATGACGAGCGCTTCGAGACGTTTTTTCTCATCTGCTGTACAGAAGTAGCAACCGAGTGCTTCCATCTCCGCCCGGACTTCCGCGTAGATTTCCTGATCGATGATGACCGCTTGCTCCGATGCACAAATCATGCCGTTATCAAACGTTTTGGAGAGGACAAGGTCACTGACGGCACGTTTGATTTTTGCTGTTTTTTCGATGTAGCACGGGACGTTCCCCGGTCCGACACCGAGTGCCGGTTTTCCTGTTGAATAGGCTGATTTGACCATGCCGGCTCCGCCGGTCGCAAGGACCATCGCGATATCCGTGTGGTTCATCAAGACTTTTGTTGCTTCGAGTGACGGTTGTTCGACCCACTGGATACAGTCACGCGGTGCGCCGGCTTTGACAGCCGCGTCACGTAACGTTTTCGCTGCTTCGAGTGAGCAGTTTTGCGCTGACGGGTGGAAGGCGAACACAATCGGGTTTCGTGTTTTAATCGCGATCAACGCTTTGAACATCGTCGTTGATGTCGGATTCGTCACAGGTGTGACGCCACAGACGACACCGACCGGTTCTGCGATATAGGTGATGCCGTTTTGAACATCTTCTTCTAAGACGCCGACCGTTTTTTCATCACGGAGACTGTTATAGATATATTCCGTCGCAAACATATTTTTAATCATTTTATCTTCAAAGACACCACGTCCTGTTTCTTCAACGGCGAGTCGTGCCAGTTCAACGTGACGTTCGAGACCGGCAAGCGCCATGTCACGGACAATCGTATCGATTTTCTCTTGATCAAATGTTAATAATTCCTGTAATGCGGTTTGACCTTTTGCAACGATTTTATTGATCGTTTGTTCGACAGGTGATACGTCTTGTTTGATTTTTTCTTTGACAGCCATGTTAGGTTTCCTCCCTATTTTGGAACGAATCTGAGTCTGCATTTCCCTACTAAATGTTAGGAATGCCAAGCTGATATTCAATAGTTTGTGCTTTCCTTCACAAATCAATCATACCGCCTTTTTGATGATTTGTGCATGACCATCCTGTGAACTATTTCACATCATTGAAAACGTTCTCATTCTCAAAAGGTGTTGTCGGACAAGGCATCCTTTTTGAATCCCTTGCCTGTGACTTTTCTCACAGCACCTATTTTCTTTGCTTGTCTGACGGACAAAACATCGTGTAATCTATTAAAAGATACATATTTATTTGTTTTGAAGGAGGAAGTTTCATGACAATCGTCAATCAAATGCTTGCGTTCAACGAACAATTCGTCGAAGAAAAACAATACGAACAATTCATCTCGGATAAATTCCCTGATAAAAAGGTCGTGATCTTAACGTGTATGGATGCCCGCTTGACGGAACTCCTCCCGCACGCGCTCGGTCTAAAAAACGGCGATGCGAAGATCATTAAAAATGCAGGGGCCGTTCTGTCACACCCATTCGGTTCCGTCATGCGCTCGATCCTCGTCGCCTTGTACGCACTCGGGGCGGAAGAAGTCATCGTCATCGGTCACCACGACTGCGGCATGAGTACGATCGATCCGGCAAACATGATTGCCGAGATGGAAGGACGCGGCATCAATCAACAAGTCCTAAAGACACTCGAAGCATCCGGCGTCGACTTGAAGCAATGGTTACGCGGGTTCACGTCAGTCGAAGAAAACGTCAGTCATTCCGTCGGTCTGATTAAAAACCATCCATTATTACCACCGGGCACGAACGTCCACGGGCTCGTCATCGACCCGGGAACAGGGAAACTCGACCGCGTCGATTGCTAAACTTGTCCTTATATAGTAGAAAGAAGGTACGACCGACACCGGTCGTGCCTTTTTATGTTTTTTTCTTGACAGCAAAAAGAACGGTCTGTATGATACTTTAGTATAGTACAGTGATACCAAAAGAAAGCGTGGTTTTATAGTTATGTTCAATGCTGTTGTTTTAGCCGTTATCCTTTTATTTGTCTTAGCCATCTTCCGTGTCCACATCGTCCTCGCGATGGTCATCAGCGCTCTCGCCGGTGGTTTACTCGGCGGTCTTGGTTTAACGAAAACGATCGAAAGTTTCTCAGGCGGTCTTGGAGCCGGCGCAGAAATTGCCCTCAGTTATGCCTTGCTTGGTGCGTTCGCCGTCGCCCTGTCGAAAACAGGTTTGCCGGACGCCCTCGCACATAGCTTGATTGCTCGCTCAAAAGGAAGTGCCGATGCGACGTCGGTCAAGAAGTTAAAAGGGTTCATCATGTTCGCGATTTTATTACTCGCAATCAGTTCACAAAACGTCTTGCCGATTCACATCGCCTTCATTCCGATCATCATCCCGCCATTACTCGGTCTGTTTAATGATTTGAAAATTGACCGGCGCCGGATGGCCATCATCATGACGTTTGGTCTCGTCACACCGTATATGTTTTTACCAATCGGTTTCGGTGATATCTATCTCAATCAGATTCTGTTACCGAACTTACAAGAAAACGGGATGGACACCGCTGGCGCATCAGTCATCAAAGCGATGGCGATTCCGGCGCTCGGGATGTTGTTCGGATTGTTACTCGGTTTATACAATTACCGGAAACCGCGTGAATATGAGATGCGGAACATCGCACCGGACGATTACGAGATTCCTGTCGTCACGAAATCCAAATTATTACTGAGTTCAATTGTCGTCATCGCGACGCTCGTCGTCCAATTGACGACGGAATCGATGATCATCGCCGCGACGACCGGCCTCCTGCTCTTCCTCGTGTTACGACTCGTCCGCTTCAGCGAAGCAGACGATGTCATCACACGCGGTATGCGGATGATGTCGTTCATCGGATTCGTCATGATTTCAGCGAATGGCTTCTCAAACGTTTTACGTGAGACAGGTGATATCGAACCACTCGTTGAAAACTCAAAATCGTTAATGGGCGATTCGCAGCTCGTCGCTGCCTTCGTCATGTTATCGATCGGACTTCTCGTCACGGTCGGAATCGGTTCAAGTTTCTCGACGATTCCGGTCATCGCCGCCATCTTCGTGCCGCTTTGCATCCAGTACGGATTCAGTCTCGAGGCGACGATTGCCATCATCGGTACAGCCGGTGCACTCGGTGACGCCGGTAGTCCGGCAAGTGATTCGACACTCGGACCGACGAGCGGATTGAATGCTGACGGACAACACGATCACATGCGTGAAACGGTCATTCCGACATTTTTACACTACAACTTACCATTACTGATTTTCGGTACAATCGCTGCCGTCATTCTTTAATGAAGAAATCATCTCGTTTTAACGACGGGATGATTTTTTTCTTTCCATTTTGCGTGGACTTCTCTAAAATGAAGGGATGAAGTGCAATTAAAGGAGTGTGGAACGTGTTATCTAGCGTCGTCAATACCGTCTTACTATATTTAGCCGACTTAGGTTATTTCGGAATCGCGCTTGGCTTGATGATTGAAATCATCCCGAGTGAGATCGTCTTATCCTATGGTGGGTTCATGATTTCTCAAGGGACGATCGGCTGGCCACTCGCTATCGTCGCCGCCGTCATCGGTGGATTGTTCTCGCAATTGTTTTTGTACTGGTTCGCCCGCTACGGCGGTCGTCCCCTCATCTTGAAGTACGGAAAATATGTATTGATCACGGAACACCATCTTGATCTCGCGGAACGTTGGTTCGTCAAATACGGACAAGGTGTCATTTTCGGGGCACGATTCATCCCCGTCGTCCGCCATGCGATCTCCATTCCGGCAGGTCTCGCCAAAATGGATCAAACAAAGTTCTCAATCTACACGATTCTCGCAATCATCCCGTGGTCGATTTTATTTCTCTATCTCGGTGAGACACTCGGAACGAACTGGCGCTCGATTAAAGGCGTCGCCGCTCCCTATACGAACGGCATCTTAATCGCAGCGGTCGTCATGATCGTCTTGTACGTCGCCCTCAAGAAACGCCAACGTACGACGTAATCCGTTTACAGCCTGTCCTACTGCGACAGGCTTTTTTTAAAAGGAGTGATTTCTATTGGAGACATCAAAAACCGTAACCATGCATCTGGATCGTGTCACTGCCTCACATATCCGTGGAACGCATATCGCGACGGGACTGACGATTGCCGGTCATATTCTACTCGTCGAACAAATCTACGATGAAAAACGGCACCGTCCTTTCTTGCATGTCCATCGGATTCATGACCAGTGGCGCAATACGATCATCATCGCCCAGGAAGACGTTGAATTCAGTTATGTCGAATCGTTTTCCGACGGACGGATCCTGCTCGTCGCCTCGCGTTGTGATGACGATGTCGACGGATCATGGTTACCAAATGCTTTTATTTACAATCAAGTCGGTCATCTGATTAACAGTTATTGTCTAGACGACGGAATTCAAAATGTCCAAGTCGATGAGCGTGACCACATTTGGGTCAGTTATTTCGATGAAGGCGTCTTTGCTGACGCCGCGACCAATTCAGTTGGGTCGTTCGGCCTCGTCGCTTTTAACGACCAGGGGAAAGTCGTCTTTAAAAATCGCGACTATCCCATCGATGACTGTTATGCAATGAACGTCTCGTCTGCGAATGATGTCTGGTTCTTTTATTACTCCGACTACCGGATCGTTCAACTGCAAGGAGGAACGAGTCAGGCGTTCCACGCACCGAAACGGCCGTTCACAGATTTTGCTATTTATAAGGACTATCTCGTCTCGACGGATAATACGCAGACCCACGTCTTACAGCAACAAGGAAAACGGTATGTCGAGCAAGGACGTATGTCCTTTTTATCGGAGCAACAGGAGCACTTATCCGGAAACATCAAGATGCGCAAAAACCAAATCGTCTTAACGACAGAAACGCGCCTTTATACAGGCGCATTAAGTGATATGATTTTTGACGCGTAAAAAAGTACCTCGATGGTTTGAAGTCATCGAGGTACTTTTGATTAACGATTTGATTCAATCGCAGCATTTAAATAATCAAATACATGTGTAGTTTTAGCATTGGTTAAGTCGATTGTTTTCAGACGTTGCTCAGTCTTATTTTTTAAGTCACCGTCTAAATACGAAAGCAACATTGCATATACTGTGCTCGATTCATCATTAGATTTTGGAGCTCCTGTTTTTAAATCATAACGCGTATAGATTTTTCCTTTTAATAATTCGTTACTGATGAATTGATCGAAAGATTTATCCTTCCTACCAGTCAGTTCCTTATAAGCAATTGCTATTAAAACTTGATCAATCATATTAACTTCAGCATCATTCGCAAACTGATATATTTGTTTATCTGGAAAATATATTTCCGAAAAAAATGGTCCACTTCTTTTAGATTCTAGAAGAATTTTTTTCATTTCATCAAATTGACCCAATCGTTTTACTGATTGACTATCCAAATAGTTAATATGGAGCGTTTTCGCCTTTTCTTGAAACTTCCAATCGTAAAAATCAATCAAAACGTTTGACCGAATCATATTTTTTTTAACGCTATCGTCAATCTTTGTAGCAATTTCTTTATATTTTTGCTTTTCAAACACTTTAGCAGCTAAATGTAATGCATTACTTATTCTAAAATCATCTACGATGGCATTAGTTGAAGTTGTATTATTTAATTCCCACTTAATAAATAGATTATCTGATTCGTTAACAAAGAAATTGTTTTCTAATACTTTCACCTGTTCCTCGAATCGTTTTTCGTCATTGATTTCAACTAAATAAGTCATATACTGTCCAATACTTTCAGCGAGATGCATAGATTCGACTTTATCATAATCACGAATCAGACCTTTTTCCATGTAGGAATTTTCAATTTGATTCACGATTTCATCTTGATTTTTCATAGTAAAGTAAACGCCTCCAGCAGCTATACACAGTATAATTACGATAACACCTAAGATAATTCGTTTCATGATTGCTCTACTTTGACACGTTTCGTTTTATCCCATACAATCACTTCATTATTGAGCTTACTTTTCACATATGCAAAAACACCTCGGAATAAAAGTACGACAAATAATTGAGCATATGTAAAATACATTATCAGGCCAATCAATACATTAAGTGGTGTCGCAGTTTTTTCTAATTCTTGTGCTGCTAAAATTTGAATAGTATAGACTAAATAAGTCATAAACCAAAACATGATTAATGGGGTGCTCACTTCATCAAAAGCGTAGCCAAACAACCCTAGTATCAAGACTGTGTCTGAAATAAGCAGTAAGAAAATAAATAAAAGGTAGGTCAAGATATGTTGCAATGAATGGACAAGTGTACGTCCCTTCCAAAATTCTTTAGTCACAAATGCTTTTTCCAATAAATATATATTCCCTAACATCCAACGTGTTCGTTGTTTCATATACACTTTCAAGTTTTCAGGTTCTTGCTCCCATGTCTCTGACTCGTATACGACAGGTAGTTTGTAACCAAGTGCTGTTATCCGCATAGTTAATTCTGCATCTTCAGCTAGTGCATACGGATCATATCCACCTAATTCTTCAATTACACTTCTTTTTAATAACATGTTCGTCCCGGCTAGTGAACCGGTATTAAAAGCTTTCCATCGGCCGCTTTGCATAATTAATTGAAATACTTGAAACTCTATGGCAATCATTCTTGTAAGTATATTCGTATTCGCATTAATCGTTTTTACAACACCTACTGAGCCACAGGCACCTTCAGTTTGAAAGGCAGCCTCTACTAATTTTGTAACAGCATCTGGTTTAGGTTGATTATCAGCATCGTAAATTAAAAAATATTCCGAGTCAGTGATTTTTAATCCATAATTTAATACTCTTGATTTACCAATCGGTTCACCTTTAGGAACAGGAATGTAATGAATCCGACTAAACATTTGAGTAAACTCTAGAGCAATAGTCTTCGTATCATCAGTTGATTGATCATCGAGCAGAAAAACATCAAGTTGACCTGCATAATCAATTGTCATCATCGCTTCTAGTGTTTGTCTCATTACAATTCCCTCATTGTGTGCAGGAATTAAGATAGCTACAGAGGGATAGTCTGTCATGGTTTTAACTTTCGATTTTGAAAATCTATCAACAATTCCGGCGACTGTTAAAAAAGAATAATAAATAAGCATCAACCAAAAAATAGCCATAATCCCGTTTAATAAAAGATTCATTGCGCCACCTCAATTTTTTCCAATGAACTCTCCACAGATTCTTCGACTAGAATAATTTTTGCTTCGAACGGATATTCGATCGAGGTAAAATCGGTACGGAGGTTTTCTAAATAACGTGACCAGGCAATAGTAGCACCTTTTTCCGTAGTATTTTGCAAAAATATAATAAACTCTGTTTTGTTACGTTGTGACATTACATCATAATTTGCGCGAAATACATTTAATCCGGCAACTGTTAGTGTTTGGATAATCGTTTTCTTATTTAAAGTGGAAGGATTAAGGTGGATGTGGATTAAATAATTTAGTTCATTCCGTCGATTTGCTCCAGTAATTAAAAAATCCGTTCTATCTAAAAATTCACTATAAGACAGGAGTTGAGGTGTTTCAGAATAACCCTCAAGAATTTTAACACGGTTTTCTAGTACTTGATTTTCTTCGAAGACCCCTCTCAGTTGTCGAAGCAATAACCAATATAAAAACACGATTATAGAGGATAAAAGATGTTCAAAAATATAAAAAAGCTGAGTTTCATTTGAAGACTTTACAAACCAGGTAATAAGAAGATAAACAAAACCTAGCGACAATACATAAGTAACAAGAATCACAAAATTTTTCCGTCCATTTAGTGCAGTCATTAATACTAAAACAGGCAACACTAGTATAGCTGAAATTGAAATTCTTGATTCTTCATTCGATACATGCAATACATAAATAGAGCAAGTTAACAGAGCAATCAAAATAAGTAATGAAAAACCATATTTCTTCATAAGGTATCTCCCAGCCTGAAAATTTTTATCAATTAATTATTACTGACATTAATTTATTTTAAAGGCATTTATGGGTTTAGTATACTAATTTTTTAAAAACGTACATTTGATGTTAATTTTTATAAAAAATCTCGCCTACATCGAATAAATATTTATTCGATGTAGGCGAGATTTATATTTTGCTAATCAAATCATTTTTTTAACGCTCCCCGTGCATTCAGTGCCGCAAACACAACCATCGCAAGACTGAGAACAGCCGCGACAAGCACCCCTTGCGTATAGACACTCCAGTCAATCGTCTCACGTAGCAAAACGGCCCGCATCCCTTCCATGATATAGGTCGTCGGGTTGATCGTCGCAGCTATCTTTAACCATTCCGCCTCAATCAATTCTTTCGGGACGAATGTCGTCGATAAGAAAATCAACGGGAAGAACAACAACGTTCCGGCTTGTGCCGCCTGTGCATTGCGTGTTTTCAAGGCGACCCCGACCGAATAGCCGGCAAAGGCGAGTCCGAAGCCAAGCGCAAGGACAATCGTCAGGAAAAAACCGGCAGCTCCGGCAGGAATCGATAATCCAAGTAAAAAGCCCATCCCGAAAATCAACAGTGTTTGGACGAACAACTGCAACATCCCGGCAATCATCGGGCCGAGGACGATCGCCGTCCGCGAGACCGGTGTCAAAAGCAGTCGTGCAAAATATCCACTTTCGATATCCTTGACGAGGGCTTGTCCCGCGCCCCCTGCTCCACCGACGGCACCAGAAACGATCGAGACGGGTAAGATGAAGTTCAAATAATCGACGCCCCCGAACTGAGGTAAGCTCGAGATGCCGGATAAACCACTCGTGTAGACGAGCAAAAAGAACACACTGATGATCAGGTTTGGGATGAAGGAGAATGGATTACGAAGTGTCACGAGCAAACTACGTTTCGTCAAAATCAAGGTTTCACGCCACATCTCAATCACGCTCCTTATAGACTTGACCGGTCAACTGAATGAAGACGTCGTCGAGCGACGGTTGCTTGACGAGTAATGATTTCGCCGTCAGTTGGTGTTCATCCAAATAACGGACGACATTTTTTAAGCTTTCCGTCCCGCTCGACGGTAAGATGACCGTCGCCTTTTCGACCCGACCGTCGAAGTTCTCACTGAGCCGACGCATCGCGTGTTCATCGTCGAGGACGACTTCGATCCGCTCTTCCCCACTCGTCGCTTTCAGCTCAGCAGCTGTCCCTTCTGCGATCAGTTTTCCTTCATTGATAATGGCAATCCGGTCGGCCAATTGATCGGCTTCTTCGAGATACTGTGTCGTCAGGAAAATCGTCGTTCCGTATTCTTCATTCAAGCGTCGGACTTCCGTCCAAATCTGGAGGCGACTGGACGGATCAAGACCGGTCGTCGGCTCATCGAGAAACAGGACGGGTGGACGATGGACTAACGTCAACGCTAAGTCGAGCCGTCGCTTCATTCCGCCGGAGTAAGTACCGGATCGTCGCTTGCCGTCGCCACTTAACCCGACGAGTTCAAGCAGCTCTGTCGCACGCCGTTCCGCTTCCTTCGCTTCAAAACCAAACAGCTTACCTTGGAGGACGAGTAATTCGTATCCGGTCAAATCTTCATCAATCCCTGTGTCCTGGAGTGCAACACCGATTTGGAGCCGAACTTTCTTTTCATCCCGCTTAATGTCAAATTGATTAATCGTCGCACTGCCGGAACTCGCCGTAATCAGTGTCGTCAACATTTGGACCATCGTCGACTTCCCAGCGCCGTTCGGTCCTAAAAAAGCAAAGATTTCGCCCTTGTCCACATGAAAGGAAATTGCATCGACAACCTTTTTCCCGTCGTATTCCTTCGTCAAATCCTGCACATCGATCATCGTCATCCATCCTCTCCACCTAAAAAGAAGCGATTTTAATTTATTTCCCCTGTTTTGATGACAATGAAGCGAAAAAAACTGCACCGCTCTTTTTAAAAGAGAACAGTGCAGTCTGAAAAAATCATTCTATATGTAGTTACGATGCGACTAACCATTTTTCCTTCAAGGCATCGATTTCCTGACTGCCTTCATAAGAATTCATCCACAAGTTCATCACATCGAGAACGTCCGGTTGCCGTTCCCGGACGAGATAACTTTTTTCAGCAGGGATCCATTTTTCCGTGATTTTCGGTGCCCCGAGTCGTTCGTCGAGTGAAGCATAGTGAACAGCCTCGACCGTATCGGTAATCATGACATCGACTTCACCCGTCGCGACGGCTGCCGGAATGGCTAAGTTATCCGTGTACATGACGATACGGGCACGATCGAACGTCTGACGGACGAACTGCTCGTTCGTTCCCCCCGGATTCAGACCGATTGTAATGTCCGGACGATTGATGGCAGCAATTGATGTCAAACGGTTTAAGTCACTTTTGCGGACGAGTGGTGTCTTTTGGAAAGACAAGTAACTTTTCGTGAAGTCACCAATGATTTCGCGTTCGATGTTTTTTGTCACGCCGCCGACAACCATATCGAATTTACCGGCACGTAAGTCGCGCGTCAACGTCGGCCACGTCGTCGGGACGAATTCGACTTCAAGTCCTGCTGTTTTTGCAAACGAGCGGATGACCTCGATATCGAACCCTTCATAGTCATTCGTCTGACGGTTCAAGTAGGTGAACGGTTTATAATCCCCCGTCGTCCCGACGATGATTTTTTTATCGGAAAAGACATCACGTGTCCGTTCCTCTTTCTTTGGGGAAACAAACTCTCGCAACCGCGTCACCGCGAACAAACTCGAAATAACAAGACTTCCTCCAAGCACGACTCCCTGCAGTTTATTCACCTAGCTCGCATCCTCTCTCTATCTCGTTCTATTTTGTATAGTACTCAAAAGAGTATCACATCCCTGTCCGTTCTAAAAGATTTTTTTGATTATTTCGTCAAATCGTGTTTCAACGTTTTTTCGTGCGAAGCCCTCTCGATTGCATTTGACGATGCGTTTCTTTCATAATAGGAAAGAATCGATTAGCGAAATGGAGGAATGTAAGATGAGTAAAGTATTCATTATTGGAGCGAACGGGAAAGTAGGACGGCACGTCGCCAAACAATTGAGTGACTCAACTCATGAAGTCCGCGTCGGTCTTCGGTCACCTGACCAGTTTTCTGACTTTGAAGCACTCGGACTGACTCCTGTCCTGCTTGATCTCGAGCAGAACATGGCATCGATCCAGGACGCACTCGGAGATAGCGACGTCGTCATCTTCTCAGCGGGATCCGGCGGACACACCGGTGCCGATAAAACGATGTTGATTGACTTAGACGGTGCCGCTAAATCAATTGCGGCAGCAGAGCAACAAAACGCGAAACAATTCATCATGGTCAGTGCCTTGAACGCCGACTCGCCGGAGACTTGGTCTGACAGCATGAAACCGTATTATGTCGCAAAACACTACGCCGATCGGTTGCTACGTGCCAGCAAACTCAACTATACGATTTTGCGTCCCGGCGGTTTATCGGACGACGCCGGAACAGGTGCCGTCACGACTGATCCATCTGATGCGGAGACAAAATCGATTGCCCGCGAAGATGTCGCAACCGTCATCGTTGCTTCAATCGGACAAGAAGCGGCATCCCGTCAAACAATTACACTCCTCGAAGGCGATACACCCATCGCTGACGTATTTGCATAAAACAAAAAACGAGCGACCCCGATTCCGGAGGTCGCTCGTTTTTTCATGACGCTTGTTTCACTTCAACGATGTGTGCTTGTTCGCGACGGATTGCCGTTACAATCAACGTAACGCCTAACGTCACAATTAAGATCATTACCAGGTTAAAGGCATACTGCGAGATATCTCCATCAAAGTAAATTAATCGTGTCAGTCCTGCGACTGCATTCGGGACGGGAAGAAACTGACCGAGCGACTGATAGAACGGTGCGAGCATCGATGGTGGCACGATATTTCCTGCCGTCATCAACTGGAACGGAATCAACGCGACGTTGACGAGCGGTGCGATTGGTCCGAATATCGCAAAGTTCATTTGCGTGACACTGATACAGGCTGCTGTTAATAAGACTTGGAATCCCCAGACTTTTAAAAAGGATGCTGCACTATCCGAGAACAAGAAGGCAATCGTCACCATGACGAGTGGAACGACGACAAGAACGATGCCATGCAACAATTGTTTACTCCAAAAGAGCGACCACTTTTGATGTTGCTTCTGAAGAATTTGTGTCACGAGATTAAACTGAATTCCCATCGTCATGACAGCGATGTAAATGACGAAGCCAAGGATGATCGGTAACATCGACGTCGAGAATTCTGACACGTGATGTTCGATGATGATATCGGATGTGAACGGGACATCTCCATTCAGTTGATTGACGATTTGTCCCGCTCCCTGTTTCAAGATTCCATTAGCGAACTCTGCATTGGCTTGGTTGACATGGAACGTCAAGCGCTGTTCATTCGTCAAATCCGCGACGAGGACCATTTCGACATCACCCTGGTCGAGTTGCTTCAGTCCGGTTTCTGTTGAATTGACTTGCGAGACGGTAAATGGACTTTCAGCTTTGAACTGTTGATAGAAATCTGCCGAGCCTTGATCCGCCACGACCGCGACGCGTAATTGATCCAGTCGTTCCGTCGCACCCTGGTACCCTGTCATCCAGACGACGAGGAAGAGAACCGGTACGACGAGGGCGAACATCAGCCCGACTTTTGTTTGTGTGATTGCAAATACGTCTTTCATTGTCTTCATTTTTTGTATCCCCTTTTTATATGCATCGCTTATAATAGCATGTGCAACTATTTAATCAAAAAAGAAAACCACTCACGTCACATTTTTGTGAATGGTTTCAAGCGTCCGAATGAACTGTTCAATCTCCGCTTTCGTCAGCCCTTGAAACGCTTGCTCTTGCAACGCATCAAGCGTCGGTTCAAGCAATTCAAGCACGTGGACACCCTCTTTTGTTGTCAAAAGAATGAACGCACGGCGATCTCTCGGATCAGACGTTCGCATGACGAACCCTTTTTTGACAAGCTTATCAAGAATCTTCCCAACTGTCGTTTGATCCCGTTCCGTCACGAGCGCTAACTGTTTTTGGGAAACACCTTCTTGCTTATGCAATTCACTTAAGACAGAGAGTTGTTCCGGTGTCAGACCGTGCACGTCCATCCGCTTCGTCGCCGCCCGTTTAAATGAATGATAGCTGCGCGACAGCTGCATGCCAAGCGACCAATCGACTTCCTTCACATGCTTCCCCTTCTTCCCGATAAATAGTTGCACTACTTATTATTTCGACTTACTCACTATACCGGTCAGGAAGAGGAGTTGTCAATGAAATTAAAATTAAACAATCATTCCGGTTTGTCTGCAGTTTTTGCTTTATCATTGTATGTTGAATTTCGATTTTTCAACCGTTCCATTGCAGTTAACACTTTTTCTAAGTCCGAAAGATCGTGTGGTGTATTTGGCGTCGTCAAAATGTGAGCAACTCTCCGATAAGCTAATTTTTTACCATATCCCATCAAAACATAAATGGCCCGTTTAAAATCCCCGTTTTCTTCCCAGTCGACATCACCATAAATTATCCGATAGTACGCATCTCGACTATGTTGAGGTGCATCGATGTCAATATAATCGATAGGTTCTTGATGAATAGCCATGCTCTCACTTCCTTTTCATTAACGTGTCTCACTTGATTTTTTACGACGTAAACGATTTTATCGATTCGATATGCGCGTCTTTAATCATTTGATCGACTTGCGACCGTTGCTTGAGCTCCTCGTAAACGTTATCGACTTGTGCTCGTGTCAAACGATTAACCGTCGCCAGTTTATTGATGGTCCGGCGTAACTCATTCCGCTTGATGACATGGACATGGCTCGAATCGACCGTGATTTTCTTCAGTTCGCACCGTTCACTGAAGACGATCAGTGATTTAAAAACATCTGCCTCAACCATTTCAGACAAAAACTTTTGAAGACTCTTCAAGTGCTGTTCATTTTGTTTGATCGGGTTGTAGAATTTTTGCTTGAACCGATTCTTGAACATCTGTGTCCACTGGCGGTCCGCTTCTTTCCCGAAAATCCAGCCGCTGTAGTTTTTCGATTCGAGGACGTAAATCCCGCTCTCATGAATGAACGTGACGTCGATTTCCGTCAGGCCTTTCCCCCGTGCTTTTGGTACATATGTATTGATGACAAACTTTCCGTATCCGTCGATTTTTTCAAGTTGGCGTGTCGTCAAATACTCGCCCCACAGCCCTTTGTCACGGACCGCTTTGAGGAATCGTTCTTGTGTTACTTGCTTATATGTACTTCGTTCAAATGAGCGGCGCCGTAAGTAATACAGACTTGAGAGCGTCACGACGAAACCACCGAACATGACACCACCTATGAGGACTAACAACGGAATTAACGATACAATGATTTTTTCCACTTTTTTCATTCCTTTCACCTAAAAAACCTTTATTTACCACTTATTAAGAATAAACGTATTCTCATGACTTTTCCACTATTTGTTACATGGTACAATCTATGCTACGGTGAACAAAAGGAGGTGGATGCATTGATGGATGCTTTATTCACATGGTTGCCCGTCTTGTTTCTTGCCATCATCTGGCAATCGATTTCACAACAACTAGCCAAGCAACGGATCCAGCAACAGCAATTAACGAAGGAAATTAAACGTATTCAAATTCACCTTGGAATGCCGGGAGTAGATGCGGATGAGGTTAAACTCCAACATCAAGTTAAACACCTTCTTCAAGAGGATCAGATGGTGGAGGCTGTTAAACTAGTCCGAAATCAACTTGGTTATTCATTACTCGAAGCTAAGCAGTATGTCGATTCTCTTCATTTTGATTCATCAAACTAAAAAGACAGGCAAACCTTCCCTAAGTGAGTGGAAAGTTTGCCTGTTTAATTCGGTGGATAAATTATTTGCTTTACTTCAATCATAGTCATAATTTAAACATCATTATGAATTATATCCAAATGACAACGTGCTGACGATGAAACCAATCGTCGCAAAGATGAAAAACGTACAACACATCGTCAACAGAACCAACAACGGTTTTGGCAGCTGAACTTTTACTTTCCAAATTGCCACGAGGAGCAAGGCGTTCAGGAGCAGGAATCCGAATAAAAATGCAAATAGACCGAGTCGTTCCTTCATCATGAAGATTAAATCCATGTCATTCTTCCCTTCTTCGATTTGTCAGTCAAACGCGTTAGCGATTACTTTCTTCAACCTATCCATTGTTACAAAAACATCCAAAAATGACAACGCGATTGATTCTTTCCAAGCAAATGATAGACTTCCTTATATGTCAAAACCCGACCATTCTTATAAGCTTATAAATGTTTGCGTTAAATCAGGACGAGTCTTTTTAAACTTGTAATTGCGCGTGTCTTATTCCCTAACAAGATTCAAAGCGCTCGTTTTGCTTCTTGTGAAAAGTGAGCTCATCGGCTATTCGATTGAAGCGGGATGGAAACGTCCATTCTCGACTCCTATGGGAAAAAGAAGCGCGGTTCGCGCTTCTGTCAGGAATAGGTAAGACCCGGCATGCGAGCATGAAATGCGGGATGCCGCGGCTTACCTTCCGCCCGTGGAAAGCGAGGATGACGGAAACATCCGTTTCAAGGATTTATCTGGGGATAATTTATGGATCAACCCTGCCGCCTTGCGCCTCGCCCGAGGAAAGCACGGGAAGAAAAAGCATTTGCCCAGCAACTTTTCATAAAAAAAACCGTCTCCGTTAAAACGGAAACGATGTGTTAAACAGGTTTTAGTCACGCGCGGCTAAACGATACAATAAATCGAGTAACTCGATATACAGCCAGATGATCGTCACGATCAAACCGAACGCGGCGACCCATTCCATCGACTTCGGTGCCCGTGCCTCGACTTGACGCGAGATGAAGTCGAAGTCCATCACGAGTGACAGCGAGGCGACGATGACGATGACAAACTGAATCCCGATCGCGAGCGGCGAGCTGCCTGTCATAAACGGGAGGTCGACACCGAACAAGGCGAGCAGGAAATTGACACCGTACAAGACGAGAATCGAGAGGATTGCTGCCGTGACAGCGGAACGGAACCGTTGTGTCACTTTAATCATCCCGGTCGTATAGACGAACCACATCGCGAACGATACGACGAACGTCGCGACGACGGCTTTTCCGACGATGCCTGGGTACATGCTTTCAAACATTAAGGAAATCGCACCGACTGCGACCCCTTCGACAAGCGCATAGACCGGTGAAAGAACAGGTGCCGTAGCCGGTTTAAAGGTGATGATGAGAGCAAGGATCAGTCCGAGGACGATCCCACCAATCAAAGCCGGGAATAAAAATTGCGGATTCGCGGCTAAAAAGAACCATGTTCCTCCGGCTGCTGCCGTGACGAGGGCGAGCATTAAGAAAATCTTACTCATCGTCCCACTTTTCGTCATCGACCGTTCGCCAGCCCGTGCCGTCTCAAAACCTCGGCGCAGCGCTGGGTTAACTTTAAATCGTGATGCCATCTTGCGTTCACTCCTTTTAATTTCTCTGTGTCTTATTACGAATCGTTCCCGAAAAAGTTTCAGCTTAACCAGCTATTTAAAGCACTCAGCTGGAACATGACGACGGGAATCGATTCTTTGGCAGAAACGAGGTGCGACGTCGCACGACCGATTTTTCCGCTCGTCACGAACGGTTCGTCCGTGAACCCTTCACCAATTGGACCGAATGGGTCGCTATCAATCAAGCGGTGCCAGTAGTGGACGAACTCTTCGTCATCGCCTCGCTTGATTTTACACCCGCTCTCGATGTCCGGACGCTCAATCCCATACTCGGCATAATGCCAGACCGTCGTCGCATCCCACGGTGAGCCGATATGCAGAATCTGACCGTCCGCCTCGATGAACCGTTCAATCGGTGATCCGGGACCGAATCCGTTCTCGAGCGTATGATTAGCAACGAACTCTGCTGCTCCTTTGCCCCAGGCTGCGACCGACCACATCGGGTGGTCGCTGCGCTCGACATCCGGAAATGTCCGGAATAATTCCGGCACTTTGCCGACGCTCCGCGTCGGCGTCTTCCGTTTATCATACGCCGGCATTTCTTGACGGACCGTCTCCCACCACTCCTCCGGTACGGCAGGACGACTCCAGTTTTTCGGGTCCGAGTTATCGGTACTTTGTGTCGCCATCATGATCAAGCCCGTCTCGGTGACGACTTCCTGGACAGCTTCGATGACCGCTTGCGCCCCGCCCGGAACCCAGCCGATCTGTTTCATCGCACTGTGCACGAACACTTTCATCCCCGGCTCGACCCCGAGCTGTTTCAGGTCGCGGATTAAATCCGACTTCGTTACCATTTGATTGACTTCCATTTGTCTCACTCCTTATTCAACGACAAGCTGTATCGTCGAGCCTGTTTTTCCTTGCGTGACTTCAATTTTAGCATCGACCCGTGACTTCAGCTCCTGGACGTGGCTGATGATCCCGACCATCCGTCCGCTCGCTTGAATCGACAGTAACGTCTCAATCGCTTGTTCGAGCGACTCAGGGTCGAGTGTTCCGAATCCTTCATCGATGAACATCGTCTCAAGGGAAACGCCGCCACTCGCTTCTTGGACGACTTCCGAGAGACCAAGCGCCAGCGCCAGCGACGCTTTAAAGCTTTCGCCCCCGGACAATGTTTTGACATGCCGTGTCTGTGACGTATAAGCATCAAAAACATTCAGGTCGAGGCCATACTTCTTCAAGCCTTTACCGGCTTCCGTCTTCCGCTCAAGCTGGAAGCGACCTGACGTCATCTCCGTCAAGTGGCGGTTCGCCGCCTGGAGAATCTCATCGAAGTACGCCGTCTGGACGTAGGTTTCGAACGTCATCCGTTGCGCATTTTCACCGACTCCAACCCGTGCCAGCTCCCCGATGATCCCGTACCGGGCGTCCTCGGCTTCAATCGTTTGTTGGAGCGTCGCCCAGGCATCGATCAGCTGTTTGACATGGATGTGTTCCTTCTCGGCACCGACACGTTGGTCTGTCGCTTCCGCCAAGCGTCCTTCCGCTGTTTCGACAAGCGTCCGTAAATGCGCGAGATCCGGACGTGCCGCGGCATTGATTTGTTGTTTCAAGCGTTCGAGTCCTGTCGCGACTTCCTGGCGCTTGACACGATCCGCTTCAAGCATCGCTGCGAGTTGTTGCATCTCCTGCCGGGACAATCGCGCCTGTTCGAATTGTTCTAACGTCTCAAAATGCTCTTCCGACAGGGCCTGTTCCAAGTCAGCCTTCGCTTGCGTCCGCGCTGCAACATGTGTCGTCGCCTCTTCGGTAATGTGTTGAAGGCGTCCCTGTCGTTCTGCGACTTCCCGATTGAGTTGATTTTTTTGTTGATCGACCATCGCCCGGTCGGTTTCATATTGTGTCTGTTTCGCCTGCAATGTCTGTTGTTCCTGTTCGAGAACCCCTTTCGACGCTGACGGCTCGCCTGCTTTCGTCAGCAATGCATCAAGTCGGGCAAGCTCAAGTTCGAGTTTCCCTTGTGCCGCGAGCTGCTGATCGATTTGACTCGTCAGTGTCTCAAGTTCTGTTTCGAGCGTCCGCAAGCGTTGTTCGAGCTGACGTTTTTTATCTTGTTGCTGTTTTTGTTCTGCTTCTGCCGCGACAAGGCCGCTGATTTCTGACCGGATCGCATCGAGTTCCGTCGGCAGCGTCTGTTCTTGCCCGAGTGTTGCGATATCGTGCTCGAGTTGTCGTTTCCGTTCGACGATTGTCCGGTACGTCGCCTGTAATTCCTGGTGGGCCGTCTGCGCTTTTAAATACAGCTGATGCAACGCTTCGACGTCATCCAGCTGTGTCTTCACCGCTGGTTCCGGGTGCTCACGGCTCCCGCAAACGGGACACGCTTCCCCGTCGTGCAGATGTTCAGCAAGCTCGGACGCGAGTTGCATCCGTTCTTTTCGCCGCCCTTCCGCATAGGCCGCTTCCGCTTCATCCTTTTCTTTCCGGACACGGGTCCCGCGTTCAATCAATTGTTGCCGTTCCGTTTCACTCCGTTGCCACTCGAGCCGCTTTTGTTCGAGAGTCTGAAGGCTGAAGCGCCGTTCCTGCAACGTCAGTTGCGTGTCCGAGACGTCAGCCAGTGCCGCGAGTTCTGCTTGGATGCGGGTCCGTTCCGCACGTTTGGTCTCACGCTCTGTCAGTAATGCTTGCGGGTTCAGGCGTGCGACGTCCTCCGCTAAACTTTTTTGTTTTTGTTGCAGGTGTTCCTGTTCGCGCAGTTGCTTCAATTCCGTCTCGATTTGGTCGATCCGTCGGGCCCCGTCACGAATTTCTTGTTCGCGACTCGCTAACTGTTCCGCTTGACCGGTGATTTGGTCAAGACGTCCTTGCAACGTCGTCAGTTCTGACGTCAATTGCGTTTGCGCCGTCTCCAGGCGGACGACCGTCTGCTGCTCTGACAAGAAGGCATCGTATCGTCCCGTGATGGCCGCGGCACGTGTCGCAATCTCATACCGGTTCGCTTGTCGCGTGATGTCGGGTAACGTCACGGCGAGTTCTTGCTCGAGTCGCGACAGCCGTTCATGTTCGACGAAGGCATGTTCGAGTTGTTCCGCCTGGCGGAAGCGTTCGCTAACCTGATTGACGTCTTGACGCACCTGCTGTTCGACTGTTTTGGCGGCAGTGATCGTTTCATCGAGCGACGCTAACAATTCATCCGTCACGCTCCGGATCGTCGTCTCATTTTGATTGACCCAATCAACTTCTAACGGCAATTCCTCCAGTTTTGCGAGCTGTTTCGTTTTTGTCTCTTTGATTGCTGCAGCAAGATCGAGTGCTTTCCGGTGCAAGCGTTGCTGGAACTCACCGTACTGCTCCGTCTTGAACAGTTGCTTCAGGATTTGCAGTTTGTCTTTTGACTCCGCCATCAACAGCTCCCGGAATTTATTTTGCGGCAACAGCAAAATTTGCGAAAACTGTTTATGGTCGAGCTGCAAGAGACTTTGAACCCGTTGCTTGACTTCGGGGATTTTGACGGCGAGCGGTTGCCACGCCGTCCCGTCGAACCGTGCCAGTTCTGCCTCGTGCGCATAGTCCGTTTTGTTGACGGGATGCGGTTGGCTCGGTTGGCGAATCACACGATAGCGTTCACCTTTCAGTAAAAATTCCAGTTCGACTTCCGTTTTGACATCAGGGCGCGCGAAATGACTCCGTAAATCCGTCATCTCCCGTTCGCCGCCTGACGTCTCCCCGTAAAGGGCAAACGTCAAGGCATCAAAAATCGTCGTTTTGCCGGCTCCCGTATTACCGGAAATGACGAACATCGTCCGTCCGGCGAGTGCCGTGAAATCAATCGTCTGTTCTTCTGCGAACGGGCCGAACGCCCGTAAGGTCAATCGTTCTGGCCGCATGTCGCTTCCTCCTCTAGGACGGTCTGCATCGCATCCGTCGGTCGTTTTTCCCGGACTGCTTCATAAAATTCACTGAATAAATCGGTTAGCGTCGCCGTCTTGACCTGGTCGCGCGATGCTTGGACGGATCGTGCGCTTTCCCTAGTAAAACCGGTCCGCTCGAGATGCAGGATGTTCGGATAAACTTTTTTCAGCTTACCCATCGGATCAATCAACGCTTCCGCATCCGTCAGGTTGATTTTGATGTAGTCGTCCGTCGATTGTGTCGCGACGAACGTCGGATCCATCAGTTCGGCAAGCGTTCCCGTCAACTCCCGTAAATCACGCCGCGGAGCAATCGGTTCAAAGCGACGATCAAACGTTCCTGCATCATTGAGCGTCAGGATATCGACGCCTTTGACGTGACTCGCTTCCGAAAAGGAATACTTTAAAAGTGATCCACTGTACCGGATCGTCTCGGAACGGATCGCGAGCGGGTTATGTAGGTGACCGAGTGCCGTGTAAGTGAACGGCGCAAACGTACTGGCACTGATTTGCCCTGCCGTCCCGACCGACAGTTGACGCTCCGAGTCGGTCTCGAGTCCACCGATGACGAAGGCATGACCGACGAGGACGCTTGGTCCTGTAATCGTTAAGGGGTCGATGATTTTTCGCATCGCTTCGTCATGATTCCGAATCGTGTCGTCCTGATAGACGTAACGGACGATCGCCGGATCTGCGAACGGGACCGGATAAAACTTGACGCCTTTAATCTCGATCGGCTCAATCACCGGTGTTAATTTACCGGCGAGATGCAGACCTGACCGTTCGAGAAGGGTCGTCGCGAAACTGAGCCGTTCCGCTGAATCGTGGTTACCGCTGATCGCGATGACCGGAATCCCGCGGTCGAGGACGATGTCCGCGAGTGTCGCATCGAGCAGTTCGACCGCCTCGGTCGGTGGGACGGCGCGATCATATAAGTCGCCCGCAATGACCACCGCGTCCGGGCGTTCCCGGTCGAGTAACGCTAAAAATGCTTCGAGCGCGGCGCGTTGATTTTCAATCATCGATTCGCCGTGGACGATTTTTCCTAAATGCCAATCCGCTGTATGAATCCATTTCATGTTTCCTCACCCTCACTTTACTAATATATTAAGTCCAGTTTAACACGTCTGAAACGATCAAGACGACTCTCGTCCGCACATACGTTTCGAACCGGCATGCGTCTATAATCAAAAAAAAGACAGTAAAGACCGGACGCGACCGGACCTTACTATCCTTTACATTCCATGCATTCATTTCCTTAATGTTTGTGCCGCAACCGCTTGACAGAAGTGATGATGGAGACGGATCCTCCGATGATAGCACCGACTACAATTCCTGTCGTGAATTTCGAGCTCTGATGTTTGTTCGGTATATGGGCTGTGTGTTGTTGTTCGAAAATTTGGGCAAGAGGGGACGCGTCTGGTTCAACTTCGATCAGATGATTGGCATGTGCTTCAACATCTTCCCGTCGTTCGACGCTACAAGGTGACAGATAGAACGGATTTAAGTTCGTCCGGTACCGATCTGGATTCCAATTCGCCTGCTGAACCGGTTCAGCTGTCTGTTCTGTCCGCTTCGTCTGGTCCGATGATTGGACCACTTTATCGAATTCTTGTTTCATCCTAATCACTCCTCTTCGCTTTCAGTCTACCTAAAACGCCATTTTGTGTCTTGAAGTCTTATTTACCTCTTTTCAAAACATCTAAAACATATATTTTGAATGTTAGTTTGATTTTTTTATGACTTTTTAACCGAAAAAGGCGTGATAGAGCTGTTTTGCACGGACGAGTTCCTGTTCCCCGTGAATCAGGACGCGTCCGTCACGAAAGGCGACGAATCGATGCGTCTCCGTCTTAAAACTGAGCAAGTACGGATTTTTCGCGACGATACTGACAACCGGGCTCAGATTCTGTTCAAGACGTTCTAAGTCACGCGCCTCATCTCCACGGACCTGGACGGCGTCGCGTCCACACAATGTTGTAAATTGCACCGGAATGTGCGTCAAATACGGATAGGTCCGGTTCTTTCCGCAGGACGGGCATGATGCCTTCTTCAAAGACGCGACATTGATGCGGCTCTGTTCATTCGTCCAGACGTCGAACGCGAGCAATTCCCGCCGTAACGCGTCCGTCGCACCGACGAGGAGCTTCAAGGCTTCCGCGACTTGATACGCGGCGACGAGTTGAATCGCCGGACCAATCACACCCGCCGTCTCGCACGTCGCTTGCCCGCGCGGTAAATGTTCGAGCAAACAATGCAGGCACGGGGTCTCGTCCGGGAGGACCGTATAGGTCATGCCGTAACTCCCGACGCAGCCGCCGTAAATCCACGGAATCTTGTGTTGCGCCGCCACATCATTGATCAGCATCCGGATATCGAAGTGATCGGTTGCGTCAAGAATCAAATCGACACCAGGAATCAATTGCGGTAATTCGTAACGCGTGACATCGGTGACGTGGGCTATAATCTCGACTTCCTGATTGATGGCATTTAAGCGGCGCTCCGCCGCGATCGCTTTCGGGACATGCTGCGCGGCATCGTTCTCCGTGTAAAGGTGCTGCCGCTGGAGATTGCTCCACTCGACGTAATCACGGTCGACGATCGTCAGCTTGCCGATTCCGGCACGGACGAGTTGTTCGGCACTTGCCGTTCCGAGTGCGCCCATGCCGATGAGGAGAACATGTTTTTTTGTCAGCTCATCTTGTCCCGCCTGACCGATCGGCCGAAACCGGATTTGCCGTGAATAACGATCCGTCATCGACTCATCCCTGTCTCGGGACTACTCGCCGTCGCGTACCGTTTCTTTTCGATCCGTCCCGCTTCAAAGCCAAGTCGTCCCGCTTCGACGGCAAGCTTCATCGCTCGCGCCATCTTGACCGGGTCTTTCGCATGGGCGACGGCCGAATTAAGTAAGACGGCGTCTGCACCGAGTTCCATTGCGTAGGCGACATCGGTCGGTGAACCGATTCCTGCATCGACGATGACCGGGACCGTCATCTGTTCGATGATGAAGCTTAAGGCCAGTGGATTAAGGATTCCTTGTCCGGATCCGATTGGGGACGCGGCAGGCATGATGGCGTGACACCCGAGTTCTTCCAGTCTTCGTGCCAACAACAGATCGTCTGACGTATACGGTAAGACGGTGAATCCTTCTTTTAATAATTCTTCCGATGCCCGCAACGTTTCAATCGGGTCCGGTAACAGCGTTTTATCACAGCCGATGACTTCAACTTTGACCATGTCGCACAGTCCGGACGCGCGGGCAAGTTTTGCCAGCCGAACCGCTTCTTCCGCTGTCTTCGCCCCCGCCGTGTTCGGTAATAAATGATACTGACTCAAATCAAGCGCCTCTAAAAAGTTCGGTTGACTCGCTTCAAAGATATCCATCCGGCGAACGGAAAAGGTCAGGATGTCTGCTCCTGATGCCTCGACTGCTTGCTGCTGTGTCGTCACGTCGGGGTATTTGCCCGTTCCGAGTAATAACCGCGACTGAAATGTCGTTTGACCAATCGTTAACATGATTAACCGCCTCCTACGAAGTGAACGATTTCAAAAGAATCGCCTGTTTGAATGGGTGTGTTTTGGTATGCTGTCCGCTCGACAATCTGTCGATTCTGTTCGATGATGACCATTTTTTCCGTCAAATTGAGATGATGAATCAATCCGTCGATTGTCGAAATCGATCCGTCAAGCGTATACGGTTGACCATTAATGGTGAGTTGCATTCGTGTTCCTCCTCGATTCATGTAATGAAAACGGACGAAGCTCATATTTCGGCGTGATTCCCGTTACCTCGTCTGCCAGGACGGACGCCGTGATCGGGGCGAGTAATATCCCGTGCCGATGATGCCCGGTCGCGACGAATAGGTGCCCGACTCCCGGGACCTGCCCGAGATAAGGCAATCCGTCCGCTGTTTGTGGACGAATCCCGGACCAGATGTCCACGATTTCCGCTTCTCTGATTGCCGGGAACAGTCGCGCCGCCGCCTGCAGGAGATGTTCAATCCCGCTGACGCTGACCCCTGTCGTCTCGTCACCGATCCGTTCCGTCGCCCCGATGATGATCCGTCCGTCAAACTTCGGGACGAGGTACACGTCGTCGCTAAACAACGTTTCGGTCAAGACATGCCCCGGAAGCCGGACGGCGAGGCATTCGCCTTTGACCGGTACCGTCGCGATCTCGACACCACTCGTCGCGAGTAACGCTTCTGATCCCCGACCGCTTGCGACCACGACGTTCCCGGCTTCGCGCTTACCGTTACTTGTCGCAACGCCGACGACGGTCGCCCCTGCCCGGTGCAGTCCCGTGACCATTGTCTGTTCTTCAATCACACCTCCGCGGGCTTTAATCGCGTGACGGAGCGAACGCGTCAACTGGACGGGATCGATTTGACCGACGGATGCAAATTGAATTTCCTCGTGCCCCCGAATCAACCGAAAGGGATTTTCTTTATAGCCACTATCAATGCCGGTCTCATTAAACAGCTCACGGACGAGGTCGGGATAAAGCTGTCGACTCGCTGCCGCCAGTTGATGTAAGGCAGGGATCAGTTCATGATCCGTCGCAAGCATGCCGGCTGCCGCTCGCGTCGTTCCTTCGCCACACCGGCTTTGCTCAAGCACGCGTACCGGTTGTCCTCGTTTGAGCAATTCGTAGGCGAGTGTCAAACCGATTACGCCTGCGCCGACGATTAACGTCTCTGTTGCTTTCATTGATCAAGCACCTCGCGATACGCTAGGACTGCTTCGACCGGATTTGCCTGACCGAGAATCCCTGACATCACAGCGATGCCAGCAACTCCGGTCGCGAGGACATCGGCGACATTCTCCGGCTGAATCCCGCCAATCGCGATGACGGGGACTTTTGAAAACGTGACGATTTGCGCGAGTGCCGCTAGTCCGCGCGGAGCAATGTCCTGTTTTGACGCCGTCGCAAAGACATGACCATACATGACGAAGTCGCTGCCCGTCTCAAGCGCTTCCGTCAAGGAGTGGATTGATCGGCCGATCTGTAGCTCGCTGAATTGACGCCGCACGACAGCGACGGGAATACTGCATGATGTCAACTGGACACTTGCCTTCGTCACGAGGGCGACATCAAGCCGGTCATGGACGATTAGTTTTTCACGTGGAACACCGGCGCATACTAGCTCCTCGATCAATTGGACGAGTCGGTCCGCCGACCAACCCGGTTCCCGGATATGAATCATGTCGACATAAGGCACAACAGCCGGCAAGACTTCTAGAAGATGTGTCAGCTCTTTTGTCCCGGTCGTCACAATATGTAACTTCGGACGCATACCTTCTCCTCCTTGCTACACAAAAAGGACCACCCCATGAACATGATGGAGTGGTCCGAAAAATGTCCAGGTAAGACCTGAGACAGGATGATAATCAGAAGCCACTTCCCTCCGCTAGTACGAACTAGATCAGGTTCAAAGGGTCCGGATATTTCCGTCTCAGTCTGCTGCGAGACTCCCCTAGTGTAGAACTATTTAGTGTTGGTTGGTTCATTCGTAGTCTACCATGACCGCTCGCTTGATTTCTAGTCCGACTTGTCAGTTCAGCCGATCCGTGACCGTTTTGACCTGTTCCGTCAATTGTTCACGCGTTGGAATCAGCTTCGTGTCTGCTAAATCATACGTTTGTTTTAATCGTAAGACACGTGTCACTTTTGCGTCGAGGTCAGCCCGTGATAGTGACTTGTCCTTGACCCCCTGCATAATTGCCGCATGAACATCCGTGTAAGCACCGGCTTGCGAGAACATCGCCATGTCGGCACCACGTTCGAGGGCGAGACGCGAAGCTTGGGCGAGACCATATTGTTTCGTGATCGCACCCATTACGAGGTCGTCCGTCACGATGACGCCATCGAACTTCAACTCTTCACGCAACAGCTGTTGCATGACCGGCTCTGATAACGACGACGGATTGTCTGGGTCGAGCGCCGGGAATAAAATGTGTGCGACCATCACCATTTCCGCTCCGGCATCGATTGCCGCTTTGAACGGGACGAGTTCCAGTTGCTCGAGTTGCGCTTTCGTCTTCGTCACGGTCGGTAAGCCGACATGCGAATCGACAATCGTATCGCCGTGTCCGGGAAAATGTTTGACGACCGGCACGACGTCTTCCGACTTGATTCCCTGCATTAACGGGACACCGAGCCGGGCGACGTCATCCGGCTCAGCACTGAGTGCCCGGTCACCGATGATCGGGTTCGCCGGGTTACTGTTGACATCAAGAACCGGGGCGAAATCCATATTAAATCCATAAAACCGTGACATCGCACCAAGCGCCTGTCCGGCCTTTTGCATCAATGCCGGATCGTTTTTCTGACCGAGCGTCAGACTCGGAGGTAAATGAAACGTTTGATCCGGGACACGACTGACACGTCCTCCTTCTTCATCGAAGCCGAGGAACGCGAGCGCTTCGTCGTCTTGTGCGTCCTTGATTGCTGCCGTCAAGGTTTTCAGCTGGGCGTCTGACGTGATATTGCCTCCGAGTAACAGGACACCGCCTATCGCGTGATTGTTTAACAGACTTCGGTCCGCGTCCGATAACGTCGTCCCGCTGATCCCGATATACAGCAATTGATCGACCTTTTCAGCAGTCGAGAGTTTGGCGAGCTGACGTTTGATGTCTTGCTCCGCCTGGTCGGCAGCCGTCGGTTCGTCAGCGACCGGCTGTTGCTGACTCGTCTTCGGTTCTGTTGCTGGTTCACTCGCGCATGCCGTCAAAAAGCAAGCCGTTAAAAGCAGGTAAATCGGTTTCAAAGCGGTTCCTCGTTTCGGACGCCATTGATTGAATAATAGACTTCAATTTCAGCATTCAGTGATTTCGAGACAGAACAGTATTTATCTTTTGATAACGACACGGCCCGGCGGACTTTATCATCCGGCAAGTCGCCTTCGAGACGATAATGAATCGAAATCGTCGTAAAGCGGCGCGGGTGTTCCGTCGCCCGTTCTCCCTCAATGTCCATCTCAAACGAGGTTAACGGTAAACGCATTTTTTCTAAAATGGAGACGATGTCCATTCCCGTACAGCCGGCGACGGCGTGTAACAACAATTCAGTTGGCCGCGGTGCTCCGTTCTCCCCGTTATTTTCAGGTGCTGCATCCATTGCCAGTTGGTGTCCGGACTCCGTCACTCCACTAAAGCCCATCTTGTGATTCCATGTAATTGTCGCTTGCATTTTTCTCACTACCTTTCGATTTTTAGTTCGGTTCGCTTCGCTCTCCTTCATTATAGCGTAGTCTCACCTGAAGAAAATTGACATGCTATTCAAAATAATTCTTCTTTTCCGTTTCCATCCGATTCCCGTTCACCTGACACACGAATCATGCTATTCTGAAAAACGATAGTTTCGCGCTGCTTAGCGCTAGAATTGAGGAATTGATATGTCATCTACTACCCGTTTAAGTAAAACGGACTGGCTTTTAATCGCCACCCTCTCCTTACTGACGTTCGTCTTAGGCACAAGCGAATTCGTCATTGTCGGGATTTTATCAGAAATCGCTTCGGCCCTCGGAATTACGATTGCGAAAGCCGGCACACTCGTCTCCGCCTTTGCGATTGCCTTCGCGATCGGGACACCGTTCACGATGTCGATCACGGGACGCTTCGAACGTCGCAAATTGATGCTCAGCCTGATCTTTGTTTGGGTCGTCTTGAACTTTTGCAGCAGCATCGCCGACACCTACTCGCTACTGCTCGCAACACGGATCGTCACGGCCGTCCTGACCGGTGTCTTGATTTCGCTTGCGATGGTCGTCGCGAGTGACAGTGTCCCGGTCGCGAAACGCGGTGTCGCCGTGTCGTTCATCTTCGGCGGCTTCACGCTCGCGAACGTCTTCGGTGTTCCGATCGGCACGTTCATCGGGCAACACGCCGGTTTTGAAGCGACGTTTTGGCTGACGACCGGTCTCGGGTTGCTAGCATTTCTTGCCGTCTTCAAAGTCGTCCCACGGCAACAGGCGACGGCGACAAGTTCGGTTAAGGATCAACTGCGCCTGCTCGCGAACCCACGTATCATGATCGCTTTCTTCATCCCGTCGTTCGGCTTTGGTGCGACCTATGTCGTCTACACGTACCTCGTGCCGATCCTCGAACTTGAACTTGAGCTGCCGCGGGGCTGGATCAGTCCAATCCTCCTCGCGTACGGTGTCGTCTCGATTTTCAGTAACATTCTGGCCGGGAAGATTGCCAGTCATAATCCGATCGGTCGGTTACGGTTCGTGTTCGTCGTGCAAGCGTTCGTCTTGGCGGCCTTATATGTCACGACGTCCTCCGTCACGCTCGGACTGATCAATATCGCCTTGATGTCACTGATGTCGATTTTATTGACGACATCGACACAAATCTATCTGATTGACTTGGCGGAAAAGTTCAACCCGGAAGCGAAAGGACTGGCTGCGTCCTTGATGCCGGTCGCAAGTAACGTCGGGATTGCCTTCGGCTCCGCGCTCGGTGGACTTGTTTACGCGAGCGGACCGATGATGAATACGGCGCTCGTCGGCGGACTTGTCGCTTTGCTTGCCGCGTTGTTGACTGCGATCAGCTTCCGACTCGACCGGCGCTCATCATGAACGAACTGGAACTAAAAGATTCTCACTTCACTTGTTTCCTAGGATGCAACGTGAAGGGAATCTTTTTTTATGCCTTGTATCCTCAAAAAAGTAGTTTCTCAGCCCGAACCTTACAAGACTGTTAGGGACTCGTTGCCAACTTGTTGCTTTATTTGTAAATCTACATGGTACGCTGAAACTAGCTTTTTACCCTAACTTAGTTAAAGGAGTTTTTTTCATGAAACCGTATTATGCCATCACATTAACGGCCTTACTTGTAACGGCTTCCGTCAGTCCAGTCGTTGCGTCTGCCGCAACACCAACAAAAGTCGAGACGAAAAAACCGTTGTCCGAAAAAGCACTCGCGAATAAGAAACTTGCGATCGCAAAACTCGCCACGTCACTGATCGGTACGCCGTATAAAGAAGGCGGCACGACGACAAAAGGATTTGATGCTTCAGGCTTCACGCAATACGTCTATCAAAAAAGCGGCTTGACGCTGGAGCGGACGGTTGCAAAACAGGCTGCCATGCCGTTGAAAACCGTCACACTTAAAAAAGCGATGCCGGGTGACTTGTTGTTCGTCCAGGCGAAAAAAGCAAAGACACCGAACTTCGTCGGGATCTATACGGGCAAAAACACGTTTGTCGCCGTGACGACGAAGAAGGTCGAAGCCCAGGACCTGACATGGAGTTATTATACGAAACAGGACATCCTCATTAAATCGTACCAATGACAAAAAACGCGCGGCTGACTTCAATGCAGAGTCAGCCGCGCGTTTTTACTTATTTTTCGAACTCTATGCAACAAGTTTTCAGCCTTAATCACAATTATTTTACAACGAGTTCATTTAATATTATGTCTTGTCGCTTTAATCGATCTTTGATATTGCCTTCATAAATTACGTTTCCCGACAATGGATCAATCACTTGGACGTTGAAGATGCCGGTCCCTGTATTCAACCCCGTGTAGATTACTCCGTTTTCTAGTCGGAAATATGTACTTGAGCCGTCAGCCCCCTGCCATTTGTTAAAATCATTTGAATGACGAGTCAGCTTCTTACTATCGATATCATATACAATCCATTTGAAGCGTTCCTGATCAGCATCTATAAGCGCAACAAGTTTTGTTCCATCCTCGATGAGTTCAGATTGATACAGATTGATTGAATCTAGCGCAGTCAGAGATTGAACCGTTTTTCTATCACTGATGTACGTGTTTCGTTTAGTCGCGTCCAATCCATTGATATCTCCTTCTGTTTGATAAACGATTTTCTCACCGTTAATCCCAAGAACATTGAAGTACTCATTTGATGTCTTCGGTAAATCGACTGTTTGAATCGTATCTGCTTTTAAGTCGAACTTAAAGAAATGATTTCCTACATTCGTTGGATCTTCATCTACGACATAAACATACAGGCTGTCACCAGAACGTTGGAACGGATTGAATTGCACTTCCCCTTTGTACTTGATTCCAGCTGGTGCTGATACTATTTTTTTAAAGAGGCGTTGTTTTTTTTGATTAAAATATTGTAGTTCCCATCGTCCCTCTTTCTGCAGACGCATCGCATAGACAATACCATCTTGCTCTAACGTATTAACCGAATTAGGGGCAATAAAGCGGCGGAACGCACGGGGAGCGTCGATGATGTCAAAAGGATTTTTGAAGAGTTGATCCACAAAATCATGTGTTGTTTTTTGCACACGACCATTCAGCGTGATCTCATAATCCATTGGCTTTAGACCACGATCTAAGATTTCAGCGTGGATGGACTGGACAGCTTGTTGTTTCGGATCACCTTTGACCGTCTCGATTACAAATTCTGATTCATCCATCGAATGAATGAACCATCCGTAAATGCCAATCGTCAAGAAACTGACGACAGTCAGAATGAGTACAAATTTAAAATTTCGCATGGTTTCCTCCTTAAACTGTGATTTTCCATTTTAACAAACGCAAACTTCTCCAAATTGTATAAATAAAATACAACGTAAATACTGACAGAACGATTGCTCCGAATTCTTCTTGAAGCAACCCGTCAATCATTTCTAAGCTATACTGCATACTAACTAAAATAACTATTAAAGCAACTAGTTCAATGATGATGAACAGCATTCCTTTTGACTTCCCGTATGACCGTTCAAGCAGAACGAACAGGAACAAGAAACTGACGATGAACAGCGATAAGATAACCAGCACAAATAAATCGATTAAGTTCATCATGTATAATTTATTGAGGCTCCTTGAGAGACCGAGCGAACCTGACTCCCTGTACCCATCTTTAATTAACCAGTTGAAGATCCCATGACTGAGTTGAATCACCGTCCACTGTAAACCAAGGAAACTGACAATCACGAGTACGAGAGAAGTAAATTTTGCGAAAAAGATTTTTGCGCGACTACCTGGTAGTAGTAATAACCGATATATGTACTTGGATTCGCCTAGCCAATCCCGATACCAGATTTGAATCGCATATAGCAAAACAAACGCAACCCCGATCATAATGATATAACTGAAATAAGAACTGGCTTGTTCAAACGATAATTTCCCGATTTCTTGAATCGCTTCGACTTCAGACAGTTTTGCACTCTTCATGTAACTTTGGACTTGGCGTTCATGGTAAATGATTCGTCCGACAACAATTAAGATTTCGATACTCGCAATCGCAAGAATGAACGATACGATGATTTTCCAGCTTCGTTTTAACTCTTCATTCGTCAGCATCAGATATTGTTTCATCGTTGATAGACCTCCCGCATGCGGTCTTGGACTGATTTCCCGTACATTTCCCGCATTTCTTCCGTATCGTGTTCATCGATAATCCGACCATCCTGTAAAAAGACGACCCGATCAATCAAATGTTCGACTTCGACGATTTCATGCGTCGTCATCAAAATTGCACGTCCTTCCATGAAATGACTCGAAAATAGCCAGGCAATTTGTTCTTTCGTAAATAAATCAATTCCTGCGAATGGTTCGTCAAGCAACAAATAGGGACGATCAAGTGCAAAACCGAGCACCAAACTGAACTTCGCCTGATTTCCTTTTGACAGTTCTAAAATCCGGTCGGTCGATAACAGCTTCAACAGCCCCATTAATTCTTCAGCGACCTTCGGATTCCAGTCCGGATAATAATCACTCATGTAACGCAAAGCATCTCCAATCGTCATGTAAGAAGGCATCGTTTGAAGATCGGGAACAAAAGCAATTTTTTCACGCGATACTTCACCGTCAACCAGCACTGTTCCGGCGTCGATCGGCACAAGACCCATAATCGCTTTTAAAATCGTCGATTTTCCTTCCCCGTTTAAACCGATCAGGCAGGTGATACTGTCTGGGCGAACTGAAAAGGAAACCCCTTCTAAAATCGGTTTCTTACGACCATATCGTTTCTTTAATCCATGGACTTCAAGCATCAATTTTCCTCCGTTCCGTTGATTGATAAACGGTTTCGACTTTCGTAACGACTTCGCCGAGCGGTATCTGAATCGCTTGGACCGCCTCGATGAATTGCGCAACTGCTTCGTCCAACATCTCCGTCCGGACTTTTTTTACAATGTTTTGATCCATCGTGATTTTACTCGGGACGTTTCGTTCTGTCGTAATCAATTGCTGGTCCTCCATTTCTTTGTATGCTTTTTGAGCCGTATTCGGATTAATTCCGAGTTGCGCAGCGGTTTCCCGCCGCGATGGAATTTCTTGCCCGCATTTTAAGTCTTCTGTCGCGATTCGTTCCTTGAACCAGCGGACGACTTGAAGATAAACCGGGCTTCTTTGGTCAAATTGCACGTGCCCTCGACCACCTTTCACCGTTTGTTGTATTAAAACAGTAATACACTTTCTTTCTGTATCATATCGATAGTACAGTTGACTGTCAATCATTTCCAATCTATTGATTTTATTTCTTTTTGACCAATCTCGTAGAATCGGTAGTCTCAATTATCTATCGACATAAAAAAGGTGATGCCGATCTCATTTCTGAGTCGGAATCACCTTTTTTACTTATTTTTCAAACTCTAAAATCGTTTGTTGCATCGGAACACCAGACATCGAAACCGTCCGTTCAACGAAAAGATAACGTTTCCCGCTTACTAAAAAGCGGCGGTTTCCTAAGTACTCGACCTGTTTTCCGTCCTGCTTTAATTTCTGCTCAATTGCTTTGACATGCTCATCGAGCGTATAAAAACGATCGTCAAACGTCATCGTGATATTTTTCTTTTTGAAGCCAAGTAAGTAACTGAAGAAAAACCAAAATGCTGCCCCGACTGCAATGATCCCCAAAATGATTTCCATCCGAACTTCCCCCTTTGTTTAACCTATTCTACGGATACCCACCTAAAAAGTTCCTGTTTTTTTGATTATTTTGTCATTTACCAAAGGCTTATACGATTCTTTTATAAAGGGGTGAAGCGTCTGCATCAAAAAAAGAGCCTTATCTACATAATGATTGAAGTCATACGTTATTTTGACGACGTCAAAAGGACCTCCCGCAACGCTGGAAGTCCTTGACTATTCTTATTTCCGGTCCCAAAAACGTGCTTGGGCGATGCCTTCGATGAACGAATCAAAATGATCCAAGTTATGTTCTTTGAATAAGAAGACACCCGGTTGATCCGTTTCAACACGGCACTTATCGAGTACTGAGTCATCATGGAGATGTAACGCCAGCGGTTTAGCATGTTTATACGTGTTCTCGATAAATTCGAGCACGTCGTCCGCTACTTTTGAAGATGCGCTGATTAAGAATGCGGCGTCAAACAAACTTGAATCGACCGTATCATACGTTTCTTTTACTTTCATTTCACCTAGTGTATAGGCTTTTTTACCAACGAGGCTGTAATTGATGTTATGCTCCGCCAGTTTTTCGACCCACGCCTTCACCTGATTTGCATCCACGTCCCCTGCAAGCAACAGAGCAACACTGCGCGTATCCGTTTTTCGAATCGTATGTTCCATACTGAGGGCATCTGAGCGTTTCTCTGATTGAACCCCTTCATCCGTCGTCGGTACCGCAACGTCAATGTTCTCCGCAACCTCTTTCGCGAGGGCATGGTCGATATGATTCAGCAAATCCACGGCATTCGTTTTGACAACATCAGATTCACACTTTCCGAGCTCGAAGCTGTAGGCATCACGAATGTGTTGTTGTTCAACAGTAGTCATGCTGTTGTAAAAGAGCTTCGCCTGTGAATAAAAGTCGAGGAAACTTTCACTCCGGCCACGCACTTTATGGCCGTCGACCTTTTCCTGGTAATGTTCAAAACCGCCTTCTTCGACCGGGACAGGCTCAGGCTGATTTTCATTCAAACCATTTTTGTGATAGCTCGTCTGTCCTTTATGGACCGCCATCTGATGCATGCCGTCCCGCTGATTGTTATGGTACGGACAAACCGGCTGATTGATCGGGATTTGATGGAAGTTCGGTCCTCCGAGTCGGGACAACTGTGTGTCCGTATATGAGAATAACCGCCCTTGCAACAACGGATCATTTGAAAAATCAATTCCCGGAACGATGTGTCCTGGGTGGAACGCTACTTGTTCTGTTTCCGCAAAGAAATTGTCGACATTGCGGTTCAATGTCATTTTACCGACGAGTCGGACCGGTACTTCTTCCTCCGGCCATAGTTTCGTCGGATCGAGAATGTCAAAATCGAACTTGAACTCATCCTCTTCCGCAATCAATTGCAGTCCGAGCTCCCATTCCGGGAAATCCCCCTTATCGATTGCTTCATATAAATCAACGCGGTGGAAATCAGGATTTTTACCAAGTGCTTTTTGTGCTTCATCCCAGACTTGCGAATGAACACCAAGTTTTGGTTTCCAGTGGAACTTAACAAAGTGCGCCTTCCCTTGTGCGTTGACGAGTCGGAATGTATGGACGCCGAACCCTTCCATCATCCGAAGGCTCCGTGGAATTCCACGGTCACTCATCGCCCACATGACCGTATGTGCAGTCTCATGATTTTGACCGATGAAATCCCAAAACGTATCATGCGCGCTTGCGCCTTGCGGAACTTCCGTATGTGGCTCCGGTTTGACGGCATGGACGAAATCAGGAAACTTGATGGCATCTTGAATGAAGAATACCGGAATGTTATTCCCGACTAAATCGTAGTTGCCTTCATCCGTATAAAACTTCGTCGAGAAACCACGGACATCACGGACCGTATCTCCTGAACCGCGTGACCCTTGGACCGTCGAAAAACGGACGAAGACCGGTGTCGTTTTCGAGGGATCGTTCAAAAAGCCCGCTTTCGTAATCTCAGCTAGCGGTTCGTATACCTTAAATTCACCATGTGCCCCGACACCTCTAGCATGGACGATTCGTTCCGGAATCCGTTCATGGTCAAAGTGTGTCATCTTCTCTCTAAAGTGGAAGTCTTCAATCAATGTCGGTCCCCGTAGTCCTGCCTTTAGCGAAAATTCATCTTCCGCCATTTTCAACCCTTGATTCGTCGTCAGTCCCGCTTTTTTCGTGTTATCGATTTGGTGCGCCTTCATTTGTTCTTCTTTTTTATTCGTCATACTGTTACCTCCCCATAAGTAAAAGCAATCGGTGTCAATCAGCTAGTTAGGTCATCGCTACCATCAATACGGTGTCGGATCTTCTTGTGGTGCATCCGGTATTTCTGTCGGTTCCGGGAACGTATCCGGCTCCGGCTGACGGATTGGATCTTCTTGCGGCGTGTCCGGAATTTCCGACGGTGGTGTTCCCGGCACTTCATTCGGTTCGTGATTCGGTTCGTGCTCCGGTACTTCGTTCGGATTCTTCTTCATAAAAAAGACCTCCTTATGATGTAATATAATCGCCGCCATTGATATGGATGGTTTGTCCCGTGACGTAACTCGAGTCGCGTGACGCGAGGTAAACATAAGCTGGAGCATTTTCTGAAGGTTGTCCCCGACGCTTCAGTAACGTGTCTTCCCCATGTGCTTCGACCTTCTCTTTCGAGAACGTCGCCGGAATTAACGGTGTCCAAATCGGACCCGGTGCGACGGCATTGACACGAATGCCTTTTTCGACGAGGCTCGATGCAAGCGAACGTGTTAACGTCGTAATCGCCCCTTTTGTCGCCGAATAATCGATCAACGTCGGTGCCCCGCGATAAGCCGTCACGGACGACGTATTGATGATTGTATCTTCTTCTTTCAGATGCGGTACGGCAGCCTGCGTCAAATAAAACATCGAGAAGATGTTCGTTTCAAACGTTTCCTGCAACTGTTCCGGTGTGATGTCTAAAAAATCATCTTGCGGAAATTGTTTTCCTGCGTTGTTGACGAGAATATTCAGTTGACCGAATTCCTGAAGCACCTGATCAATGACTGGTTTTGCGTTTTCCGGCCGGCTGACGTCTTTCGCAAATGCAAGGGCCTTAACTCCGTACCCTTCAATTAACTGCTTCGTTTTTTCCGCGTCCTGTCCTTCATTTAAGTAAACGATCGCGACATTTGCGCCTTCTTTTGCGTAAGCGACCGCGACGGCGCGACCAATCCCGCTGTCACCGCCAGTGATAAGCGCGACTTTCCCTTTCAGCTTCCCGGAGCCGACATACTCGGGATCGTCATAAATCGGTTCAGGATTCATTTCGGACTCAATTCCTGGTTGATGATCTTGTGTTTGCCCTTTTGCTTCTTCATGCATATCCCTCAGTTGCTTTTCGCGCATCTCACTCATCCCCTCTACTGTGATAATTGACTTCCTTAGTTAACATTCCCTTGCCATATATGAATAAACGTCATTCCATAAAAAAAATCCCCTTCAAAAAGGGGATACAGACTACAGACAAACTCTTATGAAACGTGACAGGCTATAAAAAGAGGCAATTCGTTTGCGCTGCCTTATCTCGCCTCGTCTCCAAAGCTGCAAGGTCGCGACCGATTGCTTTTCGCGGTTCTAAGCGATTCGAGACGAATTGCGCGCTAAACCGTCTGCATGCCTAGAGTTCTGTCACGGTATTACCTAAAAAGCGCCATGTTTCGTTGACTCCTATGGGAATTTAACGCGACTTGCCAAAGGCAGGCAAGACCCTGCTCGTTGTCCGTGAAGATCAAGGAGCAACGACTTGCGCCTCACTCGGGGAAAGCAACGAAAAAAGACGCTTGATCTCCCAATCGCCCGTTGTCTACAGCCAGAATCTCCTTCAAAAAAGGGTGCATACAAGTCTTACTCCAGGAATTCATTCTTTTATTAGACGGTCCCACTCACCTGTCTTCAGCATCGTTTTTAGCTGTAGGGGATAGAATTCGATGGATGGCAATTCGTCGATCGGGACGAACCGGTAAATCAGTTCCTCGCCCTCGACACCGTAAAAATCTTCCGTCGTCACATTGATCTCATCTAACAACTCGACTTCGTAATAAAAACCGACTTCATGAAAAGCGACGTCTTCATATGTAAAGAAATTTTCGTGAACGCACAAAAAACGTTTAACTTGTGCTTCTAATCCTAATTCTTCTTTGATTTCACGGACAACCGCTGTCTCCCCACTCTCCATCAGTTGAATCCGTCCCCCTGGTAATGCCCAAAAAGCATCTCGAATATTCCGATGAATTAAGAGACACCCTTCCTTGACGATCACGGCAGCCGCCCGGTGATTGAATCGTTGCTTCTCAAACTTAAAGTTAATATCCAACTGTTCCACACTCCTTTGTTATGTTTCGATACAATATCATAATTTCCCATAATTGACTTTGTAATAAAAAAGTCAAACAGATGACATGGACAAACCCTCGTCTCAAGGGATTGCGTAATTATCTCAAAACAAAGATTACAATATATATTATCTAAAGATATTTTAGAAATAAAATTGAAATATCGATTTGTAAATTCCGAATGCTATACTCAGTTTGTTCGAAAGCACCACTCACTCTACTAACTCAATCTACTCTATATACAACACATCCTATTTAATGACTCAGTCATTTCATTTTTCATTAACCCGTCACTTTGTTTTCACATCAGGAGGATTTACAACATGAAACGTATTTTGACAACTATGACGATGAGCGCGCTTGTCGTTTCAGGATTTGCAGCTACGGGTACAGGTAAGGTTGAAGCGGCTGGTACTTCTTATAAAGTAAAAGTCATGGCAGACGGACTTCGCGTTCGGACCGGCCCTTCAACAAAATACCGGATCATCGGAGGCGTCAACTCGGGCCAAACGTTTAAGTACCTTGGACGTAAAGGAAACTGGACGAAAATCATCTACGGTGGAGAAAAACGCTACGTATACTCAGGATACGTTAAAAAGTACAGCCTCAAGTCTAAAACTAGCACTGCAAAAAAAGCATCCGTCTCGTCTAGCTTTATTCGCCCGACAAGCGGGACTCTGACGCAACGCTATGGCAATGCAAGCGGCCGCTACGGATATACGTTCCATAACGGTGTCGACTTCGGAGCGAAGACAGGAACTCCTGTCTATGCGACAGCCACTGGGAAAGTCATCTCCTCAAAATATCAAGGCGCGTACGGAAACTACATCATGATGTCACATAAGGTGAACGGTTTAACCTACACAAGTGTTTATGCCCACCTCAATTCACGTAAAGTTTATGCGGGTCAAACGATTGCAAAAGGAACGAAGATCGGAACAGTCGGTAGCACAGGTAATGCGTTCGGTGATCACCTTCACTTCGAACTTCATCGTGGCAGCTACGTCTACAGCAGCTCTTCAGCCGCAAGTAGTGTCAACCCACTCAACTTACTTTAAACCAAAGAAAGGCACCTCTAATCAGGTGTCTTTTTTGTTTGGATTCCTATTTTGAAAACTTAAAAAATTTTTTAAACATCAAAATTACAAAAATTCAAATTTTAAAAAATACTATTATTTCCATTTCAACTTTATCTTAAACGACCTCAACTTGTCACACTTTTTTATTAATTCCCCAGTGTATGAACATTTTTTAAACATCTAAAATGTGTTGATATATATAGAAAAACCAATAAATGTCATATGTTATTTTTGGATAGCTTAAATATATTCTATTGAAACATTTCCGAAATGTTAATGTAATATTTAAACATTTTAAGTAATGTTATACTCATTTATGAAATTTAGTAGAACATATTTTCAACAAACAACTGACCTATCGTGTTGATTTTCAAGGAGGACATACATAGATGAACAAATTATTAACGACTTTAACAGTATCTGCCATTGCAGTAGCTGGACTGACAACATTTGCAGTCCCGAAAGTCGATGCTGCGACAACTTACTATAAAGTTAAAGTCATGGATGACGGTTTACGCGTCCGGACCGGCCCCTCTACTTCATCAAGCGTCATTACGGGTGTTGCTAAGGGAGAAACCTACAAGTATCTCGGGCGTACCGGCAACTGGACAAAAATTTTATACGGGTCAAGTAAAGTTTATGTTTCTTCGTCTTATGTCAAAAAATATTCAGTCACACGTTATTATAAAATCAAGGTAATGGCGGATAACCTTCGTGTCCGGACAAGTTCTTCGACAAGCAGCCAGCAGGTCGGTTCGGTCGATAGTGGAGAAACGTACCGCTACCTCGGCAAAAAAGGCGACTGGATTAAGTTCCTTTATAATGGCGATAAGCGTTATGTGCACGCCGACTATGTAAAAAAATACGCGGTCTTAAAATTAACGAATTCAGGTGCTAGTAAAGCCTCAAAAGATTTCGTCACACCGACAAGCGGACCGATTACACAAGGTTACGGGGCAGCGAGCGGCGTTTACGGTTATACGTTCCATAACGGCATCGATTATGGTGCAGCAAAAGGAACGCCCGTCTATGCGACAGCTGCCGGTAAAGTCACGACGTCTAAAAACTATGGCGCGTACGGGAACTACATCATGATGACTCATACAATTGACGGATCTTCCTTCACAAGCCTCTATGCTCACTTAAACAGCCGGAGCGTCTCAGTCGGTCAAACGGTCTCGCAAGGACAACTGATCGGAACGGTCGGCGAAACAGGAAATGCTTTCGGAGCACACCTTCATTTCGAGCTTCACCGTGGTACATATGTCTACAGCGCAACATCCGCTGCAAGCAGTGTCAATCCGCTCGATTACTTATAAGACAACACCCCCGACCACATTTGGTCGGGGGTGTTTGTTTTCTGACTCATTTTAATTTTGCTTGATAGGCTTTCGAGTAACGGTCCGCGGCGATGATCGCATCAGCCACTTCTTCCGCCGTTACGTCGAATCCATCATGGATTGTCTCACCATCTGCCGTCGCCGCTTCCCCGACTTTCAAGATGTCGTCGCGCGAGGAATCTTTGAGTTTGACGTCTTCGAGCGTGACCGGTAACCCGAGGTCCATATAAAATGCGATATACCGCTCGATTTCTTCTTGACTGTGTTGCTCAAGTGCGAGCTGGACGAGCGTCCCGAACGCAACTTTTTCACCGTGCGTCAAGTGGTGGATGTCCCCGTCAAGTGCTGTAAAGCCGTTATGAATCGCGTGTGCCGCGGCTAGTCCCCCACTTTCGAAACCAAGTCCACTCAGTAACGTATTCGCTTCGACGACTGCTTCAAGAGCCGGCGTAACGACTTTTGCTTGAACCGACTCATACGCGAGTCGACCATGTTCGAACAACACTTCCTCACAGCGTTTCGCGATCGCTTCCGCCGCAATCGTCGGCCGACCACCGGCCATTGTCTTCCCGCCGAATGCGATGACACTTCTGACCTCGACCCAGGTCGCGAGCGCGTCGGCAATCCCGGACGCGAAGAATCGCGCCGGTGCTTCCGAGATCAGCTTCGTATCGACGAGGACAAGATCGGGATTCTTTTTATAGAAGCGATAGCTCTCAAAAATCCCGGCGTCTGAATAAATGACTGATAACGCGCTCGTCGGTGCATCGGTCGAAGCAATCGTCGGCACGATGACGACAGGCACCGTCAGTTCGTCCGAGACGGCTTTCGCCGTATCCAGCGTCTTCCCGCCGCCGACCCCGACGACAAAGCGGACGTCCGCTTCTTTCGCCTGCTTCGTGATCCGTTCGACTTCATGGCGCGATGCTTCGCCGCTAAAGTCGACTTGTTCGATACCAATTTTTTCTGTTTCAAAGGAGTCATGAATCCGTTGCCCGACGATTTTAAAGACGACATCGTCTGCGATCAACAGAGCTTTGTCACCGAACGGGCTCACGTATGTACCGAGCCGGTCGATGACGTTTTTTCCTTGGACGTACTTGCTTGGGCTGATGAAGACACGTTCTGACATAATCAACATCCTTTCCGAGAAAACACGAAACAATGACGTACACAATAGTGTTTCCCTGTTCGCGCCGCTTCTTAAACGCTGATCTGTATGACCATTACATGAACTGCAGTTGTGATTTTTCTAATACATCGCGTACTTTACGACAATCTGTTTTTAATTGTTCATCCGGACTATCACCGAACCATTCAAGACTGGCCGTTTTCAATGTTAACGCTTGCTTCAGTTCTTCGAAAAATCTTTCGTAATCAATGATTCCATCAAACAGCGGTACCATACCGTCACGTGTTCCACCTGCCGCATATACGTTTGCCGGATTAAAGACTTCGAATTGATCCGTCCGGGCAATCGACTTCAAGTGAAGATGTTCGATAACTGGTTCAAGACGACGGTAAGCAGTGACCGGATCAGCACCTGATTCGACGACATGCAACACATCAAAGTTCAGCCGGCAAGCCGGATGGTTCACTTCGCGTACTAACCGTTCCGTCGATTCAATCGTGTCCGCTGCCGTATTTGGATGAATTTCAATTAACAGCAGTTGCTTGCTTTGATCTAGAATCTTACAAACGCCCTGCAACTGATAGACGAGCCGGACCCGTTCCGGTTCGGTCAACTGCTGACTTGACTTGTTGCCCGCAAAAATCCGAATACGCCTTGTTCCGATTCGTTGTCCTAAACGGGATAACGCTTTCGTCTGTTCAAGCAACACCGATAATGGTGCGTCAAACGATAGATAATGACTCAGCATACTGACCTCTATAGCATGCTCGCGTAAACGCAATATTTCATCGTCCTGTAAATGCTTCGCATGAACCCCCCAAACATCTAACGCATCAAACTGCTCCGCCAATGCGTAGGATAATAAGTCGTCAAACGAGCGGAGATGATGGCGATAGCTGATGGTACACAGTGCAATTTTCATCTGTTTCCCCTTCTTTCCGGCAGTATTCGTTAAATAATCCGATGAGCTGTTGTTTGATCGTATCTTCTAACATCGCCTGATCTGCGAGCAACGCTTGAATCTCAGTCAAAACAGCTGGATCGCACGTCATACTGTATTTAATTGTCCGGTACTGGATGACAGTATATTGATTGACGAGTCGTTCGATTCGATCACACCACCCGTCGAAATCGGAAGAGCCTAAATCGAGACCTAACTGTTCATAAAAATAAGCAAAAGCATGTTCATAGGCATATTTACGGATCGCGATGACCGGAAGTTGTTTTAGCGCAGAAGGTAAGCGATTTGGTGTTTTCTTATGATGCGAGACAATTTTTCCGACTGCTTCCGTCAACGGGTGGTGCCGCTTGAGACCACTCATGAAGTAAGCTGCGACCGTTTCCCGATCCGGAAGTTTGACGTGACTCCCGTCAAACCAGAACCCTCCGGCGACAGTCGGCTGATCGATTGCCTGGATGATCCGTACGCGATCCATTTCACCTTCATATCTAAAATCCGGGTCCATCATCCGCCATGTCTCTTCGTCATCCGTTGGTTCAAGCATCACATAATGTGGAAATACGTCATGGTGAAACTTGTTTTCCCGCTCCGGTAACTGCGCGAGATCCAGCATGACGATAATCGATTGTTCCGGTCGTTTCGTTTTCATGAGTCGTTCGAGGTTCATGATATTCGTAGCCCGTGACAGGGTCCGGTCATACCACTGATGGACTGTGATCCCGTACAGTAAACGGTACCACTCGAGCATCGCTTCATGATTAATCTCCGGGGCATGATGCGATAAAACAAAATCGGACGTCAAGCCAAAGTCGGCGTCCCAAATCCCGAAATAATACGGACGATGATCTGCTTGCGACCGCTTGATTGTTTCACAGACACAACTGACGAGACAGTGAACTTTTATCATCAAAGCACCTCCTTTTTTGTTAGCGCAGCTAAGAACATTTCAACCGTCATCTGTGGAAGCTGTCCGAGTTGCTCGTCGGCTAGAACGAGACCGTATTCAAGCTCCAGATGAACGAGCAACTGCAACAATCGCATCGAATCCAGTTGCAGTTCATCGCGAAGCCGCTCCTGTCCCGTCACTTCCATCGGTAAGATGACATCGAGTTGCGCCTCGACGATTTGATGAAATGTCTGCTGGTCGAGGAAGGAACTCATGACGTCACCCCCAGTCGGATTCGACTGATTTTTCCGTTCGGCAGTTTTTTTATTTCCGTAACAAACGTCCAGTCAGTCGGACATTGATGTGGAGCAAGATGCGCATGGCAAAACGAGCGTAATGTCTCCTCGGTCGCCGAACTGACGATCTGGACACAGACTCGTTCGCCTTGCAGACGATCACTTTTCTTGAAGACGACGGCTTCGTTGACGTCGGCGCGACGTAGTAATACATCTTCAACATCTGCTGGATAAACGGATAGACCAGATACATTTATCATTTCGTCCAACCGGCTGAAGAAGAACAATTCGCCGTTTTCCGACGCTCCGACCAAATCCTTCGTACCCGTCCAGGTTCCATCTGATTCGACTAGCAATTCAGCCGGTTGATTTATAGTTCCAGCCTCCGTTTGAAGATGTGGTAACGGATAGCCAATCGCCTGCGCTGTTTTCGGATCAGGGTGTAATGCGATGCAACCGGTTTCTGAGCATCCGTATTGCTGTAAAAGATGATCGGTCACGTCCTGAATCGCTTCAAACCAACTATTCGGCAACGTCATACCGGAAATCATCACTGCAAATAGCCGCTGCTTAAACTGACTGAGCAGATAGACAAGCCCCGGTCCCGCATACAAAATCGCATCCGGATGTGCCCGACAGACACGCAAGACATGTCGCGGTGCCGTATGTTCGAGAATGACGGGTACTGCCCCCCGATATAGCGTCGCCATGACACCGCAAATCAAGCCGAATGAATGTGATGTCGGACAGGCGACAATCGTTCCTGTTGCATGCGGTAACGGAAAACATTGATTGTATGCTGTCACTTCTTGTTCAATCGACAACCATGTCCGGTGAATCACTTTCGCCTCTCCGGTCGTACCGGAGCTGAATTGAATCAGACCTCCCGGACGAGGTTTTGCCTGCGTCAATCGAACCGGTTGTTGAAAATCACCATAAATTAAAAAGTCACACCCTGCTCGTTCCGCCATATCGCGTGCACCGGCTTCCGGTAAGTCCGGATGAAGCGGTACGACCGTTCCTTGTGTTCTTTTCATAAGTAAACAAAAGGCAATCCAGGCTGCCGTGTCTTTAGTACAAACTGCAACAACTGTAGTCCCGGGGTCAGCGAGCCAACTTAACTGGCAAACGGGATGATCTGTCAGCATTTGTTCGGTATAAAGCGTCTCTTCAATGTATAACATGCGTTTCGCTTCCCTTCTGCGTCCTTGTATATAATGTATTGCAAACAAGATGCCGGCACTGCCCTGTCTCGAATTTACGCGCGAAGAGGGACTCCGTGTACATGGTCGCTTCGCCGAATCCTAAGGCGGCAAAGCGATCCGGCGACAGCTCGAGTCGGTCGAGTACCGCGGCAGCCCATTTGAAAAATGTTGTTTCTTTCAAGCCGTACTTGTCCTCCAACTGATGCGATAATTCCGTCAAATGAAATACAAATACCGTATCGCTGACGAGCTCGCGTAATGCCTCGACGTCTTTCATTTCGTAATATGTCCCGACCGGCGAATTAAAAGCGGGATGGATGGTCTTAAAATCAGGTATCTCCTCCGGATGCCGGACAAATTTCCCGACATATTCGACGCTATCATGAAAATCCCGCAAAATTAGTCGCGTTGGCCAGCCGTCTTTTAACACGAGTAAACTATTTTGGGCATGTGCTTCGAGAGCAAGCCCTTCTTCGGCGACGAGACGGAAGACCGGCTGTAAATAAACGGTCAGAAACTGTTTTACCCACTGTTCCATCCCGTATTTCTTGAACCACGGGTCAAGAAACAGTCCCCCGTTCGCTTCGTTGAGGGCAAGCGCCGTAAAAGGGATGACTGTTTCCTCAGCTGTGACATTCGTCAGGACATTGTCGCGATAGAGACAGCCGATGCGGCCTGATAATTTTCCGTCCTTCGTCTCGACGACCTGACTGGCGAATTCGCGGAGCAACGTTACGGGAAGCTTTTCCGCTCTTCTGATCAGCCAATCGGATAACACCGGTGCCGCAACAATGCTCGGGACGTCAAACGTCCGTCTCGCCGACGTCTGGATGAGATCAAGCGGGAGCTTAATATGCGGAGCATCCGGTACGCCTGGTTGGAAAACAGTCCGGATTGATTGAGTCGCTTGAAACAGGGGACCGCTTTCTCCAAGGTCAATGCCGCCCGACTCGAGGACGTCCATCCCGACGCATCTCCATTGCCACGGGTGGACCGGAACAATTTGATAATCGGCGGAATCATTTGTTGCGCGGATTAGAAGTGCATTTAAGCACTCAAGGGTCGCTTGACCGAATGCCTGTTCCATCACGCCATTCATTTGTGTCATGTGGACAGTAGTAGCCGGAAGTGCGACGAACCGTAAACGAAACCGCTGTCCCGACTCCGGTCCATATCGCCAATGATCGGCGCGCGAAAATCCGATGCGGGACTTGAAGCATGGATGATACGGATGTCCTTCGATTAACGCCTGCTCTAAAGCACTGTATGTCATTTGCGTTCGTGCAACGATGGGGACGGGACAGCTCTCATCAAGCGCGACCGTTTGCTCGAGCTCTTGCCGGAGCGAATCCTTAATTTGAAAACACGCGATGATTTGCGCCAGTGTCATCGGTTGAACTTGATTGTTTTTGGTCAGCACACCTGTAGAAAGTTCGAGCCAAATCCGGTCAAATGCCCCACGTCTCCCGTTAATCGTCAGTTCATACGGGGGACGGATGAATCGAAACGTCGCACTGCCGTCTTGTCGCGGATGTTCACTGAACGGCTCGATCCGTTCGAATAAAAGTGCTTCAAGAAGTTGTTTGCAGACACGTTGTTCGCTCGTTTGCCTCATGAGGGACCTCCCGTTGTAATGGATTAGCGATTTCAATAAAGATGACCCGCTCCCCGCTGACTTCCAGCTCGTCGAGTGCATGCAGACGTGTCAGCAAGTTCGCCTTGTACGGTAGCGTCTGACGTGAGCGGACATAGTGAATCCAGTCTTGAGCCGGACCCGACAATGTTTGCTGTCGTTGATCAAGCCAAGTTCCGAGCCAATCGAGCATGTCCTGTTCCCGTAAGAGTCCGTCTCGGTCAAAACGGTGAAGCAGTCCGCCCAAATGGTTCCAGACCATGTAATACGTTAACCGTTCCTCAATCGTCGACTCGTCATAAAACAGTTCTCGTGCCTGATCCAATGATGGTTCCAAAGACAATAATTTCTCTTCGCAGGACAGGGCGAGATAATACCCTTGGTTATCGCGGAACTGATAACGGATAGGCCGTCCCTGTTCAACAGTAATCAGGCTGTTTTGTTGGTGTGCCTCAAGCGCGATGCCGTAGTTGTCGTACAACTCGAGCAACGCCCCGAGTGTCAGTTCGATATACGTTGCAAACCAGTCCCATGCAGCTTCTTCCAATGACTGATCCGCTTGTTTCGCTTCGAGGACGAGCGACATCAAAACGGAAGGTTCATTGTCCAGCGGTTCCTGGACGAGTGCAGCGACATTGACCGCGTCGGCTTGTGCTTCCCGGTAAATCACTTCAAAACCGGATTCTTCCGTATCCGTCCAAAGTGTGGCGTATGCCGGATCATGCGTAATTGAAAATCCTCGGGGCATCGTCAAATGCCCGGCGAGACGTTTCATGACTATCCCTGCCGTTAGTTCATGTCGTTTGTTGACTCGTCGTGAATTCGTTACCTGGACGGGAATTGAAAACTTCAACATGTGCAGGCCGTCGGTATGTAAAACCGTCCGGATTGAAGATGTCGCATAATACAGTGGACCGAGCTGCCCGAGGTGGCGAATCCGTCCCTGTGCCACTAATGCTTTAACAGTCGTTTGCGTCAACAAAAACTGAGTTTGCATAGGGTGTGCCGGCAGAAGCGCTTCCCCAGCTGAAAGTTTTACCGTTGATTCGAGTTGCTTGCACATCTGCTCACTGATCAGCCGATCCGTCGCACTTTCCTCAATCAGTAAAGTCCGATCGACGGCAAAATAATCGAGTTGGAAACCGTTTTTAAAGTCCGGAGCATATGCGATTTGTTCCCAGTCATGCATTCCTACCCGACTTTTCGGCGTCGGGTGAAACCAATGTCCGAACCGAACTGTCTGTTCATGTTCAAGGAATGTCTGAGCTCGCGTCGTCTCGTCCAACTGATGTGTGATGACTTGACACATCACCCGATGGCTATCGAGGACCCGGTATAGTAAATCCGTTAATCCCGGTACAAGCCGTTGAAGATGTTGGCAACACGCTATGATGAAGACAAGAGGTGCTTCTTCCACCAATCCGCTCGGAGTCTGGCGATAAATCCGCCCGATTTCATGTCGTCCAATGCGTGAACGATGACGGATTTCGAGGATATAGACTGTTGTCACATCAATTCGGCAACCACTCTTACCGCACTTCTCTCTCTCCTCCTCTTTCGGAATGAACCAATCAACTGTTTTGACTTCACGGAGATAACTATTCGCAAATGCCTGGAGCGTTGCCCGGGTTGCAATCTCATCGATACGTTCATGTCGTGTTGTCATGACTGCCACTATCCTTCCATCAATTGATAACGATTCTCATTGTAAGAAAAGAGAAAAACGGGTTTCCCCGTTCCTCTTCCTGCTCTGTAATTGATTATTTCAGTAAGACGTCTTCCAGTTCTTTTAACCCTTTTTCACGTTCAATCGGATCCCAGAAGCCCCATGTCGTTGATAGCTGATGAACTTGATCTTTTTTAACTGCCGTTAATCCTTTCCAGACCTTTCCGTTTGTTACTTCATCGTAGTAAGGACCGCTGCTGAAGTAGGACAGATCGATGATATGGTCCGGATTGTATTTCGCCAATCCTTCGATGGAAATGTTCTCCCCGAAATCTTTTGGTAAACCTTTCGTCGGTGTTAATCCGATATCGTCAAACAACAATGAGTTTGTCGCATGATTTGTCAGACCGTAAACGCGAATATCTTTTTTATTGACCGATACGGCCATAAACGTTTCGTCTTTGACACTATCCTTGATGCGTTGTCCGATACTCTTCGCTTCTTCCGACAAGTCATCGATGACTGCCTGCCCTTCCGCTTTTTTATTGACGGCTTCCGCAACTTTCAAATGATCTTCTTTCCAGTCCCCGCCGACTTCGACTGCGACAGTCGGAATCGTTTTTGCCAGTTTATCGTAAAGTGGTTTGTAACGGTCGCTGATGATCAGTAAATCCGGATTGAGCTTAACGATTTCTTCCGGATTAATTTCGTCGGCATATGGTAAGGCTTTCGTTCCTTGCAGTTCTTCCGTCAAGTGGGGCGGAAACTCATTGTCATACGCCATGACCGCATACGGTTTAACGCCGACTGAAACAAGTGAGCCTTCCCATGAGACGTGCGATAAGACGACGACCTTCTTCGGATTATCCGGAACTTCTGTTTTCCCGAAAATATGTTCGACCGTATGGACGGCTGTTGTCTGCTTAGCCGGCTGTTCGCTTGCTTCCCCTCCACATGCAGCTAAAACTGCACATGTCGCAAGGACTGATGTTACCCCTATGATTTTTTTCATTATTTTCTTTTCTCCTCTCAAACTCGTTCTTCATTAGTAATGATAATCATTATCACTTAAAAACGACATGGACGAACCCGTCAACTTTCATGGACAAATCAATCGTTTGTCCTGTTCGATGTAAATCAGGAATTGGCGTAACATATGAATCCGTCCGAGCGGTCCCCATGGATCCCAGTCAACACTGTCCGGACAAAAGACGCGATGCGTGCTGACTGCTTTGAGCGTTTGCCAGGCGGCATCATGTTGAATCCGTTCGATATCCGTCTGTTGGCTCCATAAAATCAATAGATTGTCCGGTTCAATCATTTTCAGTTCTGATAATGTGACAGATTGGTAAACCGTCTCCGGTAAACCGGTCGCACTTGTCATCCCTACATCGTGAAACAAAAAATCAAGCATCGTATGCTGACCCGTTCCATAAAGCCGCACCTCGTCCGGGCGAATCCAAACTACCGCCCACGTCCCCGTCCGGTGCCACGCTATCCGTTCCCGAACGGTTTGTTCCAACCGGTCGACCTCTTTCATAATCGGTTCGAGGCGCTCTTCCCGATCTGTTGCGATTGCCAGCAGACGCAGATACTCGCTCCAACACGTCTGGCGGGGCAATTCGAGGACGTGTTCTGGCGGCGACCAGCTGACATCATGCTGTTTATCGAGATCTGGTGTCTTGATGATCAAATCCAGTTGCATCGATTCAAACACTTCCCGCGGTGCGGGGCGATTGGCGTCATAAAACTGGGTACCTTCCAAATCGGTTAAAAATACAGGTAGGCCACTCGCACCGTATTCCGTCGGATAACTTGGTGCAAGAATCGGTTGCAGACCAAGCGCCAGCAAGTGGTCCTGCAATAAAAGACGGCTGGCGATACCGATGCGGGGTGAAGCACGCTTCAAAAAATGGGTGGGAGACGAACCTGTCCGCTTTTTGAATAAACGGCTAAAATAAAATTCATCTTGCAAACCAACCTTTTGAGCGATTTGTGCCAACGTCATGTCCGGCGACGTCAGCATCCACTCTTTCGCTGTTCGAATGCGGAGTTGATTTAAGTACGCTTTAGGTGTTTCGGCATATTGCTCCTTAAACAGACGATTAAATGTCGGCACAGACATCCCGAGCTCTACTGCCAGTTCGTTGACGGGACGGTTATCGCCTAGTTGTTCTAGCCATTCTTTCGTCACTTGTTCGAATACATGTTTTTCCTGTTCGTGGCTTAATGTCTCAAGCAACTCATAAACGAGACGCTGTTGGCGTAGCATACCCTTGACGGTCGTCGGACTCGTACTCATTCTTCGCAACTGTGCGTGAAGTTGTTCTGGATCCTGCCGGTAAAGTGGGCAACGGTCTCCGGTTACGGCAAGATGATAAACAAGACTGCTCTCTTTCGTAGCTGCCAGTACCTCCTGCGTTTGATCGACCCAGGCGCTTTCACCCGGTTGTAACCGTTGGCGGTCGTCATATAAAAACACCTTGCCGACAACAACAATGATGATGCCCGAACTGACCGGTTGCCGGTCCCCTTCCAGCAACCAGTATTTTTGGATGATTAATGGCTTTAAATTCACTTCCATAGTGTTTGCTCCCTAAAAAAACATTTGACAAAAATTTGCTATTCGATGTAAGTTTAATCGCGTTGATAATGAATATAATTCTCATTTAAAAAGGAGAGACGATTATGGATGCATCTGCACGCCCTCACCCTACAGCTATCGTTCTTTTGATTACGCTTTTTCTGTTTTTCTTATGTAGCGGATTATCACTCTTTTACGGAGCTTTTCCGGTTTCTTCGGATACAGTCCTCGCATCGTTCCATTCGTTTGATGCCAATAACCTGCAGCACCAATTGATTCAAGAAGTCCGCCTGCCGCGTTTAATCTGCGCAGGACTTGTCGGAATTGCCCTGGCTTTGTCAGGAACGATGATGCAGGGATTGACCCGTAACGCATTGGCCGACCCATCCCTGCTCGGCATTACCCACGGGGCTGGTCTTGGGGTCGCGATTTCCCTCGCTTTTGTTTCTGCCCATTCCTTCTTCAGTTCGCTGATGTTCTCTTTTGGCGGTGCAGCCCTTGGTACAGGGCTCATCGTTCTAATTACGGTTTTTGCACGTGGCCGTTTTTCACCTGTCACGTTGACCCTCGCCGGAGCCGCACTCAGTGCATTGTTCGGTGCGCTTTCAACAGGCATCACTTTGTTCCATCAAGTTGCCCAAGATTTAAGTTTCTGGTATGCCGGCGGGTTATCCGGCTCTAAGTGGGAACATGTCCATGTTCTTCTTCCCATCGTCTTAATCGGTATGGCGATTTCCTTACATATCGCGAGAAGCATGACCGTTCTCTCGCTTGGAGAAGAGGTCGCGGCAGGTCTTGGATCGTCGTTAACGAAAGTCCGGGTTCTCGGATTTTGCAGTATCGTCCTGCTTGCCGGGAGTGCTGTATCCATCGCTGGTGTCATAGGTTTCGTCGGTCTTGTCATTCCACATATCAGTCGTTTTCTTGTCGGAACGAATTATTATCTTCTCCTGCCGGTCAGCGCATTATTCGGGATGACACTTCTCATTGTCTCCGATTTACTCGCACGAATGGTCAATCCCCCGTTTGAAACACCACTTGGAGCCATTACGGCCGTAATCGGGGTTCCTTATTTTCTTTACCTTGCACGACGGAAGGAGTTGGCGATCTGATGGATATGTGGAACGCTCTTCAAAAATCACGTTTTACGTTTCTTAGCTTATGTGTTCTTCTTATCGTTACATTTTTATACAGCCTCTCAACCGGCATTCTTCCCGTTTCGTTCAGTTCAATCAGCCGGACCATAATCGGGCAAGGAACGGATGCAGAACGGTTAGTCCTGATTGACCTGCGACTGCCCCGGATGCTGCTGGCTCTCTTGATCGGATCAGGTCTTGCTGTTTCCGGGACACTGCTTCAGGGCATGTCACGCAATGCTTTGGCCGACCCGGGTATTCTCGGGATTAATGCAGGTGCCGGGCTGTTTGTCGTCATGACCCTGTTTTATTTTCGCTCCGCTTTACTTCAGCTCCCGCTTTTGCCATTCGTCGCTTTTTTCGGTGCAATACTCGTCGCCTGGACGATTTATCGGCTGGCAGGAGCGACTTCACTACAGCCTGCCCGCCTGTTGTTGGTCGGCGTCGGAATCAATGCTTTATGCGGTGCCCTTTTAATCATTTTTCAGTTGAAGATGGATCCAAGAGATTTCCAGCAAGCAACCGTCTGGCTGACCGGAAGCATCTGGCAGGCAGATTGGTCGTCCGTCTTCATGCTTACGCCCTGGATCGTCCTTTTCATCCCACTCGCATTTATGCAAAGCCGTTCGTTGAACTTATTGCAATTGAGCGGTTCACTGCCACAAACCTTAGGACTTCAGGTTGAACGTACCCGTAAACGTATTCTGTTCGTGGCTGCGGCTCTTGCTGGAGCCTGCGTGGCGGCTGGCGGAGGGATTTCATTTATCGGTCTGCTCGCCCCTCATATCGCGAGACGACTCGTCGGTCCGAACCATTACAGTCTGATTCCGGTTGCCGCGCTTGTCGGTAGTCTGCTCGTATTGTTAGCTGATTTAATCGGAAAAAATCTGTTGGCCCCAGCCGATATTCCGGTCGGGATCGTCATCGCCGTTCTCGGTGCACCGTACTTTATCGTATTGCTTTTTCGTAAATGAAGTGTGACCGATTCGTCAAGGTTTTAACGAATCGGTCACATGTTACACACTTTTCGTTTTTTGACCGAGCATCTCATAATATACTTGACTGCTATCGAGTATATAGGACGGTGCCGGCTGACCACGGCGCTCCCGATGACCTGCGAGATGGACATCGCTTGTTTCCCAGGCTTTCCAGTCCTTTTCGGATTCCCAGCGGATTAAAATCACGACTTCCTCATCGCCGCGTGTCCGCTTTTTTTTCAAAACGCTCAGATCAACGAATCCTGGCTGCTGTTCGATGATGCCTTCTCCTGCAAATCGTTCAATCATTGTCTCCGCGTAGCCGTGCTCAACACGAATGGTTTTCAGTTGGATAAACATATGTCTCACTCTCCTCAATTGATAATGAATCTCATTTTCATTATCAATATAGCATTATACTCCTTAAAATTGTCAATCCCGTACTAAATTTTATTTCATTTTTTTGAAATTCGAGTAATTCAACGCAAAAAAAAGATACACTCGCGTTCGAATGCATCTTGAACAGGTTAGTTTAGGCGGTTGGTTGCTCCGCCAAGAAACGCTCAAACGCGATGTCTGGATTATCGGTCTCATAACGCGCGACGAAGGCATGATAGGAACCGCTGTAGACGATTTTTCCGTGATGGAGAAAATGCATCTTGCACGGCAGGTGGGCGACTTCATGCAGTATGTGCGTCGACAATAATACGATTTTTTGACGGTCGAGTAACGCACCGATCGCCTCGACGACGAAACGCCGTGACTCCGGGTCAAGCCCGACCGTCGGCTCGTCAAAGATGTAGAGTGTACGATCGAGATGACAGACCGTCCGGATGACCAGCCACCGTTTTTCACCGGCTGACATCTGACCGAGCCGTAAGTCTTGCAGACGCTCTAACCGGCTTCGTTCCTGTTCGCGTAACGAGGCGACATATGTATCCCATAACGAACGGAACGGCTCCGTCCGGTCACTTTTCAAAATCAACCGGACTAAATCTTTTCCTTTCAGCATCGGCGGAAGCGGTGCCTGCTGCAATTGATAAAGAATCTCCGTCCGTTTAAACGGCGGTTGAAACCCGTCCGCCGGGAGCGCCCCGGCGACGACGTCAAACAACGTCGATTTCCCTGATCCGTTTAAACCAATCACGACGTTCAACCGTTCCGGATCGAGATCAAGATCCGCTTTATCTAAAATCATCCGTTTTTCATCATAGCTGTAATCGATTGTCCCGAGTTGCATTTGTCCGTCCCCTTCCGTTAACGATTTGTTTTTGACGTGATCGACAACCGCTGATAGGCAACGTAGCCGACTACTAAATAAACCAGGATGCCTGTCAGAATCGACAAGCCCATCATCCCGTCACTGACACTGCCTGTCAGGAAGCGGGCTTCATTCAAGATTAAATTCGCCGGATTCAGGAATGAAAAATACGCAAGCAATCGATTATCCGTCAGTTCAAATACATCTATGAAAATGAAGACGGCAAAAATTAAAATCGTCCCGAGCGGTGTCATCGTCTCCGGCTTCAATGGGAGTGCTGCAATCAGCAGGCTACAGGCAAAGACCGGTAACGGGATGATGAGCGCAAGCAATCCGGTCATCAGCACGGTCTTCAGCAACGGTTGATGAAACAAAACCGCCATCATCAGGCTGGCAGCGAACATGTTCAACGTGAGGAAAAACCATTGCGACATGAGACGTCCGAAGATGACCGGGAATTTTTGCCCGGACAAAAACGTATACATCTTCAAAAAGCCGCTCTCCCGTTGGTTGAGTAATGATATGCCAATTCCATTGATTGCAGTCAACACAATCATGATCGCAAAGAATTGAATCATCGCCGACTGAAAGACCGTCCACGTCGGGGAATCCTTGAACCAGTCGAAGTGATTGAGGAGAATGATGACGAGTGGTACGGCGAGCGTATAGAGATAAGCAAACTTATTGAAGAACATTTCTTTGTTGTAAAGCAAAAAGAATTCATAACTTTTCCGCACGCGGTTCCCTCCTAGTGTGTAATCCAATAAAATCCATAATCAAATTGATTCTTACATTATCTTACTATACGCTAACAAAAGAAGAAATGTTTCAAAAAATGGTTTCTTCGAACGTTCTCCCACAGACCAAAAGAAAGGATGTGATCGGAATGAAACGATTGATCGTGAGTGCCGTCTTGGCCAGCTTACTCGCCGGGTGCTCCGAGGAACCGGAAGCACAAAAAACCAAGCCGACGGGTATTACCTTCACGCAAGATGATAAAACAATTAAGATCATCCCACTTTACGATGTCTATCAGTCATATGTCGATGCAGCACTGAAAGCTCCGACTGAAAACGGAGCGCTGTTCGAAAAATACGTTTTAAAGGAAAACGATCGTATCCGTGAGCAGGAGCAGGTTTCGGAACAGCTTGGTGTCTATAATCCGCTCGACCGACCGATGAACGATCTCAAACACTTAAAAGAAAATGTTACCTACTTACAGCAGCATCAAACCGAGATACAGCAACAAATTAAACAATCGTTACAACAAGCATCAAAACAGTTACCCCGCCAAAACGATTTAGTCGTTCTAGTCGCTCCAATTAATTCAGATAATCCCGTGAATAACAAACGGATGGGTGGTGTGACAGGAATTGCACTCGCCAAAAACCTGTTAGTGCTTTATATCGATCGTGATGTCGATCAATCGATGCTTGCCTATACAGTTGCCCATGAATACCATCACACCGTTTTACTCGAAAAGCTTGGAATTTCATCGATTGCCGATAATATCATTTCGGAAGGAAAAGCGGACTTATTTGCGAAAGGTCTTTATCCAGATGTCAATCCACCTTGGACAGAACCGCTGCTCGACCATTCCTTTAAGCATGTTCTGCATGAAGTAAATTCGTATCACGCCAAATTTTCAGACTTACAGAACGGTAATTCTGATTTGCAGATCCCCGGTTGGTCGAATTATGCAATCGGAAATACGATTATGACCGACTTCATTCAGAAAAATCCCGACACTTCCGTTGAAAAATGGACGCATCTACCGACAGGCGATATTTTAGAGCAAAGCGGTTATGCAAAACAATTGACGGCACATTAAAGCGGTTTTGAGTTGATCAGGCAGACCGTCTATTGTGCTTTAATCAACAATCGTTTTAAAAAAATCACCTGCTTTACACGACGCCGAGCGGACGTGTGAAGCGGGTGATTTTTTAAACTGAGTTCTAGCGATTGTCCGACAAGTCACTTTTGTTTGAGTATCAGTTAAAAGCCGGTATCGCCGTTTCATCATAATTTTCTTCTAAGAACTTTTTGACTTCCGGACTCGTCATCGCTTTCGCAAGCTTCTGAATCGCTTCCACATCCTGATTGTCCTTCCGGGCAACGAGGGTAATCGCAAAGTCATTCTCGATGCCTTCCGTGACGAGTGCATCTTGTTTCGGCGTCAGACCGAGCGGTGCTGCATAAGCCGGTGTCATGACGACCGCGTCAGCATCATCATAAAGACGCGCGAGCATCAATAAGTCCACTTCCTTGAACTTGTAATCTTGTTTATTCTCAACGACGTCCTTAATCGTATAGTAAGATCCTGTCTTCTTTTTCAATTTAATCGCGTCATGCTGGGCGAGTAACGACAGCGAACGGTCGATGTTAGAGACGTCGTTCGCCATCGCGATGACGGCCCCCTTCGGTAGTTGATCGATTGATTTATATTCTTTCGAGTAGACACCGTAATTGGCAAAATAGATTGGTTCGATCGGAACGAGGTTCGCATCGTTATTCCGATTGAATTCCTCCATATACGGAACGTGTTGGAAGAAGTTTGCATCGACCTCTTTCGCTGCCAGCGCACTGTTTGGCTGAACGTTATCGCTCAGAACGACGACTTCCAGGTTAATCCCGTCTTCCTTTAACTGTGGTTTCACGAGATCAAGAATTTCCGTCATCGGTTTAATCAGTGACGCGACCTTCAAGGTTTTCGTCTCTTCCGTAGAACCGGTATCGCTGTCATCACTATTTCCGCAACCTGCTAAGGCCAGGACAACTATTGTCAACATCATCATCAGTTTTTTCATTTCATTTCCTACTTTCTTTTAACGTTTGTCAATCAATCGCGCTACTGTCGTACCTATGAATTGAATCAATTGGACGAGGATGACCATAATCAGGATCATGTACATCATCAACTCAGTCTGGAATTGCTGATACCCGTACCGTACGGCAAAATCTCCGATGCCCCCTCCACCGACCACTCCCATGATCGTCGAGTAGGAGATAAAACTGACGATCGATGTCGTCAGACCGAGAACGAGTCCGGACCGGGCCTCAACGAATAAAAATTTCACGACAACTTCTCGTGTCGACGCGCCCATTGAGATCGCTGCTTCGATGACGCCTTTTGGTACATCAAGTAACGATTGTTCGACGAGCCGGGAATAATGGGCGATCGCGATAATCGCAAGTGGAACGGTCGCTGCTGCCGTCCCGATGGCTGTACCGATAATCAACCGTGTAAACGGAATCAAAAAGACGACAAGTAACAAAAACGGAAAGGAGCGGACCGTGTTGACTAGCAGATTCAAACCGGAGAACAGGAAGCGATTTTCGAGTAACTGATTTTTCCGCGATAAAAACAGCAACGTTCCGACCGGCAGTCCGATCAGCACTGCAGCAAAAATCGAGACCCCTACCATCACGAACGTTTGTCCGATGGCAAGTCTGATTTCCCCTGCGTACTCGATTAATATGTCAGGCATCCGCGTTCCCCCGTTCGGTCAACTGCGTTAAGAACCAACCCGCATCACTCGTGATTTCGGCAACACCTGCAGGTTCAGTCGCGACCGTATCGCGAATCTGACCGTTCTCCATAATCGTGACGCGATTGCAAATACTCTGAATCACGTTCATTTCGTGGCTGACGAGCACGATGGTGACACCAAGCGTCCGATTAATGTTTTGAAGAACCCGTAAGATCTCCGACGTCGTACTTGGGTCGAGGGAGGACGTTGGTTCGTCACATAAGAGTACACGTGGCCGATTGGCAAGCGCACGGGCAATTGCAACACGTTGCATCTGACCGCCGCTCAGTTCGGCTGGGTACTTGTCAGGAATGGATTCCAATCCGACGAACCGGAGGCAGTCCTGAACCCGCACGGAACGCTCCTGCTTCTGCACGCGCGCGAGTTCGAGGGATACCAAAATATTCTGTTCGACCGTCTTATTCGCGACCAGATTAAAGTTTTGAAAAATCATCCCGATGTCTTGGCGAACACCCCGCAATTTATGGTGCGGTAAAGCAAGCAAATTGATGCCATCAAACTCAATGTCGCCTTCATCCGGTCGTTCGAGCAGGTTCATCAGCCGAAGCAGTGTCGATTTACCTGCTCCGCTCGCACCGATGATGCCATGAATCTCACCCTGTTCAATCATTAAGGATACTGATTGAATGACGGGTTGTTTGGAAAATGCTTTACTGACCGTATGTAATGTAATCATGTGCCCTCCCCCTTTTACCATTTTCCATTCTATCGTAAGCTCCCATTCCTTGTCATGCTGAATGCTTTTTTTCTTTCCCGCGTTATCTCACTAATTAAATAAACCATTTAGTCAAATAAACACATACATCTCATGTTCACCGTTGAGGACACCTGTATTTTTTGAAGTCATGAGAGAATATGCCCACTTCTTAACGATCAGACGAAGCACTAATGATATTTTTTTGAAAATCGATGTCGGCATTATAGTACAATAGACATAATTGGTTTAAAAGGAGTCCGCGACATATGAAAACAATCATCTATGATGTTCTTCACAATATCACTTTTTTAATGAGTGGTTTTTACTTACTCGGAAAATTATCTTCTCAACCGATTACACAGGATTCTAAACAGTCACTGCGTATTTTATATGGTCTATGTTTGAGTGTCCTCGCGATTGTGTTGATGCAGATGACGATTGAACCGGCCCCTGGAATTTTAGTCGACTTACGGCATATCCCGGTCATTGTCGCCGCCTATTTCGCTGGCCCATTGCCAACGTTCATCGTGACTGTCGCCATCATCGTTTACCGCTTTACCATCAGTACGAATTTTGCAGCTTATGCGGCATGTTTTTTCATCATCAGTCTCGCTGTCGGTATCTCCCTGATTGTCAAACTGATGCCTTTGTATTCAAAAAAGACCTTCATGACGGTGACGCTTTATGCGACACTTCTGCACGCTGTCATTTTAGGCATCGTCTTACGCGATACCGGTCAAATCGTCGAAATCCTGTCAGTCATCACCCCTGCGTCTTTCGTCAGTAGCTGGTTGACTTTACTCATCATCCAAGACATCCGGATGACGAAGCTTGCGTTACGGACGTTCCAACATAAAGCGCAAATCGACTTTTTGACGGGTCTTCACAACTCGCGTGCTTTTTCAGATTACTTAACGGACATTAAACGGCAAAGTATCTTCAATGAGCAGCAGGTCGCCCTCGTCATGATTGACATCGATCACTTTAAGTCGGTCAATGATACGTACGGGCATGAGGCTGGTGACGACGTGTTACGTCAATTCTCAAAACGGTTACGTGATGGAGTCGGAGATACTGGCTACCTGTCACGAAATGGCGGTGAAGAATTTTCACTCATCATCACAAATCTTGCGTTAACGCGCGTCTTGGCCCTCGCTGAAGAATTGCGTGAGCGCATTGAAACTGCCCCTTTCACGACGCAGACCGGGCAAACACTCCGCGTGACGGCATCCTTTGGTGTCGCAAGCTTTGAAGAGACGACTGCAAATATTGATCATTTAGTCCGCCATGCCGATCAAGCACTGTATGCTTCTAAACAATCCGGTCGAAACCAAGTCACGCTCCACTCCGTACAAGAAGAGATCGCGACGACGACGTGATTCAATTAAGGATGGACGTAATCAAAAAAATCAGCTACGTTTGATAGTAAGGCAGGTGAAGAATATGAAGTTAACAAAAGGACCGTACATTTTCATTGGTCTTCTCCTCGGTTTATTGTTTGGATTTATCGGAGATAATTTTTATCTGTATGTATCCGCCGGGATTTTAGTAGGTGCCTTACTTGAGCTCTATGTCGCGATTCAGCAAAAAAAAGACCGCAACAACAAGAAACGTTCTTAAGGGGGAAATGGTATGGCATTCAGTGACTTGTTTTTATCAACACTCGCCTATATCGGTGTAGCGACGCTCTTGCTCGCAATCGGTGTTGTCCTGTTTGAAGTGACGACGAAATCAAAGGAAATGGAATTGATTCGTCAAGGTAAAAAAGCAGCCGTCTATGCGTTCGGCGGACGGATCCTCGGACTTGCGATCGTGCTTTATTCAAGTATCGCAAACTCTGTCAGCATCCTCGACATGGTTTTGTGGGGGGCTCTCGCGATCGTTTTCCAAATCGTCCTGTTTTATCTTGCCGATCTGCTCATTCCGCGTCTCAGCATGACGAAGGAAATCGATGCCAACAACGAAGCCGTTGGTTTATTGTTATTGTTCCTCTCGTTATCAATCGGCTTAATCATCGCCGGGTCTCTTACATACTAAAAAAAATGACAGAAATCCGGAAGCGGACTTCTGTCATTTTTTTATTTATCTAATTCATCGAGTTCTTGTTGCGAACGCGGGAATCCGTTCGCTTGCCACTCTGATCGGTATATCGAATCAAGCTTCGTCAATCCTACTTCATCCTCGTCTTTATCCGCATCTTGACTCTCATCTTGATCGAGGTGGTCCAAATACTCCTTCAAATGACTCGGCGGGCGGCGTGATTTTATTTTTTTCATGACAAGTCCTGTACCTGCCAATACACCGGCTCCAAATAAAAATCGCTTCCGTAGCTTCATGACTGTTCCTCCTTAAAAAAACGAGTAATGATGCACTACTTATCTATCCCGACTACGTTGAGTCAAGTTCAAACGATTCCGCCACCGCTCCGTAGCGTCGGGTGGGCAAGCAGTTTGATATTTCCGTGTTCTAGAGTCAACACATGATCCGGTTGCCGCTCAAAATAACCGGTTTCGATGACACCACTCCATGACTTCAATTCCCGTACGAAATGGGCGACGTCCGGGACACGATCCAGGGCGACATCCAAAATCAAATGGCCTCCATCCGTCACGAATGCTTCTCCCGCCGTTTCGCGGTGTGTATAGGAAATTCCTTTGTCCGCAAGAAGTCGTTCGACGTGTGTCCGTCCGAACGGTTCGACTTCGACCGGTAAAGGTCCCATCAACTGGCGGACGAACTTCGAGCTGTCTGCGAGATACAACACTTCGCGTGCTTGCAGCGCGACGAGCTTTTCCCGGAACAATGCGCCGCCGCCACCTTTGATGACTTGGAACTGTTCATCAATCTGGTCAATTCCGTCGATGACGAGATCAAGCTGTTCGACATCACGTAACTGACGCATCGGTATTCCGAGCCGCTTGCCCTGTTCTTCCGTCTCAATCGACGTCGCGATCGCTTCGATTTTTAATCCTTCGTCCACTGCTTTTCCTACAGCATCAATAAAATAGCGTGTCGTCGAACCCGTACCGAGACCGAGTGTCATGCCGGGTTTTACATATGCGAGTGCAGCTTGCGCAATCAATGCTTTATCCTGTTCTTGCATCGTTCACCCTCCATTCTCTAATTCCAGTTCACTGATAGTTTTCCCGAATCCTGCGCCTTTTAATCAAAAAACCAGGTGCGACGTCTCCGTCGTACCCGGTTCATGAACGTTAAATGACGAAGAAATAGACGCAACAGAAGTGTGCGAGACTTCCAAGTAAGACAAAGACGTGGAAAATTTCGTGGAAACCAAGGTGCTTGAACGATAATGCGCTTGGTTTCAATCCGTAAATGACTCCACCGACAGTATAAAAGATTCCGCCGAGGAACAGTAAGCCGATTCCGACTGGCGACAGAACTGCGGCAAGCGGCGTGATCGCGAAGACCATGATCCAGCCCATTCCGATATAAAGCGTCGTCGATAACCAACGCGGACTGTTGAACCAGACTAACTTAAATGTGATTCCGAAGACGGCAATCAACATGACAATCGAGAACAATACCCAACCGGTCGGTCCGTTCAAACTGATGAGACAAAACGGTGCGTAGGATCCGGCAATCAATAAATAAATCATCGAGTGATCAAGGCGGCGCCAAATCGCGATCGCCCGGTCACTTGCAAGTACCATATGATAAGTTGCCGAGACGGAATACAGGGCGATCATACTGACTCCGAAAATGATGGCCGCGACAATGGCGATGGCCGCGCCCCGTTCAAGTGAGGCCTTGATGACTAGAGCAAGAAGTCCGACAAAGGCAAAGACGGCTCCCCCGAGATGAGTCAATCCATTAATCGGTTCGCGCATATACGTTTTCATAAGTTACCCTCCAAAAGTTATGTAGTTTTCAATACTACATGGCGTTATATAGATATCTTATCATATAGTAGAGAAATAGAAAGCATTACCTGTAAATTTCATGGAGGTTTTTTTAATGACACACGATGACGACAAATTGCGACCGCTCGATCGCCAACTCCAGTTAGACGATATTCCGAACATCGACTTATATATGGATCAAGTCATTCAATTGTTCGAACGGACGTTTGAAGCAACGACGCGGACAGAAGGCGAAACGATTTTGACGAAGACGATGATTAACAATTACGCGAAAAAGAAACTCTTTTTCCCCGTCACGAATAAAAAGTATACGAAGAATCATCTCATTTTGATCAGCTTGATTTATCAACTGAAAGGAACCGTCTCAATCAATGACATCAAAGCAACATTGACTGAATTGAATCAAGGTGTCGCAAACGAGACGCTCAATCTGGAAGCCTTTTATGCAAGCTACCTGGAAAACACGGTACGGAATCTAGAGACATTCGAAGCTGAGCAAGCGTCGGCTGATGAAAACGAACCAATCGATCAGCTGCAACAAATCCTTTCACTTGCACATATGAGCAATCTCTATCGACGTGCCGCCGAACGAATGATTGATCAACTCGACGGTTAACTTCTACCGGGTGCTCATGGTAAAATAGGGAAAATGAAGATGGGGGTGGGCTGTGATGGAGGAAAGCACACGCTTTTTGCATCAGCTCGAAGACGTAGGACAGTATTTTGTTAGCTACCAAGACAATATCTTGATCGAACTTGCTTTTGATCAAACGATTGGTCATTATGCGACAGAATTTTCGACGCTCGAACAGACTGCTGATTACATCGAACTTCACTTACATTCGCACCAGACCCAGGCACTGCTCCTCGCATCGAAAATCCACGCTTTTGATGCGTCTCCGTTTGAGCGCATCACGGAAATGATGTCGATTCAAAGTTTTTTTGCGACGCATCGCATGACGCATCCTGCAAATGCCTTCTCGACCGCTCTGCTGATCAGCCGGCTTAATCCATCGGATGCTCACTTACATCGGACGTTATCCCTTTACCGACTCGCCAAAAAACAACACCGTTTCATCGTTTCCCCTTTACTCGGCTCATTCTTCTTTTTCCAATGTTACAAGCGCGGTGAGGTCGAGCATCTTCTTGCACGAGTGGAAGATGCTTACGATCTGTTGAAGAAACCGTTTGGTCGCGCCCAACAGACCTATATCGTCGCTCTCCTATTTTCACTTTTACCTGCAGACGATTTCGAGGCGTATGTCGACCAATTACGGGCGTCGCGCGCACGTTATCGTAAATCTCACATCCCACTTGCATTCCACGGTCTGCTCGCCTTACTCGGTGATCCTGCCGAACATGCTTCAAAACTCGACCAAATCGTCGAGCAACTCCGCTCGGATGTCCACTTCAAGCATCGAAAAGACTTACTTTTTTTAACGGCTGTCCGGCTCTATCTTGCGAATCATCCGACACTGCAACAACTGTTTGCTCAACTCGCTCCGACGATCGACGACATGGCGACGGAAACAGTCCCCTTTTTACTGTTTCCAATCGATATTACTGACACGTCGCATGCGACAGATGGCGGAATGGTCGACGGCGGATTTGACGGCGATGCGGGGAGTAGCAGTAGCGATGCTTGACGATGATCCTACAGGAGGTTTCCCATGAAAAAAGTTGCGTACGATACGTATTATTTAGATGAAAATTATTTCGGACAGCCTTATCCGGGACTCGTCTCTTTTTTTAGTGAATATCAACCGAAGGGACACGTGCTCGATTTAGGATGTGGTCAAGGACGGGACGCCTTGTTACTCGGACAGTTGGGTTATACCGTGACGGGTGTCGATCATTCCGTCGTCGGCATCACCCAGCTCAACCAACACGCTTCAGTAAAGGGCTATGTTGTCGAAAGCATTGTCGGCAATGCTTATGCCTTTCCGATTTCCGAACAGATCGATGTCGTGTTGTTAGACTCGATGCTGCATTTCCATAAAATTGATTTAAAGAACGAAACGACGTTCGTAAACAACATCTTGAACCAGTTGCGCGAAGGCGCAGTCTTCGTCAATTGCATGCTGCAAGGGACAAACCGCGAACAGGTATTAAAAAATATTCTTTCTGATTCTCCTTATGAATGGGAAACGCTCGCTGACACATATACTGAATATGCAGAAGCAAATGCAACATTCCATCTGCTCGCCGTAAAAAAGCGAGGTCCCGTTCCGCCCGATTGAACGAAAAAGAAGTCTTTGCCAGACTACCTCTTTATTTGCATTCAAAAAGGCATCGACTCATCTGAAAGAGTGGATGCCTTTTAGGTGCGTGGAACGAATACGGTTCGCTCACTTAGTTATCTTGATTCGTTTCCTCGTTCGCTTCGACGTCAGAGTCATCGTCTGCTTCATGCGAAAGATCCGGTTGTTCGGACGCATCGTCTGATTTCTCAGCATCCGCTTTTTGGTTTTTTGCTTGATCGTGCTTGTCGCGAGTATCCGGTGCCGCGTCTTTATCACGTCCCGCAATTTCATCGTTCGTCATCTGATTACCTGATGTAATCGGATCTGTTTCTTTATCGTGTTGTTCATTCATGAGAAATCCCCCTTAACAAAATTAAGCTACAGTTAAGAGTATTCCCTGAACGATTTCCGTTAAACATCAAGAGGTTGCATTTTCTTCGCAAAGTCCGTAATCAACTTATCGAGCGGTTGCGGATGATGCAGATAGTGCCCCTGGACATATAAACGTTCGCCTAGCATTTCTACCTGCCTGTATTGCGATAATGTCTCGACCTCTTGAATGACGAGCGAAACACCGAGCGCCTCCGTCAAGGCATAGACCGACCGGATCATCGACTGTTCGAGCTGATTTTGAGCCAAACGTCGGGTGAAGATCGGATCGAGTTTGACCGCCTGGACCGGTAGATGAAGCAATGAATTGAGCGATGCATAATGGCTACCGAAATGATCGACCGTCAAGCGGTATCCCGCGCTTCGTAACAGTTGAAGGCGCTCAATTGCTTTTTTCCGTCCTGTCTGCAATACTTCTTCCCGAATCTCGAGGACGACACGATCTTGTTTAAAGTTTGCTTGCTTCGAAAAAGACAAGAGTTCTTCTAACAGTTGATTCGACTGAAATTGACTCGCGGAAAGATTGACCGCAACCGAAACCGGTAAGTCGAATTCTGCTTCGAACCGTTCGCGATCGGCAATCGCTTGGCGAATCGTAAATCGACCGATGTCGCCAAAGACCCCCATACGTTCTGCAATTGGAATGAAGTCAGTCGGGCTGACGAATCCGAGCACCGGATGGTTCCAGCGTAATAAGGCTTCGACCGCAACGGTCATCCCTCGCTTCATATCAAGAATCCGCTGGTAATACAGTTCGAATTGCCCGCGTTCTAACGCATGCGTCAACTCTTCTTCAAGAACGGAAGCGAACGGATGCTGTTCGAACTCCCGCTGTTGATTGACGAACAGCATTCCATTTTTCCCATCGAGCTTCACTTGTTGCATCAAGGCCTCTGCCGCATAGACTTGCGTCTGTCGGTTCGTATAATCCCCCGTCAACAAACTGACACCGGACGACGCCGTCAAATGAATTGGTTCAAATCCGATGTCCGCGATCGGCGCCTCGATTGCTGCCATGATGTAATCGGCATACATCGCACCCGTTTGTTCAAACTCTCGTTCATCAAGCGGCGCAAGAATGATGAATTCATTGCCGTCCTTCCGTCCGACAACATGATTCGGAATCGGAACATATTTCAGCCGGTCGGCGAGGACTTGTAAAACCCGGTTGCCGACACGGTATCCGAATTTGGCATTGACAGCGTGAAAGTTATCCAGGTTCAAGACCATTAAAAATGCCGGATGAATCGTCACACTTGAAATCAAACGGTTCATGTACCGTTCATTGTACACATCCGTCAAGGCATCTTTAATGACGTATGTTTCGACACTGATCGATTTGCTGATGATATCAGCGTAATGTTCAATCAATGCTAAATCGCTCGCCGAGAAGTCATATGGTCGATCGTCAAAGGCACAAAGCGTTCCGATTTTCTCATTGTCGGCGTTTTTGATTGCGACGCCAAGAAAGCTCCCGTTTCCTAATGCCTTTGTGACGGGATGGTCGACCGTCAATGGACTCGTCAATAACTCATTGATTTGAATTTTCCCTGCATTCTCATCGATGACCAGTTTACAAAGGACGTGGTTGAACACATGCGTCGATCCTTCTTCAATCAATTCTTGATCTTGATTGATTGCTTTGACGATGAAGTTGCTACTTGAATCATTCAGTGCGAAAAATAACGAATTGACGCCAATTTTTTCACTGAGTTTCTCTAAAATTTCTTCGACGAGCGGATGTAAGGCTTCGTAGCGGCTTTGAGAATTATCCATTGTGCTGCCTCCTTTCGTATCATGACATCGGATGAATCGGGAACTCAACGATGAAGCGACTTCCGACACCAACTTCTGACTGAACAGAAATCGCCCCCCCATGGTCCATGACGATCATTTTACAAATCGCAAGTCCGAGACCTGTCCCGCCAATTTTCCGGGTATCTGAGTTATCGGCCCGGTAGAATTTATCAAAAATGAACGGTAACGCCTTATCCGGAATACCGATCCCTTCATCTTCGACTTCAATCCGGACGTCTTGTGCTGTCACTTCAGTACGTATCTCGATGTTTCCACCATTCGGTGAGTATTTGATCGCATTCATGATTAAGTTCGTAAACAATTGCTTCATTTTTTCTTCGCTTGCCATCAAGAGATGCGCCCCTGAACCGAACGCCATCCGAACTGTATGTTCACTGCTCGCTAACTCGAACATCGTTTTCATTTCAATCAGCAGTTTCTTTAAATCAATCGTTCTTTTCGTTGCCCCTTGCGTCAAATCTTCACCCTTTTGAATTTCGAGGATGTCGTGGATCAGCTCAGACAAACGGACGGTCTCGGAATAAATCGTCTCAAGGTATTTCTTTTGACGGGGTCCGTCGAGGGAACGCTTCATCAACAATTCTGTGAATCCCATGATTGAAGAGAGCGGCGTCCGCAGTTCGTGAGAGACGATGGACACGAATTCAGCTTGCTTCAAGTCGAGTTCTTTATCTTTCGTCACATCGCGCAAGACGAGCATCATGCCCCACTCGACGTTCGCAATCGCAATCCGCTCCGCATAGGCACTGAGCAAGAGATTGCCTCGAAAGGCTGACAGTTCAATCGTTTCACCCGGTATATCACCGTTCATCAGCTGACCAATATAATCGTGCAACGCATCCGGTTGGTCGACGTGCTCAAACAGCGATGTCGCCCGCTCGTAGGCATGCCGAAATCCTTGTGCTTGATTCAACAGTTTTGGCGGGAACATATCGAGCAACGCTTGGTTGGCATAGATTTGTTCGCCACTACTCTCGATGTAGAGGACTGCTTCGCGAATCGAATCGAGTAACTGGTACGTCTTGATTTTTTCATGCTCCATCTGATGGAACAAGAGGTGTCGCTCTAACGTCATCCCGAGCTTGCGTGACAAGTCTAAGATGTCTCCGACTTGTTCTAAATTAAATTGCTCGAACTCATGCTTTAAATAAATCAACCCGACGACACTGTTGTTACTCGGTGACTGGATTGGAATCGCGGACTCATATCCTCCTGTTTCAATCGGCAGTTGGACGGACTTTCGCATCACGAATGCACGGCGCAAAACGGAATATTGATCTAAGTCCTTTTCAATCAACTCCATCTCTTCCACCGCCTCTGTCACGACATGACTGAGTTGTTCGCGCCGGTAGAGAATGATTGCACCACGCGTCAATCCGATGAGTGGAAGTAGCTTCAACAGAAGCGTCTCGCACGCAGATTCGACGTTTTGTGTCGCGAGTGTTTCCATGATTTCATTTCGGTGTTTTAATTTATCTTCGGCTGCGAGCAAGTCGTGTTTCAGCTGACCGATTTGTTGCTGATCCGTCGTGACGTCCGCACTTTGCTCGATCGAAGGAAACGATCCACTCTTCAAACGATATGGTCGTGTTTTTTTAGTTGGACGGTACCGCATGACTTTTTTCAATGAATTTCTTCCTCCTAGCTGAAAAATCGTTTCTAAAATTATACCACGCGTATGAGAAGGCGGGCATACATCATTTGAATTCTTCTTGCTTCAGTAAGGAGCGGAAGGACACTTCAAATTGCTCGTTTTCTAGGCGCGTCCGCTTTTTCGGTCCCTTCGTCCGTCCGCCGGCCCGACGAATTTGTTGGTCGACATGCCGCGTATGCAAGAGAAAATCAATATTGTCATCTGTAAAGATTCGTCCATTTTGGTCAATCGGCCGTCCTTTACGTGCTAAGGCAAGTGCCGCCAGTCCATAATCTTGTGTGACGATGATATCACCCGGTGAAATCCGGTTGACGATTGCATAATCGACCGCATCCGGACCTTGTCCAATTGTAATTGTCGTCGCCCCCGCCCGGTTAAATTCATGCGCTGTATCACAGACTAAAAACACGTCCGCCCCGGCGCTTAACCGGATTGTCAAATCAACGACTGGACACCCATCGGCATCGACTAATACTTTCATTTCCCTCTTCCTCTCTGTTTACCTATCTGTCTTCAGTGTCCGCGAGAAACAGAAACACTGTCAAGCGAATCGCTATAAGTTGACCCGAGTCCGTTTTCGCAAGACAATAGATAGGAAAGGAAGTGCCCGTATGGAGCAAGCTACATTCAAATCATTTTTACATCTTCTCAAAAAAAGTAATCCCCCTGTCGGTCTGCTATCAGCAGCCGTCGCCGTATCGGTCATCCAGGCATTAGCAGCACTGATGATTCCATGGTTTCTGAAATCACTGATTGATAATTTCTCGGTCGATCGGCTGACACCCGGACTGATTTCCTTATTCATCGTCGTTTTTCTCGTCCAACTCGTCAGTAACGCCTTTTCGATTTACTGGCTCCAGATTGCCGGGCAACGCATCGTCGCCAACTTGCGGACATTACTGTGGAAACATCTCCTCGGTCTACCGGTTCCATTTTATGATGAAACAAAATCAGGGGAGCTCGTCTCCCGCCTCAACAATGACGCGACGACGTTACAACAGTTGTTGTCGGAGCAGCTCGTCCGCCTGTTGACATCCGTCGTTTCCATCATCGGGGCCATCACGATTTTATTTTTCCTCGATTGGCAGATGACGCTTGTCATGGTGATCGCCGTTCCGTTGACGTTACTGATCATCATCCCGCTCGTCCGGAAACTGCATGAGATTTCCCGGGCGACACAAAAAGAACTCGCTGGATTATCCGGCTTCTTCGCCGAGATGTTGAGCGAAGTCCGGCTCATCAAATCGCAAGCGACCGAGTCTTACGAAATGGACCGTGGAAACGAAAAGATTGAGAATCTCTTCGGCTTCGGCGTCAAAGAAGGTCGGATTCAAGCGATTCTGTTACCGCTGTTCAACGTGACGCTGACATCGATGCTGATCATCATCATCGGCTTCGGTGCTTACCGGGTCTCGACGAACCAAATTTCTGCCGGTGAGCTCGTCGCCTTTTCACTCTACTTGTTCCAAATCATGACCCCGCTCGTGACGATGACCGAATTCATTTCGAAGCTCCAGAAAGCACGCGGGGCGACAGAACGAATTTCGGAACTTCTCGAAGAACAGCCGGAGCAACAAGGAACGCGTGACGTCACCCGTCCGTTCGGAGCGGTTCAATTCAATCAGCTCTCGTTCGGCTATGATGAGACGACGTTACTGCATGACGTGTCCTTTTCTTTGCCGCACGGCCAGACGACGGCGATCGTCGGACCAAGCGGTTCTGGAAAATCGACGTTGTTTGCGTTACTCGAACGGTTTTATCAACCAACGTCAGGTGATATTTCACTCGGACCGGACGGCATCGAGACGTTCCGGCTTGAAAGCTGGCGCCGGGCAATCGGCTACGTCGCCCAGGATTCACCCGTCTTGTCGGGAACGATTCGTGATAATTTACTGTACGGACTCGTCCGTGACGTGACGGAACAGGAAATCCGCGATGCTGCCGAAATGGCGAATGCCGATGCCTTCATTCAGTCGTTCCCGCACGGCTACATGACGGAAATCGGCGAACGCGGGGTCAAACTGTCGGGTGGACAACGGCAACGAATTGCGATCGCCCGTGCCTTGCTGCGTGATCCGGAACTCTTACTGCTCGACGAAGCGACGTCAAGCCTTGACTCAGAATCGGAACGTGTCGTCCAGGAAGCACTCGAACGTCTGATGCGCGGACGGACGACGTTCGTCATCGCTCACCGCCTGGCGACAGTCCGTCACGCGGATCAAATTATCGTTCTTGAGGACGGACGGGTTTCCGGCATCGGGACACACGACACCCTCGTCGAGACGAATGTTTTGTATAATAAACTCGTAACGCAACAATTCATCGGTCAGACCGATGCAATCAGGGGGAATCACGGATGACGAAAACGGTAGGATTTATTGGACTCGGTGTCATGGGGCAAGGAATGGTGCGGAACTTACTGAAATCCGGTTTTGCCGTCAAAGGCTATAACCGGACAAAAGAAAAAGGCTTACCGCTCGAACAGGACGGGGCGACGATCGTCGACACGATTAAAGAAGCCGTCACCGGCGCAGACGTCGTCATTTCAATCGTCGGGTACCCGGAAGACGTCGAACAGATTTACTTCAGTGAAGACGGAATTTTAGCGAATGCTGCGCCCGGGACGATCGTCATCGACATGACGACATCAAGCCCGGCGCTCGCCGTCAAAATCGCGGAGCAGGCACAAGCAAACGGGCTCGTTTCACTCGATGCACCTGTCACAGGTGGAGACCTTGGTGCGAAAAACGGGACACTCGCGATTCTTGTCGGTGGTCAAGAACAGGCTTTCGCTGACGTCAAACCATTGTTTGAGGCGATGGGACGCTCGATTTCATTATTCGGCGGTCCCGGAAAAGGACAATCGGCGAAACTCGCAAACCAGATTGCAATTGCCGGTTCAATGATCGGGACAGCTGAGATGTTATTGTTTGTCACGCGCTCCGGTATCGACCCGACGCAGTTCGTCGAGACGATTAAAAGTGGTTCTGCCGGCAGCTGGTCACTCGAGAACTTGATTCCGCGTGTCATCGCGGAGAATTATTCACCAGGATTTTTTGTCAAACATTTCATCAAAGACATGCGTCTTGCACTTGAACGGGCGGATGAGATGGGAATTTCGACACCGGGTCTCGCGCTCGTCAAATCACTGTATGACGAGCTCGCAGCGATGGGGCACGGTGAGTCTGGTACACAAGCACTCTATTTATTACTCGCTGAAAAGTCACAGCAGCAGCAACCGTAACAAAAAGGTCCGCCCGATTCAGTTGGGTGGACCTTTTTTGATTACTTGATATCGATTAATGAGAAATCGTATGTGACAATTACTTCTTGCTTCTCGTGCTTTTCACATAGGAATCATAAAGGCAAAGTCCGTTTGTTGCAGCAATCGCTTCTTGCTTCTCGTGCTTTCCACATAGAAATCATAAAGGGCAAAGTCCGTTTGTTGCGGCAACCGCTTCTTGCTTCCCGTGCTTTCCTCGGGCGAGCCGCAAGCCGTTGCTCCTTGCTTCTGACGAACAAGGAGCAGGGTCTCGCCTGGCTCTGACAGCGCAAGGTGACCTTGCGCTTTTTCCCGTAGGAGTCACGAAAAGCGAAGCGATTCTGAACATATTATCTTTGGCTTCTTGAAAATAGAACAATTCAACCGAGCCGTCCGTCTTGAATCGCTCCCTAGCGAATAGCAGTGCATTTGTGACCCTGCAGCGCAGCGAAGCGGCACAAATCACTGCCGCTTGGGAGACGAGGCAAGACTGGAACGAGCGACCGGTCGGTTTACTCCGAATTTACCATTACATGACTCACAAACAGCATACCTCTGAGCATATTATCTTTGCCTTCTTGAAAAATAGAACGATTCAACCGAGCCGTCCGTCTTGAATCGCTCCCTAGCGAATAGCAGTGCATTTGTGACCCTGCAGCGCAGCGAAGCGAAGCGGCACAAATCACTGCCGCTTGGGAGACGAGACAAGGGAGGGAGGCGCAAACGGTCGGTTTACTCCGAATTTACCATTACATGACTCACAAACAGCATACCTCTGAGCATATTATCTTTGCCTTCTTGAAAAACAGAACGATTCAACCGAGCCGTCCGTCTTGAATTGCTCCCTGGCGAATAGCAGTACATTTGTACCACTTTGTGAGACGAGGCAAGGTAGGAAGGCGCGAACGGTTGGTTTACTCCAAATCCAGTCCAACTTAAAAGGTCCTCCGATTTCTCAGAGGACCCATCCGTACCAATCATTCAGCCGCTGTCGGCCGTTCTGCTTTTAATTTCTCATAAAAATGCGCCATCGTCGTATCGAAATACGGCGTCAGGAAGATGACACCGACCGTACTCAACAAGGCGAGAATTCCCCAACCGATGAAGCTGATGTAGAGTTTGATCAAACGTCGTTTCTGTCCACGCATCATCCGTCGGCTCTCTCCTAATACTTGAATAAACGACAGTTCCGGACGATCGACGAGAATATACGGGACGAGTCGGTAAACAAGATAGAAATAGATCGCCGGTAAAATCAAAAATGATCCTGCATAGACGAGCAGTGTAACGACCGTGTACGAAAGAATCGTCCGGACATATGATTTCAACGAAGCGAATCCTTCGAACAACGTTCCGATGCCGGCTTTTTCTCCTCGAACGAACCGTAAGTAGGAAATCGTCCGTCCGACCGTGACTGGTGCCAAAATAATCGTGACGACGATGTTCAAGCCAACGAACTTCATCATACTTCCGATGTCTTCTTGATCAAACGACATTCGACTGGCCGCTAAGGCAAAAATCGCAAAATAGACGATTGAAATGCTTAGCCCAACAAACCAGTTGCCTTTTAATGTCGCGAGTGCTGTTTTTTTGTACGCTGAATTTGTCATCATAAACCCCTTCTCACTTCACTTTCCCATTTGATTTTAACGTAGTCCCGCTTGAAAAAATAGGGACGTGCTTCGATTTCAGAGAAAGTTGTGACAAACTACTGAAAGATGGACGGACGACAGCAACAAACAAAAGGAGAGGCACACCCTCCCATTCAGGGAAGATGCGCCTCTCGTAACCGATGTTTCTTTAAAGAAGTGATTTCAAAGCCGACACTCTTGATGCATCGACTTTTCCGTTAACGAGAACTGCTGAGCCGACGTGGAGTTCGGTCGCTTTCGTCGTTTCCAATAACTCTTTTGCTGCTTCGACGGTAATGCCGGAGCCCGGTAAAATCGTCAATTCCTCGTGGCGTTCAACAAGTTCCGCGATGACCGCTTGTCCTTCGAGCGCCGTTGCTTTGGCACCCGACGTCAAAATACGGTCGACTTCCGGGAAGTCGGCTAAGACCTCTGCTGCTTCGTGGATATCACGGCTGCTGTCGATGGCCCGGTGGAACGTCAGCGACAGCTCCCCTTTGTGTTTGATGACGCGACCAAGGAATCCTTCATCAATCCGTCCATCCGCTGTCAACGAACCGACGACGATGCCGGCAGCCCCTAATTCACGAATCAGATCGATATCGGTGATGATCGTTTCCTGATCCGCTTCTGAATAAACAAATGACTTACTATGTGGCCGGACAAGGACATGGACCGGGATTTCTACCGCTGAAAGAACTTGACGAATCAATCCGTAACTTGGTGTCAGTCCACCTTCCGATAAGGCAGATACGAGCTCGAGTCGATCTGCGCCTGCTTGTTCTGCAGCCGTCGCCTCTTCGACGGTTGCTGCGATTACTTCTAACATGTACATCCCTCCCGCATCAGTGTATCACGAGACGACGGTCCAGTTCACCCGTTCGTTAAACAACTTCATCTCCCATGATGGTGGATAGGTCGAAGGACTGAGGACGATTTTAGCCCGTCGGAACTCGGCGACTTTATACTTGCGGTTCCCCTCAAACTCGTCACATGCTAAAAAGGCATAGACGTCTTTCGTACAACCGATGACGGCTTTTTGAATCAAGGATGACTCGATGTCGTCACTAACGAAGCCTCGTTCGATTTCTGCGCCGTCAAATGCAAGGAAACAGGCATCAAACGCATAGGAATCAAGTGCTTGCAACACTTCGACACCGACCGTTTGACCATAGGTGTCGACAGTTCCCCCAAGTAAGCGGATTTCACCGCTGAACGGTCCATTTTTACGACATTGTTCCAGATGGTTTGCGATCGACAGCGAGTTCGTCACAATCGTCGCCGTTCCCGTTAAGTACGGCAATAAGTGCTCGACGGGTTCCCCTTTTCCTAAAAAGATACAGGAGTATTCACTGAGCCAGCCTTTCGCGTAACGCGCGAGACGACGCGACAATTGATCCGTCCGACGGGAAATCGGCGATTCCGGTTTCCCGCCTTGATAGATGGCTCCCCCATAAACACGTTTGAGTTGGCGGTCCCGCTCGAGTTCCTCCAGGTAGCGACGGACGGTCTCCCCTGAAACATCCAATCGATCAATTAAATCTTTCGTCATGACTTTCCCTTCTTCTTCCAGCCATTTCATGATTTGTCCTTTTCGTTCTTCTCCGAGTAACGACACACGACCTTCCCCCTTCATTAACGAGTACTAGTTCTAGTGTACCGAACGTCTGTAAAGGTCTTGTAAATCCGGTGTAAAAAAACGTGTGCTTCCTATGAATTGTTGTTGAATTCCTCATTTTTTCAGAATTAACACGTCCCTCAGACAAAAAAAGTCTACCTTTATTCACGGATGACATGAATAAAGGTGGACTAAAGTCAGACTGTTATTGCTTTTCTTTATCGAACAATGGAATCTTCGACTCTGTCCCTTGACGAATCCGACCGATGTTATCGCGGTGCTTGAAGATGACGAACAAAGCAAGTACGGTAAAGAACGTCGGAACGATCCAGTCGTGTTGTACGATGCCGATCGACACGGCAGCGACGATTCCGATGCTTGCCGCGACAATCGAGCTGAGCGACACCATTCGACTGAAACGAAGCGTCGTTAAGAACGAGACGAGCAAAATCAAGAATAAGAGTGGACTCGTCACGAGCAACATCCCACCTGATGTCGCGACAGCTTTTCCACCTTTGAACTTTGCGAAGATCGGATAAATATGTCCGATGACTGCCGCAATACCGGCAAAGAGTGGATGGAGTTCTGACGCGAGCAGAATTGGGGCGAGACTCGCGACCGCCCCCTTACCGAGATCCCCAATCAAGACGATGATCCCGGCTTTTTTACCTAAGACACGAAACGTATTCGTCGTTCCTAAGTTACCGCTCCCGTGCTGGCGGATATCTATCCCGTGTCCCCATTTTCCGACAAGTAACGCAAATGGTATCGATCCAAGCAGATAGCCGAGAATCAAAATCCCAATGATTTCAATCATGGTCAACCTCCAAAGTATTAATGACCGACCTTCATATATTCTTCGAGAGTCTGTCCATTATTTTTGATTTGTGTTGCAGGACCGACACCGACGTAACGAATATGCCATGGTTCATACGTATACCCTGTCCGCGCTTGGAACCCTTTATCATAACGAACGATGAAACCATACTTCGCCGCATTGTTCGCAATCCACTTACCTTCTTTTGTGTTGCCGAGTTCAGCTGTCAAGCCGTTTCCGACGCTCGGTGCTGAAATATCGAAGACGAGCCCTGTCTGGTGTTCACTGTGACCAGGACGTGCCGAATATTGATCGGCTGCTGCTTTCCCGTCTCGTGCGACATAGTTATTGTAGAGGACCGTCTGGCGTTGACCGGACCGGAAACCACTGACCGCATTCAATGTCACGCCGTCTGCTTTAGCGGCTGCGAACATCTTCTCAATTTGTTTTGCGGCAGGTGCGCGCATGTAACTTTGTTCGAGCACACCCGAATAAGAGAAGCTGATGTCTGGAACGACGAGATCAGACGGTTTGTAGTCGATTGGCAGACTGTATTTCTTGTTGACGACGACGAGTTCATTGAGTCCTAAATCGGCTTTCGTATCCGATTTATCGACGTCCGGTGTCTCTGATTCCGGTTCAGACTTTTTATCCGGCTCAGGATCTTGCGACGATGTTGTTTTACCATCATCCTTTTTATCCTCAGTTGCTTTATCGTCTGCGGCTTTTTTATCAGCAGCGGCTTTCTCTTCTGCTGCCTTCTTGTCTGCTGCTGCCTTATCTTCTGCTGCTTTTTCTTCCGCAGCCTTCTTGTCAGCAGCTGCTTTCGCGTCCGCTTCTTTTTTTGCTTCTTCTGCTTCTTTTTCTTTCGCTACTTCTGCGTCTGTCTTCTTATCTTCTTGGGCGACGTTGTCATCCGTTTTTTCTTTTGTCGCATCTTCTGTTTTAGTGGCATCTTCTGCGCCTTGATCCCCAGGATTACATCCTGCAAGGAGGAGCGCTAACGTGCTGACTGCTACGATTTTCTTCATCGTGTATTCCCCTCTTCCTTCGTGCTATTCTATGTTACCTCTAATTGACGCAATAGAAAAGCCCTCCAGCAAGAAATCCTGCTGAGGGCTTAGGCTTAGTTCGAAACGAGTCGTGCATCCTCAGCACTCATCTGTTCATAGATGGCATGCCAGTTCGGAAAGACCTTTGGTAAACGAATCGGTCGGAAATTCTCTTTTTTGACGACGACATGGGTCGTTTTTCCAGCGACAGCAAGTTGACCATCCGCATTTTTGACTTCATAGCCGTAAATCGTCCGAAGTCCGTCGTAATGGCTGATCCAGACCGAGACCGTCGCCGTATCGCCATACGTCAATGACCGTTTGTAGTCGAGATTGACGTTCGTAACCGGTGAGACGTAGCCTGCCTCTTCCATTTCCTTATAATCAAGACCGAGCGACTTAATCAGCTCCGTCCGGGCGATTTCAAGATAAACGAGATAGTTCGAGTGATAGACGATCCCCATCATGTCCGTTTCCGCATAGCGAACCGGTATTTCAATCGTGTGCATGTAGCTTCCCCCTTAAAAATCCTCTTTTTCAAGATAGGACCATTCTGAACCGCTGACACTCGCTTTGTCAATCAATCGGACGGACTGTTTCGCGATTGCCCGCTCGACGATCGTAATCGCGGCACGGGCGTTTCCGTTCGGCACGACCTGAATCTGTTCATCTAACGCCAGACGCGCTTCTTCCGTCAAGACATACCCGTAGCGTTCCGCGTAGTTGACGATGATTTCAATCAACTCGTCTTTCGCGTAGTTCGGGAAGTGGAGTTCCCGCTTAAAGCGTGACTTCAGACCGGGATTGCTTGCGAGTAATGCTTGCATCGGTTGCTCGTAACCGGCGAGAACGACGACGAGATTATCGCTATGTTTCGTCATCTCATCGACGAGCGTATCGATTGCTTCCTTGCCGAAGTCATTTGCCCCGCCGTTCAACGAATAGGCTTCATCGATGAAGAGGACACCACCGAGTGCGTCACGGATGACGTCCCGCGTCTGTTGCGCCGTCTGTCCGACATAACCGGAGACGAGGTCGGCGCGACTGACGACTTTCAAATGTCCGCGTTTCAAATATCCCGCTTGACGCAACACGTCAGCATAAAGGGCGGCGACCGTCGTTTTACCCGTTCCGCTGTTGCCGCTAAAGACGGCATGCAGTTCGACCGGTAAGACTTTAAAGCCTGCTTCCTGGCGACGCTGTTGCATCGAGAGCAGTGCCTGGATTTGTTTGAGTTCTGCCTTGAGTTCCGTCAGACCGACGAGTGACGCTAACCTTGCATCGATCGACTCGTCTTCCGGTGCCGCGAGTTCGAAATCCGCTTGTTCGAGCAGGGCAAAGTCTTCATGACTCGCACTTTCGCCGAGACTCGCACCCTTTTTGAAGATTGCATCGAGGACGATGTTACGGACGGCACGCCCGTTTCCGAAACTCGAGTCGACCCGTTCGCGCTCGAGTCGCGCAAGTAGCGTCCGCTCCGCTTGATCCGTCAGGACATAATCGTTAGACGTCGCAATCGACCGACCGATTTCAAGCAATTCCTGATCCGTATAGTCGGCGAGCAGATAATGGTTCGATTCCGGAAAACGGCTCCGGAGTCCCGGATTCGCTTTTAGGAAGTCACGCATCTCTTCCGGATAACCGGCGAGGACAACGGCGAAACGTCCCGCGTATTCCCCGCTCGTCATCGCCGCAACGAGCGTATCGATTGCCGCCTGTCCGTAATCATTCCCGCTTTGACCGGACCGTTTCAAGGCATAGGCCTCATCGATGAAGAGGACACCACCGACCGCCTCCCGGACTTTACTCATGACCTGTTCTTCTGTCTGACCGACGAATGCACCGACGAGCGACGACCGGTCCGTCTCGACGACTTCCGCCCGTTCAAGCAATCCGAGTTCATGATAGATTTTCGCCATCAGACGAGCGAGCGTCGTTTTTCCGGTACCGGGGTTACCCATGAAAATCATGTGCAGTGACGGCTGGTCACTCGACCGGTAACCGTCTTCCGTCCGTTTTTGCTGGTACTTCAAGAAACGGTACATTTGATGGACACGTAACTTGATGTCTTCGAGTCCAATCATCGCATCGAGTTCCTCGAGTGCCGAGCGTTCGACTTGTTTGATCTCAATCGGGAGCAGTGAGACGACACGGCGTAATTCTTCCGTCGCCGTCACCTTCAGCTCTGTCATCTCCCGAAAGGCTTCGCGTGAATAAAACCGTTCCTGTAAACTGTTGACAAAGTCCGTCGCCGTCTGTTCGAGTCGGGCACTCGACAAGAGGAGCGCTTTCGCCGCCTCGAACAATTCCGTCCAGCGCGTCGCATCGATCCGCCGCAGCCGTTCCGTCAATTCGACGACTTGTTCTGTTTCTTGTACGATTTGACTCGCCTGCTGAATCATATCTTTTGTCGCCGATCGTTTCGCATTGGCATTATCCGTCTCACGAATCGTCGGGAACGTGTTCGCGACGAGCAGTTGATAACTGCCTTGTAATTGTTGTTCGATCATCAATTGCTCCAAGCGTTCCGGTAAGCGACCGTGTTGTTTGATTTCTTGAATCCAGCTTTCTGCCAGCGCATCAATCCGTCCCGTCATGATGTACCGGTGTTCGACGAGTAGCGCGAGAATCCGGACGAGTGCTTCCGTCTCTTTTAACAGCCGACTACTTTGTGCGTAGCGTAAGGCGCGGACCTCCTCGACTTTTTCACCCTGTTCCCAGGCTTCAATTTGTTTGAACATCTCCTCTTTCGAGAATGCTTCCATCGCTTTAGTCCCTCCTACTTCTCGAAAAAACCGACTTTTGTCGCCACGATGTGCGACGTTCAAGTCGGTTTTTCGATTACTTCATTTTTAACCAAGCTGGATCAAATTCATCCAACGACTCGATTTTTTTCATTTTGACGGAATAGAATAACTTACCGTTATTCCGTGACTCCGCCCCTAAGACTTTCGAACGGTCGGATGCGACATAATATGTCGCTTCTTCTTGATTGTCTTCTTTATCGAAGAACGATGGATACTGTTTAATCCACTCATCCGGAACCGTGCTTGCCGGTTCTTTTTTGACGTAGACGTCTGCTGCATTGCCGGCAATATCCGCCTCGCCCTCGATTTGACCAAAGTCACCTTTATCGATGAAGTCGAGGATTTGTTCATTGAAGCCACGCGATAAGAATGGGCGCGGCGCACTGACACTTTTCGATGCTTCCGTCTCATTGACTAGCTTGCCGTCAGCGTCGTATTCCCGGAACATTTCACCGTCCCAAATCGCCGTCGTGCCTGTCGAAGGTCCTTCAATGACTTCCGTTCGGAAATGACCCTGATCGTCAAATACGACTTCGTACGTCCGAGCTTCGAGTGCATCTTCCTTCGTCGATAATTTCTTTTCGACATACTGGATGCGGGACATCGTATAGAACGGTTTGACGGGAGTCGCTTCATCCTCTTTAGAGGTCTGTGTCGTATTCAGTAAATAAAAATTATAGGCAAGGAGTATCGCCATTGCCACGATTGCTACAGCAATCCATGTACTCGTTCGTTTCGTCATGCCATGTACACCATCCTAATCAGTCTCGATTCATAGTTAATGGTATCGGTTTTACGCCTAGAATACAAAGGGTTTGTCTAAGTTCAACTGATTTCTGAGGAAATACGGCAGACTTTTGAACGATTCCGTTCATCGAACATACAAATTGACAAAAAAAGACGAAATGAATCACGTGCGCGCGATTCATCCCGTCTTCGGTTAATTTTCTTTTGGTTCACGTGCGATGATCATCGATTCGTCGACGAGGTAATACGAATGCTGTGGCAATTCGCGTAAATAGCCTGTCGCAAACAACATCGCACAATCGACTTGAAATGTCTTCGTGTACTTTTTCAATGGTAACTTGCCTTCTTTATCAAAATAGCGATCAACGGCGAGCTGGACGTGATCCATCTCATAGACGATGTCCCGGTCTTTTGCTTCCATGATTGCGAACGTCTCCCGCGACATGTAAAAGCTTTGTGTCGACCGGACACCGAGGTGGACAGCCAGGCGGTCTAAATCAATTTTCTGTGCTTCGTCGAGTAAGACCGTCCGGTTCGTCCCTTTCGGTAACATCAACTCAAATTCGTGGGTCGCTTGTTTGACTTCATCGAGCGTAACATCACGAATCGGTAAAGGTTCTTCCTCTTTCGGCTGAAACCACTTTTTGAACCGACTCATCGGCTGGCCTCCCTCCTATAGAAAAAGGCGGGGTTCCCCCCACCTTTTCAATCAACGACAATCCCTTATTTTTGAAGACGTTCGCGAAGGACCATCGGTAAGATTCCACCGTGGCGGTAGTAATCGATGTCGACCTCCGAGTCAAAGCGGGCAATCGCTTCAAACTTCGTGACTTTTCCGTCAGCAGCTGTCGCTGTCAACTGAATGATGTCACGTGGACGGACAGATTCGTCGATTGCGATACTGATTGCTTCCTCACCTGTTAAACCAAGTGACTCAGCAGACGTACCGGCGACGTATTGAAGTGGTAGGACACCCATCATGACAAGGTTCGAACGGTGAATCCGCTCGAAACTCTCGGCGATGACGGCTTTAACGCCGAGCAAGTTCGTTCCTTTTGCTGCCCAGTCACGCGACGAGCCCATACCATAGTCTTTACCAGCGAGGATGACGAGACCTGTGCCATCTTCTTTATACTTCATCGCAGCATCGTACATCGCCATCGTTTCACCAGTTGGCCAGTACGTCGTGAATCCGCCTTCTGTTCCCGGTGCGACTTGGTTACGGATCCGGATGTTCGCGAATGTCCCGCGCATCATGATTTCGTGGTTACCACGACGTGATCCGTATGAGTTGAAGTCTTTTGGTGCAACGCCTTTATTGACGAGGTATTGACCGGCTGGTGTCGTTTTCGAGAATGATCCGGCTGGTGAAATGTGGTCTGTCGTAACAGAATCCGCAAATTTACCGAACACACGGAGATCATTCAATGCTTCAACATGTCCAGCTTCCTTCGCCAAGTTCTCGAAGAACGGCGGGTTTTGGATATATGTCGACGCTTCGTCGAAGTCATATTGATCGCCTGTCGGGACGTCGAGGTTGTTCCAACGTTCGTTTCCTGTGAAGACTGAATCATATTCAGCACGGAAGCTTTGTGGTGTGACGACTGTGTTGATGATCGTCTGAATTTCGTCACGTGACGGCCAGATGTCCGCGAAGAAAACTTCTTGTCCGTCTTTACCTGTTCCGAGTGATGCGTTCATGATATCAACATCAACTGTTCCCGCGATTGCGTATGCAACGACGAGCGGTGGTGATGCCAAGTAGTTGGCTTTGACGAGCGGGTGAACCCGACCTTCAAAGTTACGGTTACCCGAGAGGACAGATGAGACGAGCAGGTCTGAACCGAGAATTGCATCTTCGACAGCACGGTCGAGTGGACCCGAGTTCCCGATACATGTCGTACAACCGTAACCGACCGTGTTGAATCCGAGCTCATCGAGGTACGGTTGAAGTCCTGATTTCTCAAGGTAATCCGTTACGACTTTTGATCCCGGAGCAAGTGACGTCTTGACGTATTTTGGAACTGTCAAGCCGAGGTCGATTGCTTTTTTCGCAACGAGTCCGGCACCGATCATGACGTAAGGGTTTGATGTGTTCGTACAGCTTGTGATGGCTGCGATTGCTAGGTCCCCTGTACGCATTTCGACCGCTTCGTCTTCGAACTGGACGACTGCGACTTTATCTTTTTCGTCTTCAGAAAGACCGAATCCAGCATTGCCTTGCGGCGCTGTCAACGCTTTTTCGAATGACGTGTGGACGTCTGTCAAATCAATCCGGTCTTGTGGACGTTTTGGCCCAGCAAGCGCAGGAACGATTGTTGAAAGATCAAGTTCAACTGTTTTCGTGAACGTTGGATCTTCGTTTTGTGGTGTGTAGAACAAGCCGTTTGCTTTCGAGTAGTTTTCAACTTTCTCGATCAACTCTTCTTCACGACCTGTCAAGCGAAGGTACGTCAACGTTTCTGTATCGACTGGGAAGAATCCGCATGTCGCACCGTATTCTGGTGCCATGTTGGCGATCGTCGCACGGTCAGATAATGACATCAAGTGAAGTGATGGACCGAAGAACTCAACGAATTTACCGACAACGTTTTGTTGACGGAGCATTTCCGTCACGCGAAGGGCAACGTCCGTTGCTGTTGTTCCCGGGTGCATTTCACCTGTGATGCGGACACCGATGACTTCAGGAACTGGGAAGAATGACGGTTGTCCGAGCATGCCGGCTTCCGCTTCGATTCCACCGACGCCCCATCCGAGGACACCAAGACCGTTGATCATCGTCGTATGTGAGTCTGTTCCAACGAGTGTATCCGGATAGACGTCGACTGTGCCGTCTGCCGTTTCTTTTTCAAGGACGACTGATGCCAAGTACTCGAGGTTGACTTGGTGGACGATTCCTGTTGCCGGTGGAACGGCACGGTAGTTGTCGAATGCCGTCGTTGCCCAGCGTAATAATTTGTAACGCTCTTCGTTGCGTTCGAACTCAAGATCCATGTTTTCAGCGAGTGCGCCAGCGAAACCGTAGGCATCGACTTGGACCGAGTGGTCGACGACGAGGTCAACTGGAACTTCCGGGTTGATGACTGATGGATCTCCACCGAGGTCCTGCATCGCTTTACGGAGTGATGCGAGATCGACGACAGTCGGAACACCTGTGAAATCTTGCAAGATGACGCGTGACGGTTTGAACGGGACGTCGATATCGTTCGAAACTTGGGCAGTTCCCCATTTCGCCAAGTTTTCGACGTGTTCTTTCGTGATTGAGCGACCATCTTGTTGACGAAGAACCGATTCAAGCAGGACACGGATTGAATATGGAAGACGTTTGACTTCCGTTAGTCCGAGTTCTTCTAATTTTTCCAGGCTGTAATAGTTGTAATTTTTACCGTTCGCTTCAAACGAACGGCGTGCACCAAACACGTCTTGCGTTGATTGCGTTTGTTTCATGCTGATTCCCCCTTTAAGTGTTGACGACATCAAGCCCCTGATACCGCTTACTTGTACAGCTCTATCATAGTATAATATGGGTCTCGTTACAATTTGAAAGAACAAAAGACTTGTGATAAGTTTTCCTTATCGCCTAATTGAGAAGTTATATCAATCATATGCTTAGGCGGAGTTAACGTTTCTAGTTTTCGATACTTCCGTTCCGGGTACTACTAAACTGTAGAACGACATCAGAACTTTCTGGAGGCGGAAATTATGGCAGAATATAAAAATGATGCAACCCACGTCGTTACGACGATTATTTTCAACGATTTAGAAAAAGCCAAAACTGGCTTTGAGATGATCAAGGACCTCGAAGCGATTAAAGAAATCGAGATGGAGCAGATGGTTTTAGCGAAACGCGATGAGACGGACGGGTTTTCGTTCATCGATGCGATCGACTTTACGCAGCAGGATCAATCGTTCAAAGGCTCAATGATCGGGATGGCAGTCGGTGTCGTCGGTGGACCATTCGGGATGCTCGTCGGTTCTGTTGCCGGATACTTGATCGGCGCAAACCGGGACGAAAAAAACGAACGCGATTCGTTTGATTTATTTAACCGGACGCTGAACCAAATCAGTGCCGATCACTACGGTGTCATCATCATCAGTGAAGTCAATGAAGATTCAGAAGCGATCAATGCAATTGCGGCCGAACTCGAAGCGACCGTGCGCCGGACGGGTGAAACGTTTACGGATGAGACGGTGTGATTTAAAAATTTAAGGTGTTTGCTTCGCCCCCCCTTTTTCGGGGGCGTTTTTGATGTAGATAGTTGATGAACAATTGTATGTCGCTCATCCAAATGGCTTGGTCTAAAACAAAATATGAAAAGAATCTCGGATCTCCAAACGATAAGTCCGTCTTCAACAAGCGGAAAATCGAAGTCGAGTCTGTGTTTGGGTCCATCAAACAGAACTGGAATTCGGGTTGGTAGCTATCGCTCATAATCTCCGAAAACTGGTCAAAAAACCGTTTCTAATCTAATACATCAATTGAAAAAGAAAGAAAAGGGAGGCAGATAATCGGATTTAATCCAATCATCTGCCTCCCTTCGTTCAGTTTAATCAAAAGACGCACTCTCTTTTGAGTCAGTCCCCTTGTTTAAAATCTGAATTGACTGAGAGATTGGCATTTAAAATGTTATTTATTCTTCTTTAAAAACAATATAATTATTTGGCTTATATGTCTTTCTTATTGAGAAAACATGCCAGTATAAATTACGTTAGCTGGTAAAATCCCAGTAAATCTTAAATAGATACCTTTACCTTTATTTGTTTTATAAAACATCGCAGAGGAACCACCCAAAACAACTACCGCACTTGTAGCTACAGCTTTCACAATAGCCGTAGGAGCTGAGAACCAAGGCGCCCAAATAGCTACAAGTGCAGCAGTACCAGATCCACCCGCCAAAGCCTGAGCTGTAGTATTTGTTAAATTGTCATTTAAAAATACCTTATAACCCCACCAGTGAACTTCAAGAGCATTTTTACCTTTACTGCTAGCTCTTGCCGATACATTTTGATCTAAAAACTGAACATGATTATCAACTACAGCTATGCTGTCAAGTTCTTCTGTTGTAAGTTCACTTAACAAGGCATTTTTATCAGCAATCTCTGCATTAACTTTAGCAAACTCTTCTTCACCAATTTTAGTGGTTAGAATCTCAGTATTTTCAATCACAAAATTATTATCTTTAAAAACTATAAAATTATCCACTAAATCAATCGTTTTTTGATTTAGTTCATTTGTATTTGATGGTGAATCATCTGCACTTACGTAGTTTCCACCTGCAGCAAAACTACTTAAAACTAACAAGATAGACAACAAGAGGAAAAATCCTTTAAATTTCAACAAAAAAACCTCCTATTAAAATTTGGGATATGATTCTACTAATAGTAGTGTTAGAAACAATAAGTTGATAATTATTTTGTAAAACCTATTTACTTACAATTTTTTTACCATATCTGTTTTCCATAACAAAAAATACAAAAAGTGTTATAAGAACAACAAATGGAACTGTACTGTACTTCATTATCTCAAAGTATGGTAAAATTAGAGATAGAAGTATCAGAAATGTCGCTACCAATCGAATGGTAATAAGATTTTTATAATATTTCTTATTTTCCAATTTAAACCCTCCTTTTCTTGATATAACCATAACATAGCGTTTAATCTAACGAAACCGGTGTGCTATTAATCACATGATTTCTTCATCCAACACGTTATGTCATCTGCAATAATAAAAATTTTTTTCTTCTGACTACTCGTTTAGTCTTTATTAGTTCAATCGTTTAACTAGGTGATTTGAATGTCAGATGATTAAGAATATAAAAAGAGGATGGTTAGACTTAACTGCTCCTCGTCAAATAGATAGGGAAAATAACATAAATCTCTTTATCGGCTTAACTCTGTATTTTAACTGAGCTAAGCCGTTTAATCGTTGTTGATATCGTTCTTCATTGTAAACGTACTTTGGTCGTAAGCTGGGGTTCGTGAACTCCACAAATTTATGTAGATAATAATTTTCACATTTCAACGCTCGCTAAGGGGATTCAATCGGACCTTTATCAATCCCATATCTTCTAGAGAGACAACTTGCTTATCATAATCGAGTGCTTTATGAACTTCGATATGTTCATCACGAGGTGGAACGAAATCTTGGCAGACTATCGACCGAGAAAATAACGACTCCCATATCATTCATGGTGACGTGAACGATACGTCATGTACGTGATCCTATCACATCGCGATGACGGAAGTACCTTACTTGAATACTACGTTCTTCTGTTTCTTCTTTTGATCTCGCGATTTACTCTTCCATTCAGACTGTCCTAACCCTAGATGATTTAACGCCTCTCTAGCTAACTCTTCATGTTCGGATAGAGTTCGAAGATTAGCGAAGTGAAAAAAGAAATTCCCTACATGCACTCTCTCGTCAGGATGCATGTAATCGACCGTAGCTTTATCTGGAGGGATATGTTCCTCAATACGTCGTACATCCCTCCAAAGGAAAATTAGAAGTCTCGATGTAAAAAGCATCGCCAAGCTTAACGATATATAAACAAAGAAGTTCACAGTGATCTCCTTGCAAACGTCTGAAATGAGGATAGCGTCCCCTGAAACCATGCGAACGTAATACAGGGACGATTGTATTTTTAAGCGCGTCTCGTATCATCGATCTGTCGTTCACTTATTTTCTCCCCTTTTCATATTCATTGGTTCGCACCCTCTGAACTTTATCGATAGAGCCGTTCAGGAAGCACTGGCGCTCAATCCTCATCGGCATAGATACCATCGATGAGTTCCTGCTTGAAATCGCCATCCGTTCCCTTAGGTGTAACGTGTACCTCAACAGCGATCAGACTCTCCCCTTCCTCAATCTTGAGATCGGAGACGGGGCTAGGTGTATTGAACTTCGTATTGTAATCGATCATGACTTCTAACATTCCCTCGAGCACCTCTTCGGCGTGTTTCACGGTTTCCAAGAGTGTCTCGCCATCAGTGAAAACATTCTTTAGGTCTGGAAATCGAACGAGATAGCAATCATTCTCCAAATCTGGGGTGACCAGCATAGTATTTAAATGTTTGCATGGATGTACCTCCTTGATGAAATCTTATGTGCATCGTCGAGTATCATGAAATACGGACATTCGAACTGATAATAGCTATATTCCTATACAAAAACTAACATACGGACTATATAATAAGCAAAAACCAATTTTTAGGATTAAATTTCAAATAAAATACACTATTCTTTCAGGATGGCGTATTTTACAGTTTGAATACATATCCAATCCATTTTTTGAAAAAAATTCTGCGGAGACGTTGATACTGCTGTTCTTGTCAGGATTCGACGTTCGTAACATCTTTGACACATCAAATAGCGATTGAATTGACAGAATAATATGCTAAATTCTAACTATCACCAGGAAGACATTGTCATACTGTGGTTCTCGAAGGAAAGGAACATGTACTATGTACCGATTCGGAGAGTAGTTACGACTTAAACGTCTAGAGCATTGATGGAGTCATGTGCAATTGCGCGTCTAGTGATGCTGAAGAATGTTTCAATAGAGATAAAAAACGACAGAACTCATACATTCGTGAGTTCTCTCGTTTTAGTAAGAATTTACTTCAAGTGTTCTAATTCGTTGATAATCCTCTTTACTGCAAGTTTTGTCGTTCCCAGGTCTATTTTACTTAGTTTGTTTTGTTGGACGGAAATCACTAAATTCTTGTAGCTGATAAGTATTAAATCAGATTGATTCGCGAGTTTTTGATTCAATTTGTCATAGCCCGAGCTGCTGGGATACTGGATCATATCTTCGCCTATGTAGTGGTCGGTGTAGGCAAAGTGGACCGACAACTGCGTCGTCTGTTTTTTATCTTCGAAATATAGGCTTTCTTGTGTTGAGGCACTATCACTACTTCCATCAACGGTTAACCAATTTCTTTTACCAAAGCTTAATTCCTTGTCGATGATTGTGAAATCTGAACCCCGCGTACTTGCTTTTAGCTGAAAATGATCAATCTTCAAGTGTTCGTTCATGTGTGCAAACAGCTGTTCAAACTGGTCATGATTCATGATTTGATTTGTAACAGTGACTTTTTTATTTTCTGATTTAGGCTTAGATGTCACAGCATCGTCTGTGCATCCCGCAATCAAAAAAACACTGGATAACAAAATCAAGTATTTTTTTCTCCATTTCATTTAATGTTCTCCCTCCAGGACTCCACATACGAAACGACGTACTCTTTTTTCGTCCGACTGTACTTCATCTCGAAGAAGTACAGAGTATTCTCTTTCTGATTCAAAACGGAATACGAATACGTCTTGTACGCCTTTGGAAAAACAGGCTGTTTTTTACCGGATTGCTTCCCGACTTTTGAATAGTCGATATACGAGACGGCTTCGTATCTCCCGAGCCCTGTTCCAGTCAGCACGTCATCCAACTGCTTTTTCGTCATGCCTTTTTCAATTTTTTGATTGTTGTAGACACGTTTTGAATTTTCGACGGATACGTCAAACCAATGTTTTTCGACAAGCTTTAACTGCTTGCTGTGCTCTTTTGATTTAAATACGAGCAACATCCGGACGGTTTGGAACGTCACTTCATCCGTATTGTCCGATTCATTCGGCACCTTTGAATCTGGGTACAGATAAAACTCATACTTCAAATATTTTAGCTTCCCGCTTTTATCGTATGTATTGGAATCGTTCAATTCACCACTGCATAAAAGATTAACTTTCACTTCATCTTCTGAGCGGTCACACAGATGTTTTTTATAGTTCTTGCCATACATGACTTCCGCAACGCTGGTCATCGACGTATTCAGTTTCAGCTTTTTAAAAGTGTCATGTTGTGTTTCTTTTTTGTTTTTCGCCACGGCTTCGTTTGACGGAAAACCTGTCAACATCAGACCTATTGAGACGGACAAAACAATCAGTACTTTAATTACATTTTTCATGTTACCCTCCCTCCTTCAACAGCGTTAATCAACCGAAAGTAAATCCTTGAACTGGATGATGCTGCTGCCTTTTTTCTCATAGTATTCAATCATCTCCGGAAGCTTCTTTTTTTCATAGCTGGTAATCCCGTCTGTAATCACTGTCACGTCATAATCCAGTTTACGTAAGTTAAAGCAGGTCGATTTGACACAAGCTGTCGCGTCTCCACCGGTCAGATAAAAGTCGGTGATCTCGTGCTGCTCAATAAACGCCGCGAACGCTTCGCTTGTTAAAGCATTCCCCTTGTATTTCGTGAAGATATTTTCGGAAACGATTTTTAAATCGGGTACTAACTCGGCACCACGTGTCCCGGTTTTAAACGTTCTTGTTCCCGCCGATAAATTCTCATGCCGGATGTAGACCACATGCATGTCCTGTTCAATCGCCCAATCGATTGACTGATTGATCGTACTGATGACTTCCTTATAATTTTTTGTCATGTCATTTTGAATATCAATGACGACTAACGCTTTCTTTTGCATGTAAATTCCTCCTGATCAATGAACGGATTTTTAGTTTTGATGATGTTATGCTTCCGATTCGTATCGGATAACGTACACTTGAGGTAAGAAGCAAATTCAAGGAGGAATGCCCCATGAAAGAAAAATACTATTTTGACGTCTTTCCTGAACTGACGAGCGAACGGCTGTTATTAAAAGAAATTCGATTAAGTGAAGCGAATCAAATGATTGAGATTACGGTCTATGATGGGCAACAGGCAAAAAACAGCCTTGACGTAGTCAACATCTTGAGTCAGATTGCTCTTGATTACTTCAATGGGGACGGGATTACGTGGGGACTGTACTTAAAGTCGACCGGCGAATTCATCGGGAACTGCTGTTTTTGCCGCGGCTACCAAAACAACATTGCTGAGATCGGCTATGTCCTGAAACCGGACTTCCGCGGCCACGGTTATATGACGGAAGCCGTCAAGACCGTTACCCAGTTTGGTCTGCAGGAAATGAAAGTTTTACAGGTCTGTGCCTATACAGAACATGAAAATCGTGCCTCCCAATCCGTACTTGTAAAAGCAGGTTTTCTCCGCAGCGCTGATGATGGGGAGACTTACAAATATCTAAGTAACTAGCGTCTTCTGATGAACGGATATCTTCCACATATGATAAAATTTAACCAAGACGCAGATGTCCGAACGCTGCACTGAAAAACCTCTGAAGTGGAGTGATGCACATGAAAACAATCACGAAGATTCTCCTTGGCGTCGTCATCGTCGGTATCCTGGCAATCAGTTGGTGGTTAGTCTCGCCGCTTCTTTTTGATAAAGCAGTTGACGAAGGACTTCCCCCGACTTCCTCTGACGTCAAAACGGAAGAACAGACACCGGATACTGAAGATGAAACGGAAACTACGACACCTAGCACGCAGGAGGAAGAGCTTACGTTCTCCGGTAAATTCGTCGATGGAGAAAAAAACTACAAAACCTCAGGAACACTCAAAACGATTCAAGCAGATGACGGTCAGTATCTCCGGTTTGAAGATTTCAAGACGACGAATGGTCCAGATTTATTCGTCTATCTCATTCAACCGGGTATGGAGCCAAAAGAAGGCATCAACTTAGGGGCATTAAAAGGCAATACCGGCAATCAAAATTATGCTGTCCCTCAAAATGTCGATTTCACGAAGTACAATACCGTCGTGATTTGGTGCCGTGCCTTCAACGCCGACTTTGGTACGGCAGTAGTAAAGACTGACAACGAGTAAATATTATGTAACCGATCCCCTCACCACTGATTCATTTCCAATCAGAAGGTCGGGGGATTTGGTCTGGTTCAAAGTCACGGACGCCTGCCGGATCACTTCGCCTTAAAGTTATAGAGCGGCTTGATGACTTTGAGTAATTCGACCGTATCTTCTGTGTTCCGGATGATTTCCTCCATCGGTTTATAGACGAATGGCGACTCATCACGTGTCGATTCGACGACCGAACTCGACCAGACGTCCTGCATCGTCGCTTCAAATTCTCTCAAATTAACGAATTTAAAGGCTTTTGAACGGGACATGATCCGTCCTGCTCCGTGTGGCGCCGAATAGTTCCAGTCCGGATTGCCTTTTCCTTTGACAATCAGTGAACCGTCACGCATGTTCATCGGAATGATGGCAACTTCACCGGCCTGTGCGGAAATCGCACCTTTCCGGAGAATCATTCGCTCGAGATCGATGTAGTTATGAATCGTATCGAACTGTTCCGTGATCGACCAGCCCATCGCATCAACAATGACCTCCGTCATTGCTTGACGGTTCAGCGCCGCATACGTTTGAGCGATTTTTAAGTCATGCAGGTAGTTGTCCATATCAGGACCGGACACGTAGGCTAAATCTTTATTTGTTTCATTGAACTGACTCTTCAGCTCGACCAAAGTCGATTGGATGTCCTGCTCCCGTCCCTGATCTTTCAGTGAGGCGACGACCGACGCAGTATCGACGGTGAATTGTGAGCTTTCCGCCAACTTTTGATAATGTTCAGCAATCGTTTTTCCGAGGTTCCGGCTGCCGGAATGAATCACGAGATAGAGATTGTCTTCGTCGTCCGCGTTCAGCTCAATAAAGTGATTCCCGCCACCTAACGTACCTATCGACAATCGGGCCCGTGTTTCGTTGAACGGTGCCAACACCTGCTCAAACGGAATCTGTTCCGACAAGCGGTGCGGCTGATTGCGAACCGACATGCCGCTCGGAACCAGTGCCTGAATCGCAGCATCCAACTTCTCATAATCGACGCCGGCTGTTCCTTCACGGTTGATTTGTGTACATAACATGCCGCAGCCAATGTCGACACCGACGAGATTCGGAACCACTTTATCGTGAATCCGCATCGTCGTTCCGATGACCGAGCCCTTGCCAGCGTGACAATCGGGCATGATTCGGACATTGCCGTCGACGGCAATGTTTTCGTTCAGCATCCCCGTCACTTGCTCAATCGTCATGTCATCGACATTGTGTGTAAAAATCTTCGCTTCGCCGTACTTTCCGCGAATCGTCTTCATTTCATCCTCCCCCTTACCTTCCTGTCACTTGTTCAAGTATCCTATAAAATCCCTTTTTTAACAATTCGTTCTTACTCGTGGACAATCGAGATCCATTGTTGGGTCAGCGCCGATTGACCGTCTTCCGTCAACCAGACAAGAGCCGTCGTACTCGTCGCGTCCGGTAACCGTTCCTGCACCAGTCCCGTCATGTCGAGCTCGCGGAGCGTACTTTCCGGTAACAGCGTCACCGCTTGTCCACACCGGACGAGACCAATCAAGGTCAAGACGTCGGAACACGTTTCCTGTGAGACGACCCCGAACTGTTGGCTGAGCGTCTGAAAGACACCCAGTCCTTCCTGACTCGGAATAATCATATCGGCATCCGGAAAATCAGGATGATGGATTCGGTAAAACGGTTCCTCTTCCATCCACTCGATCGTGACGCCTTGCGCCTCAATCGGCAGCCGGACGAGTGCCACGTCGATCGCATGATCCTTCAAACGATCAATCAAAGCAGCAGACTCGCCCTGATGGATTTGTAGCGTAATCCGCGGATGACGGCGTTTCATCTCTTGCACCCAGCCTGTCAAGCGGCCGGCGGACAACGTATTGACGCCGATCCGTAAGATTCCGGTCCGCCCTTCCTTGATGTCACTGACTTCGATCCGCGTTTCCGCTTCATAGCGCAATAGTGAGACGGCCCGTTCATAGAGCCGCTCACCGCTCGCTGTAATCCGGATGCCGCGTCCCGCCCGTTCAATCAGCCGTACGCCAAGCAACTCTTCCATCTTCCGAATTTGTTGCGTCAAGGCAGGCTGAGCCATCCGCAGGCGTTCTGCTGCCCGCGTGACCGATTGTTCTTCGACGACTGCACAAAAATAGCGATATTGCCGTAAATCCATATTCATCATCTCTTTCATATGTTTTCAGTCATAAATATGTATGAATCATAACATCAATCATATGATAAGATGCTGAAATCAGCGATTTTTAAAGGAGACGATTTTTGTGAAACGTACGACGTCCACAGTCCAGTGGATTATTTTCTTATTAGCCAATACGATTGCCTTGCCGATCGTCGTCGCGAGCCTGTTTAATCTCTCAAATGTTGAAACGGCCGCACTTGTCCAGCGATCCTTTTTTGTCGGCGGGATTGCCTGTTTTCTCCATGGTGTGTTCGGTCACCGGTTACCGATCGTGTCCGGTCCTGCCGGTTCATGGGTCAGCATCTTTGTTGTCATCGCCGCTCTGCCGGTCGATTCAAAAACGGCCTTTACGATTGCGATGGCTGCTGTCGTCATTGCCGGCGTCGTCCTGATTTTCCTCGGGTTGACGGGATGGACCCGCTTTTTATTACCGGTCTTCACCCCGCTCGTCAGCGGCACGTTTTTGCTTTTATTATGTATTCAACTGACCGGCGTCATGCTGAGTGCCGTTCTCGCCGTCGAAGCGACACGTTTTGCCGGCATTCTGACATTCCTGCTTGTCCTCGGACTGAGCCAGTTTGGTCCGGCACGGCTCCGTCCGTTTGCTTTGATGATCGGCATTGTCGTCGGCTGGTTGGTCAGTCGCCCGTCACTGCCGGAAGCATCCGGTGTCTTTTCCGTCCCGACCGCTTTACCGTTCGGGATGCCGCAATTTGACGGCAGTGCGTTTCTCGTCGCGATTCCGTTTGCAATTCTATTAATCGTCAACTTGATTGCTGCGCTCAGCGCCGTCGAAGCGACGATTCAGAAACAAGGCGCATTGCATCAAGGACTGACGATCGAAGGGATCATTCACTTGATCGCGGCGACGTTCTCGACGCTCGTTCCGGTTCCCTTGCCGATCACGAGTGGCTTTATCGCCCAGACAGGCAGTAAGGACCGCCGACCGTTTTTGATTGCCTCACTCGTCATCGCCTTGGTCGGTTTTTTCCCGAGCATCATCGGCATCATCGCGACATTGCCGCGTAGTGTCGCCAGTGCAGCGTTACTCGCGACGTTACCGCACATGTTCCTGATTGCCTGGCAGTCGGCTGAAAGCAGCATGACGACGAGCCGCCATAAACACGCTTTTGCGATTTGTGCCGTCATCGGGATCAGTATTCTGTTGCAATCGACGGTCCTGGCAGAAATTCTGCCACTGACGTTACGTCCGTTCTTCAGTAACGGCTTATTGATCGGGACGATGCTCGTCCTCGGTTTTGAAGTCATCGAACGTTTGCGCGTGCGACGTGATGCTCAATCAGAACGGCTTGCCAGTTAACTCGTCCGAAAACACAACATCCCCGCTCTCTCGCGACAGGCGAAAGAGCGGGGATGTTTTTTGAGTCATCATCTGATGGCAGTCCATTAACCTCGGCTTCTTTCCGTGACTCCTACAGGAAAAAGCGCGTGCTTTTCGCGCTGTCAGAGACAAACGAGATCCAACTGCTCGCCTGAGGAAAGCACGGGAAAAGATGAGAGTTTCACTTAACTTAACCTAACTTCACCGCACTTCGCGCCACCATTTACGGGTCTGACTTGCAACAGTAACGCTCTCACCGATCATCGGTGTCACGACCGGTACGTCATGTTTCGCCGCTTCCTTCAACAGCCGTTCGACCGGTTCGTACCACGGATGAAACGCCAGTGTAAACGCCGACCAATGGACAGGAATCATCACGTCCCCTTTGACGTCAAGATGTGCCGCGAGTGTCTGTTCCGGTAACATGTGCGAACTGGACCAACGGGTATCGTATTGACCGCACTCCATGATCGTCAAGTCAAACGGACCATACTGGTCACCGATCGCCTTAAAGTGTGGACCGTAGCCGCTGTCGCCGCTGAAAAAGACTTTCTTCGATCCCTCAATTACCCATGATGCCCAAAGCGTCGAAAATTGATCAAGCCCGTTACGACCGGAGTAATGCCGGGCCGGCGTCGCCGTCAGACGGAGGCCATTCGTCTCAATCGATTCGTGCCAATCGAGTTCCGTGATCCGGCTTGCGTCGACGCCCCAGCCTTTCAGGCGGCTCGCGACACCAAGCGGAACGATGAATTGTCCGACCCGGTCTTTTAATGCCAGGACCGAATGGTAATCCAAGTGGTCATAATGGTCATGCGAATAAATGACGAGATCGATTGCCGGCAAGGCATCGAGGTCGACCGGTGCCGTCGTCTGGAACCGTCCGCCTCCGAGTTTCGGGAACGGTGACGGCGCACGACCGAGCATCGGATCAAAGAAAATCGTCTGGTGATCGAGTTCGAGCAGGAATGCCGAATGCCCGAACCAGGTCACACGCGGTTCTGTCCCGTCCGTCCGCTGTTCAAACGGTTTGACCGGTAACGGTTTGACCGGTTTTAAAGACGGCAATTTCCGCCCATAATCTTTTAAGATACTTTTTGTTGTCTCCCATTCCATCTTCAGTTGAAACGGCAGTTCATTTTGAAACTTTCCATTTTTGAACTGGGCGGATCGTCTGTAATCCTGTTGATCGGCTTTAGACGGTCGGCGACCGAATAATGGATAACGCGTCATAAAGACCGTTCCGAGTAAACCGAGCCCTGTAAGTGTTGCGACTGTTTTTTTCATGTTTTCACCTCTTCAATAAGTGCTTCCAGTATAGCACTCGCCTTTTTCCTGGCGGTAGCGAAGACACTTCTCCAACAAAAAACACGGGTTACTTTTAGAAAAAGCAATCCGTGTTCGTCCCTTATTTATTTAAATCGTCTGCGTCCCATTTCGTCCGCGTACTTTTTTCGTGATTCGCATCCTGCTCCGCCTCATAGTCATTGACGCCGGGATTTTCGACTTTTCCCTCATGTCGATGTCCTTCATCATGGTCATGGTCATGATTGTGGTCGTGATCGTCCCGTTCCTTGACGAACAAGGCGATGCCGCCACGCTCGACTTCTTCGTAATGTTTTGCCGCTTCGTCGTCCGAATGACCGACGCGTTTCAGCGTCTCGCGTAACGGTGGTTCCTTGCTGAACTTCGCTTTCATTTCATCGACCCAAGACGCACCCGATGTCTCTTCGGCCGCTTCATCCCGACCGACAACTGAAAAATCAGAGTCCTTATGTCCGTGTTCTTTTAAAGCATGCATCTTTTGCTCCAAGCTGGATTGATCATGAAAAACGCCTACGAATTTTTTCGCCATCGTTACCACCATCCCTCTCACAAAATGTATGAATCGGACTACTTCCCTTTTTTACCCATGTTCTTCTGAAGCAAAACAGTGCAGTAAAAAAAGAACTCCTCCGCTGACGCGGAAAAGCTCTCTCAAGATTCGATTAATCGTTCAGCTGTTGCGGCGAATCGACTAATGTAATCGTACCTTCATTTTTTTGGACGAAGCGTTCGTAGACGAAATCATTCGCAAAGAGGAGAACCGGGTTTTCCCAACGGTCATAAACGAGGACCGTCCGTGAATCCGTCAATTTCTTCACTTCATTGATTTCTGTCACCTTGACCCACTTCGCGACCTGGAAGTTCGCCGCATCTTTTAAGATATCGACGCCATACTCGCCTTTAAGGCGGTGTTCGAAGACTTCGAACTGCAGTTGACCGATCGCACCGAGGATGACCTCGTTGTATTCCGTCTTATAGACTTGAATTGCCCCTTCTTGTGCCAATTGTTCAATCCCTTTTTGGAACTGTTTTGACTTCAGGGCATTTTTCGTAAAGACCTTCAAGAATAATTCCGGTGCGAATGTCGGCAAGGCTTCGTATTGGAGTGACGGATCACCATTCGTGATTGTATCGCCAATTTGATAGTTGCCCGAATCATAGAGACCGATGACGTCTCCAGCAAAGGCTTCGTTGACCGTTTCCCGCTCATCTGCCATGAACTGCGTCGATTGCGACAATTTCATTTTCTTACCTGTCCGCGTCAGGACGACATCCATCCCACGGTCGAATTTGCCGGTACAGATGCGGATGAACGCAATCCGGTCCCGGTGATTCGGGTTCATGTTCGCCTGGATTTTAAAGACGAATCCGCTGAAGAATTCTTGTGCCGGCTCGATCTTCCCTTTGTTCGATTCCCGTGGTGTCGGTGACGGGGACAAGTTGAGATAGTGCTCGAGCAGTGGTGTGACACCAAAGTCGACGAGTGCTGAACCGAAGAAGACCGGTGTCAGCTCACCTTTTGCAATCAATTCCTCGTCATAGGCATTGCCGGCACCGTCGAGTAAATCAACTTCGTCGACGAGCGTGTCGTACATTTCATTGTTGATTGAGTTAGCGAGTTCGTCGTTTGCGAGCCCCTCTTCCCCAAGCTCAATCGTCTTCCGGTCTTGTTTGAAGCAGTGGAACTTCTCGTTGACCCGGTCATAGACCCCTTCGAACTGTTGTCCTGAACCTGCCGGCCACGTGACAGCAACCGACGGGATCCCGAGGACTTCTTCCAGCTCTTCCATCAGTTCGAGTGGATCGCGTGCTTGACGGTCCATCTTGTTGATGAATGTAAAGATCGGAATACCGCGCATCCGACAGACTTGAAAAAGTTTTTTCGTTTGTGACTCGATCCCTTTCGCCGCATCGATGACCATGATTGCCGAGTCGACGGCCGTCAAAATCCGGTACGTATCTTCACCGAAGTCTGAGTGACCCGGTGTATCCATGATGGAAACGATTTTTTTATCGTATTCGAATTGCATGACCGATGACGTCACCGAGATTCCACGTTGTTTCTCGATTTCCATCCAGTCGGATTTAGCAAATTTTGAATTTTTCCGGGCTTTGACCGATCCCGCTTCCCGGATTGCCCCTCCGTGGAGTAAGAATTTTTCTGTTAATGTCGTTTTCCCGGCATCCGGGTGGGAGATGATACCGAAAATCCGGCGTTTCTCGACTTCAGTTTGTAATTTTGTCATGTATAATAAGTCCCTTCACGATAAATTCAATACTTGTAACCAGCTCATTTTTCGCAACTAATCTATCATACCGAATTTTCAGCTATTCGTCTATTTCACACGATTGACTCAATTTTCAGATTTTTAGTTGACAACTCGTCCTGATGTTCTATAAGATGACGAGGAAGTTAACTAACTAGAAGGAGGAGACGTACACATGAAACAGCCACAAGCACAGCGACAGATTCAGGTATCAAACTCATCTGCGATCATTGTACGTCACCCAATCGTTTAATTTTTTTAAAAATTAAGCAGGGTGTGCGTATGCGTATACGTACATGCTGCCCCCTTATATCAGGACGGGTATGCCCATATTTGTGCGTATCCGTCTTTTCTATTGTCAAAAAACGGAATAATAAGGGGTTTTATTTATGTTCAACTCATTAAAACTGCTCGACCGTAACATCTGGATCCGGTTCGTCGGGGAAACGTTAACCGGTATCATGATGTTCATGATTGCACCATTTCTTGTACTCTATTACGCCGATCAACTCGATTCGTACCTCCTCGTCGGCGTCATCATGGCGATCGGGCCGATTGCCGCTTTATTCGGCTCTTTCCTCGGAGGGCACCTCGCCGACATTTACGGCCGCAAACCGTTGATGGTCATCGCCATCGTCGGGGATGCGCTCGCCCTAATCGGTTTTACGTTTGCCGATACATTTTGGCCGTTGCTTATCTTAAATGCGACGCTCGGCCTGACGAATTCTCTGTTCCACCCGGCAGCGAGCGCAATGGTCGCCGATGTCACACCACCGGAACGGTTGAATGAATCGTTTGGTCTCTTACGGATGGGACATAACATCGGGGCCGCGTTCGGTCCATTGATCGGCAGTGCCGTCCTCTTCATTGATCGGTCCTTAATTTTCTATGGAGCAGCTATTGTTTATGTACTTTATGCCCTCGTCCTCCTGCTGTTCATCGGTGAGACGAAACCTGAAAAAATCGAGCATCCGGTGGATACGCCACAACTTTCTTCACTGACTGTCTTACGAAAGGACCATGTCTTTTTAATCTTCATTGCGGCTGGTGTCTTCATCTCGATGGGCTTCACGCTCGTCGAAAACATGTTACCCGTCTTCTTAAAAGAAGCCTTACCGGGATTACCGGACGAAAAAAATCCTTTCCCGTACTTGATGGGACTGAACGGCATCATGGTCGTCTTGTTCCAATTTCCGATTGCTGCGAAGCTATCCGGAAAATCGTTCGGGAAAGTCATGTTACTCGGCGCAAGCGTCTTCGGACTCGGCATGATTTTACTCGCCTTCGTCCCGTCCTACTTCTTCTCGCTCGGAACGGATTATATCGTCATCGTCATTCTCTTACTCGTCATTTATGCCCTTTATACCATCGGCGAAATGATCATGTCACCGGTCCAAATGACGTTCATCGCTTTAATTGCGCCGGTTCACTTACGGGGAACGTATAATGGTGCCGCGAGCGTGCAGTGGTTGATTGGTGGCGTAACGGCACCGCTCCTCGGGTCGTTGTTCCTCGAATCCGGTCACGGCGACTATGCGCTTGGCGCCATCGGGGTCGCGTGTTGTTTATCTGGACTTGTCTACTTGGCACTCGATCGTTCGATTCGCCGTGCGAAACGGTTGTCCGAGTCGGCGTAAGGTGAATGGTCTTAAAGAAGAAGTTGGTAGTAAACTTAAAAAAATACTAAATAGTTGCTTTAACCTGTTCCTGTAAAAAACTAAAAGACAAGCGATTTAGATTTTAATCAAATCAATCGCTTGTCTTTTTAGTTGCATTGAATGGTGTTTCTCTCCCGTTTCTTGCTCGTTCTCTGTTAGGAGCAAGGGACATCACCTTGTGTCTCACCCAAGAAAAAGTCACAACGGCAAGTTTCGTTTCCGGAAAAGGACGATGGCAAGACCATAGCTCAGCAGACCAATCAAGATTAAAATGATTACTGAGACGAGGACCTCTCCTTCCCCACTGGCGATTTTTCCGGGTTCATAAAGCGAAAACGGCGTAAAATGCCGAATCCAGTCGATTTTCGTGACAATTTTCCCCATCATGTTCACCCCGTAAAATAGAAAAGTTATCCCACCCGCGACCGCAAAAGCATTTTTTTCATCGTTGAACAAACAGGAAATCAAGAACGAATAACCGCTGACGGCTAAAAATAAGCAAAACCCGACGTAGTTGATTTGGAAAAACTCAGTGAGTGCGATTCGGTCCGTATCGATTAAGAACCGTGCTGCGAGCGCCCCGCCTGCGAATGTCAAAACATGAATCACAATTAAACCACTGATTAAGACGAGCATTTGTGTGACGATGACTTTCGTTCGTGAGACCTGCGTCGATAAAAGATAGGCCATCGAGCCGCGATCGACGAGCCGTGCGACGAGTTGAATCGCGACCATCACGCTAAAGACACCCAGGATTAAGAGATAAAACAGACCATAGTATTCGGCCGAGATGAATTGACCGTAGTTGCTGATCGACTCCATTCCGAATGCCCGCATCATTCCCTCCGGTAAGATCTGCATCATGTCGTCAATCTGTTCCATGTTGTCGTCGAGCAACGGATAAAGGGAGGTAATCAACGTGACATAAATGGCTGAGCCAACCCCGAAACCAAAAAACATCTTCAGATGGAGCTGCATCATATGACGATAAAGGGCGAGATTCATTTCCCCAACTCCTTTTGATTATAATAATCCATAAAAATTTGTTCCAAGCTTTGGTCATCGGCACTGATGTTCTTGACGTGATACGGGGCGAGCGTTTGGATGAGTAAATCATAATTCCCACGGAGTTCGACCCGGACCGTCCGCACGTCGATTCGCTCCGTCGTCAAGGCGGAAGCAAGCAGAGCGGCTACAGCCACTTCTTCATCGAGCGTGACGTTAAATGATTTTCGTTGCATCGTCTGCAACTCATGAATATTTTTTGTCGCGACGATTTTGCCGTCACGAATAATCGCTGCCCGGTCGCATGTCCGCTCGATTTCAGCAAAACTATGAGACGACATCAAGAAGGTCTTGCCACGTGCTTTTTCTTCAAGGACGAGTTCGATGAACAAGTTCTGCATCAATGGATCGAGTCCCGACGTCGGCTCGTCGAGGATATAGATTTCCGGGTCATGCATGAATGTCGCGACGATCCCAATCTTTTGCTTCATTCCTTTTGACATCTTGCGAATCGGTGTGTTCGGGTTGAATTGGAGCTTTTTAATCAACTCGTCACGTCTGCCCGGATTGTCTGATCCTTGCATACCGGCCATCATGTTGAGGAACGCAAGCCCCGTCATTCCGTCAAGGAACGCCATTTCGCCGGGTAAATAACCGACGTGACTTCGCGCTTGCGCCTGATTTGCCCACGTATCGAGCCCTTTTATCGTCGCCCGCCCGCGTTGCGGCTTCATATATCCCATCAAATGACGAATCGTCGTTGATTTTCCGCTACCGTTCGGTCCGAGAAAACCGAATACTTCGCCTTTCTCCACATTGATCGTGACATCAAAAATTCCTTTTCCGTTTGAAAACTGTTGCGTCAGATTCTCGATGTTAATCATGTCACCCCTCCTGAAAGTTTGAAAGAATACTCCGGCATTGATACTTTTAATACCTTTCAAGAAAAACGATCAGTTCTCCTCTTTCAGCTGAAAAAGTCCGCTGTTCCAACCAGCTTACGCACGAGCAACGCTAATTCGACAAAAAAAGCGGACATCCCTCGAAAACATCGGGGTATCCGCTCTCGTACCTGAAATAACTCGATTCAGGCAATCCTTCATTAAGACGGCAATGCATTATCTGCGACAAATGGACCAAAGATAACCGGTAGCGGTTCCAGCGTCCTTTGCACATCCGCGATGAACCGACTCGATCCACTGACGAATACGATCGGGTCGTCGCTTGCAATCATCTCTAAAAATTCAACCGCCCCTTCATCCGTACTATTTTGGTGCATAGTATGGAAAACAAGTCCCTTTTGAATAAGTCCTTCGAGTGTCATCATCAACTTAGCCGAGAGCGCCTTCATGTCGTTAAAATGGACAAGCGTCGTTTTCCGATGATTCGTCAAAGCATACCTTGCTTCGTCAATGACAGCACCTAAATGATGTGTTTCTGCAATCAACAACACTTCGAGTTGTCTCCAGTCTGCGTTTGATGAATATTTGCAAAAGTGACGACACGTATCAACGAGTTGGTGATGGACGACAGACCATGCCTCGAGCAACGGGTCTGTCGCTTCAAGCTCAAATTCCCATTGCACGGCGAGCAGGATCTCCTGACTGACGATTTCTGGGTAAGACAGAATGAACGATTTCGTTTGATTGATTTCTTCGAGTAAAATGAGTTTAAACAACTCACTCGGTTCTTGTTGGTTCGTCACGTGATGCAACAGGCGACTGAGGCGTAAAATCCGAAGTTCACGATTTTGTAAACGCATGTCCTGCTGTCCCATTTGTTCAAGCTGTCGGCTATGATTTTTTTCTAACTGATCATAAAACCGGCTCGCGATGCGGAAACCGCGTTTATCCACTTCCGGACCCATCTTTTGTAAGAGGTGTAATGCTTGATCAAAATGCATACCATGACCTACCTTTCCCCCCTCATTATGCCCGAACCCCTAGATAAAAACAATCTTCAAAAAAGGTATAAAAAATACTTGTTTTATACAACATATTTAAACTTGTTCTTCCTTCCTATCCATTTTAGAATCTAGGATAAGTAGGTGATATATATGCGCATGACACGTTATACGGACTATGCGATCCGGTCGCTTTTATTTGCAGGCACACATGCGGATCGACTTGTCCGAATCCAGGAAGTAGCGGATTGTTACGACATTTCTAAAAATCATCTGATGAAAGTCGTCTATCGTTTAGGACAAAATGGTCTGATTCATTCTGTCCGTGGTCGTGGTGGTGGATTTCGCTTAGCAAGTCCTCCGGATGAAATTTATCTCGGTGACGTCGTACAATTGTTCGAACCAACGACTCATTTTTTGGACCCGCAAGAGGGAATGGTGGAACATCCATCTCTTGACCCTGCACGAACTGCCTTTGATGAAGCGATTGAAGCGTTCCATCAGGTACTTAATAGTTATACGATCCAGGATTTATTGCATCCGGCAAATGAACTGCATCCACAAATTCTTGAAATGATTCCGAGGCGCAATTGATGCGTAGCGGAATCATTTTTTGTTGCGCCCGCATCATCAACGATTTCTCATCCGCTGCGTGGTATACTCATATAAGAAAGGAGGGGTACAGATGAACCCTCATGAAGAACTCAATAGCCTATATCTTCGATTGAAAGAGGAAAATCCGTCACTCGAACGTGGCGAATCACTTTGGACGATTTTTGAAGATACGACCGACGATTCACTTCGCCCCTTAGCATTATGGACCTTTTCTCAAAACCAGTTTGATCTCGGACATTTCCGCTCGTTCCTCGTCTCGTTTTCATTATTGATGGACTGGATTCGTAAGGACGAACTGACACTGACACATAAACAGGAGCTTGACCTGTACTGGAACTATAAATCGTATTTGATTTATGCCGCTGAACAAGAAGACGTCTCAATCGCTTTGTTAGAGGCGGATTATGAACGTTTTAGCGACTTTTGTGACGCCAACGGATTTGCGCGGACCCGTGATTATATCGGTTTCATGATTTACAGTAAACTTGGTGACGAAGAACAAGCGGATCAATACTTGGAAGAATGGATTGATGCCCCTTCCGATGAACTGAGTGATTGTCCTTCGTGTGAAGGATTCAGCCGGATGACGTACGCGATTGAACGTGGTTTCGAAGACCGGGCACTTCTATTGTATGCAGCAATCCGACACGAGCGCGGTTGTTCACGGATGCCGGACCAGGCACATCCGTACATCTTGCCATTGTTCATCAGTCGTAAACAGGACCGATTCGATTGGATGGAGAAACTCACACAAGAAGTACGCCGCGTCAAGCCGCTCTTCACAGGTGGTGACGAACCGTATCACCTTTATGCCGAAATGTATTACAACCCGAATTACGTCTGGTCGATGGAAAAGAAAAAACAATTGATTCCGCTTTTGACAGATCGCGGCTACCTTCAGTTCTTACTCGCTCATTACGCAGCCTCTTACCGATCAGCCCGTAAAGAAGAAGCCGGCTATCTCGGATTGCTCCGTTCGAATATTTATGAAATTGCCCAAAGTCTTGACCACCGCATTGACGGTTCCTTCTATCTAGACTTTGTCGAACGTGAACTTAAACGGGTCACACAATTTGTCGGTTGATGCACCACGAAAGGAAGTGTCGTCATGCTTGATCATGTTCAGTTAGCTGCGCCACCTGCTTCAGAAGATGCGACCCGGGCTTTTTATGCCGGGCTACTACATATGAAAGAAGTCGAAAAGCCCGTCGGTGTCCGTGCGACGGGTGGCGTTTGGTTTACAAGTCACGCTGCAGCGATTCACGTTGGCATCGAACAAAATTTTCAGCCGGCTAAAAAAGCACATCCCGGCCTCACGTTTCCCGACTTGGATGGTGTCGCCGAGCGCTTGAATAAAGCCGGTCACCCGGTCACGTTTGACGATCGGCTTGCACCGCGCCGGCGATTGTTTACGGAAGATCCATTCGGAAACCGAATCGAATGTATCGAAAGCCAGTTGACGCCGATTACTCCGGATAAACTAAAGGCAGGGTCGCATGTCCGTCTCCTTGCGCCTGCTTCGAGCTTAGCGAGTGTCGATGAAAAAATCATCAATGACGCCATCGAACTGTTAGAAACGCTCGGACTCCGCGTCTCAATCAGTCAACATGCCCGCGCCGTCAATCCGTTCGGTTCGAGCGACCCGGCTTGCCGAATCGACGATTTACATGCCGCTTTCGCCGACAGCGACGTCAACGCGATTCTTTGCGTACGCGGTGGCTTCAGTTCAAACGAATTGCTTGCGGGACTCGATTACGATTTAATTCGGACCCACCCGAAGATTCTTTGCGGTTTCTCTGACATTACGGCGCTCAGTAATGCGATTTTCACAAAAACAGGTCTCGTCACCTACTCAGGACCGATGTTACGGGCACTCAGTTCGCGTGACGCCTACACGCTCGACTACTTCAAGAAGATGTTCTTCGGCGTCCAAGCGATCTCCGTTCGTCCGAGCGTCAACTGGCATGACTGGTTTGACGGCCGGACCGTCACGTCCTTGAACGACGGTCATCTCGTTTTAGCGAGCGGAAAAGCGAGCGGCCGGATTCTCGGGGGGAACCTTTGTACGTTGAACTTATTACAAGGAACGCCGTTTTTCCCCGATTTACGTCAAGCCGTCCTTTTCTTAGAAGACGACTACGAAGTCCATCCGGCGACGTTTGCCCGTGATTTTGCTTCGTTACTGGCACAACCGGGCGCTGACGAAATCCGCGGGATCGTCTTCGGCCGGTTCCAACTGACGACGAAGATGACGGAAGAACATTTACGTTATCTCGTCAGTCTCTACCCGCAACTTAAAACAATCCCCGTCATCGCGAATGCGGATTTCGGTCACACGGAACCTTTATTTACGTTCCCGATTGGCGGGATCGCCGAGCTTGACCATGATCAAATCACGCTGAACGCGAAATAAAAAGAAGGAGTCGCGGCAATCCGCGTCTCCTTCTTTTTTTAATAGTCGAGCAATCTCGAAGCGTCGATTTGGCGCTTCGATCCATCGGCGAACATTTCAAGTGTCGCGAGGATCTGATGATCTATAAGGTCATATTTCACTAATGTAAAATCTTCAAGAGTCGAGATCGTCTTAAACGTCTTCCCGACGGTAAATGCCCGCTTGCGACTGGCATCAAAAGCAGGAATTGTCACGAATACGACCGTGATTTCCGTTCCACTCGTATCATAATAAAACTCGACGACGCGACCGTCTGCTGTCTCGGGTAAGTTCCCCTTTTGCGGTCGTCCGGATTCATCTAATTGTACATATGGCTGTAACATCTCTTCTCCTCACTTTCTCCGTCATTCATCATAGCATGAGAAAACCATTTATGCTAATCTATAAATGATGTTGAAAGGGGGATGAGTCACGGATGGCATGGTTCATGAACGGAATTTTGCTCTGGGGCTTTATCATGATTACACTAATGGCGATTGGCGGCTTCTTCATGTTCCGGAAGTTCTTAAAAAAACTCCCGAAAGAAGACGGCAAATCGATGATGGATTGGGAAGATGAGTACATCGACCAAACACGACACTTGTGGACGGACGAGACAATGGAGTTATTGAATGCCCTCGTCATGCCTGTTCCGGCGGCGTTTCGTGACGTCGCACGGCGGAAAATTGCCGGACGGATCGGTCAGTTCGCACTTGAAGAACATGCATCGGTCATGACGTCAGAGCTTGTCGTCAAAGGATATATTTCAGCGACTCCAAAACGTGATCATAATTTTTTGAAAAAAGCCTTAAAAGAACACGCAATCGATTGGCGTGAATACGAACTCTACTTCCAACGTTAATGATGGCAGAATCAATCTACTCTGAGTGAACGAGATTCTATGTGATGTATTCAAAAAATGACCGCCTTGTCCATTAAATCGGACAAGACGGTCATTTTTCATGATTGTGGTAAATGTTCGACGGGAACAATCCCCGACTTAACTTGTTTGTACTTCAGATACATGGCGATTCGCCACGGGACGATCATTCCGAACGCGACGAGATAAAAAATTCCACCTGTCTCAAAAATATCGATTTGACCCCCGATCATAAATTTTGCGACCGTCCGTACGAGTAAGATTCCGAATAAGACGATAAAAAATGCTTTTGACCGTTGCAAATAAATTTGACCTTCTGCTTCATAAAAATTTGACGTCTTAATCAAGAAGACACTGAAAATCATCCCGACAATCAATGCTTCCGCGACCTCCGTCCATGTCAGACGAGATGCCGGGTATAAAAATTGCAACATCCCGGTCGACATCGCGAACGGAGGGATTAAAATCTTTTTGGCATTTGTCGGTTTCGCCGACGCCTTCACCCGTATGAAGCTGATGAGTAACCCCATCACGAGCGCGCCCCCTGTTGATATCCAAATCATCTCATCACTTCCTCGATTAAAATCCTGTAAATCCAACGATATCACTCATCCAGGCCGCAAATTTACTCAAGCCATTGAAATACAACATGACTCCGAAGACCATCATCAAGGCGCCACCGAATTTCGTCATTTTGAGACTGTACTGGACAAGGAGTTTCGAGCGTCCAACAAAAAAGGCCATTAATAAGAAGGGAATCGAAAATCCAAGGACATAAAACAGCATGTAGAGCATACCTTGGCTCGGATTCGTCGCCGCTAGACCGATGACACCAGCAAGGATTGGACCTGTACATGGTGTCCAGCCTGCCGCAAATCCGATTCCGACGAGGACTGTACCGATGTAACCGCCCTTGCGTTCACCAAGATTCAATTTTTTTTCACGCATCAAGAACGTCGGCTGCCATAAACCGACTAAGACGATCCCGAAGACGAAAATTACGAGGGCCCCAACCATCCGTAATGTATCGCGATACGTGATGAAGACGTCCGCAAAGAGTGACGTCGATAATCCAAGGACGACGAATACGAGTGCGAACCCGACTAAAAAGGCGAGTGTATGGAAAAGTGAACGCCTTTCCCGGACACCTTTTTCTTTTAAATCCGTTACAGATACTCCGGTAATGTACGAAAGAAATACCGGATACAACGGTAGCGTACAGGGAGACACGAATGACAGTAACCCTGCCCCAAATGCTAACCACAGCGAGAGCTCCATTTCAGCAGCTCCTTTCTATAAGAAGAAGTTCTTCTCTATTTTGCCAAACTCCGCATCATTTAGCACCTATTATCTCACAAAAGATAAGAAAGATTCGTGACTTCTCAAATTACAAAAAAATTACATTTACTTTATCTTACTAAAATTTCGTTGCACTCCGAATAATCACTTGCTAGAATATGGATACGACACCAATGTAAGGGAGACTGCTATGACAAGCCAACAATTACTGACCTTAGCAATTGAAGCAAAACGAAGCGAACTGTATCTTCAAGCAGATCGGTCTAGTTTCACCTCCCCACATGTATTGAAGCTCAGTCATGAACTCGATCTGTTATTAGTCGAGTACACACGGATTATGCAAACTTATGCCGTTGGCTCTTCAAATGAGCGGCTCCTCACATAAAACGAAAATTCAATGCAGTCATTTCGTGGCACCTTCCATTAAGTGTACTTGTTTGATCACTAATCCTTTTTAAGCAAACCCTCTTTCCATTCAGAGGGTTTGTTTTTGTTCAATCGCTTTTTCATTGTCATGCCCTCCTTCTTCTCTCAAACTTCGCCTCCGGTTTGATTAGAAGATGGTTCAACTTATTTTTAGACAAGGGATTGATTCATGACTTTTGTACATTACAATTGCTTCCGTTTATTCTTTATATAGGCATAAAGACTTATGAACCTACTTAAAAACCGTGCTTTATGACCTACTAATGACAAAAACACGCTTTTTGCAATCTGTTTGTCACACTGACCTCTTTTGTAACTTTAATGACATTGACCTGTAAACGCACTACCCGGTTTCGGGGTGTAGAGTAGGAACAGTAAACACAGCATATGTCAGGAGGACATCAATAATGAAAAAAGCAGTTTTCGCTGCAGGACTTGCAGCAACGGCTCTATCAGTAGGATTCGCCCAAGAGACAGAGGCTGCCTCAGAGACGGTAAAAGTAGACACAGCAGTACTCAACGTTCGCACAGCACCTACAACAGCATCAGCAGACGTAGGTAACGTATATAAAGGGCAAACTTTAAATGTCGAAGGACGTTCTGGTGCATGGATCAAAACAAGCATCAATGGCCAAAAACGTTATGTACATGGCGCATATACTACTGCTGCCTCATCATTCGACTTTAAAAAAGCTACAGTCACTACGGCAGTATTAAACGTTCGGACACAACCTACTACGAACTCGAAAGATGTAGGTAACTTGTATAAAGGTGAAACAGTAAACGTAGAAAGTAAAGTTGGTTCTTGGATTAAAACAACAATCGATGGTAAAACGCGCTATGTGCATAGTGCTTACACTACACTTTCTGGTTCTACTGCTTCGACTTCAGCAGCTCCAGCTCCTAAAGCAGAAGCAAAACCAGCAGCTAAGCCAGCACCAAAACCAGCGGCTAAACCGGCTACTGCAACTAAACAAACGACTTCAGCGAAGTCTGGTACTAAAGTGACGATGAACGTAAGTGCATACACGAACGATCCATCAAGCAACGGTAGCCAGCTTTACAACGGTCGTGCATTGACTGCTAGCGGTTATGATGTAACAAACACGATCACGTACAATGGTATGCGTATCGTAGCAGCTTCTTCACAATACCCGATCGGCACACGGATGCACATTTCAGGTATCGGTGAAGCAATCGTTCTTGACCGTGGTGGCGCAATTCAAGGTAACAAACTTGACCTTCTCGTTGGTTCACAACAAGAAGCCATCAACTGGGGACGCCAAAACGTCACAGTAACTGTCTACTAATTAAAAAAAGTAACAGCAAAACCTGCCGGGCGAGATCGCCTGGCAGGCCTTTTTGTGTGCATTTACGTAATCGAAGTCACATGACCCGACTGTAATTGATACATTTTTTTATAGAGTCCGTCTTTCGCAATCAACGTTTGGTGATTTCCTTGTTCGACGACTTCCCCTTGATGTAACACAAGAATCAAGTCGGCGTCCTGAATCGTCGATAACCGGTGAGCGATTGCAATCGTCGTCCGCCCTTTGCGCATTCGTTTCAATGCCGTCTGGACTTTCTCTTCCGTCTCCGTATCGATTGAACTTGTCGCTTCATCCAAGATTAAGATTTTCGGATCACGCGCCATCGTTCTTGCAAATGAAATCAATTGCCGTTCCCCGGCTGAAAACGTTGCCCCGCGCTCGGCGACCGGACTATCGTATCCCTCGTCAAGTTGGTGAATGAAACCATCCGCCTGAACGAAACAGGCCGCCTCTTCAACGGTTCCGAACGAAATCCGATCGTCAAACAACCGAATGTTATCAGCGACACTTCCCGTAAAGAGGAACGAATCCTGCAGGACAAGTCCGACGTGACGCCGTAATTCATCTTCCGGTAACTGTTCGAGCGGCTTTCCATCAATCAAAATTCGTCCCGACTGATAGGCATAAAACCGCATTAAGATGTTGATGATTGAACTTTTCCCGCTTCCCGTCTGACCGACAAGGGCAATCGTCTGTCCTTTTTTCGCTTCAAAGGTAATCCCTTTCAAGACTTCCGTCTCTCCATCATAACTGAACCGCACGTCTTCAAAGACGATATGTCCATCCGTGACGCTCGCTGCACCAGGCAACCCTTTCGTCGGTTCCGGCTCATCCGTATCGAGAACCTTAAACACACGGTCGGCCGAAACAATCGCCTGTTGAAATTCAGACAACCGTTGCATGATTTGTTGAACGGGTTGGAAAATGCGTTCAAGATAACTGATGAAGGCATAGACGACACCGACTTGAACCGTCTCCGTAAATGATAAGAACCCAAAGTACGTGACGAGTGTCGCGATTGAAAGCGCCAGCATCAGTTCAATGATTGGACGAAGTAACCAACTGTCGAGCTTTAAGTTTTTATAACGACCATTTTGGTGGGCGACGTTCGTCTCTTCAAATTCCGCCATCAATCGTTTTTCTTGGCGGAATTGCTGAATGATCGCCATCCCGTTGATTGATTCATTTAATTGCGCATTGATTTTCGATAACAAATCGCGGACTTCTGCATAATATTTCGTCGAGTACTTGCGGTAGATCCAGATGACGAAATAAAATACAGGCAGTAGGACAAGTGCGATTGTCGCAAGCGTCGGGTCCAAGAAATAGAGGAAGATATAAGTTCCGATCAATTGGACACCACTTTGGACAAACGTCGAGAGGACGCCGATGTAGAGTTCCTTGATCGCTTCCGTATCATTCGTGATCCGCGAGACTAAAACCCCAGCCGGTGTCCGGTCAAAGTAAGCGAGTCGCAGGTGCATGACATGACGAAACACATCAATCCGTAAGCGCTGAATGACTTTTAACGCGATTTTTTGAAATTCAAAGGCTTGCAAATAATCGACGATAATTCCTGTCGTATGCAAGATGAGGTAGGCACTAAATAATAAGGCGACTTCCTGGACTGGATAATTACCATTCGTGACATAGTTGTCAATGAAGATTTTAACTAAATAAGGTCCTCCGAGTTTCGCACCCGTCGTGACCAATAAGAGAAGGAACGCCACAAAGACTTGTTTCTTAAAGGGACCGACAAACCGAAGCAGACGCTTCAAGACGTCTTTTTCATTGATATCATGATTCAAACGGTCCACCCCCTTGTTCAACTAATGATTCGAGTTGTTGATGGTCATACGTTTCTTTATACCAGCCTTTTCGCCGCAACAACTGCTCATGTGTCCCCCGTTCGATGATCCGTCCCGCGTCGAGAACGATGATTTCGTCCGTATGGGAAACGGCCGACAAACGATGGGCGACGATGATTTGCGACTGTTCGTTATCAGCTGTCCGGAAATGATCGATGATCGCCTCTTCTGTTTTCGCATCGACGGCCGATAACGCGTCATCGAGCACTAAAATCGGACAGTCGGCGAGTAACGCCCGGGCAATCGAAATCCGTTGTTTTTGTCCACCGGATAACGTCACGCCGCGTTCTCCAACCATCGTCGCGTAACCTTCTTTAAAACCAAGAATATCGTCATGGACAGCAGCAACACGAGCTGCTTCCATGACTTGTTCCATCGAAGCGTCCGGTTTCGCAAAAGCGATATTGTCCGCAATCGATGCTGAGAACAAGAAATGATCTTGCGGGACGACGGCGATCTGCTTCCGGACCGTTTCTCGGAGGAGTTGTTTAATATCTTGCCCTCCCATTCGAATGGCCCCTTGTTTGACATCATATTCGCGGGTTAATAACCGGACAAACGTCGACTTCCCAGCACCTGTCCGCCCGACGATTCCGAGCGACTTTCCAGGCTCGAGTGTGACATCAATCTGTTCGAGAACCGGCTGTGTGTCATAGATAAAACGGTCAATCGCGATATCGAGTCGTGGTGAATCGACGGTCGTCACCGCTTCCTTCGCATCTTTAATTTCCGGCTCCACGGCAAGCATCCGTTCGATTCGATCATACGAAGCACGTCCTCGTTCGACGATATTGAATAACCAGCCAAATGCAAGCATCGGCCACGTCAAGAGACCTAAGTATGTAGTGAAGGCGACGATGTCACCGATCCGGATTTCCCCTTGTTGTAACAAATATGCTCCGTATCCGACGGCGATGATATACGATAAACCGACGAGTCCAAAAATCGTTGGATCAAACAACGCATCAATTTTCGCGACACGACGGTTTTTTTGAACGACGTCGTCCGATAACGACGTGAATGTCGTCACGTCCGACTCGACTTCACCCGTCGCTTTTAAAACACGGACGCCACTGATACTTTCTGCTACTTTGTCATTCAAGTCAGAAAAGGCTTCCTGTGCATCATGAAAACGGGAATGCAACATCTTTCCGTAACGCGATGTCAAGTAGACCATCAACGGCATCGGCAGAAGGGAAACGACCGTCAGTTTCCAACTGATTGTCGTCACCATCATGACGACGACAAAACCTCCCATTGTCACAGAATCGACGAGCGTCAAAATCCCTGCCCCTGCCGTCATTGAAACCGCTTGGACATCATTCGTCGCATGCGCCATTAAGTCTCCACTTCGATATTTCTTATAAAACGATTGGTCTAAATCTGAAAAGTGACCATAAAGCTGACTCCGCAACAACCGGCCCAGCCGGATCGATGCGCCGAAGATGTGAAAACGCCAAAAGTAACGGATAACGTAGGTCGAGACTCCGATCAATACGAGCACCCCGGCGAGTGTAAACAATCGCTCTTTCGTCAATGTACCGTCACTTAATCCATTGACTGTCGTCCCGATGACTTTTGGTGGAATCACTTCGAGACCTGCGACAAAAATCAAACAAATGATACCGATGCTATATGCTTTCCATTCGAGTCGAAAAAACCAACTCAATTTCTTGAAGACTCCCATTCAAGTCTCCCCCCTTTTTCAAATCAATTGAGTATTTTAAATAGTCTCACATTTTAGATTAGCCATCTTTCCAGTAAATAGCAAACAAAAAGGAGACCACAAGGGTCTCCTTTTGAAACTGCTTATTTTTTAGGTGATTTCATCGAACCACTCATTGAACGCATCACTTGGTTGACTTTCTTTTGTGATGGCTTTTGACCCATTTGCATCATCAATGTCTTAATCATATCTTCGTTGATTGGCGGGTTTTGCTCCAAATAGTTCATCATGTATCGACGAGCGATATAGAAACCAAGGGCGACACCTGCTACCAAGCAAAGAAGGGCAATTAAAATCCAAATCCATGTAGCCAAGTTGCTTCCTCCTCTAACTTAAAACGTCGCTTTTTACTATACTATAATTCTAACCGTTTGCATAGATAATGCATGAAAAAGGTGCGCATGAACGCGCACCTGTTCCACTTATCCGAGTTGCTTGACTGTTTCCAAGATATTTTCGACAGACATGCCGTACTCTTTTAATAGAAGGTCTCCTGGAGCCGATGCGCCGAAACGATCGATTCCGATGACTTGTCCTTCTGTTCCCACGTACTTGTACCAACCGAGTGACGCGCCTGCTTCGATCGCAAGACGTTTCGTGATCCGTTTTGGTAAGACAGATTCTTTGTACTCAGCTGTTTGCGCTTCGAACAACTCCCATGATGGAAGTGAAACGACCGCAACCTTTTCACCCAGTTGTTTTTGTGCTTCGACGAGCAAGTGAACTTCTGAACCCGTTCCCATCAAGATTGTATCTGCTGTGTTTACGTCACCTGCGATGACATAACCACCCTTTTCAGCACCTTCGACTGTCGTGCCTTCAAGTTCAGGTAAACCTTGACGTGTCATAACGAGCAACGTCGGTTTGTTTTTCGATTGAACAGCTGTTTTCCAAGCGGCAATCGTTTCTTTTCCGTCTGCCGGACGATAGACCGTCAAGTTCGGCATCGCACGGAAACTCATCAAGTGTTCGACTGGCTCGTGTGTTGGACCATCTTCTCCTACTGCGATCGAGTCATGCGTCAAGACGAAGATTGATTGAATCCCCATCAATGCTGCAAGACGGACTGCCGGGCGCAAGTAATCTGAGAAGACGAAGAATGTCGCACCGTAAGGGATGACGCCACCGTGAAGTGCCATTCCGTTGACAGCTGCTGCCATCGCGAACTCACGGACACCGAACCAAATGTTACGGCCGCTTGGATCGATATCGAAGTCAGCTTCGCCTTTTAGCATCGTGTTGTTCGAACCAGCTAAGTCAGCTGATCCCCCGAAGATTGATGGAATGTTTTTCGCAAGAGCGTTTAAGACTTCCCCACTTGTCTGACGTGTTGCTTTTTTCGATGTCAGATCATATGTCGGAAGATCTGCTTCCCAGTTGCTCGGCAATTCATTGTTGATCGCTTGAACAAGCTCAGCGTGCAATTCCGGATGTGCTGCTTTGTATTGCTCCATTTTTTCCGTCCATGCTGCTTCTGTATCAGCGCCACGTTTTTCGATGCGCTCCTCGAACAAGTCTTTGACTTCTTCCGGTACATAGAATTCTTCATGATCCCAAACGTAGCTTGCTTTCGTCAACTTGATTTCCGCATCGCCGAGTGGTGCACCGTGTGAAGCCGATTTCCCTGATTTGTTCGGCGAACCGAATCCGATAACCGTTTTGACTTCGATCAATGTCGGTTTTGTTGTTTCCGCTTTCGCCGCGTCGAGTGCTTTTGAAATCGAATCGATATCCGTTCCATCTTCAACACGGATGACTTGCCAGTTGTATGCTTCAAAACGTTGTTGGACGTTTTCAGAGAATGACTTGTCCAAGTCACCATCTAACGAGATGTCGTTTGAATCATACAGGACCACGAGTTTACCAAGACCTAAATGTCCTGCGAGTGAAGCCGCTTCTGCAGAGACACCTTCCATTAAGTCGCCGTCTCCGCAAATGCCGTATGTGAAGTGATCGACGACGTTTAAGTCGTCACGGTTGTATTTCGCTTCGAGGTGACGTTCTGCCATCGCCATCCCGACAGCCATCGCGATGCCTTGTCCGAGTGGACCAGTCGTCGCATCGACACCTGCTGTGTGACGGTATTCCGGGTGACCCGGTGTTTTTGAGTTCCATTGACGGAATGACTTCAAGTCATCCATCGCGAGGTCGTATCCTGATAAATGGAGGAGTGAGTAGAGAAGCATTGAACCGTGTCCTGCTGAAAGTACAAAACGGTCACGGTTAAACCATTCTGGATTTTTAGGGTTGTGGTTCATATGATCCGCCCATAATGTAAATGCCATCGGTGCTGCACCCATCGGCATTCCCGGGTGGCCCGAGTTCGCTTTTTGTACTGCATCAATTGATAAGGTACGAATCGTATTTACTGCTAGTAATTCTACTGTTGTCATGTTCGTCAAAACAATCATCCTCTCTCTTTTTCACAAATTCTATATCATTTTAGCACACACAGAAATGTGATACAACTTTTCTAAATAGTATGTCACATTAAAATGAATGCGCTCTCTATTGCCCTTTTCAAGCAACTTTCATGATACACATTACTGATTTTCCCATTAAAAAAGCTACCTCGCTCACGGATTGAGCGACGCAGCTTTCGTTCATACAAAACTTGCTTACTGTTTATTGCGTTCTTCTTCTTGTGCTTGCTTCAATTTTTCAGGCGTAACATCCGTTCCTTCTTCATCAACGATTTTGATGCCCATCATTTGATTTTTGAACGAACCACGAAATGCTTCTAAATAGGCCGTTCTTAATTCTTTTTGTTCCGCCGTCTCAGCTTCCGTTAACGGTTCGACTTTTGATTTATTGGCAAGTTCATTAATTCGATCGAGTTGTTCTTGTGATAACATAATATCCCTCTTTCTCTTTGACTCAACGCGGAGCACTTTAATAGTAACCTTACTGTAAAAGACCCGAAAAAAAAAAGCAAGTTTGTCGCGTCAAGATGACACAACACCTGCTTTCATTCATAAGACTGGACAACTTCTTTATATTCAAGATAACGCCGGTTGACCGTCGCTTTCGAAATATCATGCCCCATGCCGCGTAAGGTCGTCGCGATGTCAGCAAACGTCAAACCAAGTTCACGTAATCGAACGATTTCTTCAATCGGGACTTCCTTTCGACTGCGGCCGGCATTCTCGCCTTGGCGATTGAGATTTTGTTCGGGTCTAAAACCATTATCGACAGCCCGTCTCATGCCGCGTGCAATTTTTGCATTGTGGAGCTTACGCTGGTATTCCTCAACGAGTGAAACGATTTCGAGGACCATTGCTTCCGCATCCGCCAGTTGGTATTCACCGTCTGACTCCATCGTCATCAACTGGACATCATGTTTTTTGAGCGTATGCAAAATCGCGATTTTGGCGTTTCCTCGTCCGATTCGTGTATCGTCCGTCACGAGCACCGCTTCCACCAGATGACGCGTTACATAATCAAGAACGGTCAACATCCCTTCTCGCTCTACATCATAGCCACTTTCTTTTTCGACGATGATATCTATGATTTCAAATCCTTTTGTTAAAGCGAGTCCCGACAGTTCTGCTCTTTGCCGCTCCAGTGAGCTCTCTTGTGCTTCTTTTTCCGTCGAGACGCGACAGTAGATTACTACTTTCATCGTACCTCACACCCCTGTTCGTTCATTCAACAACTTTTATATTCTGTCATTGTTGTGCGATTGGTACAACGATTTTGTCTTTCGAAATGACATGTTTTGTTTCGAGCTCATTGTTCTTGATCAGCCAGTCGATGTATTCCTGGTTCGTCATCGAACCATCATTGTAGACTTCTGCAACTTGTTCGACCGTTACGTTCTCATCGACCGTGACTGACGCCGTGAGTAATTGGTGGACCTTTTCATCCGGTCGTGGTGTTAAAAGAAAAAGAATGAAAGCAAAACTGAGCGTATAAAACAGAATTGAAAAGGCATGAGTACGAATAGAATGAATCATCATGAATCCCTCCAAATAGGTTATTAGAATAAATGTTCTCGGAACAATTGTTCGCATAATCTATAATAAACACAGAACCAGTGTTCGGTCAATACAAAAACATCGAACAATTGTTTGTACGCTCATTTGTTCTATGTTATAGTAATTCTAGAAACATATATTCCTAAATCCTAAAAAAACCAATCCGGAAAGAGGTGGCAATTCGTATGCGGAAAATGTCTAAACGTCAACAAGAAATCCTTGACTACATCATCGCTGAAGTGAAGTTAAAGGGCTATCCACCTTCAGTTCGCGAAATCGGTGAAGCTGTTGGTCTTGCTTCAAGCTCAACGGTACACGGTCATTTGGATCGTCTAGAAAAACGTGGACTGATTCGCCGTGACCCGACGAAACCACGCGCGATTGAAATATTGCTTGATAAACCTGAAGAAATCAACGAAGCGATCGTCCATGTCCCCGTTATCGGCAAGGTAACTGCCGGACTTCCGATCACTGCGATTGAAAACATAGAAGAGCATTTCCCACTCCCTGCACATTATGTAGGAAATGAAACCGTCTTTATGTTGACGATTGATGGCGAATCGATGATTAATGCAGGTATTCTTGATGGCGATCGTGTTATCGTGCGTCAACAAAACACAGCAGAAAACGGGGAGATTGTCGTTGCGATGACCGAAGATAGCGAAGCGACAGTCAAACGGTTCTTCTTAGAAGATCAACAGGTACGTCTTCAACCAGAAAATGACTCGATGGACCCGATGTATTTCGATAACGTGTCGATTCTTGGCAAGGTCATCGGCGTTTACCGGACGATTCACTAAGAGAGGGACCAGCTGAGCTGGTCTTTTTTCATGCCTTCTGGAAATGTACATGATACGGTCAACTCCGTTGCCCTCACGGGATATGTTGTTTATTCGGTCGCAACGAACCAAACGGATTGGCTCCCGACCGCTGTCGGAATCGCCGTCGGGACCTTATGGCTTTCGCCCGACTTAGACTTAAAATCGGAACCTTACTATCGTTTTGGCCCTTTGCGTGTCCTTTGGATGCCATACGTCAAAATTATGCCGCACCGCTCCATCTGGTCGCATGGCTTAATCATCGGAGATGTCATCCGCCTACTCTACAGTGCCGCTTTATTGATTCCGCTCCTCTTTTTAGCCTTCTATAGTGAAATCATCCAAGCAAGCACGGTCGACTCATTGATTGACGTCATGCCTGCTTTTATTATCGGTGTGATGACCGCAAGTACGATTCATATCATCCTTGATCATACGAGTAGTTGGTTCCGCCCTAAAAAGAAACGAAAAAAACGTCGATCCTGACTTTTTCCATTCAATCATGGAAAAAGTCTTTTTATTATCCAATTCTATTTTTTTTAAACCTAAATAATGAAAATTTCGATTCTTATATTTCAATTATTTGTATTGAAAACGTTATCAATTCGGGTTAGGTTTAAATAGAAAGGCATTATTCGCTTTAATCCAAAGGGAGGGTTTTTGCATGAGTAATTTTATCAGTGAGATGATGGGAACATTGATTCTCATCCTACTCGGGGATGGCGTCGTCGCCGGTGTCGTTCTGAAGAAAACCAAGTCTGAAAATGGTGGCTGGATTGTCATCACGCTCGCTTGGGGTCTCGCCGTTATGACCGGTGTTTACGTCGCGGCATCCAGTGGTGCCCACTTGAACCCAGCGGTTACTTTGTCGCTCGCGCTCAATTCTGACTTATCGTGGGCAGATGTACCTATCTATATCGCTGCTCAACTTGTCGGAGCATTCCTTGGCGCAGTACTCGTTTGGCTTCATTACATGAAACATTTTGAAGCGACAGAAGATCAAGCCGCAAAACTCGGTGTCTTCGCGACAGGTCCAGCAATCCGTCATACGGGATCAAACTTAGTATCTGAGATCATCGGGACATTCGTTCTCGTCTTTGGTATCTTGGCGCTTGGAGCGAATACGTTTGCAGACGGACTCAATCCATTGATCGTCGGTCTCCTCGTAGTCGTCATCGGTCTTTCGCTCGGTGGTACGACGGGTTATGCAATCAACCCTGCCCGTGACCTTGGTCCACGTATCGCCCACGCGATCTTACCGATTCCGGGTAAGGGATCATCAGACTGGGGTTACTCATGGATTCCGATTGTCGGACCAATCATCGGAGGCGCAATCGCCGTCTTCATCTATCAACTGCTATTTTGATTGAGCATTAGGTATCTTAACTATTCAAGGGGGACTCACAGATGGAAAACAAGTATATTTTAGCACTCGACCAAGGAACGACAAGCTCACGCGCCATCATTTTCGATCATGATGGTCAAATCGTCAACTCTGCTCAACGTGAATTCAAACAATACTTCCCACAACCAGGCTGGGTCGAGCATGATGCAAATGAAATCTGGGGTTCGATTTTAGCAGTCATGGCGGATGCACTCGGAACGGCTGACATCAAACCGAGTCAAATCGCGAGCATCGGAATCACGAACCAACGTGAAACGACAGTCGTCTGGAACAAGGAAACGGGAAAACCAGTTTATCATGCCCTTGTCTGGCAATCGCGTCAAACGGCCGACATTTGTGATGAGCTAAAAGAACAAGGACTCAATCAAAAATTCCGCGATAAAACTGGCTTACTCATCGATGCCTACTTCTCAGGAACAAAAGTCAAATGGATTCTAGATAACGTCGATGGTGCACGTGAGCAAGCAGAGAACGGGGAACTGCTCTTCGGTACAATCGATACGTGGCTCGTCTGGAAGCTCTCAGGTGGAAAAACACATATCACAGACTACACGAATGCCTCACGGACACTCATGTACAACATTTACGAACAACAATGGGATGACGAGTTACTTGAAATCCTGACAGTCCCTAAATCGATGTTGCCAGAAGTCCGTCAATCAAGTGAAGTCTACGACAACACAGTCCCGTATCACTTCTTCGGCTTCGAAGTTCCAATCGCCGGCATCGCCGGTGACCAACAAGCTGCCTTGTTCGGTCAAACGTGCTTTGAACCGGGCGAAGGGAAAAACACATACGGTACAGGTTGCTTCATGTTGATGAACACGGGCGAAAAAGCCGTTTCTTCAGACCACGGACTCCTGACGACGATCGCTTGGGGCGTCGACGGCAAAGTGGAATACGCACTCGAAGGTTCCATCTTCGTTGCCGGTTCTGCAATCCAGTGGTTACGTGACGGTCTCCGGATGCTGAAACATGCGAAAGACTCGGAAGGCTACGCCTTGAAAGTCGATTCAACAGACGGTGTCTACGTCGTTCCTGCTTTCGTTGGTCTCGGTGCACCGTACTGGGATAGCGATGTTCGTGGTGCCATCTTCGGATTGACACGCGGAACGGAAAAAGAACACTTTGTCCGTGCAACACTCGAGTCACTCGCTTACCAAACACGCGACGTCTTGACAGCGATGCAGCAAGATTCCGGCATCGAACTGAAAACGTTACGCGTCGACGGTGGAGCCGTCGCGAACGACTTCTTGATGCAATTCCAATCGGATATTCTCGGTGTTCCAGTTGACCGCCCGGAAATCAATGAGACGACGGCACTCGGTGCAGCCTACCTCGCTGGACTCGCTGTCGGCTATTGGAAAGATAAAGCTGAAATCAAAAAGCAGTGGAAACTCAACCATCAATTCACACCTGAAATGAAAGAAGACGATCGCGAAAAACGTTATGCCGGATGGCAAAAAGCGGTCGAAGCGACAATGGCATTCACACCGAATAAAAAAGAAGCCAACGCAAACGTCTAATCGAATAACGATGACTTTTGCACCACTCTATTAAAAAGAAGCGATTTCGATATCACTCGAAATCGCTTCTTTTTTGTCTTTGACCTTTTAATTCATACACCTTCTCAATCCCACACCAAAGAACTCCCCTCTAAGCGAACAGGCAGATACCTGACTTAGAAGGGAGACCGGTCTTACGCGAATCATTTAGGCGAATTCATTTCTCAATCCGTCAACGACTTCAGTCAGTGACTTCGATTGACCACTTAAGACAGCCGCGAGGAATGCCCCTTCGACGAGCGGCGCCTCAACGAATTGGACTGTTTTGTCACCGCTGTACAGTTCAAGGGCCAACTCCGCATTCATTGTTGCAGAACCGATATCCGTCAAGATGACACCGTCATCGTCGAGCGCGTTCAACGTTTCTTCAATGCGCGAAGCATCTGTCCCGATGCTTCCATCTGCTAAACCGGCCGCTAGCAGGATTGGTGTATCCGGTGCCATTTCGGCAAGCAGTTCCTTTAGACCAGTCGCCAGTTTTTCACTGTGTGAAACGAGAATTACATTAACCATGTAGCACCTCCACGATTTCTTGTAACAAGAGTGCACTCGATAAAGAACCTGGATCTTGGACGCCGACTGTCGCGTCTCCAAAGTAGGAAGCCCGCCCTTTCGTCGCGACACGTTCTTTTGTATCACAGAGCGCTTGTTCGAGTGCAGCGTTTAAATCCGCCTCTTTACTCAAGGCCTCATGGAAAGGTGTCCAAATGTCGACCATTGTTTTCTGACCGAATTCAGACTTTCCACGCATCTTGATGCCTTCCGTCGCTTCAACAAAAGCTTGTGCCAGTTCTTGCCCTTCCACTTCTTTTTTCCCTTTAAAGGCTCCGGCGAACTTGACGAACGCTGTTCCGTATAACGGACCAGACGCCCCACCGACCGTCTTGATTAACGTCATCCCAACTTGTTTTGACAAATCACCTAAATCTTCATACTCACCATGTGCTTCTAGTTCTTTTTGGACGGCTTGAAAACCACGTGACATGTTAATCCCGTGATCACCGTCGCCGATTTCACGATCAAGATCGGTCAGTTCATCTTTATGGGCTTCAATCTGTGCTGCTGCCTTCAGTAAGCTTTCACGAAACTGTTCTGTCGTTAACTTCATTTCAATCCACCTCTTCTATTTCTTTTAAAAATTTTTAGTTTGATTAAAAACCGATTGCATTCGTTTTTGCGTCAAGGTAACCGACGAGCTCGTCGTCGACCGGAAGTAACGTAATCGAGAAACCGTGCATCTCAAGCGATGTCATATAGTTTCCAACGTATGGACGGACGATGTCGTAGCCTTTTGCTCGTAATTGTTCCGCGACATACTTGTAGGTGATGTAGAGTTCCGATTCCGGCGTTCCACCCATACCATTGACCATGACAGCGACTTTTTTGTCTGTTACTTCTGCTGTCAGTCGGTCGAGCAGTTCCGTGACGATTGCTTCAACGGACGCAACCGGTTTCCGGTCGATTCCTTTTTCACCATGGATTCCAATTCCGATTTCCATCTCATCTTCATGTAAGTCGAAACCAGGTTTTCCGCTTTCCGGCATGTAACACGGTGAAAGTGCCATCCCAATCGAACGCACGCTTCCGATGACTTTCTCGGCAATTGCTTTGACTTCAGCAAGCGACTTGCCTTCCGCCGCTGCCGCACCGGCAATTTTATGGACAAAGACTGTACCCGCGACACCGCGGCGATCTTCTTCTTTTTTGATGGCGATGTCATCCTTTACGACAACCGTCTCGACTTCGATATCTTCAAGTTCTGCCAGTTCCTTCGCCATATCAAAGTTCATGACGTCCCCGGAATAGTTTTTAACGACGAGAAGTACGCCTTTACCAGCGTCTGCTGCCTTGATCCCTTCAAGGACCATATCTGGTGTCGGCGAGGTGAAGACCTCTCCACAAACTGCTGCAGCTAACATCCCGTCACCAATGAAACCAGCATGGGCTGGCTCATGCCCACTGCCGCCACCCGAAACGAGGGCAACTTTTCCGTTCAGTGGTTCTTTTCGTTTTACGACATTGACGCCGTCGACTTTCGCATATAAATCCGGATGAGCTAAAACGAGACCTTCCACCATATCTGATACGAATCGGTTGGCATCTTGCATTAATTTATCCATCTTGAACGCTCCTTCGTCTAACGAATTTTTGCACTACCACTTAGTCTTTACCACAATTCAAGCAAACTTATGTCAAGAAAACATATGAAAATATTGACCACTTAGTGTCCATTTTTGAGTACGGATGCTATGCTCATCTTACATGTCAAAAAAGGAGGAATTGTATCGTGTCTTCTTCATTCCAAGCAGGAATCAAAGCCTGTTTACCAACTGTTCTCGGTTATCTCGGAATCGGCTTTTCTGCCGGCATCGTCGGTCGTGCCTCCGGTTTATCCCCTCTTGAAGTCGGATTCATGTCCGTCTTCATTTACGCCGGTGCCGCCCAGTTCATCATCACAAGTCTTTTATTATTGAATAGTCCCGCTTCTGCCATCATCCTGACGACGTTCATCGTCAATCTCAGGCACTTATTGATGAGTCTGACGCTTGCACCGCATGTTGAGACCCGGCATATCCGTGATCGGATCGGCGTCGGGACATTACTGACAGATGAGTCGTTCGCTGTCGCGATGAATACTGCGCAAAAAGGAACGCTTTCCCCGTCTTTCATGCACGGCTTGAACCTGACTGCGTATCTCAGCTGGATCGTCGCAACTGTTCTCGGAGCACTCGTCGGCAGTTGGTTCCCTGATCCGGAGCGCTTCGGTCTCGACTTTGCCCTGACGGCGATGTTCATCGGCTTATTGTACTTACAGTTCGAAGGAGAACGTTCTCGCATTGCCGTGAACAGTTGCCTCTTACTGATCGTCTTACTATTGCTTTACATAACCATGCGCTACTTTTCTCCAGAAGTCGCCGTTCTTTGCGCGACGCTCGGTGGTGCAAGTATAGGAGTCGTGATCACACGATGGAAATCCGTCCAGAATTAATCGCTCTTTTTTTAGCTTGTGGACTCGTCACTTGGATTCCACGCGCCTTACCGTTTCTTGTCCTTCATGGACTGACGTTACCACGCCTCGTAACGGAATGGCTCTCCTTCATTCCGGTCTGCCTGCTTGGTGCCCTCTTTTTTCAAAATCTACTCATCGCGCAAGACGACGCGTTTCCGACGATTTCGACGCTTCATGTCTTCGCAACACTACCGACGATGGCGGTGGCAATTTTCAGCAAAAGTCTATCCTGGACGGTCGTGACCGGTGTCGTCACCATGGCATTTCTACGATTGTATCTGTAAGCACTTCATTCATCTTTAACATGTTTCGATGCATCCTTTGTGTTATCTTTAAAATAGAAATTAATGGATAGTGAAGGAGGTCCTGATGTGCCGAATAAGCAGTTTGTATCCTATTTGATATTGCTGTGCGCGATTTTTCTGATCGCGAGTCAAATGGATATCCCCTATATGCTAAAACAAGGACTGGTCGCGTTGTACGTCGTCGCCTATTTCGGTGCGATGGTTGTTTCTCGCAAAATGAAAGTCAGGGCGCACAAACAATGACTCGAAAAAAATCTCCTCTGGTCTTGAGAGACTGGAGGAGATTTTTGTGTTCACGTATTTGCTTGTACGTCCTGATAATCCGATTGATGTTCAAACTCTTTTTTCGCAAACGGACATAACGGCAGTAGCTTGACGTTAACTTCCCGTGCCCAGTTGACGATTTCGGCAACGAGTTGTTCGCCGATTTGCTGGTTCCGGTGCGCGGGATCGACATACGTATGATCGATGATCCACATGCCGTTGTTCGTGTCGCTGTAGGTGATTTCTCCAATCACTGCACCTTCCTGATGCGCTTCGATTTTACGTTCTGCTCGTTTCAGTTCCATTTGCTTCCCTCCGTTCATAAGATAAAGCACCACTTGGACAGCCATCAATCACACGCATGACTTCTTCTGCTTCCGCACGGTTCGCTTCAATCCATGGTCATTTTTTGACATCGAACACGCTAGGCAGGCTCTTGACGCAGTGACCGGAATGAATGCACACTTCTGGATCAAAGTAGACAGTCACGTCTTTTCCCTCATAGCCTTTCTTCATATGGAACGCCTCCTTAGTATATTTTTCTATTCCCTAAATAGACGCATGCACCTTTCGAAAATCAAAAAATTAATAAAATCACAAAAATGTAAGCATCCATCAATTGAATTCTCACAAAAAACGCCCGAAATAAATTCAGACGTTCCAGGCTGTAGATAAACTCTAATGAAAGGTTTATACCGATATGCTTGCGTGTTGCACTTTCCTGTCTCGTCTCATCTTCAAAACGGCTGCACGACGGTCTAAAAAGCATCTCTCTTCCGTTGACTCCTACGGGAAAAAGTGCGTTTTTAACGCACTGTCAGAGGCAGGCAAGACCCTGCTCATTGTCCGAGAGGATAAAGGAGCAACGGCTTGCGCCTCGCCCGAGGAAAGCAACGGAAAAGAGAGATGCTTTTATCACTTTATGTTGCTTTGTCCACACGCTAAAAAACGCCCGAAATAAATTCGGGCGTTTCCAGTAGACTTAGAACAAGACCATGTACTGATCGCGTTCCCATTCCGTGACTTGTGTCCGGAACATATCCCACTCGATTTCTTTGAGCTCAACGAAGTGTTCCGCGATGTGATCGCCGAGTGCGTGCATGATGACGTCATCTGCTTTGAGTACTTCGAGTGCATGGCTGAGTGTTGATGGTAAATCATCGATGCCGTTCGCAACACGTTCTGGTTTGTCCATGACGTAGATGTTACGGTCGATTGGTGCAGGTGCTTGCAAGTTGTTTTTGATTCCGTCAAGACCTGACGCAAGCAATGTCGCAAGTGCAAGGTACGGGTTAGCCGCCGGGTCAACTGAACGAACTTCGATTCGAGTTGAAAGACCACGTGCAGCAGGAACTCGGACGAGCGGTGAACGGTTACGGGCTGACCATGCGACGTAGCAAGGTGCTTCATAACCAGGAACAAGACGTTTGTACGAGTTGACTGTCGGGTTACAGACAGCTGTGAAGGCACGAGCGTGCTTCAGGATACCTGCTGTGAAGGCGCGTGCATCGTCAGAGAGTTGCATGTTGCTGTTCTCTTCGTCGAAGAAGACGTTTTCGTTTCCTTTGAAGAGGGACATGTTCGCATGCATACCTGAACCGTTGACACCGAAGAGCGGTTTCGGCATGAATGTCGCGTGCAAGTTATGTTTCGCAGCAATCGTCTTAACGACGAGTTTAAACGTTTGGATGTTATCGGCAGTCGTGATCGCATCCGCATATTTAAAGTCGATTTCGTGTTGACCCGGTGCGACTTCGTGGTGTGACGCTTCGATTTCAAAGCCCATGTTTTCGAGCTCGATGACGATTTCTTTACGGCAGTTCTCACCGAGATCGACAGGTGCGAGGTCGAAGTATCCACCTTGGTCGTTTAATTCAAGTGTCGGGCGACCGTTTTCATCCTTTTTGAAGAGGAAGAATTCCGGTTCTGGTCCGACGTTGAATGAAGAGAAACCAAGCTCTTCCATTTCTTTAAGTACGCGTTTCAATTGACCACGTGGATCACCTGAGAACGATGTGCCATCTGGATTGTGAATGTCACAAATGAGACGTGCGACTTTACCTGTTCCATCTTCAGTCCATGGGAAGACAACCCATGTATTTAAGTCTGGGAAGAGATACATATCTGATTCTTCGATCCGGACGAATCCTTCAATCGACGAACCATCGAACATCATCTTATTATCAAGTGCCTTCTCCAATTGACTTACTGGAATTTCAACGTTCTTGATTGTACCGAGGATATCTGTGAATTGTAGACGAATAAACCGTACGTCCTCAGCTTTAGCGATTTTCATAATGTCTTCTCGTGTAATGTTGCGGCGTGTCATGTAACAGTTCCCCTCTCCGATTCTGTTTTTCATATATGGTAACAGGTACTTACTTGAAGAAACGCCCGAGCTCACCTTGGATGAGCGACGTTTTTCCAGGTTGACCTGCTTCCTTCAGTTGATTTTTCAGGAGTTTATACAACTCTCCATCGGATAGTTCCGGACGTGTCTTGACGACCGTCTCCGCAACGCGTTCTCGTTTGATGAGATCATTGTCAAAAATCATTTTAATCCCTGCGATATTCAGTCCCTGATCCAAATATTCCTTGATCGACAGTAAACGATCAACATCGTTGAACGAGTAGAGGCGGCGTTTCGTCTCTGTCCGTTCCGGTTTGATCAGTCCCTGTTCTTCATAGTAACGGATCTGCCGGGCAGATAACGCGGTCAACTCTTGAACGACTCCGATCGGAAACAGTGGCTTGGACTGTCGTGTTACGTCTGCCATGTCGTTCCTCCTTTTTCCTTACTCCATGAGAATAAACCTCTGTGAGGCAAGTTGTCAAGCTATGTCAGGAAAGTTAACACAACTTTCCCACAAGTCAGACAACCTGTCATCAAAGGTCTTTTCACAGTTTGTAATTATTTTAAACCCGCGTTTGCGGAAGCAATTGTTTTTCCATCAAATGGTCGACGGCAGAAATGATGGCGATTTTGACGTGACTAAATGTCAACCCGCCTTGGACGTAAGCCGTATAGGGCGCACGAATCGGTCCGTCTGCCGACAATTCGATCGACGACCCTTGGATGAATGTCCCTGCTGCCATGATGACATCATCCGCATATCCGGGCATATAGTCCGGAATCGGTAAAGCATGAGCATTGACCGGTGACGCCGCTTGAATCGCCTGACAAAAGGCAATCATCGGTTCCGGGGCATGGAACGAGACCGATTGAATCAAATCCGTCCGCTCTGCTGCGTAATGCGGTGCCGTATCGAAACCGAACTGCTCCATCATGCTCGACGTGAACATTGCCCCCATCAATGCCTGGCTGACCGTGTGCGGCGCCATATAGAAGCCTTGATACATGTCTTGGAGCGAGTAGAGCGACGGTCCCGCTTCCGCGCCGATGCCCGGAGTCGTCATTCGGAACGATGCCCGTTCGATCAAGTCCGTCCGTCCGACGAGGTAGCCGCCAGTTTTCGCGAGACCCCCACCCGGATTTTTAATCAGTGAGCCTGCCATCAAGTCAGCCCCGACGTGGGTCGGTTCCATCGTCTCGACGAACTCGCCGTAACAGTTGTCAACAAAGACGATGACGTCCGGATGGACGGCTTTAATCGTCGCAATCGCGTGACCGATTTCTTCGACCGGTAAGCTGCGCCGTGTCGCATAACCTTTCGACCGTTGAATCCCGACGACTTTCGTCTTGCTTGTGATCCGGGCGAGAACGGCATCGATATCAATCGTCTCCGCCTGTTTCATCTCGACGACATCATAGGTGACACCGAGTTCTTTTAGCGAGCCCCGCCCGTCACCCCGGATGCCGACGATTTCTTCGAGCGTGTCGTACGGTTTGCCTGTGATATACAGTAATTCGTCTCCCGGCAAGAGTAACCCGAACAACGCAATCCCGATCGCATGGGTCCCACTGATAATTTGCGCACGGCAAAGTCCGGCTTCTGCACCGAAGACGTCGGCATAAATCCGTTCGAGCGTATCGCGCCCTTCATCGTTATAGCCGTAACCTGTCGACGGCATGAAGTGAAAATCGCTGACTTTGTGTTTCCGGAACGCGTTCAAGACGCGAAACTGATTGTATTCCGCGATTTCTTGCGTCCGTTTGATCCCGGGAGCGATTCGCGTCTCCGCCGTCTCGATGAAGGGACGAATCGTTTCATAATGCGTTAATTCTGTAAACATGCTTACACCTCGTATTGTTTCAATGTCGAGTAGAGACGCGTGTCTTTACGCAAGTACCCTTTGAGCGTGACCGATCCATCCTCTTCATATTGTTCTTTTAAATTCATCATGACTTCTTTTGCCGGGTTGTAGTGGGCAAACGCCTCGACCGGAATCCGGATTTCGAGATATTCCAAAATCTCACTGATCGACTTTTCGATTTCGAGCGTTAACCGTTCGATATCAGTCGGATCGAGTGCTGAAATCAGCAATTTTCCGCCGGCGAACAAGTCTGTCAACTGGTCTTTTTTATTGAAGACTTCGAGTTGCGGAATATCACCCGCTCCGAGCTCATCGAGGACATCGTTCGTCGTCTGCATTTGGTTGAGATAATGTTCACTCGAAGCATCAATGACATGGAGGATTAAATCGGCTTCAAGCACTTCTTCCAGCGTCGAACGGAAGGCAGCAATCAGTTTCGTCGGAAGGTCCTGGATGAAACCAACCGTATCCGTCAACAGGATTTGTCCGCCTTCCGGTAAATCGAACTGACGTGTCAATGGATCGAGCGTCGCGAACAATTCATTTTTTTCATACGTGTCAGCATGCGTCAAGCGATTGAAAATCGTCGACTTCCCGGCATTCGTATACCCGACGAGCGCGATTTGGAACGTCTGATTTTCTTTACGGCGTTCCCGGTAACGCGCTCGGTGTGCGACCGATGTTTCGAGCTGTTTCTTGATTTCATCGACACGGCGACGGATGTGTCGACGGTCCGTCTCAAGTTTCGATTCACCCGGACCACGTGTCCCGATTCCGCCACCAAGACGTGACAGTTGCGTTCCTTGTCCACTGAGACGCGGTAACAAATAACTCATTTGCGCGAGCTCGACTTGAAGTTTCCCTTCCCGTGACTGAGCACGCCCGGCGAAGATATCGAGAATCAATTGGGTCCGGTCAATCAATTTGATCGATTCCGGGTCTTCAAGTGCAATCCGGATGTTCTTCATCTGACCGGGTGTGACTTCTGCATTAAAAATAATTAAATCCGGTTCGAGTTCTTCCGCTAGCGCGACCAGTTCCTCGACCTTCCCTTTTCCGATAAATGTACGCCGATCGACTGCCTGCCGTTTTTGATCGAGTCGTCCAACGACGACCCCGTGCGCAGTCGTGACGAGTGCTTCAAGCTCCGCGACCGATTCTGCATAAATATGGTCTGCCACATCGGGGAGCTGACAACCGACGACAATAACGCGTTCTGACATAAAATCATTCCTTTCAAGATAAAGACATTCTGCGTCCCTAATCATACCACACGCCGCTATCCGTCTGAACTTTTTTGGACAGGAAACATTCGTTCGGTTTATGATAAGAATAACAAGGTTGAAGGAGGCGGAACATGGCACGCGAACGACTGGATTATACGTTGCCCGAGTTCATCGAACGGTATCTCCTCTATTTAACGGTCAGCGGTCGACAGGACTCGACCGTCCGACGCTACCGTTATGATTTAATCGAGGTTCACCGGTACATGACGGAAGTCGACCAACCGCTCGAGACGATTGATGATTTCAAAGCAATTTCGCTCGATGCCTGGAAGACATTCATCAACGAATACTTGATCGAAGAAAAACTCTATAAACAAGCGACGGTCGCCCGGATCGTCACCGTCATCAATCAATTGAACTATCAAATCCGACAATCAAAAGCAAAACTAATTGAGTATGCCCAGCCGACCCATGAGCTCGGTCCACACCATGTCGCGTCGCAGAAAGAATATGACCAGTTGATCCGGACGAATCAGTCCGACCGCGGTTTGACCGATCATCAGCTCGTCGCCCGCCCGTACTTGATCGACCGCAATGAATTGATTTTACGGTTGTTCTACCGGTACGGACTACGCGTTCACCACATCATCGGGCTGAAGATGCAAGACCTCAATTTTGCCCAGCAAGAGATGCTCGTCCACGACCGGCTCGGGAACACGTACAAATTGCATATCGAGCGTGAGGATCAGGACGTCATGCTCCGTTACTTGAAGACCGTTCCGGAACCCGTCCGTCCACGTTATCATACAACGGACCCGTTTTTCGTCGCCTTCGACTTCGCCCGGATGACGTTCCGCTGGCTCTATAGTAAAAATGCGCCGAAGCAGCTCTCGATCGTCATGATCACGAAAATGATGCGGCAACTCAATGAACGGTCGGATAACAAACGATTGATCACCCCGTCGATGCTCCGTAACAGCTTCATCTTGAAAACGTATGTCGACGAGATGACGACAGAAGACCGCCTGACGAAGACATGTCTCTATAAAGACGTCTCGTTAAGACGATACGCGGAAGCATTTGAAGAATTAAAAGAGTTATTATGATGAATGTGCTGTAAAGGCAAATGGTACAAGACGCCGGCATCTTTTTCTTGTACCATTCGTCATCCTCCACAAAAAAAGATGAAGAGTCACTTCGCAGTGACCTTTCATCTAAATGGATTGCATTTCTTACAAGATGGCCCCCGCGGCCGTCTTGTTTAACGCGATACTTCTTCCGTTTCCTCTTGTTCGTACAACGTCACGTTACGTGCCGGCGCGAACGTCGAAATGGCATGCTTATAAATCAGTTGTTGTTTTCCTTCTGATTCTAGGATGACCGTGAAGTTATCGAATGATTTGATTAATCCCCGTAATTGATACCCACTGATTAAGAAGACGGTTGTTGGAACCGCATCTTTTCGTAATTGATTTAAAAAATAGTCTTGAATGTTGTATGTCGCTTTCATAAGACCCCGTGCCCCCTCTATTTTATCTGTTTCTGTCTTCAGGCCAGTCCGAGTTAACCGCTTTCAGAAACCCTACTGTTCTATCATAGATAATTTTGAAGTTTTGTTCAAATGAAATCGTTCCCATTTCTACCCAAACGCCATCAAATTGATGACGGAACCACGTTAACTGCCGTTTTGCGAAGCGTCGCGTGTTACGTTTGAGCTGTTCGACCGCCGGTTCAAGTGGCGCGCCACTCAAAACAGGGACGATTTCCTTGTAGCCGATTGCTTGCATCGCTTTCGTATCGGCGAAGCCGGCGTCAACAAGCTGCCGGACTTCCTCGACGAGTCCCTGCCCCACCATCAAATCGACCCGCTCATTGATTCGGTCATATAAGCGATCCCGGTCGTCCATATGTAAGACGAACAGCAAGCTCTCATATAAGCTCGGTTCACTACCGGACGTTTGTGTCTGTCCACTCTCGGCGACTTCAATCGCCCGGACGACCCGTTGCACATTGTTCGGATGAATTTCCTCTGCCCGATTCGGATCGAGTTGACGCAAGCGTTCATGGAGTGCGACTGCGCCTTGCTCCGCTGCAAATTGTTCCAGCTCCTGCCGCAATTCTTTATTTTCCGCTTGTGCTGTAAATTGATAGTCATACAAAATCGCCCGGATGTATAAGCCGGTCCCGCCGACGATGATTGGTAATTTCTCTCGACCTGCAATGTCCGCAATCGCCTGGCGTGCCAGCGTCTGGAAACGAGCAACACTCATCTCATCATCCGGATTGACAAGGTCGAGCATATGATGCGCTACACCGTCCATTTCTTCTTCTGTCACTTTCGCTGAACCGATGTCCATTCCTTGATAGACCTGAACGGAGTCACCGGAGATGATTTCACCATTCAAGCGCTTCGCTAATTCTATACCTGTCTTCGTTTTTCCGACCGCAGTCGGACCGACGATGACGATGACTGGTTGTTTCACTATGCATCACCATTCCTACACTGATCATTTTTGATGTCAGTGTACCATAATTCACAATTCTGCCGTAGCCGTTTTAAGACAAAAAAAGAGCACCTATCCTGAAGAAAAAGGACATGTACTCTACTTGTTACGAAAAAAATATTAGACACGACGAATGAAGTCGTCATAAATTGCGCTGAATACACACCATCCGCAAATCACTAACCCTGTCAACATAATACCCCAATCTGCCATCATAGCCCCTCCTCTTTTATCTGTTACCTACCTTTTTACAATTTGCGACAACTGTAAACCCATTCGAGCATGTTTGACACCAATTAATGGAATCGCTATGATTAAGATACGATTGGTACGTAGCGCGGAAGTTGACCTGCATCGGCTTTCCATTAGAGGCTCTGCCTCTCGATTCCAAGTGACGGGCTTGCCCGTTGCGAAAACCCCCTGTTCCGAATTCGGGACAGGGGATTTTTTATTAATACATATCTTTTTGCGTAAAGTTCCAGAAGGCGATTCCAAGTGTCGCGACTGTCCAACAGCCAAGGACGGCAAGCGAGAATGGCAACGTCATGCCTTCAATCGGTGGTGCTTGACCATCCAGATAATTGATTAGTCCAAAGTTGACGTTAACGAGGTATTTCGAACTTGTCCAGCTCGAACCGAGTGTCGTCAACAATGTTCCGGAAATCAAGACTGCCATCATGATGCCAATCCCGGTCGCCGTATTCTTGACGAGGACAGAGACCATCAACGCAATCGTTCCGACGACGGCTGTGACGATCCAGGCGAGACCGATTGCCATCAGGAGGTATTCCCACATCGGAATCGTATGCACGAATTCGGTCGAAAACGTCCCGCTCGGCGATGCTTGGAACCCGGTCAAAATCGGGGCGGTCCAGCCATCATACCCGAGGACGATGCCGGAAATCGCGTAACAGACGAACGCGGTCAATGCCATCAGCATCGAAGTATAGAGTAAAACCGTGATCCATTTCGCCATCAAAATTTTCCAGCGCCGGACCGGTCGCGACAGAAGCGTCTTGATCGTTCCATCGTTTTGCTCCCCGCTGACGATGTCCGCCATAATGACGATGATGAAGAGCGGTAAGATTAACGTTAATCCTTGTGAGAAGAAAATGCGGATGAACGTCGGCGCACCCGGATAGTTCGGATTGATATCATTATCGAGGTAGTATTGATTCTGTTTTAAATCAAATTCTAAAAACTGGCGGAACTCGTCTTGAATACTGCTCGAGGCCAGTCGATTCTGTGTATCGACGATGTCTTGTTGCAGTTCGACACGCCAATCGAGCGTACCTTGTTTCTTAATTTGTTCTTGGATGTCACGATACTGTGCATACGTAAACATCGACACAAGAACGATTAAAATGATTGCGACGACGGCGAAGCGCTTTTTCGAAGCAATTTTCGTCACTTCGTTGCGGACGAGACCAAGCATGTTCGGATTACGCAATATGATCTCCCCCCGTCAATGTGATGAAGAGATCTTCGAGCGTCTGGACTTTTCGTTCAATCGTCCAGACTTCGACGCCGGCTTCAAACAGCTGTTTGTTGAGTGCCGGTGTCTTACTTGAATCCATCAATGTATGGACGGTATTCGCGTCAACGACTTCAGAGACCTGGACGTCTTCAGACGCGGATAAAATTTCATTTGCTTTGAAGGCATCATCGACCCGCCAGTCGACACCTGGAGCAAGCGACTCGACGAGCTCCTTGACCGTCCCGACTTGAACGATTTTGCCGTAACTCATGATGGCGACCCGGTCAGCGAGCATCTCAATCTCAGCCAGGATGTGGCTCGAGACTAAAACTGATAATCCTGTCTCATCAACGAGCTTCCGAATGAATTGCCGTAAATCACGAATCCCCATCGGATCGAGTCCGTTTGTTGGTTCATCGAGTATCAAAACACTTGGACGACCGAGCAAGGCTTGGGCGATTCCAAGGCGTTGACGCATCCCGAGGGAATACGTCCGGACTTGATCGTCGACCCGCGCCGTCAAGTCGACCAAGTCAATTACTTCTTGAATCCGAGCTTCATCGACATTCGGTAACATCCGGGCGAAGACACGCAAGTTTTCGCGCCCACTCAAATATTTGTAAAGCTCTGGGTTTTCAACGATCGAGCCAATCCGCTCCATCGCTTGAACAAATTGTTTGCGGACGTCAAAATCACAGACCGTGATTTTACCCGACGTCGGTTTAATCAATCCGACGAGCATCCGGATCGTCGTTGTTTTCCCTGCCCCGTTCGGACCGAGAAATCCAAAGACTTCACCTGGGAAGATTTCAAACGAAATGTTATCGATAATCGTTTTCTTTCCAATCACCTTCGTGACCGATTCTAATTTTACAGTTGGATTCACGTTTTTCACCTCTTATGGTCTATTCTAGCGGAATAATGAATGATTTGACTCGTCTAAGCACTTCAAAACCGCACATTTTCTAAAGTTTTGCTACAATCATCGTAACAGTAAAAGGAGGAACGATTCATGAAACGATATGCTTGGCCTTTATTTTTAAGCGTTTCGCTCATCTTGACCGCACTTTTCGGGTACGGATTTGCAAGCGCCTATAACGACGTCGTTAATCCACCAAAACGGGCGGTCTTGACACCAACGAAAGAAGAACCCGTTGCAAAAGGCGGGACTTACGTCGCTTTAGGTGACTCGTTGACACGCGGCGTCGGTGCTTCGAACGGAAACAGTTATGCAGCAATCGTCGGTCAAGAACTTACAAAAGACAACACCGTCGAACGTTTCCAAAATCTCGCCGTCAGCGGAGCCCGGACGGAAGATCTACTGAAGCAACTTGAACAAAAAGAAGTCCTTCGCTCCCTTAGCCAGGCAAAAGTCATTTCGGTGACGATTGGCGGGAATGATTTGTTCAACCGTGGTGAAGGTGTCGCAAACTTTGATGCAAAAAAGACTGCTGATACGATTAAATCAGCTCAAACCAACTTGGAGAAGACCTTTAAAATCCTCCGAGATGAAAATCCCGATGCCGTCATCTTCTACGTCGGACTGTATAATCCTTTCCGTGCCAGTGAAAATGGGGAGGCATTTGACGCAATCGTCCAAAATTGGAATGCCGAGTCGCGTCAACTCGGACTCGAATATGATATTGAAGTCATCGATACGTTCAACCTAGTCCGTGACGTCAAACGCGATCTCTCAAGTGATCAGTTCCACCCGAATGATTCAACGTACGAACAAATTGCGAAAGCTTCCCTGCTCGCTGTCAATAAACGTTTTTAATCCAAAGAAAGCCGCCGAATCACATCGACTCGGCGGCTTCATTTCATTTCAGACGTTTGGCTAAGGCGATTAAGACCCATTGCAGCGGCAAACGTGTCCATAACGCCCAGGCCGGCAATTTTTTACCGTTGATGGGTTGTGGATTGACGGCCATGTTGACGTTCGCCGGTAAGACGGCATATAAAAAGCCAGGTAGTGTCTTGCGAACGATATCGACACCTTTACCTGTCAACAACATGAAGCCGTACAAAACTTCGATGATACCCGTCACTTGAACGAAAAACCGCTTAAACGGAATAAAGGACGGCATGATGCTGACAAATCCTTTTTCGTTTCGAAAATGACCGACCCCAGCAAATAATAATCCTCCACCGTACAACAAACGTAAAACATACTTCATGACTTCCATCTCCCCGTTGATATAAGTAAGAACCAAACTCAGTGTAACGGACGAACCCTTTTCGCTCAACTATAAGAAACTGTCGATCAATTGTGGGGAATGATGAGTCATTTTGGAAAAACGTCCGCAATTTCATTTTCAGTTTGGATATCTGATACAGTAAAAATAGAAATTGATAAGGAAGGAATGGTCGATATGGCAGGAAAAACAAAACAACTTTTACCCGGACTGACAGGAGGCATCATCGGTGCCGTTTTGACGGCAACGATCGCCTTTCCACTTTTGATGGATCAAGAACAACAAGTTGCCGACACACCTCTTTCAAACGGGATGCCGAAACAAGTTTCAACGACGTCAAATGACCCTGTGACGAACGCCGTCGCATCCGCCCAAAAATCGGTCGTTACCGTCACGAACTACCAAACCGGTAACAGCATGACGCAAGAAGAAGCGGCGAGCGGATCTGGTTCCGGTGTCATCTATAAAAAAGCAGACGGAAAGGCCTACATCATTACGAACCACCACGTCGTCGACGGTGCCTCGAAACTCGAAGTGACATTAAACGACGGTAACACTTTGAGCGCAAAGTTACTCGGTAGCGACGCAACATACGATCTTGCCGTTCTCGAGGTCGACGCAAAAGACGTTCCCGCTGTCATCACGGTCGGAAAATCGGCTGACTTAAAAGCCGGTCAAACCGTGCTCGCCATCGGAAACCCGCTCGGTGAATTCCAAAACTCCGTCACACGTGGAATCGTCAGTTCAAATGACCGGACGGTCCCTGTCGATACGAACAGCGATGGGCAAGATGACTTCAATACGACCGTCATTCAGACCGATGCAGCCATCAACCCCGGTAACTCTGGTGGTGCCTTAATCAACGAACAAGGTCAGCTCGTCGGAATCAACTCGATGAAGATTGCTGAAACGGGCGTCGAAGGCGTTGGTTTCAGCATTCCGATCGACGATGCGCTCCCCATCCTAAAACAGCTTGAAACGACCGGTGAAGTCAAACATCCGACGCTTGGTGTCGCCTTGCAGGACGTTTCCGCCTTCCCGGCCGGTTATTTGCTTGATCAAGTCAAGTTGCCTGAATCCCAAAAAACCGGTGTCGTCATCATGTCAGTTGAACCGAACAGTCCGGCTGCCTCCGCGAAGCTGAAAACAGGTGACGTCATCACGAAAATTAACGGATCGGCGATTGAGAGTTTTGTCGACATCAAGACGGCGCTGATTAAATCGGACGGTGACATCACGTTGACGATTATCCGCGATGGTAAAACATCAACCGTTAAAACAACGACGACGACAACCGATCAGTTATAATCTTCCACATCAAGACGTTTCAATTGCCTCCCATATCGGGTATTGTTTTAGAACAATATCTTTGGGGGGCTCTCTTTATGTATGATTTGATCGGCATCGGGATTGGACCGATGAATTTAGGGTTGAGCGCACTCGCTCATCCAACACCATTACGGACACTTTTTTTTGATGAAAGCGAACAATTTTCATGGCATCCCGGGATGATGATTAAAGACTCGATGATGCAAACGAGTTTCATCTCTGACTTAGTCACACTTGCTGATCCGACGTCTTCTTTTACTTATTTAAACTATTTGCGTTCCATCAATCGTTTGCATACGTTTTATTTTTATGAAAAATTATTGATTTCGCGCCAAGAATACAACTCGTATTTGAAATGGGTCGCGACCCAACTCGATGACTTATGTTTTTCGACCCGCGTCATCGATGTTCAGGACACGGGTGATAGTTATGAAGTGCTTGTCGAAGACGTCAAGACGGGTGAACGGAAGACATATGAAACACGTAACGTCGTCATCGGAACAGGGGCTAAACCTTCAATTCCCGATACGTTTGATTCAAGCGTCATTCACAACACACAATATGTCATGGAAAAAGAACAGCTCCTGTCGAAAAATAAAATTTCCATCGTCGGATCGGGTCAAAGTGCAGCAGAAATTTTCCTTGATCTATTGACGAGCGACCGCTCGCCGGATCTCGAACTCGAGTGGATTTCACGTTCGACGATTTTTGAAACGCTTGAGACCGGAAAACTCGGCGAAGAAATCTTTTCACCGAGTTATGTCACGTATTTTAATCAATTACCACTTGAAACACGGCAAGAGGCCGTTTCGAAATTCACGCGGTCGCAAAACGGGATCAGTCCGGAAACCTTACAGGCCATTTACGAACACCTCTATGATTTGACGACGGATCAAAAAGACCGCGTCCAGATTCGCGCAAATCTTGAGGTCGAACAAATTACGCACGATACGTCATTTGCAATCAAAATGCGGCATACGGAACTCAACCAAGTCCGGACATCAAACACGGATGCCGTTGTCGCAGCAACCGGTTTCGTCCCGGCATTACCGCGCTTCATTGACCGATTGAACATCGAGTTCGAAGGTGAACAGGCTTGGAAAGTCGATGCGAATTACCGGGTCGTTCGTTCCATCGCAACAAATCATCAGTTGTACGCGACGACGAACTTAGAGCTTTCGCACGGTCCTGCCGCCGACAATCTAGGTATGTCGGTCTCACGAAATCAATTGATTTTAAATGATGTCGCCGGGAAAGAGTTGTATCCTGTCGAACAGCATGCAACGTTTACGACGTTCGACTGACAAAAAAGTAGCTCGCCAAATATATGGCGAGCTACTTTTTAGCGTTTTTTCGTCAATTCAAGCGTTTCGAGTACAAGTAAGGTTGACTGCAACCGGCTATGCCCCGCTTTAGCGAGTAATAGATGAAACGCAAGCAACCAGTTGACTTCTTCGGAAAACCGATTCCGCGACCGTTCCCGGTCGACGACCCGTGTCACGTATATCAAGTCGACACGATCAGTCGAACGTAACAGGGCGAGTAGCGGGAATAGGCGTTCAAACATGCGAACTTCCCGTTTTTCAAGCATGTCCACCCAATTTTCAATCCGTTTTTTTTGTTCTGCTTGATTGTTTGACGTAGCAAGGATTTGAGCGGCAATCAATCGTTCGCTTGACGGTCCCATCCATTTACTGAGCCATTCTTCACTCGTCTTGACATCCTCGACGAAGGATGCGAGCAATTGTTTTTGGTCCATCAATGCTGCCGTGACGACGTATTGTTTCGTCACATTCAACCCCGGGCGTTCTGCTCGAAAGTGTTCGACGACCGGCAAAGCGTCCGTACCGCGCTGTCGATTCAAGAGCTCTCCAAGGGCAAAAAACGGGCGGACGGCTTTGTCTTTGATGAAGCGCCGTTTAATATGCTTTTCAGCTTCAATCACTTGCTCGACTAACTGTTCCGGTCGGTCGCTATAAAGTTGAAGTTGCGAAATCAGCAGTGGCGTATAACGACTTTGAAGTGCTGAAAAGCGTGTTGTCTTCCGTTTAATGGCATGCGCTAAGCGATCGTAGGCCGCCCGGTCGAACACGACGTCTTGAATCGTATACGATAAGGCAAAAAAACGGCGGAAGTCGTGGGACGTTTCCTCGCGGAGAATGGCATAGGTCTTATTGTAGTTTTCACAAAATAATCCGTACATCAAAGCGCCCTCCCTTCGGTTCTGTTTTCCCCTTTTCCTGACAAATCATTCCCGAATCTGACTATGCGCGTCGAAGTTCCTCAAAAGAAAAAACCGGGTTCACCTCGTCTTTCAAATGAAAAGACAGCCGGTACCCGGTTTTTAAAGGCATGTCAGACCCGTTGTTTTTCAAGTAACCGGGAGAAATAACCACCATTTTTAATCAATTCGTCATGTGTACCGTCTTCAATGATGCCCTCTTTCGTGACGACAAGAATCCGGTCCGCATTTCGAATCGTCCCGAGACGATGGGCAATGATTAAAGTCGTCCGGTTTTTCGAGAGTTCCGCGAGCGATTCTTGAATGATCGCTTCCGTCTCCGTATCAAGAGCAGATGTCGCTTCATCTAGAATCAATAGCGGCGGATTCTTCAAGAACATCCGGGCAATCGCCAGCCGTTGCTTTTGTCCCCCGGATAATTTCAAGCCCCGCTCCCCAATCTGTGTATCATACCCTTCCGGTAAATCAGCGATCATCTGTCCGAGATGGGCGCGCTCGGCAGCTGCGATGATGTCTGCCCGATTCGCCGTTAAATCTCCGTAAGCAATGTTCTCAGCGATCGTCCCTGAAAAGAGAAAGACGTCTTGTTGAACGATACCGATTTGTTGGCGGAGCGAAGCTTTTGTCATCTGCCTTACATCGATGCCGTCAATCGTAATCGCTCCTTCTAAAACATCGTAAAAGCGAGGGATTAAGGAACAAATCGTCGTTTTCCCGGCACCCGACGTTCCGACGAAGGCAATTGTCTGACCGGGTTCAACGGACAGGTTGATATTTTTTAAAATCAATCGATCGGCTTCGTAGCCGAAACTAACATCATCGAACTCGATTGCACCATGCAGACGATCGACCGTGATTGCGTCTGGCGCATCCTTCAGCTCATCATCCTGATCAATCATTTCAGCGAATCGCTTAAAACCTGCCATCCCTTTCGGATAAAGTTCGAGAAGTGCCGTGATTTTGTCAATCGGTTTCAGCAAAATGTTCATGTAGAGAATGAACCCGACAAGTTCGCCGTAACTAAGGCGGCCGTTGTAACTTAAATAGGCACCGTACACAAGAACGGCGAGCGTCATCAGCCGCGTCGTCAAGTAAATACCGGACAGACTCGTACTCATGACTTTATAGGCATTGATCTTCGATTGACGGAACGTTGCATTGTCTTGCTCGAACCGTGCAACTTCATGGGCTTCGTTCGTAAACGACTGGACGACACGAATGCCTGAGACGCTATCTTCGACACGGGAGTTGACTTCGGCGATATTGCCGTACATCTTGTCCCACGAACGATTCATCCGGACGTTGGCGAAACTAATCAACCAAATCAGGAACGGAACAGCAATGACGGTAACGAGCGCAAGCGGCGCATTAATCGTCAGCATGATTGAGAAGGCACCAAGTAACGTCATCACGGCAATGAAGGCATCTTCCGGTCCGTGGTGAGCCAGTTCCCCGATATCGAACAAGTCATTTGTGATTCGGCTCATGATGTGCCCTGTTTTCGTGTTATCAAAAAAGCGGAACGACTGTTTTTGAACGTGTCCGAATAATTGGCGCCGCATGTCGGTCTCGATGTTGATACCGAGCTTATGTCCGAAGTAATTGACGACGAACTGCATCATCGTACTGATGACATAAAGCAACAGTAGACCGACACTGACTAAGATGATCCAGTTCAGCTCGCCTTCTGGCAACAAAGAATCGATGAACCACTGGACGGCAAGCGGAAACGCGAGCTCGAGTATACCGACGAATAAGGCTGACGAAAAATCGAGCCAAAACAAGCGTTTATGCGGTATGTAGTATTGATAAAATCGTTTTAACATTTGTAAATTCCCCTCCTAGCTAATTCTAGTGTACAAGAAGACTCTAGATTAATCGCGCCTCAAAACACAGATCATTATTTTTGAAAATCAAAGTAAGTTTTTTCATAAAAAATATATTTTAAAAACAGGGGAATTAACATCTCATATGACAAAATGGTAACAACGATTCTATTCGAACCATTTTGGAAGGGAGTTACGCAACTTGAAAAAGACACTTCTCGCTTTGACGACGCTCGCGTTGGTCAGTTCAGCGACCGCGGTCGAAGCCGCCTCCACAAAGTTAACGTTAACCGAAAATGTCAACATCCGAACTGCTGCCACTACTTCCGCACCCATCATCACGACCTTAAAAAAAGGTACAACGGTAACCGCTGTTAAAAAGTCAGGTTCTTGGTACGAAATTCGTTATCAATCGAAAAAAGCATTCATCACTTCGAGTTATGTGAAAGCAGCTACCGCTGCAAAAACGACGACAGCTAAAACGACGACAACAACGACTTACATAACGAATACAGCTGGTGTCAATGTTCGTGAGAAAGCGAGTACGGCTTCCAAAAAAGTCGGGCAACTTACTAAAAATGCAGCCGTGTCCGTCAAAAAGAAAACCGGTTCTTGGTACCAAATCGTCTACAAGAAAAAGACGGCATACGTCCATGCCAGTCTCATCACTGCGAAAAAATCAACCGTGAAAACGACATCGAAACCACCAGTGACGACACCTGTCGCAACAGCCGTTAAAGCCGTCGATACGACCAAACAATATACAGTCAACGCAAGTGGCGGACTGAATGCCCGCTTAGCAGCATCGTCTTCGGCACAAATCTACAAAACGATTCCGAATAAAACGCTCTTGACGGTCACGGGTACGATTGACGCCTGGTATCAAATTAAGCTCGACGGAAAAGTCCTCTACGTCGCCGCGAGTTATGTTGCTGCATCAGCAAAAGAAACACCGCCTGCAACGAATGGCGTCTCGATCAATCCGGTCGACCAAGCCAAAACGTATACCGTCAATGCGCCGTCAGGTTTGAATGTCCGGACGGCACCAACGACTTCCTCACAAGTCTTCACCCAAGTTGCCCACGGTTCGAGCGTTCAGGTGATGGGTGAAACGACGGGTTCCGCTGCCGGATGGTACCAAATCAAAATCGGGACAGGTTACTATTATGTCGCGAAAAGCTACATTACGACCGGGACTGTTGCGACGACTCCGCCCGTAACACCGCCTCCTGTCTCGACTGTCCCTGCTTCCGGTGTCATGGAACGGGCGATTTCAATCGGTCAACAGTATCTCGGGACACCGTACGTCTGGGGGTCGAGTAGCCCGATCAACGGCGGATTCGATTGCTCGGGTTTTATCAACTACACGTTGAATACGGCCGGTTACAAAGTCGGGCGGACGAACGTCAATGGCTACTGGAACAACGACCTGTACCTCGGTCAGAAGCTGTCGAAATTACGTCAGCCGGTCCGCGGAGATATCATCTTCTTCGAGAATACGTATGCCGCAGGTCCGACCCACATCGGAATCATGTTGAACAATGACCAATTTATCCATGCCAATACACCGTCACTCGGCATCAGTCGTCTGTCAGAAAAGTACTGGACTCAAAAATTACTGGGCTTTAAAACCCTCTGATGCAACAGGATTGACTAAAAAAGTACTTTCTCCCCCCTTTTTTCCAGGGGAGACACAAGACCCGATTTCCTGCCCTTAGTGAACAGGAGGTCGGGTCTTTTTTGTCTCTGACAGCGTAAGTTTTGCGTTTTTTTCTGCAGGCGTCGCGTGAAGCAAACGCCTCCTTTTTTTCTTTTCGATAGGTATCTTAGATGTGCCGAGTGTTCATCCTCGACTCCTATAAGAAAAGGAAGCGCAATCCTCGCTTCCTGCCGGGTCTTCCGCCCATGGAAAGCGCGGACGCAAAAATCGTCTGGAGCGACTTTTGCGTCAGCCCTGTTTTTTTACGATAATTCCGCTAAGATTTGCTCGATTTCTTGTTTGAATCGTCCCGGTGACAGTTGTTTCGTCATTTCTTCCACTTCTGCCTGACGGTCCACCCCTACCCCGGCGCGCATCGCTAATGCGAGCGCATATAACATCATCGCGTGATCGTATTCACCGCCAACTTGCCATAAATGTGCACCGCGCCAAATGTTAGCGACACCGCTTTGGAGGTCAAACGGGAGTGTCTCTTTTGAGTCCTTCCACAAACACAGATAGATCTCGAAGTATCCGATGTAATGAATACACGCTTCAATGTTGACTTCAACGAGTCGTTCCCGCGCATACCGGACGCCTTCATAATCCTCTCGGTGGACCGCAATCGACCCTTTCGTCAACTCGACAAGAATCCGCTCGAATGCTGTTGCTTCCGTGAATAAAAAGAAATGTTCCAGTATTTCCAGCTCATGATTTGCCGCCTCAAAGTCTCCGTCTAGACTTAAGAACAATGCCAGCAATCGGTGGTAGTTACTGACGTCACTGTAGACGCCCTTCTCCCGCATATAATGGATGCCTTCCCGTAAAAATTCAATCGACCGGCTCCAGTTGTCTTCGTTCACACTGACGCGGATTGCCTGTAACATTTGATAGTCAAGAAACGTTTCATGTGCAAGTGGGACGTCCTGATAAATCATCATCGCATCCACTTTCCGGTACGCCTCTTCGTAACGGCGCAGGAAAAATAAGAAATAGACTTTCGAGATTTGTACATTCATCTGTTCATCCCGTAATTCAAGCCGCTTGTAAATTTCCTCCGCTAAATCGAAATAATGTAAGCCCTGTTCCGTGTTCGAAAAACGTAATGCGTTTCCATACATCTCATAGATTCGACCTTGCCAGTAAGAATCAATCGCCGGTTCTAAATAGGGTGCGAGCATGTCGGCGATCTGTTCTTCCGCATAATAGTCGTTTGTTCGTGCATTGATTTTTTCAATCAGCTGCTTCATTTCGATCGCCCGGGGATCAATCAACAACTCATCGATCGAGACATGCAGACGACGCGCGATTGCTTGTAGCGCCGGTAAAGACGGTGTTGCCTTGCCGTTCTCAATCATACTGAGCATCGATTTCGTCATGATGCCGTCTGCGACATCCGACTGCGTCATTTTTTTCGCTTTCCGTAAACTTTTAATTCGTTGTCCAAGCATGGCCGGCACCTCATTCTACTGATTAAGTTAAATTAAATTTAACTTTTGTATTTACAAATATCTCTTGTTCCTCTAGTATAAAGGAAAGTTCAATTTAATTGAACAAAAAAGGAGGAATCATGATGTCGAAAAATTTACAACGGCTCCTGTTCGGTAAGTTTTGTTCGTTGTTCGCAGCGAGTCTCTTTACGTTCGTCGCGGGTTTGACCGTATTACGGGAAACGTCATCCGGGCTGCAATTCGCACTCGTCTTACTCGCCGGGACACTGCCACGGATTCTGTTATCGCCCGTTGCCGGTGTGCTGTCCGACCGCTGGAACCGAAAAAAAATCATCGTCACGACCGAGGCGACGAGTGCCTTCATACTCGCCGGTTTTGCCGGGTACGCCGCCCTGTTCCCGGTCCATACGATTCATTACATGATCGTCAGTGCCCTTTTAACGGCTCTTTCGACATTCCTCTCCGTTACCTTGATGAGTTCCTTGCCCCGCTTGCTTGACGATACGGAATTACAGCGTGGTAATTCCCTGATTTCAAGTATCAGTTCCCTTTCGTCGATTGTTGCTCCGATGCTGGCCGGTTTCCTGTTAGCCTTTGCACCAATCCACCTTTTCACCCTCTTACCGCTCAGCTTGTTTTCTCTCGCTGCGCTGTGGAACACGCGCCTGACGTTCCGCGTCATCCCCGCTGTTCATGAAGAAAGCCCGCCTTCGTTTTGGGCAGACTTTCAGTCCGGCTACCGTTATTTATTCAAACAACGGGTCCTGACGACACTCATCTTGATGGCACTTGTGTTGAATTTCTTTTTCATCGCCTTAGAAGTCATCTATCCCATCATTTTACTCGATCGTCTCAACGTTACACCATTTCAGTTCGGAACGATTGAAGCAGCTTTAGGTGTGGGTCTTTTGCTTAGTTCGCTGTTGCTTGCGCTCCCCCGCTTTACGATTAAGCGTCCATTGATGACGTTGTTCCAGTCGGTTGCTTTAGTCGGGTTTCTATTCCTTTCCCCTTTATTACCGTTACTCGGGATTGTTCCGCCGAACTGGACATTTGCTTATTTTCTCATCTTCTCCTTCACTGTCGGGTTCATTATTCTCCGGTCAAACATTCCGATTCAACTGCTCGTGCAACGTCAAACCGATCCGGCTTACTTAGGGCGTGTCATCGGTGTCCTCGAATCACTCGCAATGGGTATTACACCAATCGGGATGCTGTTATTCGGCCTGTTAAGTGATTACGTCTCGCTCAATCTGATCCTCGCAATCAGTTCATCCGGCTTACTCGTGACGGTCGGAATCGGATTTTTCCACTTACGGCATGACGTCCGGGCAGAACGTCTTGCAAAAGATCAGATTCCCGAAACTGAAAAAACGTCCACCTCAGCAAGCTGAGATGAACGTCCGGATTGATTTAAACCGTTGCTTTGACCGCGTCCATAATGAGACGGAGTGATTGTTGTTTCGCTTCTTTATCGGCAATCATCGAAGCAATCATGACTTCGTCCGTTCCATATGAATCGGCGAGGTCTTGCAATTGACGGGCGACGTCTTCCGGATTTCCGACGATTATCCGTTTCCGGTTTTCGGCAATCCGGAATTGATCCTGGAACGAATACTGGTATGCCGCTGCTTCTTCCGGTGTCGGTGTTCCGGTTGATGAAACCCCTTTTTCGAGTAAGAGCAATGACAAATCAAGACTGGATGCCAACCGTTCTGCTTCTTCCGTCGTTTCGGCACACGTCACAAAAATCGAGACGAGTGTCTGCGGTGTCGCGTTGAATGATGTCGCCATGAAGTTATGACGGTAATAATCCATCACGTCTTGTCCGCCCTGTCCGTTGATGAAGTGGGCGAATGCAAAACCGAATCCGCGTTGTGCTGCATTTAACGCACTACCGCCACTTGATCCGAGCAACCACGCTTCCGGTGTCGTGTCGACTTCCGGTGTTGCGACGAGTCCTGCGAAACGGTGATCGGCCGGTGCGCCGTCTTTTAGGTAATCAACGAGATCGTCAAGCTGTGCGCCATAGTCCGCGCCGCCGAAGCGTGGCGACGAACCTTCTTGTAAGGCACGTGTCGCTAGCGGCATGCCGCCCGGTGCCCGGCCAAGCCCAAGGTCAATCCGGTTCGGGGCAAGCCCTTCGAGGACACGGAAGTTTTCCGCAACTTTGTAAGGACTATAATGAGGTAACATGACGCCGCCTGAACCAAGACGGATTTGTTTCGTCACCGCTGCCATGTAGGCAATCAAGACTTCCGGACTCGACCCGGCCAGTGTCTTCGCGAAGTGGTGTTCCGAAACCCACAGGCGTGTGTAGCCAAGTTCATCTGCTGTTTTTGCAAGATCGACTGTTTCTTGTAATGCTTCGGATGGGGTTTGCCCTTTTGAGACAGGAGATTGATCCAATATACTTAATTTCATCGTGTAAAACGCTCCTTTGAAGTGAAATTCATACTTAGACTGTACGCCTCGGAAACGACGGAATGCAATAAAACTGCTTCTTGATTCATTGATGACGTTTTCAATTTTAAATTCAGGGAACATTCTTAAAGTGAGCAAAAAAAATGAACAGATGGGGTGTTATACATGTCAACGAATCAAGAAGCAGTCGAAACGGTCAAAAAATTAGTCGATAAAATCGAAACGGCGATGCTGACGACAGTGTCAGATGAAGGTCTTGTCTCGCGTCCGATGCAAACACAGGATATCGAGTTCGATGGCGATCTCTGGTTCCTCACTTCTAAAGAAACCGGGAAATACAATGAAATCTTAAAAAATCCGAGCGTCAACGTCGCCTATGTCGACAAATCATACGTCTCGATCCGCGGAAAAGCAGAAATCGTCGAAGATGTCGCCCGCAAAAAAGAACTATGGAGCCCCCGTTACGAAGCGTATCTCGGGACAAGCTACGAAGATCCGAAAGTCGTCTTAATCAAGATTGATACGGAAGCTGCCGAGTACTGGGAAACGGGAAACGCGACTAAGTCTGTCAAACAAGTCCTGAAGAAAGTCACAGGAAATGATGACTCGAACGAAATCAACAAAACCGTTGATTTGACGTAATAGCTCGATATCCAGCCGTTCCGCCTTGTGCGGAGCGGTTTTTTTCTAGTCTCTCCTATCGATTTAGTGTAGACTACTACTATTACTATAGTTTGTTAACAAAAGGAGCACACTCATGGGAGAATTCATTACGTTATTACGACGAGGAAATCGTTCGGCATTAACAGCCGGAATCGTCAACTCCATCATTGCCATCATCAAGATCATTGCCTACACCTTAACCGGAAACGTTGCGATGTTCGCCGAGATGATGCACTCACTTGGCGACGCCGCGAACCAGTTCTTCGTCTTCATCGGTTCAGCGCTCAGTAAAAAAGCACCGACAAAACGCTTTCCGAATGGCTTCGGTCGACTCGTCAACCTCGTTCTGCTCGGCGCAATTTTATTCGTCGGCATCATGGCTTACGAAACGATTCATGAAGGGATTGGACACATTATCGACCCATCGGAGTCAACGGGCTTCTGGATCACCCTATCCGTCTTATTTGCCGGTGTCGTCCTTGAAAGTGCTGTCTTCTTTAAGGCGATGAAAGAAATTGCCCACGATGCCAAACTGACAGCAAAAGGACCACGTCTGATTCTCGAAAGTTTTCGATCATTAAAACAAGCGAAGCCTGCGACACGACTCGTCTTCTTAGAAGATTTAGTCGCGACGGCTGGTGGCATCGTCGCGATGATCGCCGTCGTCATCTCACATGTGACACCTTATCATCAAGCGGAAGGAATCGCCTCTGTCCTCATCGGTCTGATGATGTTTTATGTCGTCGGTAACGTCTTCTTGCAAAACGCTGCCGGAGCGCTCGGTGAAGCCGATGAAACGATGGCGGCACGGCTCGGTGGTTTAATCATGCAAGATCCGGACGTCCGTGATATCAGTAAACTTGAAGTCATCAAAGAAGGTGACCACTTCCACGTCGAAGTCGAGATTGAAATCGATCCGGCGATGACCGTAGCGCAAGCGGACGATATTAAAGACCGACTCGAACTGCAACTCCGGATCCAACAAGACATCACCGACGTCACGATCGGCTTCGATGAGGACGATCAAGTCCAGCAATACATCGTCTCGACAAACGAAGAACGATGACCCCCTTCACGCAGGACGTCGTGACGATCATCCGTGCGATTCCTGCAGGACGTGTCGCAACATACGGTCAAATCGCCCGCCTCGCTGGAAACCCACGGGCCGCTCGCCAAGTCGTCCGGATTCTGCATAGTATGAGTCAGGCGGAACGTTTACCATGGCATCGCGTCGTCAACGCCAAAGGTGAAATTTCGCAAGGGATTGAACAGCAATTGGCCCTCGAAGCGGAAGGAATCGTCTTTCAATCGGACGGAAAGCTCGTGCTGCCGGATTATCAAATGTAAGCTGATTGTAGAGGACGGATATTTACTCACTTTCAAAAAAAGAACCACTTCCCTGACTAAGCGGAAGTGGTTTCAGTCTGAAGTTACACTTATGAAGTTTAAAACGATTCAAGACGGAACGCGCGCTACACTGTCTGCATTCTCACGATCCCGCTAAAAAGCGTCACGTTTCGTTGACTCCTACGGGAAAAAGTGCAAGGTCCTTGCGCTGTCAGAGGCATGCAAGACCCTGCTCGTTGTCCGCTAGGAGCAAGGAGCAACGGCTTGCGCCTCGCCCGAGGAAAGCAACGAAAAAAGACGCGTTTATCTCCCGCTATCACTTCGTCTATACACTAGAACCACTTCCCTAACTAAGCGGAAGTGGTTCTTTTTGTTCGATCGTAGTCCATCCTTATGCTTTTTCATCCATCTGCCGTAATACTTCGGCCTCGAGTTGCGGTTCCGGTGGCAACCAACCGTCCGGTTTCATGACTTTTTGATCGGATTCTCGGAAGATCGGTTGACCGTCTGGCCCGAGTTTCGCCATGTTCGCGCGTTGAACGATTTCAAAGAGAGGTCCCGGTTCGAGCCCTGCTTCGACAAAGCTACCCATGATGAAGTAAAGTGCGTCCGTCAATGCATCACCTTGACCTACGAGGCGTTCGACGGAAGTCGTCGGATAGGTTTCTTTTAATGATTTTTCAACAGCCCGGTCAATCCCTGCTTTGAGGGAATCGATTGCTGCTAAAAATTCCGCTTCATCCCGAGACGATTGATGCAGAAACTCGACTGCTGCTTCTTCTGTCGTCCAAGTTGCCCGTTTGATGCCACGCTCGAGTTCGAGCGGGGTTGGTCGTTCCGCTCCCGGGTGATTAAATGTTTGATGGAACTGTTTCACGTCTTGAAAATAATTTGGTTGTTTCACACTGTCCACTCCCCTATGTTTACGTTTCATCCATGAACCGTATTCATTTTAACAGGTTTGGACAGATTTCTCGAACATCCACTTCATGCATGTACGAGATCAAGCATCTTGATGCCACGCGTGATTAACTCGTCGCGTTCCGGTGATGTCTGCTTCAGGCGCTCGAGGTCGTCAAGGAGACGCGGTTGGTCGACTTCATCTGCCAGTTCAAGCAGTTCAAGCCGGAGTAACCAAGCATCCGGTAACTGGACAAGTGTCTGATCAATCAGCTGTGACAGACGCGACTGACTCGCCTGACCTTCACGAATGGCCCGGACAGCTTCGAAAATCGGATCAGCTGCCGTCAATGGACGTTCGATCCGTTCAAATTCAACGGTTTCCGGAATCGGTTTCAAGGCTTCGACTTCTGTTCCCGGGAAGGTTGACGTAATCGCACCGATCACGAGATCCAGTTGATCGAATTGCTCCGTCACACCGTTTTTCGTTAATCGAACGTCTTTCAGGACGGCGATGGCACGTTTGCCGTTCACTTGCTCGATTGCTGCGATATGCCCCGTCAATTGTAACGTCCCTTCCATCCACTCGAGTTGCTCGCCGACTTCGACTTGCTCGAGAACCGCGTTCAATTCTTCTCCGTGCAAGAGTGTAAATCCGTTCGGGTGCTCCGCCTGTGATTGACCGTCTAACACTTCGCCATTCGCAGCGAGTGCCGTCGGCCCAGTAAATCGAACGAGATCAAGTGTTTCAAACGTTTCTTGTGCTGCCGGAACACCGACGAGCGAAAGACCGGATGCAAAGACGAGCGTCGACAGGTTACCGGACTCGACCGCCTTGATGAGACCGTGGCGTCCACCACGGACGTAAGACATCGTCTGTGCAAACTCTTCTAACGCGTCACGCAGTTGTTCAAAGGACTCACAGACGAACAATTCTTTTTGCATGCTCGTGACGTCATGTTTTGTTGCGAGTGCCTTTTCGAGTGAAAACGGATGTTTCTTGACGGCATCCGTCAAGCAGTGGCGGCTTTCCCCGACTGAGGACAGAAGACCTGCCCCGTAAATTTGCGGGTCGTTAAGATCACCGATTAAACCAAACTCGACCGTCCACCAAAAGAGGCGTGAAATTTCATTGGCTTCCGAAATCCCTGTGACATGGGTCCGTGTTTCCGCGAGTGCGATTTCAGCTTGCTCGATGTCTTCCGGTGTTGAAAATGGACTTTCTTTGACAATCGTTAATTTTTTCAGCGCCTTAAAGACATCATGTTCTGCTTTATGATTGAAGGCATGTGCTCCGATTTCACCGAACCGGCGGACAAATTCAGCGTACGTCGGATTCATCAAAATTGGTGCGTGTCCTGCCGCTTCATGCAGAATGTCCGGTGCCGGCGTGTAAAGAATGTTATCGACCTTCCGAATGTCGGTTGCGATCGGCAGGAGACCGTGTCCTTGGAAGTCGAAGAAGGCGACACCCGGAATCAAACCGTCGACGGCGACCGTTCCCCAACCACCGCGACTGAGGTTCGCCGTCATTTCGCGGACATCAGGAATACGTTCCGGGCTGATTCCTGAAGCAGCAAGCCCTTCGAGGTACGCCGGGTGTGCCGTATGTTGCAATGTATTTAAATTCAAGCGCATGACGTAGCGCCAGACCGCATGATCCGTTGGTGTGTAATCTTCGTAATGCTGTGGTGCGACGTGTGGTTGTAAGTGACTTGGAATGATTGGTGTAGACATATGAAGTTCCCCCTTGGATTAAATTAAACAACAAAAAGTCCCTGTCGGACATCAAGTCCGACAGGGACGACGAAAGCCGCGGTACCACCCTGATAATCCATGCTTCGCACGAATCACTTCATTACGGGATAACGGTTTTCTCCGCTTGCTTCGCAAGAGACTCAGAAACTGTAATTCGATTCAATCTGTGTACACGTTCGCAGCGCCACGTGCTCTCTGAAACAGGGAGATTGTTTCTACTTCGGTTTCGTCCTCGTCTACGTCTTTCGCTCTGTTATGCTGTTACGCTTTTAGCAACTAAAGTGCTGTTAAGAAGGACTATACGCTTACTTTTGGCTTTCGTCAATGGCTTTTTTACGTTTAAACCGATTAAATGTTTTGTCCCGGACCGATTTCTGTTCAATCGATAATGACGTCGCATGCCGTTTTAACGCGCCATGAAGGCGTTTTTCAAAAGCTTCAAGTTCTTGAATCCATTCATTCATCGCGACGACAATCGGTAAAATTTCCATGATTTCTTCTTCTTCGAGCTCATCACGATCGAGAAAAGAATGTTTAACGAAGGCGATATTTTCTTTCACTAAGTCTTCCATCGCGAGCGGTTCTTCCGTCAACAATAAATCATACGTCAACAGGACTTTCTCCTGCCGCTGGGCGATATGCATGACGTGGTAGAACAATTCACTGCGTAAGTCATCGGCGATGTTCGACAGGGCCTGTTCCCGCTCACGGAAACGTTCCGCTGTCGCGACACTCCGTTCCAAGCACGACTGCATGTGTTGTAAGATGATGATGTTACGAAGCAACGGGACATGTTTTTGGCGTGTTCCTCGTACTTCCTCCCGGTGCAAGTTAAATAATTGTTGTGTCTCGCGTAGGGATTTACTCATTTTATCGATTGCCGGGCGATACGGAGCGACCTTCCCTTCAAAAGCGATTGCCCGCGTGACGACGAGCAGCTTCTCAAATAGTTTTGAGGCTTTTTGATAATAAACGTTCCCGTACCGTGGCGGGAAAATCAATGCATTGACACCGAGGGCACACGCAATCCCGAGCATCACGAGTAAATACCGTATCAAAACGATTTGCCATAACGGCTCTGTCGCCCCTTCGACACTCTCCAAGATAACGATGATCATCAAGACGACGTGAGGAATCGTCCGACCGAATCCGAACGCCAGCAGGATGGAAATGGCTGCCATGATGACAATGCCGATCGCAAGTGGGTTCGCAGGATTCGCTCCGAGAATCCATAAGGCGAGTAACGTTAAAAAGGCACCGATCAAGTTGGCCTCCGCCTCTTCTAAAAATTGTTTCCATGTTTGATAAACAGAAGGCAACAATGTCGTTGCTGCCGAAATCCCTGGTAAAATCGGGCTTAAGTTAAAGAGATTGCTAATAACTAATGCCAAAATAACGGCTAGTCCTGTTTTGATGGTACGTGGTCCAATTTGTAAGGATTGACCCCCCATAGTTGATCCCTCCTTCATAATGTAAGTATGCCCTCTATTCTTCCTTTAATATCATGAAAACGCAATAAAAAAATCACCCCCAGCGGACTGAGGGTGATTTCATATCTTTAACACACAATCTTCCTTAAGAATATAGAAAAGGACTAGCTCCGAACTTAGTCTAATGGAAAACAAGAAAAATCTAACCTAACTTTACTAATTTTCCTTTGGTAAAGCAGTGGTCACGCCTTCCTCGACTACCTTTCCATCATTCAAGCGAAAAACCATATATTCATCGTCTTTCAATCCTTCACCGGTAATTTTGACGGCAATCTTATATCTCTTATCTTTCTCTCTATGTTTATCGTCGTACGCAGATTTTACTGAAACAATATTTTCTTCGCCATACTTTTTGTTTATATAGTTTACAATTTTTTCTCTGACGTCTTCTTCATACTCTTTATCTACTCCCCTGTTTATAAAAAGAAAACCGCCTATCATTAAAAATAAAGTCAAACTAGTAATCATGATTTTTTTCAAGACGTTTCCCCCCTTCATTCTCTTCTCTATTTACTTTAAATGAATCTAGCTCATAAACAAACTACTATAACAGCAGTTTTGACGTGATGTTTACCCACCTTTCGCTCCTTGAATCGCCTTTTGTGGCAATCCTAAAACGATTTAAGACAGAACGCGCTCTTAATCGACTGTCTGATTTGCTTTTTCTAGCGGTATCGCCTAAAAAGCTTCGTTTTTTCGTTGACTCCTACGGGAAAAGTGCGTGACCACGCACTGGCAAGAGGCAAGCAACGGAAATGGAAGAAGCTTTTATCCTCCAACACCACTTTGTCTGTACGCTGGATAGAAGGATTTCCTAACAGAAAAAATCACCCCCAGCGGACTGAGGGTGATTTCGTTTTGATTACGATGCTTTTGTAGCTGTTCCAGATGTCATTTCTTTTTTCGCGAGTTCTTGATCGACGAGCGGTTTCTTCCAAAGTGAGAGAATTGCCGCTCCGACAAGTGCACCGATTAAGATAGCACCTGCGTAGCTGAGTGCTGCCATCAATGTGCCTGAAGGGCCGTCGAGTAACGGGAAGACGAATACGCCGCCGTGTGGTGCCGGAAGTAAGACGCCGAAGACGATTGTAAGTGCACCAGCGATTGCTGAACCGATGACACTTGACGGGATGACACGAAGTGGATCTGCTGCCGCGAATGGAATCGCACCTTCCGTAACGAATGATGCACCCATTGCGTAAGCTGCGATACCCGCTTCACGTTCCTGCGGTGTAAATTTCTTACGTGCAAACAATGTTGATGAGAACGCGACGAGAAGTGGTGGCACCATACCGCCTGCCATGACCGCAGCCATGACTTCCGTGTTCCCTGCTGTAAGTGCTGCCGTACCGAAGACGTATGCTGTTTTGTTGATCGGACCACCCATATCGATTGCCATCATCGCTGCGACGAGCATACCGAGGAGGATTGCGTTACCGCCACTAAGTCCGTTAAGTGAATCTGTCAACCATGTCATGAAGGCTGCAACCGGTTCGTTGATGACGAGCAACATGATCATACCGGTAATGAATGAACCGAACAATGGATAAAGCAAGACTGGTTTAATTCCTTCAAGAGCTTTCGGAAGACCTTTCAAAGCTTTAACAAGAACTAGAACTACGTAACCTGCAAGGAAACCGGCAATCAGACCACCGAGGAAACCTGCATTCCCTTGGCTTGCGAGGAAACCGGCAATCAAACCTGGTGCGAGACCTGGTTTATCAGCGATTGACATCGCGATGAATCCAGCAAGGACAGGAATTAAAAGACCGAATGCGGCTTGACCAATCGACATCAATTGACCTGCAAATTGGTTATACGTCGGGTCATCCGGGTTTGACGAGTTGATTCCCCAGAAGAAGCTGATTGCGATTAAGAGTCCACCTGCGACGACGAGCGGTAACATCGCTGAAACCCCACTCATTAAGTGTTTGTAGAATCCACCACGTGCTGGTGTACCGCTGTTTCCTGACCCGCTGCCTTTATAGACAGGAGCGTCCTGTTTGACGGCGCGATCAATCAGTTCCTTTGGTTTACGGATTCCTTGTGCGACTGGTACTTCAACGACGTGCTTGCCATTGAAGCGGTCCATTTCGACTGCTTTATCTGCAGCGACGATGATTGCTGTCGCTTCTTGGATGTCAGCATCCGTCAGACCGTTTTTAACACCTGTCGAACCGTTCGTTTCTACTTTAATCCGGACACCCATCTCTTCCGCTTTTTGACGGAGAGCATCTGCTGCCATATACGTGTGGGCGATTCCTGTCGGACAAGCGGTTACAGCGAGGATGTAAGGTGCGTTTTGATCGACCGTTTCCGGTGTCACATCAACAGGACCTTCTTCTTCCCGTTCCTTCGCTTCAATGGCCGCGATGACTTCATCTTCCGAACGAGCCGAGAGAATCGTGTCACGGAAGTTGTTGTCCATCAAGTAGACTGATAGTTTCGAGAGTGTTTCAAGGTGGGCATTGTCCGCATTTTCTCCAGCTGCAATCATGAAGAACAAGCGACTTGGTTGTCCGTCCAGTGCTTCATAATCAAGTCCTGTCGAACGACCGAACGCGATTGCCGGTGATTTAACGGCAGCCGTTTTTGCGTGAGGAATCGCAATCCCTTCACCAAGCCCTGTCGTACTTTGTGCTTCACGTGCTAAAATCGCCTCACGGTAAGCATCCCGGTCGTTTAGTTTACCAGCACGATCAAGTATTTCAACAAGCTCATCGATAACGCTTGCTTTTGTATCAGAACGTAAATCCAGTTTAATCGTATCGCGTGTTAACAGATCTGTAATTTTCATGAGTAGTCACACTCCTTTATTATGATTGAATGAGTTCAACGACTTCGACATCGGTCAATAACCGTTCGATGTCTGCTTTTGTACATAATCCGAACGAATACGCGGAAGCACTTCCTGTCGTCACGGCGTACCGGAATGCTTCTTCCGGCGGACGTCCGAGTGCATGACTGGCAACGAACCCTGCGACGAGTGAATCCCCTGCTCCGACCGAGTTGACGAGTTTTCCTTTTGGCGTATTCGCCGTGTAAGCCCCTTGCTTGTTGACGAGCATTGCCCCGTCACCTGCAAAGGAAATAATGACGTTTTCCGCTCCTCGTTCGACAAGCTGTTGGGCGTACGGGACGGCCATTTCTTTTGATGTGATATCGACATCAAAGATTTCCCCGAGTTCGTGATGATTCGGTTTAATCATGAATGGACCGAGCGGCAGCACTTCGAGCATTGCTTCTTTAGTTGTATCGACGGCAAATTTAACACCGCGTTCATTTAATAAGAGTGCAATTTTTTTGTATAAATCATGTGGAAGACTGCTTGGGATACTTCCGGCGAAGACGACGATGTCACCTGACTGCATTGTTTCGAATGTTGCGAGCAGCGTCTCTAGTTCTGCATCCTGAATAACTGGACCTGCTGCATTTAGTTCCGATTCTTGATCGGCACGAATTTTAACGTTAATCCGGGTTTCGTCAGCAATTGGTGTGAAAGCTGTCAGTACGCCTTGTTTTTCAAGTTCACTTCGAATGAATTGTCCCGTACTTCCGCCTAAAAAACCGAGTGCTTCTGTCTCGACGTCATAATTTTTTAAGACGAGTGAAACGTTGATTCCTTTTCCACCTGCTACTTTTTCTGCTTGTTCGACACGATTGACTTGTCCTGCCTCAAATACCGGTAACGATACGTAATAATCGATTGATGGGTTGAGTGTCAGTGTATAAATCATTTCGCGTTCACCACCTCTGTATATTGACTGTATTTCGCTGTTTGTTCGTTCGATGCCATCGTGATAATCGTCGCCGCACGAAGTGGTGCAACGCGACTAAAACTGATTTCATCCAACTTGGTTTCGTCGACCAACACATACGATTTTTTCGCTAACTCAATCGCTGTCTTCTTTACGAGTGCCTCTTCCGGATCTGGTGTCGTAAACCCTTGCGTCGGATGAACGCCGTTCATCCCAAGAAATGCGACATCAAAGTGGTAAATCAACATTCCTTCACGTGCATTGTAGCCGACCAGTGCTTGCGTCGAATGCTTGAGTTGCCCTCCGACGACGAACGTCGGGATACGGTGGTAGAGTAACGTATTCGCAAGAGGAAGACTGTTCGTCACGACCGTAATCGCCTTCTGTTCGAGATAAGGAACGATGGCAAGCGTCGTCGTTCCAGCATCGAGATAGACATACATGCCGTCTTCGATTAAATCAGCCGCCGCTCGGGCAATTTGATTTTTCTCATCGACGAAACGATCTGTTTTCTCGACATAACTCGGCTCATCAATCTGCAGATGGTTTGCCGTCGCTCCCCCGTGAACACGGCGTAAGTGACCAGCAGTTTCCAGTTGTGATAAATCGCGACGGATGGTCGATTCACTAGCTCCCGTCCGTTCGACAATCGTCTGCATTTTGACGACTTCTTCTCGAGCGAGTAGCTCAAGAATCAGCTGATGGCGTTTTTTCGTTAACATTGGTTTCCCTCCGCATCTTTAATATAAAGCGTTTACATTTAAAAATCAACCAAAAACGTTCATTTTTTTATTTATTTCTCTAAAAAACATTCATTTCACGACTTTATTCGACATTAATGTCGATTTCATACTAATTATACACCAAAAACGGTCACAATATGACGGTTTACACAAAAAAACCGTTCAACGAGTGAACGGTTTATAAAGACAGGTAAATCAGCCTTTCAACTTCAGTTAGGTTTGTGCTTTATGCCTTGACTTCATTGCGAAGGTGACCGATTCCTTCAATCGAAACATCGACGATATCCCCTGTCTGTAAGTATACTGGGGGTTTCATCCCATGACCGACGCCAGCTGGTGTCCCTGTCGCAATGATATCTCCTGCTTCGAGTGTCATCCCGCGCGAGACTTCCGTCAAAATCGTCACGATGTCACGAATCATCAACTTCGTCGAACCGGATTGACGCACTTGCCCGTTGACACGCGTCTCGACCAGGACGTCAGTCGGATCAAACGTATCCTTCGTGACGATAACGGGACCGAATGGACAAAAACCATCAAGCGACTTCCCGCGGAAAAACTGGACGTGTTCTTTTTGAAGGTCACGCGCCGTCACATCATTGACGATGCTGTAGCCAAAAACGTGGTCCAGTGCATTTTCAGGTGTCAAATCACGCCCCGTCGTCCCGATGATGATGGCGAGTTCGCCTTCATAGTCCAGCTGATTCGTTAAATCAGCATGGCGTTCAATGGAATCGAACGGCCCGACGATTGCACTCGGCGCCTTCGTGAACAATACAAATTTCCCTGCCCCTGCCGTATCCATTTCTTTAATATGGTCGGCATAATTTTTACCGACACAAATGACGTTACGCATCGGAACGTACGGCGCGAGCAAGCGGACATCTTCTGTAATCAATGGTGCGATGTCTAAATCAACATCCATCTCAAACCCCCGTGTGATGACTTCGAGCAATGAATCCGTATAGGCTTGTGTCGTCACGTCATACCGGTGTCCGTCCGACTCCACTCCAATCCGTTCCCGTCCTTCTTGTTCAAATCGAAACCATTTCATGAAAACTCCCCCTTTTTTCTTAGTATACCGTTCACCCGGTCATGTATACAAAAAAACCGTCAAGATTTTCATCCTGACGGTCCTTCATTATGCAATCCGGTGCGCTAACCGATCGATTAATGCTTGTGATTCTTCATTTAATGCAACGAGTTCTACTTTCGTCCCTGCTGCCTGATATTTCAAGACAACCGTTTCAATTGCTTCCGTCGCGGAATCATCAAATAAATGGGCGTTCGTAAAGTCAATGACGACTTGTTTCATTTGTGCATCGGCTACGATATCAAACTGTTCAGTAAATGTCGTCGTCGAGGCAAAGAAAATCGGTCCATTGATTTGATACGTGACTTGATCGTTTTCAACACGACGTGTCATGTTGATGCGCGAAATTTTTGACGCAAAGAGAATCGCTGCAAGCAAGATTCCGACGAGTACCCCCATCGATAAATCATCCGTCAAGACCGTCACGATGACTGTCGCGAGCATGACAGCAGAGTCACTTTTCGGTGAATTCTTCAACATTTTGAATGAACCCCAATCAAAGGTCGCATACGATACAAAGAACATGACACCGACGAGTGCCCCCATCGGAATCGTCATTAATAAGTCATTCATCGTAACCATCAGCAGCATCAAGAATGCTCCTGCTGTAAAGGTCGATAGACGACCACGTCCACCTGATGTGACATTGATGACCGATTGACCGATCATCGCACAGCCCGGCATCCCGCCAAAGAATCCAGCAACGATATTTGCGATTCCTTGTCCACGTGATTCCGTCGCCTTGTTTGATGTCGTATCCGTCATCTCATCAACGATTCGTGCCGTCAAGAGTGACTCGATCAAACCAACGAAAGCGAGTGATAAGGCATACGGGAAAATGATTTGTAACGTCTCGAGTGAAAACGGAACGTTCGGTAAGAAAAAGCTCGGTAGTGACGCAGAAATTTGTCCCATATCACCGATGACGCGCGTATCAAGTGAAAAGACGACCGTCAAAATCGTCATAATCGTGATCGCGACGAGTGGTGCCGGCAGTACTTTTGTAAAGCGCGGGAAAATTAAGATGATGGCGAGCGACGCTGCGACCATTGCGTACATGATCCAGTTTTGTCCTTCGAACTGCGGCAGTTGTGCCGAAAAAATTAAAATCGCTAACGCGTTAACGAAACCAACCATGACGGAACGCGGAATGAAGCGAAGTAATTTCGCAACGCCTAAAAAACCGAGCACGATTTGAATGACCCCGGCGAGAATCCCGGCAGCGAGTAAATAGTCGACGCCATGATCTTTGACGAGTTGGACGACGACGAGTGCCATCGCACCTGTCGCAGCTGAAATCATTCCCGGTCGACCACCGGCGATTGAGATGATGATCGCAATAATGACGGAAGCATACAGCCCGACCATCGGGTTAACGCCAGCAATCAAGGAAAAGGCGATCGCTTCCGGAACGAGTGCCAAGGCGACGACGATTCCAGATAGAATGTCTGTTTTAGGTTGCAGCAGCCATTCCTTTCTCCATTGTGAAAACATATAATTCCTCATTTCTTTTTTTGTCTATTTCCTATCATAGTACCTTTTTGGGACGCAAACAAGACTCATTGTGATTTTGTCCGGATCATCACGATTTCATCGACCATTTCTTTATACGTCGCCATGATGTCCTGTCCACAGAAGATTGGATCCTCGTCGAGCGTATCGAGGGCACGACGGAGGAGATGAATTTTTGGTTTTTTTCGTTCGAGCAGTTCTTCATAGACAAAATCAAGCACTTCGTTATGTGCTTCCCTTGAAGCGTCTGAAATCGCCGACAAGCCAATCAACCGTTTCATGTGTTCATTTGTTTTTACGAACAGTTCTTTCCGGATGACGACCTCATCTTGCGGACGATCGAGCCAAACGGAGAGGAAACGTGGTGGAATCAATTGTTCTTCCGTTCGACTGACGTCGTCGACGAAATGTGTCAACCGATTAAAGACGTAACGGACGACCCGCTCCGGTTGTGTATTTTTTTCCGATTGACGGAAAAAATACATCGCGTATTGGAGCATCCCTGTATAAAGGACGGCGAAGTCAAGCAAGTATGGTGCTTTTTCCTCGCCAAACAAATCACGCATCCGGTGATAGGTCCATTCGATTTCAAGTAATCGGTTCTTTTCCATGAACGCCTTCAGTTCTTTTTCGTTCGAAGCGACAGCTTCTTCAAACAAGGTATAGAGCTTATATTTTTGCATCAGTTCAAGGTAACAGTTACCTTGTTGGATGAATGTCTCATAATCCGACACGTCGCGTCCGACCAAAATGTCTTTTCGAACATTACGCATTTTTTCAAAGACGACGTTAAATACGTCGATGAACAATTCGTTTTTCGATGAAAAGTAGTTATAGAACGTCCCTTTCGAGACATTACTATGCTCGAGAATATCTTGAATCGATGTGGACTGGTATCCCTTTTCAACGAAGAGACGATATGCAGCATCCAGGAGTTGTTTCTTTTTTGGGTTCATTTTCTAATCCCTCTTCTAGTAAAAGATCTTTTTGAGTACATTCGATTTTACCTCAATCTTTTTTATTTTAGTGTATAAAGCAAATAATTTGTAATGTTTTGCTTCAGGCGGTAAGATAGCTAAGTTGTAGAATTGAAGTATAACAAATTAGACACGTAGTATAAAAGGAGCATAACGAAATGCAATCAACCAAGCAATCATCTCGACTTTATCTTATTTTAGCTGTCCTCATGGCAGGCGCGTTCGTTGCCGTCCTCAACTCGACGCTATTAAATATCGCCTTACCTTCCATTATGGTTTCGCTCGATATTCAAACCAGTACGGCCCAGTGGCTGACAACGGGCTATATGCTCGTCAACGGCATCATGATTCCGACGTCTGCCTTTCTCGTCCAAAAGTTCTCAACCCGCCAGCTGTTTCTAACGGCGATGAGCTTATTTACGATTGGAACCATCGTCGCGGGTCAAACGGAGCTCTTCCCCGTCTTACTCGGTGCACGGATGTTACAAGCATCTGGTTCTGCTATCATGATGCCTTTATTAATGAACGTCTTGATCACCGGCTTCCCAATCGAGAAACGCGGACAAGCGATGGGGATTTTCGGACTCGTCATCACATTTGCACCGGCAATCGGTCCGACTCTGTCCGGTTGGGTCCTTGAGCATTACGAATGGCCGATGCTGTTCCACATCGTGACACCGATTGCTGCACTTGTTCTTGTTCTTGGTTTCTTCTTACTAAAAAAAGAAGTCGTCACAAGCAGTTTACGCATCGATCGCCTGTCACTCGTGTTGTCCAGTTTTGGATTCGGTGGGTTGTTGTATGGATTCAGTTCAGCCGGTTCAGCCGGTTGGGGATCATTCGCTGTCATCGGCTCCTTAACAGTCGGCGTCATCAGTCTCGTCTCATTCATTATACGACAATTACGTCTCGACGAACCGATGCTTGAATTCCGGATTTTTAAATATCCGATGTTTGCTTTATCACAAGGGATTTCGATGGTCCTTAACATGTCGATGTTCTCGGCGATGATCTTGATGCCGATTTATGTCCAAACGATTCGCGGGATTTCCCCGTTCCACTCTGGACTCTTGATGTTACCCGGTGCACTCGTCATGGCGTTTATGTCTCCGATCACAGGTCGTTTGTTTGACCGGTTCGGTGCCCGGGTGCTTGCCATCATCGGATTGTCGTTGACAGTCTTAACAACGTTCTTCTTCAGTCGTTTGACGGCAGATACAGCGTATTCGTTCCTCGTCATCATGTACACATTACGTTTCCTCGGAATCTCAATGGTGATGATGCCCGTCATGACGAACGGTCTCAATCATATTCCACAACATTTGACACCACATGGTACGGCACTCAACAATACGTTATCGCAAGTATCAGGAGCAATCGGTTCCGGCTTACTCATTTCCGTCATGACATCACGAACAGCGAGTTACGCAACGGATCTTGCTGCGAACGCAACACCGACGACAGCACCGAAAACGATCATGACACAAGCAATGGTCGAAGGGATTAACGATACGTTCTTCATCGCGACATTGCTCGCCTTGTTCGCCTTAATCCTTTCGTTCTTCATTAAAAAGCGTCCATCGGAAACATTATCGGTCGTCAAACCGGTCGCCGAAAAAAAATATGCGTAACGGTAGCTTTCGCTTCCTTCCGTTATGAATGAAAAGAATAGACATGAAAACGCCGATGACTCCGGATGAAACATGGGAGCATCGGCGTTTTTTTGTTGTCTACAGTCCGTCCGCTATCTGTTCTTGATATACTCCTCAATCTGTTTGGCGGAGAGAATCCGCTGGTTCGTACTGCCACGGATGGCAAGGCTCGTATCATGGAGCTGCTCCATGTAGGGTCCGTCAATCAAACAATCCACCTGCCGTAAGATTCGACACGCGCGTTCATCTTTAACTAAGTCTTCAATCCGATACCCGGTGAACAAATAAATCTCATAGTCCGGTCGCAATACCAGGACGAGCTGTTCAAGTGCTTCGATTTGAGCGAACGGTTCACCCCCCGACAGCGTAATCCGTTTTGATTCGATTTCCTCGACCCGCTTGATGACGTCAGGAGTCGAGTAGGTTGCACCTGCTGCAAGCGACCACGACGATGGATTATGACAGCCTCGGCACCGATGTGGACAACCGGCGAAAAAGATGACCGTCCGTAAGCCGGGACCATCGACGACCGAATCAGCGACGATGGATAGCAGTCGTACCATGGTAGACCCGGTCCTGTTCTTCCGCCCGTTTGGCTTCATTCCAGCGTGCCATCGTCCCGACGAGATATCCCGTAATCCGCCGAATCCGTTCAATGTCTTCTCCGCCACAGACCGGACACGTCTGCTCGATTGTCTGTTCCGTCCGACAGGTCAAACAACGATCGATTGGATGATTGATTGAGCCATAGCCAATGCCTTCTGCCACCATCATCCGGACGATATCCTCGACGGCTTGCGGATTTTCTGCGAGCGCTCCATCCGTCTCGACATAGGTGATATGTCCTCCGTTACAAAGGGCATGAAACGGCGCTTCGAGGCGAATCTTTTGACGCATCGTTACAGCTGCCGTCACTGGAAGATGGAACGAGTTCGTATAGTAGGTTTTATCCGTCACACCGGCAATCAAACCAAACTTTGCGACATCATGCGCCGTGAATTTTCCAGACAATCCTTCCGCCGGTGTCGCAATCAGTGAAAAATTCAATCCCGTCTCATCCCCGAATTGATCGACAACGTTACGCATCGTCTGAATCAACGCCCGGCCGATGTTATGGGCAATCGCTGAATCGCCGTGATCATGTCCCGTCAAAACGACGAGCGCTTCCGCGAGACCAATGAATCCGACTGAAAGCGTCCCGTGACGCAGGACCGGCTCAACGCGATCGGTCGGTTGAAGCGTCTCCCCGTCGCGCCAGACGTGTTGATAAAGAAACTGAAATTCTTCCGCCCGTCGATTCGCTTGGTACTGATAACGCTCGAGCAGCTGTTCGCAAGCAAGTTTCGTATGATCAGTCAATGTCGCAAACATATGATCGACCGTTTGACTCGTCAAGGCGAGACGAACGAGGTTCACACTCGTAAACGACAGATTTCCCCGCCCCGTCACGGAAGCTTCTCCTTGACGATTTTCGAAAACACGCGTCCGGCAACCCATGTAGGCAACTTCTTCTGTTGTCTTGCTGACGTTGAACGGGGCATCTAAAAATGCAAAGTTCGGAAACAACCGTTTTCCCGTGACTTTTGTCGCAAGCTGAAATAAATCGTAATTCGGATCACCCGGATTTAACGTCACGCCTGCTTTGACTTTAAAAATCTGAATCGGAAAGATGGGCGTTTCCCCTTTTCCGAGACCTGCCAATGTCGCTTCAAGTAAGGCTTTTGTTAGCATTCGACCGTAAAACGACGTATCCGTCCCGTAATTAATCGAGATGAATGGGACTTGTCCGCCACCGCGTGAATGCATTGAATTCGTATTATGAATAAAGGCTTCGCATGCTTGATAGGTGATATCGTATGCTTCTTGGCGCGCATATCTCGCACGACGTGCCTTCGACCAGCTCGGAGCAATCTGATTAATTTTCTTCATTTGACGTGCGTATGTCTTCTCGACGAAGGGAGCTAAATCGGTATCAAAATTCGGAAAGGCTTGCCCGCCATGCTGCATGTTTTGATTCGCTTGCATAATGATTGCAGCGAGCGCCATCGCAGAACGGATATCTTGTGCCGGACGAATTGACCCGTGACTCATCTGGAACCCGTTCGTCAGTAAGCGGCCTAACGGAATTTGAGAACAGGTCGTCGTTCCCGTGACATAGTAGTCAGCGTCATGGATATAAAGGATATTGTCCGCTAACGCTTGTTTAACGCGAGGCGTCACGAGCAGGTCTTCCATCATCGCCCGCGCCGCCGTACTCGCGATCCGGTTTAACTTCGCGAGCGGTGCTTTGCCATCGATGTTGGCATTTTCTTGGATATGGTTAGTCGTTGGTTCCTCAATCACTTGTCGGTACAAGGTGTTCACTTCCATCATTATCACTCCCTAGCTGTCGCTTTATTTCTGTCTGTACGACTACTATATCTAGGAAGATTCTGCATCAGCAATCCCTGCATACTTTTGATTTTTTGCAAGTGAACGGACTCATTTTTCACGAAATGGTTGTAGAATTTACGTATTCTTCAGCTCCAGGCACGCTTTTTGAACTTTCGGAGCGCTATGAGGATTCTCACGACCGTCGAGCCACTCCGTCAAAAAAAGAACATCTTCCGGATACATGTGTTCAATGGTGTCGAGTGCAGCACGCGACATCCACGCTATCTGTTCAATCGTTTCGTCCGGGTCGTTGATCCCTTGACTGTCACCGATTCGGATGACTTCAAAATAGGTCGTTTCAACTTGAATCGTTTGGATGACGGTCTGCTTCGTAAATAGGTTCTGTTTAACCTTTACGGGATACCCGGTCTCTTCCATGACTTCCCGCACACAGCATTCGCCTGCCGTCTCTCCCGGCTCGATTCCACCGGACGGGACGGCCCACGCCTCAGAACCATAACTTTTGACCATCAATACTTGATTTTCCTCATTGACACAAACTGCTGCTGCACCGTACCATTCTCGCATTGTTTAATCCCCTTTCAGCTACTCGTTTCTGTTTAGTCATTCGCGATGACCTTAAACATCCCCTACAAAAAAACTGCCGCTCCAACAAAATGAATTGTTGAAGAGACAGGTAGCCTGCTTACTTTTTAGTTGCGTTCGGTAACATGACTTTAAAGAGTGCCCCGTCACCTAAGACGGACTCGACTTCAATCGTTCCGTCATGCTCACGGACGATCTCTTTACAGATTGACAATCCGAGTCCCGTTCCGCCAATTTTTCGACTATCCGAGTTGTCGACGCGATAAAACTTACTGAACAGGTGCGGCGTCGAACTGACAGGAATCCCGACACCAAAATCGCGGACACTCAGTTCGATGTTTGCATCATGCTCGAGTAAACCAATGATGATTTCACCGCCGTCCGGCGAGTACTTCACGGCATTGTTTAATAAATTACCGAGGAGTTGCTTCATGCTGTTGCGATCGGCTTCTACTAGGAATGTCTGCCCTTGATCCGCATCGAGTTGAAGGTTGTGCCGTTCCGTCGTCGCCTGATGAAACTGAATTTGCTCTTTGACGACATCGAGGAGATTAAATACCTCTTTCTCGTATGACTGCTTGCCTGATTCCATTCGTTGTACATTCAAGAAATCACTGACGAGATCAGTCAGGCGTTTTGATTCGTCATGAATTGTCTGTAAATACCGTTTACTCCGATCCGGACCTAAATCCCGTTTTAACATCAGCTCGGTAAAACCATAAATGGACGATAAGGGTGTCCGTAGTTCATGCGAGACCGTTGAAACGAGTTCGGACTTCATTCGGTCGACTTCTGTTTCAGGCGTTACATCCCGGAAGACGAGGATTGTCCCGATTGGTTGTCCCTCATGAACGATTCCTTCAGCATAGACTTGAATAAAGTATGTGCCGTCGTCAATCGATAAAGAAAACATGTCTGTCGGAATCTGACCAGCGAGGACCTTCTCGAAATACATTGCGAATGCCTCTCGTTGATCCATCTGTTCGAACATCGTCTCGGGATTCACTTCAAGAAACGTCGTCATATCTGTTTCTTCCTCAATCTGAAGCGACTGGAAGATTTCAAACAATGCTCGGTTACCGAGTATCACTCGTTCTTCATATTTGACGTATAATATCGCTTCTCGGACAGAATTTAACAGTTGCGCCGTTTCAGCCCGCTCATAGTCCATCTGTTCATATAACGTCATCCGCATCCGTGAAATTGCAATCTGTTTTGCGAACGATGCCAGTTCGGTGATGTCATGTTCCGTGAACGCTTCATCAAATCGTGCTAAATAAAGGCAAGCAATCAATTCATCTTTTGCCGGGTCCATGATTGGAATGACCGCTTCATGAATGTAGTACGGGTAACCTAGCAACCGATCTTCGGTCACTTGCTTCGTCGATTGTGCACTTTCTTTTGAGACCATGACCCGTTTCAACAGTAACGATTCCGTTTTTAAGCTCTCTTGCTGCTCATCGGTCATCTCTTTTGGTACAACCGACGTAATCTCATTATTCTTGATGAACAGTAATGCCCCGAACTCCGTTTTCGTCAAACGGACAATCGTACTGATGACGGAAGAAAAATCAAATAAACTTTCTTTGGAAGCCAATGTCTCAATCAATTCATTCCGATCTTTCAAGTGCAATTCATTCGATCGTGTTGCCGTCAAAGACTGTTCGAGTTCTCTTTGCTTACCGGTCAAATCATCTTGTTTTTGTTCGAGCTCCTGATTTTGTCGTGATAGATCGGTATGTTGGGACGAAATTGAATCGGCCATTTCGTAAAAGGAGTCAGTTAATTGACCGACTTCGTTATTCGATTGGCGGTCATATTCTAAGGAAATCGACTTCCCTTCTGCAAGACGGTGACTTTTCTTCGTCAGCTCTTGCAGCTGTTCCGTCAACCGATTGATGATCGGTCTGACGATGAACACAAGACACAAAATGAAAATCAGTAAGTTCAAAAACCAGAACCATTGTGTTTTCTCTAATTGGTCGAGTACTTGACGTTTCGTCTGACTTGCTGCGCCGTCGATATATAGGTAGCTCGCAAATGACGTCAATGCCCCAATCGCAAATACCCCATAAAAAATCGCCATCAGTTGTCTTCCTATCTTTTCGGTCATCCAGTTTCTCATAAAAAAATCCCCCTACTTATCTTCAAAAAATACAGGGATGTCTTTAACCCATCTCGTACCTCCCTGTTAATTCCCTGAATTCGGGTGAATCAATCATCAAAAGAGACGTTTACGACATGGCGGTGCTACATGCAGGTCACAACTTAGCGCAATCGCATCAACTACCCCTTGCTTCGTCAGTCGATCAGTCTGGATGTGTTGATTGAAAAGCGGATCAGTCAATGCTTGAATGCGGGCATCTGCTTGCTGCCCTCCCCAGGAATCCGGTCGTTCAAATCGTCGAAGTAAACGTCGTTTCACGGTAGAGCTAGAGGCCATTAACGAAACATGATGGACCAGGTGCCCCCGGCGTCTTAATTCACCAACGATCTCATCAAAATATGTCGGGTTCGTCACCGTCATCGGTACAATGACCGTCCGATTGCCGGATTGATTGCTTCGTTCGAGAATCACCCGCGTCAGTTCCCGCCACAACGGTTCATCTTGAAAATCGCTATACGTGCGTGTCGACGGTAATTGTTCTCTCAACAACTGACCGACTGATTCCGGATCGAAGATATCAGATCCCGGTATTCTTTTTTGTAATCCCTTAGCCGCCGTCGTTTTTCCTACTCCAAATGTCCCGTTAATCCAGATAATCATGATTTCCCCGTCTCCCCTTTTCCTAGCATGATGTACATACGAAAAAGCCGTCCCGCCGGTTTCAACCGTCGGACAGCTTTACAGAAATATTAATAAATAAACTGAATGATGAAAGGTGCCAGGACACTCGCAAAAATCGCCGTCAAGACCATCGTCAGCAATCCGACCGCACCCTCCCGTTGGTCGAGCGTCATCGATTTGGTTGCACCCATGACATGCGCAATCGAAGCCAGTCCGACACCCCGACTGACGAAGTGACGAATCTTTAACCCCGTCATCAAGCGTGGACCGACAAGTGAACCGACGAGCCCTGTCATCAGGACGAACGTCGCGGTTAAGGTCACCGTTCCACCCGAACGCTCAGAAATCGACAAGGCGACGGGCAACGTGACGGATTTCGGGAGCAGTGCCAGATTCGTCGTTCGTCCGAGATGTAACAACAGTCCGAACAGGATATCTGACGTCAAGGCGATGCTCGTCCCGATGACGACCCCTAGCCCGATTTCCGGCAAGAAACGCCGAACGTGGTGACGGACCGTATAAAGCGGAATCGCGAAGGCGGTGATGGCAGGACCGAGCATTTTCGTCAAATACTGTCCGCCAGTCATATAGGTCGCGTGGGATACACCCGTCAATGATAAAATCAAAATCATTGTTGCCGTCACGGTCAAAATCGGTAACGTCCAGACTCGTGGATACCGCCGATACCCGGCAAATCCAATCAAAAAGATAACAATCGTCAGAATCAACCAAAATAGTGCCTTAATCACGTGGCGTCACCCCATCTTTTCGATGAGCAAGCCGATCGACGATGTAGGCAGAACCGACGAGCGTCAGCAAGCTGCTCATGATGACAATCAATACGATCTGTAAGCCGTTCTGGCGTAAGAATACCGCATAGTCCATGATTCCCGACAATGCCGGAACGAAGAACAACGGCATGATGAGCAGCAACAGCCGGCCGCCCCGTTCAACGTGTTTGACTTGGACGACCTTTGCCTTGAGCGCTAAATAGAGCAACAAAAGTCCGACGATATTCCCCGGTAACGCTAAGTCAAAGCTTTTACTGATCAGTTCACCGATTGTCGCAAAACAAGTGATCAGGATCACTTGCCCAATCAATGAAAGAAGTGTGCGCATTTTTGTAGACATAATTCCTTTTCCCCTTGTATAAACCGAATTCACTGTTCATTATCCGCTTCTGTTTGTGAACAATCAATGAAATGAGTCAATTTGTTTGATGTAATCGTTCTCACACGAATTGAAAGGATACTTCTTGATACAGTACAGCTTTAAGCATCAAGAACTGTTGTTGAACAGACGAACGTGTATGAAGCGATTCAAGACGAAACACGCTCTAAAATGTCTTTTTTTCGGTGTAATCCCAAAAAGCTTCGCTTTTGCGTTGACTCCTATGGGAAAATGCGCATTTTCACGCGATCAGCGTGTAGACAAACTCTTATGAAGCGTGAACATGCGATAACGAAAGACAATCCGGTCGCGCTTCCCTGTCTCGCCTCGTCTTCAAAGCGATTCGAGACGGATTGCGCCCTAAACCGTCTGCATGACTGGCTTTCCGTCATAGTGTTACCTAAAAAGCGTCACGTTTCGTTGAC
>NZ_JACSMI010000002.1:0-390855 GCF_018618605.1 Exiguobacterium sp. s125
AGCCCCCTCCAAGATGAGATTTCCCTTTGAGTAATCAAGAAAGACCCCTCAGAGACGATGAGGTAGATAGGTCACGGGTGGAAGCATGGCGACATGCGGAGCTGAGTGATACTAATCGGTCGAGGCCTTGTTCTAGCAGATGATTGTTGATGACTTCAGTTTTGAGGGCGCGAGCCTTTCAAAAAAAGTGCTTGACGTTATGGAAACATAATGTTAAGATAATAGATGTCTGGTGGCGATAGCCAAGTGGTCACACCCGTTCCCATGCCGAACACGGAAGTTAAGCACTTGAACGCCGAAAGTAGTTGGGGGCTTCCCCCTGTGAGGATAGGACGCTGCCAGGCGATCGTTCCGCAATAGCTCAGTGGTAGAGCAACCGGCTGTTAACCGGTAGGTCGTAGGTTCAAATCCTACTTGCGGAGCCATTAATAACTTCTTCACCACGTTCACTGGAGAGCTGTCCGAGTGGCCGAAGGAGCACGATTGGAAATCGTGTAGGCGTCATAAGCGTCTCAAGGGTTCGAATCCCTTGCTCTCCGCCATAATTATATGTAACGTTTCAATTTTACTACGATGGCCCGTTGGTCAAGCGGTTAAGACACCGCCCTTTCACGGCGGTAACACGGGTTCGATTCCCGTACGGGTCACCATTTTTATCATCGCGGGGTGGAGCAGTCTGGTAGCTCGTTGGGCTCATAACCCAAAGGTCGTCGGTTCAAATCCGGCCCCCGCAATACATACGGTCCTGTGGTGTAGCGGTTAACATGCCTGCCTGTCACGCAGGAGATCGCGGGTTCGAATCCCGTCAGGACCGCCATTGTTAAGGCTTTGTAGCTCAGTCGGTAGAGCAGAGGACTGAAAATCCTCGTGTCGGCGGTTCGATTCCGTCCAAAGCCACCTTTTATAGAAGAATGAAGTTGATTTCCCATTTGTGGGGGGGTAGCGAAGTGGCTAAACGCGGCGGACTGTAAATCCGCTCCCTCGGGTTCGGCGGTTCGAATCCGCCCCCCCCCACCACCATAGGGGCATAGTTTAGCGGTAGAACTACGGTCTCCAAAACCGTCAGCGCGGGTTCGATTCCTGCTGCCCCTGTTTATTATGGCGATTGTGGCGAAGTGGTTAACGCACCGGATTGTGATTCCGGCATTCGTGGGTTCAATTCCCATCAGTCGCCCTCTTATTATTGGGCTGTAGCCAAGTGGTAAGGCACTGGATTTTGATTCCAGCACGCGAAGGTTCGATCCCTTCCAGCCCAGCTTTTTAAGCGGAAGTAGTTCAGTGGTAGAATACGACCTTGCCAAGGTCGGGGTCGCGGGTTCGAATCCCGTCTTCCGCTCCAACGAGTGGCGCCATAGCCAAGTGGTAAGGCAGAGGACTGCAACTCCTCTATCGTCAGTTCGATTCTGACTGGCGCCTCCAATTCTTTTCAATTCAATAGTTTTGCAAGAGATTGTGCCGGTGTGGCGGAACTGGTAGACGCGCACGACTCAAAATCGTGTTCCTTTGGAGTGTCGGTTCGATTCCGACCACCGGTATCTTGCGGGTGTAGTTTAGTGGTAAAACCTCAGCCTTCCAAGCTGATGATGAGGGTTCGATTCCCTTCACCCGCTTTACCTTTTCACAATCTTAGTTTTAACCCATGCGGGTGTAGTTTAGTGGTAAAACCTCAGCCTTCCAAGCTGATGATGAGGGTTCGATTCCCTTCACCCGCTTATTTAAAAGAGCAACGTGTCGTTTTCATCTGACACATTGCTCTTTTTGTTTAGGATAGAACGATGAAAGGAGGGATCTGTCATGCGCGGAGAACAACTTAAAGAAACACTTCAAGCATATGCTTTAGAGATTGGGATCGATGTGTTTCGGGTGACGACGGCCGATCCATTTTTAACGATGAAACAACGATTGATTGATCAGCAGGATAAAAATTATGCATCTGGTTTTGAAGAACCTGATCTCGAAAAACGGACAACTCCGAAACTGTTGCTAGATGACGCGGTATCAATCATCGCGATTGCAGTTGCTTACCCGAGTAAGTTAACGGATGCACCACGTGGGAAAGCCGGGGAACGGCGTGGGATTTTTGGTCGCTCTTCTTGGGGGCTTGATTATCATCAGGCGCTGAATCAACGACTCCAGCTACTAGAGAAAAAAATCGAAGAGTTATCGCCTGGAGCAAAGACACGTTCGATGGTGGATACTGGTGAACTCGTCGATCGCGCCGTCGCAGAACGGGCAGGAATTGGTTTTAGCGGAAAGAATTGTTCGATCATTAGCGAAGAACATGGATCTTATCTTTATCTCGGTGAATTGATTACAGATCTTTACTTACCTCCTGATCAAGCGGTTGAAGAACTCTGCGGAACGTGTAATAAGTGCATCGATGCCTGTCCGACGGATGCATTAGTCGAGCCGGGGGTAATTGATGCGAAACGTTGTATCTCCTTTATTACCCAAACGAAGACGCTGATTCCGGAAGATTTCCGTTACGCATTAGGTAATCGCTTATACGGCTGTGATACATGTCAGCAAGTTTGTCCTTACAATCGAAAAAAACATGCGACGCAACATGCTGAATTGCAGCCGGACCCGGAACAAGTCAAACCACTCTTAATTCCAATCTTGTCGCTCAGCAATCGTGAATTCAAAGCGAAATTCGGTTCGCTTTCAGGAGCATGGCGTGGAAAGAAGCCGATTCAACGAAATGCGATTTGTGCACTCGTCCATTATCAAGACAAGACAGCGCTTGATGCTCTGCGCTTGATGGCAGAAACAGATCCACGTGATGATATGCGGGCTCTCGCGCTCTGGGCGATTGGCCGTATTGCGGGGGGCGATGAAAAAAGTTACGTAGAAGAACGACTAATGAATGATTCCGCACAGGATGTCCAAACGGAAGGTGAGCGTCTTTTGTCGGAGTGGAGGGAACCCGATGCCGTATAAACAAGTGAAGTTCACGTTCGGAGAGTTACTGATTGCCTGGGAGGACGACGTCGTTGTTTATTTAGATTTTGGTCTTGATACTGAGCGCGCTAAACGATATGTTCGAGAAGGACAGCGGTACGAAGCGCCACTTCCACTGCATCTAAAACAAGCTCTCGATGATTATGAAAATCGTCTACCAAATGCGCTAGAACGCATTAGTTGCCGCCTCGACGTGACGGATTTTCAGCGGCGTGTTCTTACGAATCTTCGAAGGATTCCATTCGGAGAAACAGCGAGTTATGGAACATTAGCTAAAATGATGGGTTCCGAAAAAGCAGCGCGAGCCGTCGGTGGGGCATTAAATCGAAACCCGATCGCGCTGATTTATCCTTGTCATCGAATCATCGGGGCATCCGGAAAGTTGACGGGGTTTGCGAGTGGAATCGATCATAAACAAGCGCTACTTGCGCATGAGATAGGAGAGAGAAGATAATGGCAATTCATGTTGTAATGTATCAACCAGAGATTCCTCAAAATACAGGAAATATCTCAAGAACGTGTGCTGCGACACATTCCGTTCTTCATTTAATCCGTCCATTAGGTTTTTCAACGGATGATAAGCAGTTGAAACGAGCCGGACTCGATTATTGGGAGTTTGTTGATGTAAGATATCATGATTCACTCGAAGAATTATGGGAGAAGCACCCGGAAGGGAAGTTTTATTACATCACGAAGTATGGGGAACAGTATCCAAGTCAAATTGATTTGTCAAATGTCGAGGAAGACTACTTCTTTGTATTCGGTCGAGAAACAAAAGGCTTACCGCTTGAAGTGATCGACCAAAATGCAGATCGTTGTATTCGATTACCGCAGTCAAATTTAGTTCGTTCGCTAAATGTCTCAAATACGGCTGCAATTATCGTGTATGAAGCATTACGGCAGCAAGGGTACGCTGGACTACTTTAAACACAAAAAAGCGCTGACGCATCCTATTCGATGCATCAGCGCCTTTTTATTATTCGTTACCTTCAGGTTTTTTGTTGTAGCCTGCAGTGAAAATCGCTGTCAAGAAAGCGAGACTTACACCAATCATTAAAATAAATGCCATTTTTGCTTCCCCCTTCAGTCTCAATAACCGATATAATCTATTATAGTATACCTGTAAGAGAAATTGTGTGCTACATATGAATTTTCTATGAATGGAGATTGGAAATGCGGACGAATGTCTATCTGTTAAGTTATGCGCCGTTGATTAGCATCCTGTTGTTCAGTACGTCGCTTGCGATTGCGACATCGGAGTTAGCACTCTCATGGCTAAAGGATGTCGGTGTATACAATGAATTGTTACAAATTTTGAGCGCACGTGACACTAAATTATTAGTTTGGCTTGGTTTTTTGATTGTCTATTTTATGATTTTTAGTACGCTCAAACTGATTTCAGACACAATCAATCAGTTAGGGTTTGCCTTCTTCATCAAGGAACAGATTGGGACGACACTCAGTATGCTTCGACCTGGTAGCATTTTATTGCTCGTAGGTGGATGCATCAGCTTTGCTTTCATGACATCGTTCCCACTCGTCTGCCTCGTATTAGCAAGTTCATTCCTAATTTATTTTTTCTTTTATACCTTTCAAATCAGCAAGATGACGACTGCGGCCGGAGCGATTGGCTTGATTGTCTTTTTGTTTCTTGCATGGGGCATCTTACTGGCTGGCTTAGCCTGGGTCGGATTGACTTTGTTCAATTCGTTAGGCGAAGCGATTTTATTCCCGAAATGATCGTCAGCGTAGAATGTTAGCCCACGTCCTTACTTGAAGCGTTGAGTTGGCCTCGGCAGGGAAAGGTCGTGGGATGTCTGCGCCTAACCAAATCCCTCCTATGTGTTGATCTTTGATTCCGACGAACCACATATCTTTATTATCATTCGTCGTCCCTGTTTTTCCACCGATATAAGTGGGGCGTGCATCATAACCAAGACGCCCTGTTCCGTATGTCATGACATTCGTCAATCCTTTACGTAACACCTGGTTTGTCCGACTCGACCAAATGCGATTATTTTGAACAGTATGCCGATACAGCGTCCCTTCGCCTTTCGATAAGGTGATGGTTCGAACCATGGATGCTGGACTATACAAGCCGTCATTAACAAACGTTGTATAGGCATTCGTTAACTCGTAAGGACTAACACCATATTTTAATCCACCTAACGCACTCGTGTAGGCATTGTCTTGCTTCGACCATTGGCTGAATTTAAACGGACGAATCGCTTTTAATCCTTCAGCGAAGGAGACAGAAAACGCACGAAGGGCTGGCGTGTTATAGGAATAGGCAATGGCATCGGCAAGTGTGACTTCACCAAGAATCCGGTTCCCGCTATTTTCAGGACAATAGCCGTCAAAGCAAACAGGACGACCGTCAAGAGGACTACTTAACGTAGCTTTTGTTTTCTCGAGGTATGGTCCATAGACGAGTAAGGGCTTTAATGTGGATCCCGGTTGACGAAAGGATTGTGTTGCCCGATTGAATTGACCAGGTAAGTCAGTTTTATGGCCGACAAGTGCTGTCACACCATGCGTTCGTCCATCAATTCCAACATAAGCACCTTCGATTTCCTTAGGTAGTGCCACGATGGATTGTTTGGCCCGTGTTTGCTCCGTTGAATCCAAATAAGTCGCAATCGTCGCGCCATGTTGATGCAGATATTGTTGTGCGGCCTCATAATCTAATTTTTTGATGGCGGCCGTTTGACGGATTGCTTCCTTGACACTTGCATCAATATAGTCAGGGAATGGGATGACCGGCTTATTGAAGGACAATGCAATTTCTTTTGTTTTAATCGATTTTGGTATCGTGTCTGTATTTGCTAAAATTTTTAAAATCCGCTGTTGACGTTTTTCTGTATTTTGAGGTGAACGTAACGGATCGTATAGTGTGGGGTTGTTTGGAATCGCCGCTAGATAACTCACTTCTGCCCACGTCAAATCGTTCGCCTTTTTTCCGAGGTACGCCGATGATGCCAGTTCGATTCCATAAATATTATTTGCGAAATAGGCTTGATTGACATATGCCGTTAAGAGTTCTTTTTTGGAGTATTTTTGCTCCAATGAAATGGCGATTAAAAGTTCTTTTATTTTTCTAGTATATGTTTTTTCATTTGAAAGATACGTCATTCGAGCCAATTGTTGTGTAATCGTACTGCCACCTTGCCCTTTTTGGTCAGTCGATTGATTTTCAGTGAATGCGCGAAGAATTCCTGTAATATCATAACCACCATGCTGATAGAAACGTTGATCTTCGATAGCGATGAAGGTTTGTTCGACCTTTTTAGGTAACGCATTTGCTGTTAAATCATCACGGCGAAGTCCATCGTACAACTTTACCTTCTCTTTGCCGTATGTGACAGTGATCGGTTTGTACGACGTCAATGGTTGACGGGTCGTCTGTACATCTGCCCAATGGAAAAGTTTGCGGGACGTCTCGAGTTGGTCGCGAACGGAAAACAACGTCAAAAGTAAACCGATAGTAAGTCCAATTAATAAAAGGTAGCCAGTCGTAATTCTCATGAAAACTCCTCTCAAAAGACATTTCCTTCTTATTATCGGTCTCTTTTAAGCAAAGGAATAGATTTTTTTCTGAATTTCGTATTTTAATAAACCTATTTTGCAGGAATGTTATATTAAAAAGAGAAAAGGTGGGTATATAAGAGTATCTGTATAAAAACTACATCATGGTCTGACTGTAAAGAAAGAGCATAAACTGGAGGGGACGAAATGGCTAAAAAGAATGTTGTGGCAATGCTACTTGCTGGTGGAGAAGGAAAACGTCTAGGAGCACTTACGAAACACACTGCAAAACCAGCAGTTGCGTTCGGAGGGAAATATCGAATCATTGATTTCCCATTATCGAACTGTACGAACTCGGGAATCGATACAGTCGGTGTCTTAACGCAATATGAACCACTAGAATTGAACCGTTATCTCGGAATCGGGAGTGCCTGGGACTTAGACCGTCGAAACGGGGGATTAACGATCTTGCCTCCATATCAAGCCCAAAACGGAAAGAACTGGTATGAAGGAACGGCCAACGCGATTTATCGGAACATGAGTTACATCAATCAATACGATCCAAACTATGTCCTTGTCCTATCTGGAGACCATATCTATAAGATGGATTATGAGAAGATGATTGAAGAGCATCGTCAAGGTGGGGCAGATGTAACGATTTCAGTCCGTGAAGTGCCGTGGGAAGAAGCACCACGTTTTGGAATCTTAAACACAGATGATGATTTACGGATCAATGAGTTTGAAGAAAAACCTGAAAATCCAAAATCGAACTTAGCCTCAATGGGCATATACGTCTTCAACTGGGATATTTTAAAACGTCACCTCATTCAAGACGCCGGGGATGCCGAGTCAAGCTTTGACTTCGGGAAAAACATTATTCCGAATATGTTGTTTGAAAACTTAAATATTCGCGCGTACAAATTTAAAGGATATTGGAAAGATGTTGGGACAATCCAGTCGTTATGGGAAGCGAATATGGATTTACTTGAAGCGGAACCAGAGTTCGACTTGTATGAACCATCGTGGAAAGTACATTCCGTTAACCCGAATCAACAACCACAGTACATCGGAAACAATGCGACGATTGAAACGTCAATCATCAATGAAGGCTGTCACATTGAAGGTGAAATCAACCATTCCGTTCTCTTCTACGGCGTTGATGTCGCGGAAGGTGCACTCGTGAAAGATTCGGTCATTTTCCCGAATGTCAAAATCGGAAAAGATGTCACGATTCATCGTGCGATTTTAGCGGACGGCGTCGTCGTCGAAGACGGCGCAACAATCGGTACACCGGGCGGCGAAGTGTTCGTCATCGAGGCAAATAGTGTCATCAAGAAAAATGAAGTCGTAAAAGAAGCGATTCAATAAGGGGGAACTACCGATGAAAGCAGATCTATTGGGTGTCATTAATTTAAGTGGAGAAGAAGGATTCTTTAAAGAACTGACGGAGCATCGAAATTTAGCCGCGGTTCCGTTCGCCGGACGGTATCGGTTGATTGATTTCACGTTGACGAACATGGTACAAAATGAAATCGCCAACATTGGTGTCTTTACGCTTGAAAAGTACCGAGCGATGATGGACCACCTTGGGTCGGGAAAAGAGTGGGATCTTGATCGTTCGAACGGGGGACTCTATATCTTCCCACCCGCATTATCACAAGATGCCCATGAATTCCGGGGCGATTTATCAAACTTCCATTTACACCGCGACTTCTTCTTGCGTAGTAAAGAAAACTACCTCGTGATTTCGGGTTCGAATGTGTTATCGGCAGTAGATTATCGCGATGTCTTGCGTGAACATAAAGAATCGAATGCTGACATCACAGTCGTCTATACGAAGCGTGACTTGCCATGTAAATATTGCCGTCCGATTCGTTTTGGTGATCAAAATCGAGTGACAGCGATTGGTTCGCGCGGTTTTGAACCGTCTGACGAAACATTCTATATGGAAACAGTCGTCCTATCGAAAAACCTGTTCGTCCGTCTCGTTGACGAAGCAGTCGGTCGTGGCGAATATGATTTGCTTCAAAGCATCATTCGCTCGCAGTTGAACCGTCTGCATGTTCATGGGTACGAGTATCAGGGCACATCACAAGTCATCCACTCACTACGCTCGTATTACCGTGAGAGCATGCTATTGCTCGAGCAGTGGGGAGCAATCAATGATTTCCAACATGTCTACACGAAGATTAAGCATGAACCACCGACACGTTATCTCCCAGGCTCGACGATCAAGAACTCGCTCGTCGCGAATGGATGTAAATTAGAAGGAACAGCGAAAGACAGCATCTTATTCCGGGGTGTGAAAGTCGGGAAACATGCTCGTGTTAAAAATTCAATCATCATGCAAAAATCGGTCATCGAAGAAGGTGCAGTCGTCGAATACGCGATTCTCGATAAAGAAGTCACTGTCAAACGTGGACAAGTGATTCGTGGAACGGCGGAAGAACCGATCGTCATCAAAAAACAAACAATCGTTTAAAGGGGATGTCATCATGAAGGTATGGTTTGCTGCCACAGAAGCGACACCCTTCATCAAGACGGGGGGGCTAGCTGACGTCGTCGGCTCGCTCCCTTTAGCGCTTGCTGAAGAGGGTGCGGAAGTATCCGTTGTCTTACCGAACTATGGTCAAATTAAAGAACAGTTCAAGTCGGAAATGGAATTTTTATTCGATTTCATCGTACCCGTCGGCTGGCGGCAACAGTTTGGTGCCGTCCTACGTCTGAAACAGGATGGTGTCACATTTTATTTCATCGATAATGAATATTACTTTAATCGAGATGGGATTATTTATGGTCATTACGACGATGCGGAGCGTTTCGCATACTTTTCCCGGGCGGTGCTCGAGATGATTCAACACCTTGATCGTGCGGAAGTACCAGATGTCATTCATTGTCATGATTGGCAGACCGGTGTCATTCCAGCTTTCTTACGAATTCATTACCAACACCTTGAGCGTTATCAAGACATCAAAACGGTCTTTACGATTCATAATTTGCAGTACCAAGGTATTTTCCCGGAAGAAGTTCTTGGCGATTTACTTGGCCTCAGTCATGAACACTTTACGATGGATGGACTTGCGCATAACGGTCTCGTCAACTATATGAAAGCGGGACTTGTTCACGCCAATCAAATTACGACGGTCAGCCCATCGTATCGGGATGAAATCATGGACCCGTACTATGGTGAGAGTCTAGAATCCATCTTGCAACACCGGGCAGTCGATGTTCGTGGGATTTTAAACGGAATTGACTACCGTCAATTCAATCCGGAAACAGACGAGCATCTTGTCGAGAATTATGATGTTGAGACGGCTGAAGAAGGAAAAGCAGTAAATAAAGAAGCATTGCAAAAAGAATTGGGTTTACCGGTCAATCCGGATGTTCCACTTTTCGGATTCGTGTCGCGTCTTGTCGACCAAAAAGGAATTGATTTACTTGCGCACATTTTACCTGATTTATTCGAACTCGACGCGCAGTTTATCATTCTCGGGTCAGGTGAGGCGGAATACGAGGGCTTGTTCCACCATGCGACAACAATTCGTCCGGATAAAGTGGCTTCATACATCGGCTTTGACGTCGGACTCGCTCAACGTATTTATGCAGGGAGCGACGCGTTCTTGATGCCGTCACGCTTTGAACCGTGTGGACTCAGTCAATTGATTTCGATGAAGTATGGTTCTTTACCTGTCGTCCGTGAAACAGGTGGTTTGCGAGACACGGTGACACCATTCAATCAATTTACATTAGAGGGAAATGGCTTCTCGTTCTCGAATTATAATGCACATGACTTCCTTGACGCGATCAAGCGAACGATTGATGTCTATCAAGATAAACCAGTCTTTAAGCATCTGATTGAGACAGCAATGGAAGAAGATTTTAGCTGGATTCGCTCAGCCGATGAATATTTAGCACTCTATCATCTCATCGCACCATCTGTTGACTGATTGGGATTAAGAGAAATGAGGTTTTGGCATGTTTAAAGATAAAGAGAAGTTCAAGAAGAGGTTTAATGAGCGGTTTGTGTCGATGCACGGAAAAGCACTGAGTGAAGCAACAGAGAATGATGTGTATCAAACACTCGCCTACATGGTCCGGGAATATGTCACATCAGATTGGATGCACACGAAGGAAACCTATATCCATAAAAAGAGTAAGCAAGTCTACTATTTCTCGCTCGAATTTTTGCTCGGACGTTTTCTGTACAACAACTTGCTGAGCTTAGACGTACTCGAGGAAGTTCGCGAGGGATTAGAGGAACTTGGCTACGACCTAGCAGACTTGACGGAAGAAGAGCCGGAACCAGGACTTGGTAACGGAGGGCTCGGACGATTAGCAGCATGTTTCTTAGACTCGTTGGCAGCTCTCGGTCTACCTGGACACGGGAACGGAATTCGATACCAGTATGGTTTATTTAAACAAAAAATCATCGACGGCTATCAAGTCGAACTCCCGGATAACTGGCTCAAAAACGGAAACATGTGGGAGATACGTCGTCCCGATAAGGCAGTCGATATTCCGTTCGGTGGACACGTCTGGCTCGAGGAAGTAGACGGCGGGTACCGTGTCCATCATGAACCAGCTGAAATTGTCCGGGCCGTCCCGTATGATATGCCAATCGTCGGCTATCAAAATGGTGTCGTCAATAACTTGCGTCTTTGGAGCGCAGAATCTCCATATGATGATGATGAACTGTTGCACCAGCACAGCGGGAACTATAAAGATTTACTTGCACATAAACAATCGATTCAAACGATTTCAGAGTTTCTTTATCCGGACGATACGACGTACGAAGGGAAAGTCCTACGTTTGAAGCAACAATATTTCTTTGTTGCCGCCGGCTTACGGAGTATTCTCTTGTCTCACAAAAAACGAAATGCATCGTTTAAACAGCTCGGAAATCAAATCGCGATTCATATCAACGACACACACCCAGTCGTCGCGATTCCAGAACTGATGCGGATTCTAATTGATGAGGAAGGCTATGAGTGGGAAGAAGCGTGGCGCATCACGAAGAGTGTCATGTCGTTTACGAACCATACATTGCTCGCCGAAGCGCTCGAGCGCTGGCCGGTCGACTTATTTAGAAATTTATTACCGCGGATTTATCAAATCATCGAGGAAATTAATCGTCGCTTCTGTCAGGACGTTCTTGATAACTATCCACACCTTGCTTCACACATGCAAGAAATCGCCATCATCGCCGATGGACGGATCAACATGGCGAACTTAGCAGTTGTCGGGACACATTCGACGAACGGCGTCGCACAGATTCATACTGAAATCCTGAAACAACGGGAGATGCGTCTGTTTTACGAGATGTTCCCACTTCGTTTCAACAATAAAACGAACGGGATTACGCATCGTCGCTGGTTCTTGTTATCGAACCCGCAACTCGCGAACCGTGTGACGGAAGCGATTGGAGATAGCTGGATCAATCATCCGTCAGACTTGCAAAAGTTGACGAAATGGTCGGAAGATCGTCAACTCCAACAGGATATCAAACAAATTAAGCTTGAAAATAAACAGGAACTTGCTCGATTGATTGAAGCGGAGACAGGCATTACTGTCGATCCATATTCGATTTTTGATGTGCAAGTCAAGCGTCTCCATGCCTATAAACGCCAGTTACTTAATGCTTTGCATATCCATTCGTTGTATTACCGTCTAAAAGAAGATAAATCCTTCAAGATGACACCACGGACCTTTATTTTCGGAGCAAAAGCAGCTCCGGGGTATCATTATGCGAAAGAAGTCATTCGTTACATCAATGCACTCGCAAAATTGATTAATTCTGATGCGGAAGTCAGCCCTTACATGAAAGTCGTGTTCTTAGAAAACTATCGTGTTTCGCTTGCTGAAAAAATCTTCCCGGCGAGTGATGTCAGTGAGCAGATCTCGACGGCGAGTTATGAAGCGTCTGGTACAGGAAACATGAAGTTCATGATGAACGGGGCCTTGACAATCGGGACACTTGACGGAGCGAACATTGAGATTCGGGACGAGGTCGAGGATGCAAATATCTTTATTTTCGGACTTACACCGCAAGAGGTCATGAACTATAAAAAGTACGGTGGCTATAATGCATACGACCAATACAGTTCACAACCGGAGTTACGGAGAATCGTCGATAGCTTAGTTGATGGTTCATTATTCCCGGTTGGGGAGTTTCAAGCGATTTATGACTCGCTCATCACGTATAACGATGAGTACTTGATTTTAAAAGACTTCCAGTCGTATCAGCAGGCACAAGAACGAATCGACCGGACGTATCAAAACCCTGAGAAGTGGTACCAGATGGTTATTATGAACATTGGAAAATCAGGTGTCTTCTCGAGTGACCGGACGATTAAAGAATATGCGAACGCGATTTGGAACATCAAGCCGGTTCAAGTTTGATCATAAGAAAAAGCCTGATCTAATCAGGCTTTTAAAAATTATGAAATATCGTTCGTTTGACTAATCCAGTCGCTATAAGAACCAGCGTATAGCCGAACATCATTTTTACCGAGCGAGTGTAATGCGAGTATGTTGACGCAAGCTGTCACACCGCTACCACAATAGAGGATCGGAGATGCTTCTTCAAGTAACGGAGCATAAAGCTCCTTTAAATCTTCTGCATCTTTCAGTCTTCCGTCGGGTGAAATCGCTTCTTCGAAGAAACAATTGACAGCACCGGGAATGTGACCAGCTACAGCATCAATCGTTTCGTTCTGACCCTTGAATCTGTCAGGGGAACGAGAGTCGACGAGTAGCGTATCCGTCGAACGTCCTTTGACTGTCTCAAAATCGACGAGCATGTCATCTTGGAACTCAGCGTCGTATGTAGAAGGCGCGAAGGATTCCAAATCTTGTGTCATCGGATAGTCAAACGCAAGGTAAGAGGAGAGGCCGCCTTCGAGTACGACGACGCGTTCATGACCGGCCCATTTGAAAAGCCACCATGCGCGTGCTGCATAAGGAAAACCATCATCATATAAGACGACGAAGTCATCATTTTTAATGCCGTGCGCTTCTAGCGTTTGAATCCATTTTTCTTTCGACGGTAAAGGATGACGCCCGCCCGTAGAGGATACGGGTCCTGATAAATCATTTGCTAAATCTAGATACAGTGCACCAGGCACATGTTGGTCCTCAAAAGCTAGACGACCATAATTCGGATCACGTAAATCGTAGCGGCAATCGAACCAACGGATTTGATCCGAGTGGACGAGTTGTTGTAAGTCCGCCATTTGAATGGTTGGAAACATTTGAATCACCTCGACCTTTCTAGATTAATCATATGAAAGGTGACGCTTCATCGCAAGTGTGACTTCGATAAATTAAAGGAGTGGAATGAATATGTCATGGAAAGAGACCTATCAAAAGTGGAATCAGTTTGAAAAATTAGAGCCTGAATTGAAAGAAGAGCTCGTCGCGTTATCAGCAGATGATAAAGCGGCAGAGGACGCTTTTTATAAAGAACTTGAGTTTGGTACTGGCGGTATGCGTGGAGAAATCGGTGTCGGTACGAACCGGATGAACGTTTACACAGTCCGTAAAGCATCTCAAGGGTTTGCAGACTTTATTAAAGCGGCAGGGGAAGAAGCTGTCACGCAAGGAATCGTCATTGCACATGACTCGCGTCACTTTTCGCCTGAGTTTGCTTTAGAAGCAGCAAAAACGCTTGCAAGCAATGGCATTAAAGCATATTTATTCGATGGACTACGTCCGACACCAGAATTATCGTTTGCTGTACGTGAGCTTCGCGCTGCAGGGGGGATCGTCATTACGGCAAGCCACAACCCGCCTGAGTACAATGGTTACAAAGTATACGGTAATGACGGTGGACAATTGCCGCCAAAAGAAGCGGATGAACTCGTATCGTATGTCGATCAAGTTGAAGATGAACTATCGATCGTGTTAGAAGCAGAAGAAGTCCTTCGGGCAAATGGACTTATCGTTCGTGTCGGAGAACAAATCGATGATGCGTATCAAGAAAAATTAAAAACGATTCGTGTTTTACCGGCGATTCAAGACGAGTTGCAAGATTCATTAAAAATTGTGTTCACGCCACTTCACGGAACAGGTCTTGTTCCTGTTACTGTCGGACTAAAGAACTACGGTTTTGAAAACGTGACGGTCGTTGAAGAACAAGCAAAACCGGACGGGGCGTTCCCAACGGTTTCGTCACCGAACCCGGAAGAACACGCTGCGTTTGAACTTGCCATCGAATACGGGAATCGGGTCGACGCGGATGTACTGCTCGCGACAGATCCTGATGCAGACCGCGTCGGTGTAGCGACGCGCGATGCAAGTGGGGAATGGACGGTACTGACAGGAAACCAAACGGGTGCATTGTTACTCGACTACATCCTGTCGCAAAAATCAGCCCAAGGTACATTACCGGCGAACGGCTTTGTCGCGAAAACAATCGTAACATCAGAACTCGGTGCGTTAATTGCCCGTCATTACAATCTGCATGTCGAAAACACATTAACGGGCTTTAAATTCATCGGTGAAAAAATTAAACAATATAATGCGTCAGGTGAATATGAATACCTGTTCGGTTATGAAGAAAGTTACGGTTATTTGATCGGCGATTTTTGTCGCGACAAGGATGCTGTCCAGGCGTGCTTACTCGCAGCAGAGATGGCAGCGTACCATAAGAAAGAAGGACGGACGTTGTATGAGGCATTACAAGCCATTTACGAACAGTTCGGTTACTTCGAAGAGTCGTTACGTTCACTGACGTTAAAAGGAAAGGACGGAGTGGAACAAATTGGACGAATCATGAACACGTTCCGTGAAAACCCACCCAAACAAGTGGCGGGAGAGAAAGTGGTCTTGTTCGAAGATTACGATGCGAGCATGGCGCACGACTTGATTCAACACAAACCATCGCCAATCAATCTTCCGAAATCGAACGTGCTGAAGTTCACGCTTGAGGATGGTTCATGGTTCTGCCTCCGCCCATCAGGAACGGAACCGAAAATCAAGTTTTACTTCAGTGTAACTTCACCGGATGCGGCGGATACGACACGTAAACGTCAACTGATTGAAGATGAAGTGATGCAAGAAGTGGAACAAATTCAGTAAGACCGTTGACTAAATGATTATCAAGGCACGAGTACCGGACAGGTATCTCGTGCCTTTTTGTGAAAAGCGAAATCCGTGCAACCGTTACCAACTTCCTGTAGAGTTAAATGGGACAGAAAAAGTACGAGATCGAAAGGATGAATTGGAATGGAACGAATTCAACTAACAGAAGAATTGTCATTTTCGCGTGTGATTCATGGATTATGGCGATTAAATGAGTGGAACATGACGGCAGAAGAACGTCTTGCTTTGATTGAGCAATGTTTAGCGCTCGGGATCACGACGTTTGATCATGCGGACATTTACGGGGATTATACGAATGAAGGTTTGTTCGGAGAAGCGTTGGCCTTAAAACCAGAATTACGTGAACGAATGGAGATTGTGACGAAAACGGGGATCAAGATGAAAGGGAACTACTATTCCGATCAAAACCTTTCATTTTACGATACAACAAAAGAACATATCATTGAAAATGCGACACGTTCATTAAAGGAACTTGGTGTCGAATACATTGATACGTTATTGATTCACCGACCGGATCCATTGATGGACCCGAACGAAATTGCCGAAGCGTTTGTTGAATTAAAAGAGTCCGGTAAAGTTCGGACGTTCGGTTTATCGAATCATACGCCAGCTCAACAAAGTTTAATTCAATCACGTCTACCGTTCATGCTCGTGACGAATCAATTGGAACTCTCAGTTGCTGAACTGAAACATTTCGAAGATGGATCGGTGGATCTTTGCCATGAAAACGAGATGCCGGTCATGGCATGGAGTCCGCTCGCCGGTGGACGGTTATTCAAAGAAGAAGAATATCGCGTCTTACGAGATAAGCTTGAAGAAATCGGACAACAAATCGGAGCGACAGATATTGATGAAGTCGCCTATGCGTGGCTCTTGAAACATCCGGCACGCATCATGCCGATTGTCGGTTCAGGGAAAATCAAACGGATTGAATCCGCGGTCAATGCGACGCGTTTGACATTGTCACGTGAACAGTGGTTCGAAATTTTGAAAGCGTCTCGCGGACGTGACGTCGATTAAAAAAATAGCCTTCGGGCTATTTTTTTTGCACAAAAAGCCCATCTCAAGGGGGATTTGAGATGGGTATCTATAGGGTCACGCTTCTAGGCGAAGCATCTCCTGGCGGTATTTATCTAGACGTTCTTTACTGGCAACTACGGCAGCTTGGTCACTGACTTGGATAGCATCAAAGAGTGTGCTGAGCTCATAATCAATCTCGAGGCGTAGCACTGGAATCCGCTGTTCTGCATCTTGTCTACGGAAAGCTTCAATTACTTGTTTCATCTTGGCCACGCTCCTTTTAAAGTTATCAGATAATTCTGATTTTTTATTAGTATACTTGATTATTCCCGTGTTGCCTAGTGTTAAACCTTAAAAAGAACAAAAAAATACTTGGAATGTGCTGACCATTCCAAGTTGGTTTCATTTAATTCGGGATGCTAAAGCGAACTTCTAAGCGGTGTTGAACCATCTGTACGAGCGTCGACATGATCCAGTAAATCGCTGCTGAGAACAGCAGAAGTGGCATGACGAGATAGGTCGTAGCAGAAATTTGATCCGAGACATACGTTAACTCTTCGACAGCGACAAGCGTACCGAGTGACGTCGATTTAATGATATCGATGACAGAATTCGACAGTGGCGGAATGGCGCGTGATAATGCTTGAGGAAGGATGACGTCCTTGAACGTTTTCCGACGCGGGATTCCGAGCGAATCAGCTGCTTCCCATTGCCCGCGATCGACAGAAGCGATGGCGGCACGGAACGATTCCGAAATATAAGCGGAAAAGTGCAGTGATAATCCAAAAGCGAGTGCCTGAAAGCCCGTCAGTTGTAATGCGACAAGACCATTATATAAAATCAAAATCTGTAACAGTAAAGGTGTTCCGCGGAAGAACGAGACATACAATCGAGCGAAACCGCTAAAGACGGTGAAGCGGCTGTCACGCATGACGGCAAGAATCAACCCGAGGAAAAGCGCAAAGACGATGGCAAGTCCACTTGCAAGAAGTGTAATGCCAATCGCCTCTCCGTAGACGTTCGCATTATCGCGAACGATCGTGAACAATTCCGTCACTGACTGATATCCTCGTCAAAGTATTTCTTACCGATGTCTGCAAGTGTACCGTCTTTTTTCATTTCTGCAAGTGCTTCATTGAAGTCCTCTGCATACTTGCTATCTTTTGCCATCATGAAACCAGACTCATTTTTATCAAATGTTTCTCCGACTGCTTTCACTTTATAACCGGCTTTTTTGAGTTCAGTCAAAACGAACAAGCGATCGTTCATCGCAGCATCAACACGTCCTGCTTCAAGATCTTTTAAAACTTGGTTTGCACCTTTATAATACTTCACTTTTGCGCCAGCATCTTCTGCTGTCTTTGCATAAAGCGAACCTTGTGTCGAACCAACGACTTTACCTTTTAAATCATCAAGTGTTTTGATGTCGTCCGTTTTTTCATTGACGATGATTGTTGATCCGGATACCGTATATGCATCAGAAAATGCATACTTTTCTTTCCGCTCATCCGTGATACCCATTTGGTTCGCGATGACATCGATACGTTCTGAATCAAGTGCTGGAATCAATCCTTTAAAGTCCATTGCTTTATAGTCGACTTTATAGCCGGCGCGTTTAGCGACTTCATTCATGACATCGATGTCATAACCAGTCAGTTCGCCTTTTTCTTTATACGTAAATGGTGGGTATGTCGCTTCAGTACCAACCGTAATCATCTTACTGTCTTTGCTTGCTTCTTCATTAGAAGCGCCGCACGCTGCTAACACCCCCGCCGTTGATAGTGCTGCTACTGCTAGCTTTAGTCCGTGTTTCATAGCGCTCTCTCCTTTAAAAATAAATGATTTCAATTCCTAGTTTTCGAATAGGATTAATTTAAGACTACAAGCAGTATCATACAAAGTTACAAGAACGTCTGTCAATAAAAAAGACTGCCCACGAATGGACAGTCTTAGAAAAGTAAACATTCAGTTGAAATTAACGAATTGTCGCTTCAGTTGCAGCGTCGAAGAAATGCGCTTTTGTCATGTCGAAGAAGAGGTCGAGATCTGATCCCATCTCGACGTGTGAGCGTGAGTCGACACGAGCTGTGAAGGCTTGATTACCTACCTTGGAATAGAGATACGATTCTGCACCCATCAATTCGGAAACTTCGATATGTGCCGGGAAACGGTGTGCTGTTTTTGTGTCTTGATAAATCAATTCAGCATGAATGTCTTCCGGACGGATTCCGAGGACGAGGTCTTTGCTCGTATAGCCGCGTTCACGGAGAACTTTCATTTTGCCTTCAGGGACTTCGAATTTCTCTTCTGTCCCTGTGACGTGGAAAAGTCCATCGTCAGCCAGTTTGCCTGTTAGGAAGTTCATCGAAGGCGATCCGATGAATCCGGCGACGAACATGTTGTCCGGGTGATCGTATACTTCTTTAGGAGAACCGACCTGCTGAATGAGACCTGCTTTCATGATGACGATACGCGTCGCAAGCGTCATCGCTTCTGTTTGGTCATGGGTAACATAAATCGTCGTCGTTTCGAGACGTTTATGAAGTTGGATGATTTCTTTACGCATCTGAACACGGAGTTTTGCGTCCAAGTTCGAGAGGGGTTCATCCATCAAGAAGACTTTTGCATCACGAACGATGGCACGGCCGATTGCAACACGTTGACGCTGTCCACCTGATAATGCTTTTGGTTTCCGTTCGAGGTACTCTTCAAGTCCAAGGATACGTGCCGCATTGTCGACGCGCTGTTTGATTTCGTCTTTCGGGAACTTACGTAGCTTGAGTCCGAATGCCATGTTATCAAACACGTTCATATGTGGATACAGCGCATAGTTTTGGAAAACCATTGCGATATCACGGTCTTTCGGTGCGACGTCATTCATCCGTTTACCATCGATGATGAAATCTCCACCCGAGATTTCTTCGAGTCCAGCGATCATCCGAAGTGTCGTTGATTTACCACAACCTGATGGTCCGACGAAAACGATGAATTCTTTGTCTTGGATGTGAAGGTTAAAGTCGTCAACGGCCTTTGCTGAGCCGGAATAAATTTTATCAATATGTTCAAGACGAATATCTGCCATGTGTATATCCTCCTAGTAGTGTGATCGGGTAATGTAACGCTTACAATCCTTAGTATAGAAGAAAAGGAATCAACTGAACATGGACAACATGACGAAATGCAACCGTTTTCATTTGGGCACTATGCTAGAAGTAACAAGGTATATAAAAAGGCGGCACCTTCAAACGATCGAATATCGATTTCTGTCTGTTCTGTCAACCGGTCAAGTCGGTACTGAAGGCTGTTACGATGAAGAAATAAGTGTTTTGCTGTCAACGATACATTCAGATTGGCACGACAGAAAGCATCAATCGTCTCACGCGATTCAGGTTCGAGTGGTGCAATGAAGCGATCTGTCAGCTCGTCACGGACCGTTTCCGATAAAAGAGCGAGTCGTGTGAGGGCAGGTAAGAAACGTTCGACACGGAACGAAAGCAGGTTAAGGGCTGCTTGTTCTAGACGGAACTGGACTGCGATATCTCCATTTATTCGGCGTTGACCGATTAATACTTTTCCATCTGTTAGAAAATCAGATTGTAAAGCTGTGAATAAGTCATTTAAATCATGTTCGCTCACTAACTCATCTCGTTCAATGACAAGCAGTCGAGTCGTCGTCAAGGGGACAAAGATGCTCGAGGAGTCGAAAAAAGAAGTCAATAGCTGTTCGAGATCTTCAGTCGTCCGATCATCGAGTTGATTGAATAAGAAATGGGTCATCCGGAAGGGTTCGTGCTCGACGGCGCTCGATAATTCCAGACGCTGATGCCAGTAAGTTGTATCGGTTGATGCTGAAACGACGACGCGTTCTGCGATTAAATTCAATAAGTCGATTTCACGCCCGGACAACGCGGAACTTTCGATTCCGAAACGAAGCCCATCCGCTAACTGATATACGCTATAATTATCCATGCAATATACCGTGGGGTCTGTCGATAACTGATCTTTGAATAAGGAAATCAATTGCTGTAGCACGTTACATCTCTCCTACATAAAAAGTGATACTCAGACTTTACCACAATACTAAATTCGGAAGGAACGATGAGCTATGCAAATCGAATTCATGACCATCTTAAAAATCATCGGAATGATTGTATTAGGTGCAACAATCGGTGCAGTCACGAACCATCTTGCGATTCGTATGTTATTTCGACCGCTAGAAGCAAAATATATCGGAAAGTACCGGATTCCTTTTACACCAGGTCTAATTCCGAAACGGCGCGATGAACTAGCAGCCAATCTCGGACGGACCGTTGTCAAGCATTTAGTGACCCCTGAAGGAATCGGGAAACGCCTTCGACAACCTGCGATGCACGAGGCCGTTACAAATCTTGTCACGACCGAACTCATGAAATGGGTACACTCAACCGTCACGATTCGAGAAGTGATCGGCCGCTTCGTCAATCAACCGGAAGAACAATTGCGAAAAAAAATCGAACAGACGCTTGAACATGAATTGATGGACGGCGTGATTCATCTGAAAAACTCAACGATTCAAGAAGTCATCGGCGAAGGCGGAGTCTTAAAAGTCAAGGAAGCAATCCCTGACGTCGTAGATGCATTGTTAAAACAAACGGATGTTTATTTTGATAGTCCAGAAGGGAAGATGAAATTAGAGGAGACGGCCGCCGGATTCATCCAAGGAAAACTTGGAGGCGGAATGTTCGGGATGTTACTTGCGAATATCAATTTGGTGGAGATGATTCAACCTGAAATCAAACGGGTATTACAAGGAGAGTCGACGCGTCAGTTCATTACTGAAATGGTCGAGAAAGAAATCGAACAAGTGATGGAACGTCCGATTCATACACTCCTTGATGAAGAGTTAGAGAAACAAGTCATCGAACGCGTCAAATCGGAAATCATCAACCGGATTCCACTAACAGAAACGTTGGATAAGCCATTACACCATTATCTCGGCCGGTTTGATGAGAAAGTGCGGACCGAGTTCGTTCCGGTGATTGTCGACCGGTTGATTGACCAAGCGGTGAAACACGCAGAACGAATCATGACGACACTCGACGTCGAATCGATTGTGCGTGATGAGGTCGACCTACTCGATACACAGTATCTCGAAGAAATCGTCTTATCGATTTCTCGGAAGGAATTCCGGGCTATCACTTGGCTTGGAGGACTGTTAGGTGGTTTAATTGGGATGATACAAGCAATCATCGTGATTGCTTAACTAAATTGGAGGGTTTTAATATGTCTGAAACAAATTTGTATGACCACGCCTATACGCTCGAACGTGCACTGCGAGAAACTCCGGAGTACACAACATTACAAGATTTATACACACAAGTGAACGCTGATCCAGCATCGAATGAACTGTTTGCTTCATTCCGTAACGTTCAACTTGAGCTTCAACAAAAGCAAATGGAAGGTGAAGAAATCACACCTGACGATATGGCTTCAGCTCAAGCAAAAATGTTGGAAGTTCAAAACAATCCACTCATCAGTCAATTGATGCAAGAAGAACAACGGATGCATACGATGTTGACGGAAGTTACTCAAATCATCATGAAGCCGCTCGAAGAACTTTATGCGCCAATGATGGAGCAAAATCAAGACGACGTGCAATAAGATGTAAACAGAGCCTCGGACAATGTCCGGGGCTCTCGGTGTGTAGACAAAGTGGCATTAGACAATAGAAGATTCTTTCTTTTTCGTCGCGTTCCTCTTAATTTGTACATAGATGACTCTGATTTCAATAAGAACTTATGTTGAACTGCCTGCAACAGGCATAATTTTAGGTAAATAAGCACGCTCGAAATGAATTAATTTACCGGCACGCGTGACGCGGGCGCCTTTATGTTCGAACTTTCCTTCTTTGAGACGACGGATCCCTTCCTCCCTTGCATCTGAATCGTTAGGTGATTCAAACGTATCATCGAGTAAAGTTTCTCCACGGTCCGCGAATACAGTAAGTGTATAGAGCATGTCTCTTCCTCCTTTAGTAAAATAACTAATTCAAGTGTACTGAATAGTCATTCATTTTACAAGTAGGAGTCAATATCTTGCCACGTTAATTGTCTCGACTTTGGTGGTACTTCAAGATGACTGACACTCATTCCGATTAAACGAATCGGACCCGTGAATTCGATTTCATTAAATAATTTTGTCGTTACCGTGAGTAACCGATCTTCGTCGTTCGTCTCTTCGAGAAAAGTGAAACGTTTTGAACGTGATTGGAATGTCTCTGTTTTCCACTTAACGGTGACTGTCCGACAAACGAGTTCTTTTTGTTGCAGACTACGGACGACAGATTGGGCCTCTCGCTTTAAGGTTTCGAAAATCGTATCAATATCTTCCGTATCTTCTTCGAAGGTCGTTTCAGATCCAATCGATTTGCGCTCACGGTGGGGACGGACTAACCGTTCGTCTTCACCGTGGGCCATCGTATACAATTCTGTTCCACGGTCCCGACCGAGTAACCCGCGGAGTTCTTCGACCGGTGACTGTTGGATATCAGCGACGGTCTCAAATCCATGTTTTCGAAGCGTCTGCTCTGTGACTTTCCCAACACCATGCAAGTCACCGATTTGTAAAGAAGACAAAAAGGGAAGTACCTCCTCAGGCGGAAGAACGGTTAAGCCGTTCGGTTTTTGATAACCGGAAGCAATTTTTGCGACGAGCTTCGAATTAGAGACACCAGCGGATGCCGTCAAGTCCGTCCGGCGTTTGATTTCAGCAAGGATATACTCTGCGATGTGGGTCGCACTCGGCATATTTAAATTATTCTCCGTCACATCGAGGTACGCTTCATCGAGTGATAATGGTTCGACAAGCGGTGTGACTTCAAGAAACAGTTCCATGATTTGCGCACTAACTGCACGATAGACGTCGAATCGGGGACGGATGAAGACGGCACGCGGACAGAGCTGAAAGGCACGACGAGATGGCATCGCGCTGTGGACACCGTACTTCCGTGCTTCATAGGAACAAGTCGCGACGACTCCACGTGCATGAGGAGGGCCACCGACGATGACAGGAACACCCTTTAAGTGAGGGCGATCGCGTTGTTCGACAGAAGCGTAAAAAGCGTCCATATCGATATGAATGATTTTTCGTCCCATCAAAAGTCACCTCCTCCAACTAAATATGATAAACTAAGTATAACGAACTTATGTTCTTATATCTATTTTTTTGTCCGTTTTTTAGGCATGCGAACGAGTGCTCCGAGCCATCCACGCCATTTCATCCAATAAAAGATTCCACCGGTCGTAATCACGATCAGGGTAAGTGCACCTGCGTAACCGTATTTCCAGTCGAGTTCGGGCATGTTCTTGAAGTTCATCCCCCAAATCGCGCCGAGGGCCATCATCGGGGTCGCAACAGCCGTGAAGATCGTCAAGGCCTTCATGATTTCATTTCCTCTAAAGTTCGAGACGGTCGTCGATAAATCGAGCAGAACCTCAATATCTTTTTGATAGTGTTCAATCAACATCAATAAACGCTCGACACGTCGTTTGGCAAGGCGAAACGGAAGATGTTGTTCAAAATCAGTGACTGCGACGAAGGCTTCTTGACCTGCGAGAATCAATTCTTGAAAAGGGACGATTAAGTCAGACCAGTTCTCAATTGTATCGCGTAAGGCAAAGATGCTATCGAGTGAATTCTCATTGATGTTGCCCCTGAGTTCATCTTGTCGAGAAAAGAGTTCCTTTTCAAAGTCATCGATGCCTGAAAAGTACGTATTCATTTGTAACGAAAGAATCACATAAAAGGCATCAAAAGCTGTTTTTGAGTCAAACGGTGCAGCCAGTGACATAATATGTTCAGAGAGTCCGATCGTGATGAGTTCAGTTGGCGTGATGTAATAGCAGATGAAGCGACGGTCGCTTTTGTCGTCAGGATTTTGCCAAGTCACGATTGAACCGTATAAGACACCGAGTTCTGCTCGGGTAAAGTTGACATCTTTTGTACGAAGCTGACGAACCCACTCAATTTTTGAGGGACTGACGGTCTCTTCGTTATTTAGTTGTTGGTCGTAGTCTGATACAGTCATGTAGCGGTACCAGTTAAAGTGCGAATCGAATTTCATGTTTAAGGCTCCCATATAGTAGAATAAATAAGTGAATTGCAGTAAGCATAATGAAAAATATTAAAGATACGATTAACTTCTAAAATAAAGGACGTGTTGTGAAATGAAAGGTATTGGACAACTGGCAGTTGGAGAAATGCTTGATCAACGTGTGATGATTAAGCAGTCGATGAAAGGCATCGCGGCGAACGGAAAACCATATCTCACATTGATTTTAGCAGATAAGACAGGTGAAATTGAGACGAAGATGTGGGATACGAGTGATGTCGAAAAGTATGCACCTAAGTTCATCGTCCATGCGGCAGGTGAAGTGATGGATTATCGCGGCCGGACACAGTTGAAACTAAAACAAATTACGGTACTCGATGAGACCAATGTTGAAGAGTACATTCAGGCAGCACCGCTCCCGCGGGAACAAATCGAAACAGAAGTACTCCAGTACATCGAGTCGATTCAACAAGCGGATATGAAAAAAATCGTCAAACACCTTGTCACTAAAAACTTTAATGCCTACTTTACGCATCCGGCGGCTGTTAAGAACCACCATGCGTTCTATTCAGGGTTATCGTACCACGTACTGTCGATGCTGAAGCTTGCCGATCAAATCGCGAAGCTCTATCCGACATTGAATCGCGATCTACTCGTAGCGGGTGTCGTGTTACATGATTATGCAAAAATAAAAGAGTTATCAGATCCTGTCACGCCAGAGTATACGCTTCCTGGAAAACTTGTCGGTCATATTTCATTAATGGTCGCAGAACTTGAAAAAGTCGGAGCAGAACTCGAGATTGATGCTGAAGTGTTGACGGTCTTACAACATCTAGTGCTCAGTCATCACGGTCGTCCTGAGTGGGGATCGGCAGTAGCACCTCAAATGCGCGAAGCAGAAGTGTTATTTTTAATTGATAATTTGGATGCACGAATGACGATGATGGATCGTCTTCTTGAATACGTGGAACCAGGACAATTCTCTGAACGTTCGTTTGCACTCGACAACCGTTCGTTTTATCGACCAAAATTATAATCAGCGGTAGGGGGAGAATAAAATGAAGGCAAAGTTATTCGAAGCAATCGAAATTGGGAATGTGACGTTTCGTAATCGTGTCATCATGGCACCGATGTGTATGTATAGCGCGAAAGAAGACGGTAAGGTGACGGATTGGCACGTGACACATTACGCGTCCCGCGCAGTAGGGGGTGTAGGAGGTGTCATGTTAGAAGCGACAGCTGTGACACCTGACGGACGGATTTCAGCAGGCGATTTAGGAATTTGGTCAGATTCGCAAATTGAAGGCTTACGACGGATTGCGGAGCAAGTACAAGCAGCGGGGGCGAAAGTTGGCGTACAACTAGCACATGCGGGACGGAAAAGCACGACAGCACGTCCGCCTGTCGCACCGAGTCCGATTGCCTTTGATGATTCATATGGAAGTCCAGCCGAGTTATCTATAGAAGACATAAAAAAAATTCAGCAACAATTTATCGATGCAGCATTACGCGTTGAACAAGCAGGGTACGATTTCATTGAATTACATGGGGCACATGGCTATCTAATCAATACATTTTTATCACCGTTATCAAATGAGCGAAACGATCAGTATGGCGGATCGCTTGAAAACCGGATGCGTTTCTTACTTGAAATCACCGAAGGTATTCAAGCAAAATCGGATATCTCACTCTGGGTCCGGATTTCAGCAGCTGATCACGCACCGGGTGGGATGACAGCGACGGACTATATTCCACTCGCACAAGCATTAGTAGAACGAGGTATCGATTTACTCGATTGTAGCTCCGGTGCCGTCGTCGCTAATGCAGTTCCAGACGTATACCCTGGTTATCAAGTTCCCTATGCTGCAGAGCTCAAGCAAGCGACAGGAATCAAGACAGGGGCAGTTGGATTAATTACGACAGCAACGATGGCAGAAGAGATTTTACGGAGTCAACGTGCTGATGTCGTATTACTCGCACGTGAACTCTTACGGCAACCGTACTGGGTTCATCATGCAGCGGCAGAACTCCATGATGAGGTCATCCTTCCGAAGCAATACGAACGTGCGCCCATTCGTTGATCAAAAAAGAGCGGACTTAAAAAGGAATCACGCTTTCGCACATGTGCTTTCTTCAGGCGGGGGAGTTGCTTCATCTACGCACTTGGTCGCCATGCTCAGAAAATATGTATAGAAAACGCCGATGACTCCGTATAGAAAACGGAATCATCGGCGTTTTTTGATTACTGCTGTTGTTGCATCATTTGTTGCTGCATTTGTTCTTGTTCTTGTTTATCGAGATCAAATGCGTCTTTAAAGTCTTTATTTTCGATTTTGACATCGTATTCTTTCATCAATGCACGGTAGATATCGTTCGGATTGACTTGAGCTGCTTTTTCTTCAGCAAGTTCTTTTTTGATCCGGTCTTCTTCTTTTTCAAGTGTAAAGTCCTTTTGTTCTTTACGATCCGTTACCTTGATGATGTGGTAACCGAATTGTGTTTTGATTGGATCAGAGATTTTACCTTCAACGCCATCTTTGAAGGCATACGTTTCGAATTCCTCGACCATTTTACCTTTTGTGAAGTAACCGAGGTCTCCACCTTTCGTAGCGCTACCTGTATCTGTCGATTTCTCTTTCGCGATTTTTGCGAAGTCTCCACCGTCATCTAACTCTTTTTTGATTGCTTTTGCTTCTGATTCTTTTTCGACAAGAATATGGCTTGCTTTTACTTCAACTTTTTCTTGATCGAAACGTTCTTCAATTTCTTTATCTGTTACTTTAGATTTTGCAGATTTTGCTTCTGTTAAGAGCATTTGTGTGCGAAGAACTTTTTCGAATTCTTTTTCACTTTTAATACCGGCTGTTTCCAATGTAGAGTTGAATTGCTCTTCATCCGGGAATTGGTCTTTTGTTTTTTTGACTTCTGCCTCTACTTCTTTATCCGTTACTTTCTTGCCATATTCTTTTTCAAGAAGCTCGTTCATTGTTTGTTGGAAAGCGATTTGTGCACCCGCTTTTTCATAGGCCTCTTCTTGGACATCAGCCTTGTTCACTTCGCCACCTTTATAGTTGATGACGGCTTCATCATTTGACCCACACGCTGCTAGTGTGAAAACACTTGCGACTGCTGCTGCACTTAAAAATTTCTTCTTCATACATACACCCCTAATTTACCATTTATTTCAACCGTTCTATCATATCATATCCTGGCTAGGTTGACAGCTGCACACCTTTTCAAAAGATGTTTGCTCTTTTCTATGCTATCACATTCATCATCAACAGCGTCGACTATTTTTATGGGAAATTGTGATGGGAATTCTGTCTTTGACACAGACTAGTAATGTGACCGTCACTCCACAAAACAGACAAAAAGCGTTCTAGGAAGAGGCTAGAACGCCTGATTTTTAAAAGCATCGAGTTATGCCTTTTTGATTGAATCGATGACAGGGTCTTGCGGGCGACGATCAGCTTCTTCTGTAATCATTTTCGACGTTTCAGCGAAGATATCCATGAAGCTGTCCCCGTATAAACGACGAACGATTGCAGAGATGTCCGTCAGCTCAGGAAACTTCCCGTATAATTCTTGAAGCGGGAGTGAGGCACGGAAGACACCGTTCTCTTCCGGACGGAACGCTTGGATGGTCTCAAGTAAAAGCGTTTCGCCAGCCGGTGTGAGTTGAACGTAGGTATTTCGTTTATCCGTCTCTTTCTTAGAGAATGTCAACAGACCACGGTCTTCTAATTTTTTAGAGAAGTTAAACGCCGTTGAAACGTGCATGACACCGTACTTCGCGATCTCAGAAATCGAAGCACCACCTAAAGCATGTGAAATCCAGAGGATATGATGCTCATTGATGTTTAAATCAAAGGGCTTAATCCAATTTTGCCAATCTTTTTCTACCGTTTTCCATAGTGCTTTGCTCAGCTGGACAATTTTATGACTGTATAACAGTGCTTCTTGTCCAGGATATAATTTTTCATGTTCCATATCTGACTCATCCTTTCGAAAGGTGACGATGGCTAAAAAACGCAAAATGCAAACTATACAAAAAACAAATCGAAGCAATGGACCTTACTTTTGAGGAGAGAGGTGATCCGCATCTTGTTTCGCCTCATCAGCTAATTCTTGAATACGCGAAATGGATTCTTGAATCTCGGCTTGATACACAGAGACATCTTTCGTAACTTCATCTTTGAAGGTTGTACCGGAAATTTTAGCTGTCTCTATTAAGTTCTTGCCCTCCTGTGTTAAATCCTGCACGTTCGTTACGATTGTAGAATAAGAATTTCGACGTTGTTTACCATTCGAAGAGTCACTTTTAGTACCTTGGCGAAGCGCCTTCAAACCGTAAAAAGTCACAAGCGACAGCGTAGCACCAAAAGCGACCCAGTTACGTTGGGGACGCTTCGACATAGTTTACCTCCTTCTTTAATATTAAAATATTTGTTTCATATTATTTTACCGAAAATCCGATATTGGAAACCTATTTTGACAATATTTCTAAAAAAGGGTGTATGGAATAATGCATTCGAAGGTCTTTTTACAGGTGAGTCGAGATTGAATTTGCTAAAATGGCAAGCTCTTCAGCCGTGTAGTCTTCATTATGAACTTCCCATTTTGCGCCAAAACCATCATGTTTATCATGCCGTGGGATTAAATGAATATGAAAGTGTGATACGGACTGTCCAGCGACCTTGCCCGTGTTCGATAGAATGTTGATGCCAGCAGCTTGTGTTTCCTTTTGTAAGGCACGACTAATTTCCGGAACTACGGCAAAGACTGATTGAGCATCTTCGACCGATAAATCGTATACGTAATCTGCATGTTGTTTTGGAATGATTAATGTATGACCTTTTGTAACTTGAGAAAGATCGAGGAATGCAAGAACCTCATCATTTTCAAACACTTTATGGCTAGGTACTTCGTGCTTAGCAATTTTGCAGAAAATACAGTTATCTTTTTGCATAGGGATTACTCCTTTTATAAAAATAGAATTATCTCCATCTTAAGTGTGATTGACAACGTAATCAAACGTTTTTACACTTAGATACACAAGATTAAAGAAAGTAGGGAACTCACGATGCCGTCTCGTATGACGTTACATGAACGAAGGAAAAAACGAAATCAGCGTTTGCTCATCATCGGAATCGTTCTCCTCTTAGTTGCAGGGGGAGTCTGGGGGTACGTAAGCCAAATCAAGCCGGCTGCTGAGCGAGAGCGTACAGAAGCTGTTTTTGTGAAAGCCGTGAACGATCAGGATCGGGCTGCGTTCCAAAAACTCGTCTATGAAGATGATCAGGTCGTATCGATTGCGGAAGCAACTCGTTTGATGAAATGGTTTCAGGCAGAGGATGGACGTCTCAGCCGAGCAGCGGCGGAGATTAGAGCCGATCAGCGAAACTACCCTGAACCTACAGCAGAGAAAAATGAACAGGATTTGTTCGAGCTAAAAAAAACAGCAGGGCGCTTTTGGTATGACGAATATGTGCTTCATCTAAATAAACAGCTACTTCAAGTAACGAGTGATGTACCAGAGACGACCGTCTTCATAGATGATGAAGAAGTAGGCGTTCAGGAGGATGAGCCGTTGAAAATCAAACGTTTTCCGGGTGAGTACGATGTACTTGCAAGTGTCGAAGCCAATGGTAAGACGGGACGAGACCGTCAAACCGTTCAACTGGGAGACGAAAAAACAACGGAAGTAACGTTTAAGTTGGCGAAGCAAATCAAACCAGACGTCACGGAGCAGTATGGATTAGACATCGAAAAATTGTTAGAAACTGAAGTCGAGGCAAGAACAGGCAAGTCGATCGACGCGATGACAGCTTATTTGGATGAGAACCATTCTTCTGTTGAAAAAGAATTTGGTCCTCCCGCATCAAATGTAGAAAATCGTGCAGTGTACGACGGTTTTGAAGTGACGTATGCAAACAATGATGTAAAAAGCATCATGATTGATTTAAATAAGACGCCGTCTGAGCTTGAAGCAGTCGCCGGTAAACCGGAATCGAAAAGTAATGAATCGATCGGGACCGTCTGGGAGTACCCGACGAGCTTCTTTGAAGATATACTAGGGTGGCTTAACTTACGGTCAGAAAAAAGAGTAATCGAGCGTTCGGATAAAATGTGGTTAGAATTGCGCTGATGGTACAAAAAAAGCACTGGTAACGACTTTGAGAACTTCGAGTCTGTTACCGGTGCTTTCATTTATTATTTTTTGTTCACTGCACGAAGAATGAACGAAACGATTAGAATCAAGATGATTGCTCCGAGTAATGCTGGAATGACGGCGAATCCTCCAAGATCAGGTCCCCAACTACCGAAGAGAGCTTGACCGATCATGGCCCCGACGAAACCTGCGATGATGTTACCGATGATACCACCGGGAACGTCTTTACCAAGAATAAGACTTGCCAACCAACCAATGATACCACCAACGATTAAAGCCCATAAGAATCCCATTTAAAACACTCCTTTTTTAGTTTGAATAAGGTCTCAAGTAATTAGTTTTTATTACCGTTTACGAACTGAACGAAGAACGAGTGATACGATGAAGATTAAGATGATTGCACCGATGATGGCAGGAATGACTGCAAAACCGCCGATAGAAGGTCCCATGTCTCCGAAGATGGCTTGTCCGATCATTGAACCGATGAAACCAGCGACGATGTTACCGATGATGCCGCCAGGAACGTCTTTCCCGATAATTAAACTCGCTACCCAACCAATTAAACCGCCGACGATTAAAGCCCATAAGAATCCCATTAAAATACACTCCTCTGAATTAGTAGTTGTAGTTACTGTTACTTATTTTTTGTTTACTGAACGAAGAATCAACGATACGATGAAGATTAAGATGATTGCACCGATGATTGCAGGAATGATCGCGAATCCACCAAGGTCAGGTCCCATGTCCCCGAAGATGGCTTGTCCGATCATTGAACCGATGAAACCTGCGACGATGTTACCGATGATGCCGCCCGGTACGTCTTTCCCGATGATTAAGCTCGCTACCCAACCAATCAAACCGCCAACGATTAAAGCCCATAAAAATCCCATTTAAAAACACTCCTTTGAATTACTAGTTTTAGTGGTTACTGCTACTTACTTTTTATTTACTGAACGAAGAACGAGTGACACGATGAAGATTAAGATAATTGCACCAATGATTGCAGGAATTACCGCGAAACCGCCGATAGAAGGTCCCATGTCCCCGAAGATGGCTTGTCCGATCATTGAACCGATGAAACCTGCGATGATGTTACCGATGATGCCGCCCGGTACGTCTTTCCCGATGATTAAGCTCGCTACCCAACCAATTAAACCGCCGACGATTAAAGCCCATAAAAATCCCATTTAAAAACACTCCTCTAATTTAAATTGTTATTCGATGATAATGATTACTTGCGAATGGCACGAAGAATCAATGACACGATGAAGATTAAGATGATTGCACCTAAGATTGCAGGAATGATTGCGAACCCGGCAAGATCAGGTCCCATTGAACCGAAGATTGACTGTCCGATGATTGCGCCGATGAAACCAGCGATGATGTTACCGATGATGCCACCAGGAACGTCTTTCCCGATGATTAAACTTGCTACCCAACCGATTAGTCCACCAACGATTAAAGCCCATAAGAATCCCATTTGAAGCACTCCTTTTCATACTTAGATTTACCTGTTTTCAGGTTGTTATAAACACTTTGAAAATGAATGACTCATAAACGTAATTTTTGATGAGAAGTAAAACAATACAAGTAGATAAGATAGCTAGACGATTAGACCAGTTACTTCTCTATAAAACGTTTGATGTGACATACACTTTCAATTTTTGTAAATCGTTTTTCATATATTGATGTAACGATTACACTTAGAGTAATTGCCGTAATAAGATGTATTGAAACCTTTTCTTTTAAAAAAAATCATCAACAGTAGAAAAACAAGGATGAATTGTCTAGGATAGTTAATGAGAGGAGTGGCTAGATTTGTTATTAGAAATTAAAGATCTTTCAGGTGGATATGGATCGAAAACAGTGTTGCATCATATTGATATAGCAGTAAAGCAAGGGGAGTTAGTTGGACTGATTGGATTAAATGGTGCCGGGAAATCGACGACGATTAAGCACATATTAGGATTGTTACCCATTAAGTCAGGTGAAATCTTGATTAACGGTGTCAGTCTGTCAGCTGATGAACAAACGTACCGGAAACAAGTGGCATACATCCCGGAACAGCCGATGTTATACGAACAGTTGACTCTTCGAGAGCACCTTCGCTTAATGGCGCAAGGGTATGATGTCGATGAGAAAACAGCACAAGAACGAATCGAACATTACACAGAGCGATTGCGGATGACGAAACAGCTGGAATGGTTTCCAAGTGTATTTTCTAAAGGAATGAAACAAAAGGCGATGATTCTCTGTGCTTTAATCACAGGCAGTGAGTTATTGATTGTTGACGAACCGTTTGTTGGTCTCGATCCACTAGCGATCCGGGAATTGTTGAATATTTTTAGTGAATTAAAAACCGATGGAAAAGGTATTTTAATGTCCACACATATTTTAGAGACTGCGGAGCGGCATTGTAATCGATTTATTCTCCTTCACGATGGACATATCGCAGCAGAGGGGACGACCGAGGAATTGCGGAAACGTTTTGATTTAACGGATAGTTCGCTTGATGACATTTATGTAGCTGCCATTGAGGAGGCAGAAGGATGACGAGTGCTACCTTATGGCGAGAACGCTATCAAGCTGCGATGTCGGAAATGACCAAGTACACGAAGTACATGGCGAACGGTGGGTTGTTATTTACGGTCTACTTCGTCGTATTATATGCTCTCGTCGTCTATGGGCGGTTTCTGAATCAAATCAATGGCGACTTTCCTGGAAATCTGCTGATGGGCGGTTTATTCATTATCATCGCCTTTTATCGGACGGCACGAACGTTCTTAGTCGAAGCTGACCAAGTATTTTTATTGCCGAACTTGCCGCAACTTAGTTCTTATATGAAGCGGGTCCGACTGTACAATGCTTTTTTAGGAATGGTTCGAGTTGTCATTCCGTTTTTAGCAATCGCTGTCCTTTATGTAAGAACGGAATCAACGAGTCCGCTTGAGATGATCGTATTATTTTTCGCTCTCGCGATGATTGGTGCGAGCGCGAACCTATCGAAACTAGAAGCGATTCCGCACCGACTTGTCGTTCTGCATGCAGTGGGTGCAGGGGTTTTAGTGATGATTGACATGCCGATTTTCAGTATAGTGATTACGAGCTTACTGCTCGTCACGCTGCACCTAAAAAAATATCAGCAGTTACCACTGATGGAATGGATTGCAATCGAGCAAGAGTCGCGTGATCGTTTCTATCGGATTGCGAACTGGTTCGTCGATGTTCCACGCTTATCGAAGACGTATAAACAACGCCGTATCTTAAGTCAACTCGTCGAAAAAATTCAATTTGATAAAAAACAAACGTTCGACTACCTTTACATGAAGCAACTCATTCGTAGCACAGACGGAATTGGATTGATTGTTCGGCTTACATTGATTGGAGCAGTCTTCATCTGGCTCGGAAAAGATAATCCATGGCTTGTCACGTTTGCAATTCCTGCCTTCAGTGGTTTGACAAGTTTCCAATTGGCACCGTTCACACGAGCGATTGACTCACACCTCTTAACGCGCTTGTTGCCTTTTGGAGATGCGAATAGCTCTCGTAAAAAAGTCATTCGGGTCGCGTCAATCCTTCAGATTATCGCATTAGCATTAATCGCTATGTTAATGAACGGACAACCTATCGTCTTGATTGGGGCAATCATCGCCATTGCCGTTAGTGAAATGTATCTCAGAAAATGAAATGTAATGTATGACAGACTAACCCCCGATTTCTCGTTCCTAAGTAGGCACGAGAAATCGGGGGTTAGTTTCTTGTTTAAGAAAGCGAGAGCTTAATTCACTTTTTCAGAAGTTTCAGCATCGTACGTTGCTTTTAGTTCTTTACTGATTGGAGCGGGGAGGTCATAGGAAGCTTGTCCGTGTTCAGCGACATCAAGTCCGCGGAGTTCATCTTCTCGCGTGATCCGAAGACCGATCGTTACATCGAGGAGTTTGAGGAAAGCATAACTTAAGACACTGACGACGACGACGGCGAAGACAACACCGAGTGCTTGGACACCGAGTTGACCAAATCCACCCCCGTAGAATAATCCAGCTTGTCCAATCCCTGTGATTTCAACGAGGCGTGGTGAGGCGAAGAACCCGGTAGCAAGTGTGCCCCAAATCCCGGCGACACCGTGAACAGAGAAGGCACATAATGGATCATCGACACGGCGCGCGAGTAAAATGCTTGTTCCGTACGTGATGATACCTGCGAGGAAACCGATGACGACGGCACCCCACGGCTCAACAAATGCACAGGCTGCAGTGATCGCGACGAGTGCTGCAAGTACGCCGTTGATAATCGAAGGAATGTCTGCCACACGACGATGCCAGAAAGAAATAGCGAGTGCGCCGAGTGCGCCGGCAGCTGTCGCAAGTAACGTCGTCAAGGCGACATAACTGAAGAACCCGTCGGCAATCGTCAATGTCGATCCAGCGTTGAAGCCGAACCAGCATAACCAAAGAATGAAGGCGCCGACGACAGAATAGATGACGTTGTGACCAAGGAGCGGCGTTTTTTCAGCGCCAATCCGCTTTTTCAAAATTAACGCGGCGACGAGAGCGGCGATTCCACCTTGTAAGTGGACGACGGTCGAACCGGCGAAGTCTTGCATACCGAGTGAACCGAGGAAACCACCTGCCCAAACGGAGCGAGCGATGATTGGATAAATGATGGCGACAAAGAATGTTCCGAACAGCAGATAAACAGATAGTTTAGCTCGTTCAGCAAACCCGCCCCAGGCAATCGCTAAGGAAACAGCGACGAATGAGAGTTGGAAGAGGAACTTAACATCGATTGTAACATTTGACCAGTCGAGACTTGAGAACCCTCCTTGTAAGAAGAATCCTTCCGTTCCGATTAGACCAGGTCCGTCTCCGAACGTCAGTCCAAACCCAATCGCCCAAAAAGCTAACGCGGCGACGGAAAAACTAATGAGCTGTTTGACGGCGACGTGCCCTGCATTTTTGGCGCGTAACATTCCCGTTTCAAGTAATAGGAAACCGATTTGCATCGTAAAGACGAGTAGCGTAGCGAATAAGACATAAAACGTATCAACTGAAATGATCATTTCTTCAAGATTCATCGTCGTTCCTCCTTTATCAATTTAAAGTATGTGTTTACTTTAAACGGAAATTGTTTTTAAGGAACGACTTGTGTCAGAAAATCTGACATGGTATTTTTATCAAAAGGAGTGACGAAGATGAGTTACCGTGAAAAGAAAGTGATGTCGATCGGGATTGTCTGTGAATTGACAGGGTTATCGGAACGTCAGATTCGTTACTATGAGGAGCGGAAACTTATTTTCCCGGAGCGTACGAACGGGAAAACACGAAAATATTCATTTACAGATATTGAACGACTAGTTGAAGTTGCAGAAAAAATCGAAGATGGTTGGCGGACGCATGAAATCCGTGAAAAAGAGCGGAAAGTAACGGAGCAGCAACGAACTGATTTAATTCGGGGACAATTGAATGCTGCGTTTGGTCTTTACAAGAAACGGTGAACATTTAATGAACTGGATAAGGAACTGTAATTTTGTAACCGATTTATTGGCACAGACTTCTTCATTTCAGATATAATGTTTCTGTGTTCACAAACTTATCGTACGTTATTTTGGGGCGTTAGTAAGAGTATAAAGGGGTAGTTATGATGAAAAACTTCAATGATACGTTTTTACGGGCGGTCCGTGGCGAACAAGTGGGCCACGTACCTGTCTGGTACATGCGACAAGCAGGTCGTTATCAAGCGGAATATCGTGAAATTAAAAAGACGCGTACGCTGTTCGAGATCACACATGATCCAGAACTATGTGCATACGTCACTGAATTGCCGGTTAAACAACTTGGTGTTGACGCAGCGATTCTGTACAAAGACATCATGACGCCATTACCATCTATGGGTGTTGATGTTGAAATTAAAAGTGGCATCGGTCCGGTCATCGCGAATCCGATTCAAACGATGGAAGATGTACAGGCGCTACAACCGTTTAAAAAAGAAGATATTCCATATATCTTCGAGACCATCAAGTTATTACGGGAACGATTAGAAGTACCATTGATTGGGTTTTCAGGCGCACCGTTTACACTTGCCAGCTATATGATTGAAGGTGGACCTTCAAAAGGCTACCATAAAACGAAAGCATTGATGTATGGACATCCGGATGTATGGCATGCATTAATGGAGAAACTCGGAGACATGGTGATTGACTACATTAAAGCTCAAGTTGATGCTGGGATTCAAGCGTTTCAGATTTTTGATTCATGGGTCGGAACGACAAGTCAGAAAGATTATGTTCTCTACATCAAACCGACAATGGAGCGGATTTTCACGGAATTAAAAGAAACGGGCGTTCCGATGATTATGTTTGGTGTCGGTGCAAGTCACTTAGCAGAAGAGTGGCATGATTTACCGCTCGACGTCGTTGGACTTGATTGGCGTCTGTCGATCGACGAAGCACGCGAACGCGGGTTGACAAAAACGTTGCAAGGAAACCTTGATCCCTCTTATTTACTTGCACCATGGGAAATCTTAGAAGCGAAAGCAACAGAGATTCTTGACATGGGAATGAAACGTCCTGGATTCATCTTTAATTTAGGACATGGAATCTTCCCGGAAGTCGACCCAGAAGTCTTAAAACGCTTGACTGCATTTATCCATGATTATTCGAAAGAAAAAATGGAGGTAGCAAAATGAAAACACTTGGATTACTCGTAATGGCATACGGAACACCGTATAAACCGGAAGATATCGAACGATATTACACGCACATCCGTCGTGGGCGTAAACCGTCACCTGAAGCACTCGCTGAACTGACGGAGCGTTATGAAGCAATCGGCGGTGTCTCGCCACTTGCACAAGTCACGATTGACCAGGCGGAAGAATTACATCGTCAGTTGTCTGCAAAATATGCGGGCGAAATTGAGTTCAAACTCTATCTAGGTCTCAAGCACATCGAACCGTTCGTCGAAGATGCGGTCGAGCAAATGGCAAAAGACGGCATCACGGAAGCAGTGACGGTTGTTTTAGCACCACACTATTCGACATTCAGCATTCGTTCATACAATGGACGAGCAAAAGAAGTCGCGGACAAACACGGAATTCAGCTTGCTTCTGTCGAATCATGGTACCAAGAAGAAGCATTCATCAACTGGTGGGGACAAGCGATTCGTCAAACATTCGATGCACTGCCTGTAACAGAAGAAAAAGCGGTCCTCGTCGTGTCAGCGCATAGTCTTCCTGAGAAAATCATTGCAAACGGTGACCCGTATCCGGATCAATTGAAAGAAACGGCAGAGTTGATTGCAAAACGTGCTGGTGTCAAACATATGATTACAGGATGGCAATCGGCAGGACAAACACCTGAACCTTGGCTCGGGCCAGACGTTCAAGATTTAACGCGTGATGTTTATGAAGCAGAAGGGTATGAAGCATTCGTATACGTACCAGTCGGATTCGTCGCTGACCATTTAGAAGTTTTGTTTGATAATGATTACGAGTGTAAAGTCGTATGTGACGAACTCGGTATCCACTATGCTCGACCAGGTATGCCAAATGCGGAGCCGGCTTTCATGGAGGCAGTCACGGAAGCCGTCGCAAAACAAGTTGGTAGCTATGTCAAGTAAACGTCTCGTTATCGTCGGCGGGGGTATTACTGGTCTTGCCGCTGCCTATTTCGCAGAACGTTTATTTCCTGATTTAAATATCACCGTCCTAGAAGCAGGTGAGCGACTTGGTGGTAAAGTCGCGACCTATCGAGAAGACGGCTTCATGATTGAGCGTGGTCCGGATTCTTACGTCGCACGAAAACACATCTTGACCGATTTAATTGAAGCGGTTGGATTAGGCGATAAGTTGGTTCGAAACAACACGTCGCAAGCATTCATTTTAGATCCAGGTGGTCTCCATCCGATTCCGAAAGGGTCTGTGATGGGGATCCCGACCGATTTAAACTTATTTTCAGAGACGACGTTGCTGACAGATTCGGAAAAAGCGGAGGTTGCACGATTGTTGCTTCATCCTTCTGATCAATTGACGATTCCTGAAGAAGATATTCCGCTCGGTAGTTACTTGCGTCCTCGCCTCGGGGATGCGCTGGTCGAGAAGTTGATCGAACCGTTATTGTCGGGAATTTATGCCGGGAACATTGATCAAATGAGTACGTTCGCGACATATCCGCAGTTCGTTGCGAATGAACAAAAAGCGGGATCGTTATTCGAAGGGATGCGTTTGATGCGTCCGACTGCTCAAGTTCAAGGACAAACGAAACCAGCGACAGGACAGTTCCTGTCACTTTCAACGGGACTTGAATCGCTAGTCGAACGTTTAGAAGAAGTGCTTGAACGGACTGAAATTCGTCTAGAAACGCCTTTACTCGAAGTTGCGCGTGAAAATGAACGGTATCGCTTAAAAACAGATCATGGTCCTGAGTATGCCGATTATGTACTCTTGACGATTCCTCATCCTCAAGTCGTCAGTTTACTTCCGGATGCCGATTTACGGGAACTTGAGCAGTTGAAGACCCATTCAACGGCGACGGTTACGCTGATTTTCGATGAGCAAGCGACATTACCCATTGAAGGTACAGGTTTTGTCGTCAATCGACGTGCCCCGTATTCGATTACGGCATGTACGGCGATCGATCAAAAGTGGAGTCATTCTGCACCGAATCATACGGTTTTACGCGCTTTTGTCGGTCGGCCAGGTAATGATGCGCTCGTTCACGAGACGGATGATGTCATCAAGGAAACAGTATTAAAAGATTTGGAACAAATTTGTGGTCAAACGCTTGCACCGAGACAAGTCATCATCAGCCGGTTAGTTGATGGTTTACCAGCTTATACGGTTGGTCATGCAGGACGGATTCAAATTGTCCGTGACGAAGTCATGAGTAAGTATCCTGGTGTGTATTTAGCGGGATTGGCTTATGATGGCGTCGGTTTACCGGATTGTGTTGCCAGTGCGAAAACGATGGTTGAAGAAATCGCTATACAGCACGGACACGAACAGTCGAACGCTTAAACTAACATGCCTGAAATTCAGTTACTACTGAATTTCAGGCATGTTTTTTAATGAACGGCAAAGGGACTAAAGAATGGATGCTGGGGAATAGAAGGGAGAGGAGGGATGGATATGATGGATGTACTTAGCACGTTTACAGTTGTCTTACTGTTTGGACTGGGAATCATGAATTTACTTGCAGTGTTGACGGTCATCTTCTTGGAACGGCGTGATATTGGTGCGACATGGGCCTGGATGCTCGTCCTCTATTTCATTCCGATCGTTGGATTTTTAATTTATTTATTTTTTGGACGCCTACTCAAGAAAAAGGATTTTTATCATGTTAAAGAAGAGGAGCGGTTGGAACAGTCACGACGTGTCGAGCTACAGATTGCAGAATTGAACCATTTGGGTGACCTTCGACGGACATATCCGTTGATCGAACGATACAATCAATTGATTCAAATGAATCTGAAATCAAACGGGTCATTACTCAGCCTGAAAAATGAAGTGACGATTCTATCAGATGGTGAACAAAAATTTAATCGAATGATGACAGACATCATGAATGCCAAACATGAAATCAATATCCAGTATTACATCATCCAAAAAGATTCCCTTGGCTTAGCATTGATTGACGCATTGACGAAGATGGCGCGTCAAGGAATCAAAGTCCGTTTATTGTATGATGCAGTAGGCTCTCGTGATTTGAAACGACAAGATTTTAAAGACTTACTTCATCATGGTGGAGAAGTGTTTGCGTTTTTTCCACCGACGTTTGGAGTCATTAATTTTCGAATGAACAACCGGAATCATCGTAAGTCTTGTATCGTCGATGGGCAGATTGGTTACATCGGAGGCTTTAATGTCGGAACGGAGTATTTTGGAATTGATGAGAAATTCGGCTATTGGCGTGATACACATTTTCGGCTAGAAGGTGAGGTCGTTCACGATCAATTGGATCGATTTATTTTGGATTGGAATCAAGCGAATGACATCTACACGGATAAAACGCTCTTTTATTATGGATCTCACGAAATCAATCAGCCGTTACCCATGCAAATTGTCACATCCGGACCAAATTCTGAGACAGAACATTTAAAAAATGTATTGATTAAAATGATTTCACTTGCTAAGAAATCAGTAATGATTCAGTCGCCTTATTTCATACCAGATGCCAGTTACATGGATGCGTGTAAGATGGCGCTATTGTCTGGTGTCGATGTTCGAATCATGATTCCGAATAAACCGGATCACCCATTCGTTTACTGGGCGACGACAGCCGCAGCGGGAGAACTGATTGCCTATGGAGCGAAAATCTATACGTACGAACCAGGGTTTCTTCATGCAAAGACAATTGTCGTCGATGGAGAGATTGCTTCAGTCGGAACGACGAACATTGATGCCCGGAGTTTTCGATTGAACTTTGAAATGAACTCGATTGTATATGACCGAGCGACTGCGCTCGAGTTAGAACAATTATTTCTCGCTGATTGTGATGTATCAAAGTTGTTAACTGCTGAAATATATGCAGAACGGTCGAGGCTGATTAAATTTAAAGAGAGCATTTCTAGATTGTTGTCTCCGATTTTGTAAGGAAGAAAAAGTAAAGGTATGACTTTGATCACGATTCGTTCGAAACAGGTTTGAGAAGGCAAAGAAAAAGAGAAATGGTATAGTGGGATTGAAAAAGATAAAGGAGAGTGGAAGAAGTGGCAAAAGCAATCAAGTTATTGATTTCCGACATGGATGGTACGGTTTTATCGAGTAATCAAAAAATCGAACAGGAAACGATTGATGCGATTAAGGCGGCAAAGGAACAAGGCGTCGATTTTGCGATTGCAACAGGGCGGAACTACTTAAATGCGAAGGAATTAACGGATCAAGCAGGAATCGTTTGTCCAATCATTGCATCGAACGGTGCACGTGTCATGACGCGCGATGGTGAACAACTGAGCGCAACGACGTTGACGGCTGAACAAGCGCAACAAATTTATAGTATCATCAGCCAATATGAAGTGTTTTTCGAGATGTTCTGTGATCAAGGTCTCGTAACAGCGCAAGGCGCAACAATCGATGCAGCGTATGACTCATTAAAAGATATGAGTCGTGAAAGTGACCGTGCGAAAGAAGTTCTCGACTTTTTCTATAAACGCTATTACGTCAATGAAGATGTAAAAATGATTGATGGGTTCCGTTCCTTCATCCGGAATCAGGCGGGACAAGTCTTTAAATTCATCTCATTCTCGTTCGATCAAGACTTAATGAATAAGATTTGGAAAGAAGTCGAAGAAAAAGTTGACGGCATTTATGTGACGTCGTCTGGTCACGATAACATCGAAGTCATGGCAGTCGGTGCCGATAAAGGAACAGCTGTCAAAACGTTAGCGAAGCACTTAGGTGTATCAATCGATGAGGTCGCAGTCATCGGTGACAACTTAAACGACGTTCCAATGTTCAAAGTCGCAGGTGTTGCGATTGCGATGGGAAATGGACATGAAGATGCAAAAGCGATTGCCTCTCACGTCACAAAAACAAACGATGAACATGGTGTCGGTCATGCAATCAGTCAACTTGCAGCCGGAACATGGTCTTAACGGGAGGGTAATATGTTTAAAGCGTTTAAAGAGTTTGCCTTTCGCGGAAATGTCGTTGATTTAGCGATTGGTGTCATCTTAGGGGCAGCATTTAGTAGTATCATCAAGGCACTCGTCAACAGTATCTTCATGCCGTTGATTGGCATCGTAGTTGGTGGAGTAAATGTAAAAGGATTATCAGTGTCCGTCGGGAGTGCAGAATTATTGTATGGACAGTTTCTTCAAGCAACGATTGAATTCATTTTAATTGCCTTTGCGTTGTTTTTATTCGTCAAAGCTATCAATCGTTTTCGGAGTAAAGAAGAAGTTACGGAAGAAGTCCCGGAACCGACGACGGAAGAAAGACTGCTTACAGAAATTCGAGATGCACTCGTCAGTCGAAACGATGATCGTATTTAAGTAGAAAATTAAATCAAGAAAAAACCCGTCAGCTTTTCTACTCGTCGTAGCAGTAGAAAATGCAGCGGGTTTTTCTTATAAAATGGAAATGAGTTGATTCTCTGAACAAACTTGAAGGGAAAATTGTTTTTCGACACCTTGATCAAATTGAACATCGAGAACGTCTCCTGTTAAATGAAGAACAGTCCCTTCGCCAAATGATTTATGGGCAATCCGCATCTTTTCCTCGATTGGTAATAGTTCTACGGGAGGACGCATACTCGGTCGAACTTGTGCTTGCTGTTTTTGTCGTTTAGAGGCATCTGGATTCAGGATTTGTCGCACGTTGCCAACAAAAATCGATTCTTCGACGACTTTTGATTTGTAGCGATACGAAATCAAATGGAGTTCATGACGTGCTCGTGTCATGCCGACATAGAACAACCGAGCAGCCTCTTCCATTTCTTCGAGCTGACCATCTTTATAGGATTTGATATTATCTGATGATGGTAAAACGCCATTGATTAAATCAATCATGAAGACACGATTAAATTCGAGTCCTTTTGCACTATGGAACGTGGAAAGCGTGACTGCGTTTTGATGTTTATTGGACTTGGCATCACGCATCAGTTGCTCTAAGTGAACAATACGCTCCTTGAATGCGAGAGCGGTCGGTAAGTCACTGGCGACATTTTCAATCGTGTTCAACATCTCAAGTAAATAATCGATACTGAATCCAAGACTGTCACTCATCTTACGTAAGTTTTTTTCGTATCCGAGTTCATTACGAATCAAAGCAAGAGCAGCAGCCGGACGGGCAGTTTGAATCGAAGCGAAAACAGTTTTCATCGTTTTTAATTGTTTCTTTTGGTAAAACTTCATCTCGACATGTTGAAGTAACAAGTCAAACGCATGTTCACCATTACGTAATTCATAGAGGCGTTGCAACTGGACTTTAGAAATATAGCCGGCAAACTTCGTATGAATTTGTGCCAATACATCGATGTCGGAAGGATCCTGGGCGAATTCGATAAAATGTAAAATATCTTTTAGGACCCAGTGACTGAAGAATTTATGATCGACATCTTTAATGTAAAATGGAACATTTGCTAAATCGAGTGCATTCATGACATTGATTGACGATGCATTGTTCCGGTAAAGAATCGCGACTTCCTCAAAGTTCGTTTCCTGCCGCAACTGATTGATGACATATCGCGTTTGATCTTCATAAGAAGCAAGCTGTTCAATCGTAATCGGACGGACGGATGGATTTTCTGTGAACATTTTTTTCGGATGTCGTACTTTATTCCGTTGAATGAATTGATTCGCCGTTTCGACGATTTCTTTTGACGAACGATAATTTTGTTCCATATACAAAACCGTTGCATCCGGGTACGTGTCCTTGAAGTGGATAATCTTCGAAACATCGGCACCACGCCAGCTATATAAAGTTTGGTCATCATCAGCGACAACACAGAGATTGTTATGCGGAAGAGCCAATTTTTCAACGAGTTGATGCTGGACGAGAGAGGTATCCTGACTTTCATCCGTCAATATATATTCGAAACGTCGTTGATAGTTAGCTAACAAAGAAGCATCGTCAGCAAGAATCGTATTGGCATACGTCAACATGTCATCAAAATCCATCAAAGGATGTGAGGGATCGCGCAGTTTAAATTGTTCATATGCAAGATAGATTTCTGTGAAGTTTTTAATCGTTGTTTTTAATGTACGAATATCTTTTTCGACGAGGAGGCGGTTTTTGACAAAAGAAATCATCCGTAACAACTCGTCCATTTGATCTTCTGTGATGACGCTACGGTTTATTTCCTGGAAAATACGACGTAATACCATTCGTTTATGCATCGGCTGATTCGCTGTCTTTTCCAAAGCACCTTCGATGATCGTATATTGTAACTGATTCAATGACGCATAATCTCGCACGACCTGAAAAGCGAAACTATGGATGGTGGAAAAGGACGCAGTCGTCCCAATAAGATGATGAAACCAACCGTGAAACCGTTCCGCCATTTCATGGGCTGCTGCTTTACTAAACGTCAAACCTAGAATCGCTCGTGGATTTACTTTCTTTTCTAAGATTAAATAAGCAATTTTAAAGTTTAAGGTAGTTGTCTTACCAGACCCGGGGGAAGCAAGTAACAGAAGCGGACCTTCATCATGCTCAATCGCAGCACGTTGGACGGGGTTCAACTTCGTACCAGTTTCAAGCTCCATTTTTTTAAAGAAATCATCGGACATGTCAATCTTCACCTCTAACATCTGTAAACTCGATTTTCTTTCCCTAGTTTAGCATTTCCGACATCATAATTGATTAAGGAAGTAAAAGAAGTGGAATAATATTAGAACGAAACAGAAAGTATGATATGAGAAAAAATGAGAAGTGACTTCGTTTTTCGGTGAGTTATGTATAGGATAAAACTTAAAATCAGTGTAAAATGGGAATTGATGTAAGTCTAGTGAGCTAAAGTAGCTCTTTTTGAAATAGACGGAAGGATGAAAAAAACCATGTCTCAAATCAGATTATTTATGTATACGGATGAACACTATGAGCAATGCGATGCCTTTATACTTCCGGAAGAACAAGTTCAATTTACGACTTTCCCGACTCGTGTCGTAACGGAAGCGTTAGAAAATCCAGATAAGTTTCCTGTCGTCATCAAAAAAGACTTGGAAGTCGTCGGCTTTTTCATCTTGCACTTAAACCCCCCGAAAACGCATCGGACAGAAGAACAAAGTGTTCTCTTACGTGCATTTTCGATTGATGCTAAACATCAAAAACAAGGGTATGCCAAAGAAGCGATGTTGCAGCTACCAAAATTCGTTCAGCAACACTTTCCACAAGTAACTGCCATTACATTAGCTGTCAATAAAAAAAATATCGCGGCTAAATCGTTATATTTTAAAACCGGTTATGTAGATACGCTCCAATCAGTCATGGGACCAATCGGCGAACAACACATACTCGCTTTTAGCTTGCAAAAAGAAACGCAATTAGAGCGTTGAGTACCATCGAAAAGGCTTGAGATACAATCGGATGATTTTGAACAGGACGAAATTAAAGAAGGGATTGCGCATCGATTTTAGATGGCAATCCCTTCTTTAATTTTTTTTAGAGCAAATCACGTGTTTCGAAATCTCGGTCTAAAAGTGCTGTGCTTTTTATATTTACAATTCGTAGATCGCAATATCCGCTGTCAAATCACCGATTAACGTAATATCCTGACTCGTTGATTTCGGGAAAATGCGAGTGGAAGCGACAGCTTCACCGTCATTCAAAAAGATTTCGATTGATGAGCGATCAACGAATAGCCGTAGTTGATGTAACGGTTGTTCTAATTGAACAGTACGTGTCGTACCGTAATCGACAGCAGGAACTTCAGCGCCAGAACGACTACGATCAAGCGTAAAGCGTTGTGTCATCGCATCATAAGTTAGGACGGTTGCTTCCTGGTCAGCGGCTCGAACATGTATCTCGAACTGCGTTGTTTGAAGTGCTAAGTTTGATAGATCGAGTTCAAATGTCTCTGCTTGGGCCATCACCATCGCATGATTAATTTCAGTAGATTGCGCGTAAATTGTACGTTTTCTAAGAAGATCGAGTTCACGGACAGGCAATTGTTTCAAACGTCCTTCCTGCAACGTCAGTTCACGTGGAAGTGTTAATGCATGAGCCCAGTTATACATGTCGCTCGGGTATGAAATGTCTGGTAAGCCCATCCATCCGACTAAAATCCGGCGTCCATCTGCTGCTTGCGTCGTTTGGGGGGCATAAAAATCAAACCCGAAATCGAGTTCTGAGAAGGCATGGTGTTGATACGTTAACTCAGGCAAAGCTAGTTTTTCCCCAATCATGTATCCGGATTGGAAAATGTTTTGATAAGCGTCCCCGTCCGGCTCAATGCCTTGTGGGCTGAATAATAAAATACCTTTATCGTCGAGCTCGAAGTAATCAGGACATTCCCACATGTAGCCAAAGTCAGGGTATTGTGTCTTCAACTCTCCGAGGAACGTCCATGTTTCAGTATCTTCCGACTGATAGAGGACGGTGCATCCCGTTAAATCGTCGCGCTGAGCTCCGATGATGCAATACCATGTACCAGACGCTTCCTGGAAGACTTTCGGGTCGCGAAAATGTTCTGTATAACCTGCAGGAACGTTCGGAATCGCAGGAGGTAAGTGTTTGTCGATGCGACCATCCGAACGCAAATGACCAACGATTTGACTTGGATGCCGTACCCAATCTGCATCGCGTTTGTTTCCTGTATACATAATATGGACAGCATCATCCTTAATGAAGCCGCTACCTGAGTATGCACCATGGGAATCTGCATCATCGTTCGGAATAAGTGCCGCGCCTTCGTCAAACCAATGGACTAAATCTTTTGATGTCATGTGGTACCAATACTTTAGACCATGAACAGGTCCAAGTGGGAACCACTGATAAAATAAATGATACGTTCCGTCGTGATATACAAAACCGTTCGGATCGTTTAGGAGACCGGTTGGAGGTTGGATATGGTAAGAAAACCGCCAAGGAGAATTTCTTACTTCTTCCTTCATTGTTTGATAAACTTCCGGTGCGATATCTGAGAGGGGGCGATAGCGTGCCTCGCGTGTCCACTGATTCATGCTGACAGCTCCTTATGCATTTATTTATATTTTTTCTTCTATTTGCTTACATTACGGAGAGCGTTCCCTCTTGTCAATGTCTAATGTTAGCGATGGAACGTCAATCGACCTTTACCAAGTTTTTTAGAATCATATAGTGCAATATCAGCACGGTGGATGACTTGTTCAACCGATTCGTTTAATCGTCGCGTCGCAATTCCGATACTTACCCCAATCTGAAGTGTGGATTGATTGATGACATAGGAATCTGAAAGATACGCTATGATTTCTGTTCCGTACTGATCGAGTAAATCAAAGGATACGACATCGTTCAAAACGATTAAAAATTCATCTCCGCCAAGTCGTGCGATCATACTGTTAGGGCGTCTCATCTGGCTTAAACGTTCAGCTACTTCTTTTAATAATACGTCACCTGTCTGATGTCCAAATCGATCATTGATTGCTTTGAAGCCATCTAAATCAATATAAAGATAGATTTCGGGCGTTTCATTTAAAGAAATCTCATGTAAGTAGTTCGACAGTCCGTTTCGGTTCGGTAAACCGGTCAGCGGATCGATGAGCGCTAACGTCTCATACGTCGTTCGTTGCTGTTCTGTATCAGACAGCTGAGCAATCAGTTGACGTAAGGCAACCGATAGAACGGTGATTTCTCGAATTCCTTTATGGGACGGGATTGAGATTGAATGATCGTGTTGCATCTGCTCAGCAGCCAATGTAATTTTCTTGAGTGGTTTCGTAATGAGTTGCGCGATGAACCAACCGATGACGGCAGTAACGATGGAAGCAATCAGTCCAGCGAAAAAAATAAATTTCTTCAATAGGATGGCGTCGTTAAAAGCGATTTCACTTGGTTGACGGACAAGAATCGTCCAGCCGAGACCATCGTAGTTTTTGTAGCCTTGGCTTTTAGTCGAGCCGGTCAAATAGACATTTCCATCAGACCATTCCGATACATGATAACCGGACTCGACGGGTTCGACGAGATTCTGTGGGAGCGCTTTACCGCGCCACTCATTCGGTCCGAGTAAAACAGTCCGTTGATTTTCGCTGACGATGAAAAATTCTAAACCCTCGATTTGTTTGGTTGAACTCTTAAAGCTTTGTTCGATTTCTTTTGCCCAGGCGAAGCTCAGGTGCGCTGCAAGGACGCCAGTCAATCGACCATCAGTGAATAAAGGGGTGCTGATATCAACGAACTGTAAAGGTTCATTACTCGGATTGGGAAGCAGTTTTGCAAGCAAGACGGCATCATGGACATCACCAATGAATGGGCGTTCTGTCGCTTCTTGGAAGACGGGGCGTGATTGAATCGATTGCCCTTCTAAGATTTGATCCGTCGAAGCACGCACTGTACCGTTCGCATCGAGTAGACCAATCCAAGAGAAATCAGGAATTTGTTGCTGAAGTTGTTCTAACGTCGTTCGCGTGACAGGGAGGTCTGCTGAATTTTTAAGCGTCGGAAGCGTAGCAAGTAGATTAACTTCTGCTGCCCGTGACCACATGTAATGGTCGAGTTTATCAGACAACTGGTAGGCAGTCGCAGACAACGTCATTCCGACTTCTTCTTTTAGGCGATCTGTTGCACGGTCACTAATAAAAAAGGTTAAACATAAGGTCATTGTAAAAAAGAGTAGGGCAATTAGCATTGCAAGTAACACATCAAAACGAATTGATAACTTTTGCATCTAGTGAGCTCCATTTCACCTGTAAATATACGATGACGTATTCTACTTTATTTTATCATAGTTCCTCGACAGGTCTTGAAATTTGACGAAAACTTCGACCTCCTGGTTCGTATTAGAAATACTTTTCTGTTCGAAAATATAACTTAGTTTCCGCCAAAAAGATTGTCCGATTTGATTTTTTGGAAGAACAGCTAAACGAATGACGTCTTTGTTCTTTAAATAGCGTTCATGAAAAGTATGATAAAGGATTGTACCGACTCCCTGGTGATGATAGCGGCCATCAATCAAAAAGAGACCAATCCAAGTTGATCCGTCCCTTGGATGTTCAGGCAAATAGTCGATAATTGCAAAAAATCCCGCATCACTTCGACATAGAAGACTGACGGTTTCGGGGTTAAGGAACTCTTCTGTGAATGCTTGACGAGTTAAAGGAAGTTGACGATTTTCTAGCTGAGCATATGCCAGGTTGTGATTAAAAATGGTTTGAACATCTTTAAAGTGGTCCGGGGTGATTTCAATAAACGTAACGTCCATGTCGAACCTCTCTTTCATCAATTTCGTAACATTCAATGCTTTTATTATACAAAGAGCAAGTGGGTTTTGATTACATAATTGTAAGAAAAGGAACTTTTTCTTTTATTTCCCGTACAATGTAAAGGTAGAGTAAAAAAATGAGGAGGCGAAAAAAATGTTAAAGATTGAACATATCTCGAAGCGGCTGGGAAAAGAGCAAATCTTAAAAGATGTCAGCTTTGAAGTTGCACCCGGAGAAGTCTTTGGATTTTTAGGTCCGAACGGTGCAGGGAAAACGACGACAATTCGAATCATTACAGGGTTGTTAGAGCAGGACGAAGGTAAAGTGACCGTGAATGGACATGATGTCGTCGAGGAGCGTTCGAAAGCATTGACGCAAATTGGAGCGATTGTCGAAAATCCGGCATTTTATCCGTATATGACAGGGAAGCAAAACCTCGTTCATGCGAAAAACTTAATTCCAGGTTTAGGTGAAGTCGACTACGAGGCACTTTCCCGTCTCGTTGGGCTGGAAGGGAAGCTGTCGAAAAAAGTCGGCGAGTATTCTCTTGGGATGAAACAACGTTTAGGAATTGCCCGCGCTTTATTACATAATCCGCGTGTTCTCATTCTCGATGAACCGACGAACGGGCTTGACCCAGCCGGAATCGCAGAACTGCGTGAGTATTTACGGGCGATGGCTCGGGATCAACAGATTGCGATTTTAATATCGAGTCATATGTTGGGTGAAATGGAGCAGATTAGCGACCGGTATGCCATCATCGATCAAGGTGTCATCAAATCTGTCGAATCCGTCCGCAATGAGACGGGATCGAAAATTTTATTACGTGTTGCGACGGAAGAAACGGAAGACGTACTTGAAGCACTTAAAGCAGCAAACTATCAAGCGGATCTGTGGAATGATCGAATCGTCGTTACGGCTCCTGAAACGTCATGCCCGGCGATTGCTCGCCTAGTCGTTCCGATTGCTGATTTACACGAGTTAACCATTAAACGGATGACGTTAGAAGAACAATTCTTGCAAGTCACGAAAAAAGAGGGGGATTCACATGCTTTCACTCATACAAAATGAATGGATGAAATGGTGGACGATGAAAAAATCGAAAATCGTATTGGCCTTGTATGTACTCGTTACGATTGGAATCATCATAATCGCAAAGACAAATGATATCGATTTTACGCGAAGTGAATTTTATTCAATCACGTCGATGGTTTTAATTGCACTGCTTGGTATCATCACAATCGTCTTCACAGCTGAAGCGATCGGTAATGAAGTCCGGTATGATACGATGAAACATTTATTGATGAGTCCATATTCCCGGATGACGATTTATTTCTCGAAATTAGCGTTTTCCGTTCTCATCATGCTCGGTCAGTTCCTGTTTATCGTCCTGCTTTCATACGCATTGTCATTTACGTTCTCTGAAGCTGGAGACCCACTCGTCATGCGGGATACCTGGTTACAACTGGTAGGTCCAATCTTTACGATTTTCATGACGTTATTCTTTTCGCTCGTTTTCCGCTCCGTCGGAATGATCATCGGTTTTACTGTACTTGCTCAGTTCTTTACTTCGATTGCCGGGAACGTCTTGCTTGCCTTTAAACCAGAAATCGCGAAATGGATCGTCTTCATGCACCTCGATTGGTCGATGTACTTCGATGGTTCACTAATGGCAGAGATGGCTAATCAAATGGATACGACATTGACATTCTCCGTGCTCTTTGTACTTGCGCATATCTTAGTATTGCTCGGTGGATCAATTTTAATCTTCCAAAAGAAATCATATACGTAAAAAAAATCCCGTCCTCAAATGATTCGTGAGGGCGGGATTTTTTAATTACTTCACTCGATTGGAAATCGGGAAAATCCGCTGGAAAAATTCAATTAACGGACCATTCAATAACAAGAATACAAAGGTTCCGACGCCAATCCCAATCAATTCGTGTTCGACGATGGAAAGAACACTTGCGATGAGGAAAGGGATTGCTAAGCTGATCGTCGCACCGATTGTCGTACTGTTAAAACGACTGATTAACGATTTCATCAAGTAATCAGGCGGCATTAAGACGAAACCGATTTGTAGATAAAGGGCGAGACCTAATGAAATCATCGGCATCCCGATTATCATATAAACCGAACGGGTTACAAGGTTCGATGGCACATAGAGTAGCTGATGAATAGCTAAGAAAAAGTCAATCGCAACACCAAATAAAACGACGAGCGAAAAACTTAAAATAATTGTCCACCAACTAAAACGACTTCCTAAAGCGAGAGCGCTGGCGAGCGCGAAGATATGCAGACAAACGATTGCTAACCCGACCGTTAAAGGTGAAATTCTCGCTAAAGCTTCGCTGGCGGAAGTCCAAGGAGCACTCCCGATTGCGGCGGTGACCATAAAGCTGTTCCCTAAGGCGTTGATGATGATGGAAAATAAGTAAATCGTAATTCGTTTTTGTTGACTCATGGTGGAACGTAGCAAGTGATGCTACGCTTCTCACCTCCTTTTCAGACAGTTTTACGTTAAGGTATACCCTAAAAGTGTTGACTCTTTTCATGGAAATTCAGGAAATCCCATTGCGAAACCCTTACTGGACACGACATACTGAAAACAATTCAAAGAAATGGGGAGAGACGATGACTTATTTTGGTCAGAAAATTTTACCGTCCGTCAGGAAACTTGAGGACTTTGAAAAAATGCTGAAAAGTCCGTATGAATACGGGGTGTTACTCGAGATGCACGTCTCGCGTTTAAAGTCGGTTTATGAATTAGCCAATCGATATGATAAAAAAATGTTTTTGCATATGGATTTAGTTCAAGGACTAAAAAATGATGAATACGCGACGGAGTACGTCTGTCAGGAATTAAAGCCATATGGTGTCATTTCGACGAAAGCGAGCGTCATCTTAAAGGCGCGTCAAAAGAAAGTTAAAACGATGCAACGGATGTTTCTGCTCGATTCCAGTTCACTCGAAAAAAGTTATCAATTGATGGAGCGGACTCAGCCTGATTATATCGAAGTGTTACCCGGATTGATGCCAAAATACATTGAAGAAGTTAAACGAAAAACGGGACGACTCGTTTTTGCGGGTGGATTGATTGATACGGTCGAGGAAGTAGAACAAGCGATTGCAGCGGGTGCGTCGAGTATTACGACGTCCAATAAAGAGTTGTGGCGACATTTTGAACCTGAACGATGAAAGCGCTATGATAAAACGCACAAAAAGTGTTTGACAGCGTTTTCATCGATTGTTATAGTGACATTAAGTTAATACACAGTGACGGAGAAATCGGAGATTCACGCTTTTATTCCCTTTGAGTAATTCTCAAGAGGGAGGAAGTGTGAATCTCTTTTTTTTGTTGCTATTTTGATAAAAGGGGGAATAGAACATGTCAGCAGTACTAGCAGAATTTTTAGGGACAGCCTTACTTGTTGCGTTAGGTAACGGAGTCGGGGCAGGGGTTTCGCTATCAAAGTCGTATGCTAAAGACGCTGGATGGATTGTCATTACGTTTGCTTGGGGATTTGCGGTAGCGTTGTCCGTCTATGCCGTCGGTCAGTTCAGTGGAGCCCACTTGAACCCTGCCGTCACACTCGGATTAGCCTTTGACGGTTCATTTGCTTGGGCAGATGTACCAGGATACATGATCGCGCAGGTCTTAGGTGGAATCGTCGGTGCCAGTATCGTTTATCTTCATTACTTACCGCACTGGGCAGAAACAAAAGACCCGGCAACAAAATTGGGTGTTTTCGCAACGTCACCCGCTATTCCACATACATTCGCAAACGTAGTCAGTGAATTGATTGCTACGTTCCTGCTCGTCGTCGGAATCTTATCGATTGGTGCTAATACGTTCTCAGATGGTTTGAATCCACTCATCGTCGGCTTTTTGATTGTTAGTCTCGGTATGTCATTCGGGGGAACGACAGGCTATGCAATGAATCCGGCACGTGATTTAGGACCGCGGATCGCACACTTCATTTTACCGATTGCAGGAAAAGGATCATCGAATTGGGGTTACGCTTGGATTCCAGTACTCGGTCCCGTATTAGGCGGAAGCTTAGGTGGATTATTTTATCGGTCTGTTTTCTCAGGCAAGGATACACCGGCCTTCATTATCGTCGGACTTGTGACAATTGTCATTTTAGGTTTATGCTATAAATTCGGTATTCGTCCGAATAAAGAAACGTCAGTAGCGTCAAAGTCAGCTTAACTTACTAGATACAAAGGATGGGGAAGAGATGGAGAACTACATTTTATCATTAGACCAAGGAACAACGAGTACACGAGCGATTCTGTTTAACCAAGCAGGGGAAATCGTTCATTCCGCCCAACGTGAATTCACGCAGTATTTTCCAAAACCGGGTTGGGTCGAGCATAATGCGAATGAAATCTGGGGTACAGTCCTTGCAGTTGTCGCAACATGTTTAACAGAAGCGAACGTAAAAGCGAATCAAATCGCTGGAATCGGGATTACGAACCAACGTGAAACAGCAGTCGTTTGGGAAAAAGAAACGGGTAAGCCAATTCACAACGCAGTTGTTTGGCAATCCAGACAGACAGCTGAAATCTGTGAAGAGTTACGTGAAGCGGGTCATGGTGAATTGTTCCGTTCAAAAACTGGTCTTTTAATTGACGCTTACTTCTCAGGTACAAAAGTCAAGTGGATCCTCGATCACGTCGAGGGGTCACGAGAACGTGCAGAACGAGGAGAACTCTTATTCGGAACGATTGATACGTGGTTGATTTGGAAGTTGTCAGGTGGAAAAGCGCACGTGACAGACTATTCAAATGCCAGTCGGACATTGATGTACAACATTCATGAACTGAAGTGGGATAACGAATTACTTGAGATTCTTGATGTGCCTAAAGCCATGCTTCCTGAAGTCCGTCCGTCGTCTGAAATTTATGCGAATACAGCAGGTTATCATTTCTTCGGTGAGTCGGTTCCGATCGCTGGAGCAGCAGGCGATCAGCAAGCGGCATTATTTGGTCAAGCTTGTTTTGAAAAAGGAATGGCGAAAAACACATATGGTACAGGATGCTTCATGTTGTTGAACACAGGAGAAAAACCAGTCGTTTCGGATCACGGCTTATTGACGACGATCGCTTGGGGTGTCGACGGAAAAGTCGAATATGCACTCGAAGGAAGCATCTTCGTTGCCGGATCAGCAATTCAATGGTTGCGCGACGGCTTACGTCTCATTAATGATGCGAAGGAAACGGAAGCTTACGCAAAACGTGTCACTTCTTCAGACGGCGTCTATGTCGTTCCGGCATTCGTCGGACTCGGGACACCTTACTGGGATAGCGACGTCCGTGGAGCAGTCTTCGGCCTGACGCGTGGAACAGAAAAGGAACACTTCATTCGTGCGACACTCGAGTCGCTTGCGTATCAGACACGCGACGTCTTGACGGCGATGGAGCAAGATTCAGGAATTGAAATGTCAGCACTTCGTGTTGATGGTGGTGCTGTTAAAAATGATTTCTTAATGCAGTTCCAAGGCGATATCATCAATGCACCAGTTGAACGTCCGGAAATCAATGAGACGACGGCACTTGGTGCTGCATATCTTGCAGGACTCGCAGTCGGATTCTTTAAGGACAAAGAGCAAATCGCGGCACATTGGAAAATGGATCGTCGTTTCGAACCAGAGATGGATGAAACAGAAAGCGATGCATTATATGACGGATGGAAAAAAGCTGTCCAAGCTACGATGTTGTTCAAATGATGTGACATATGTTATATTGGGTATAAGTTAATAAAACCGGTCGGAGAATATGGAGAGACCACAACAGCAGTTGGCATAGTCAGCTTGTTCGTTGTGGTCTCTTTTTTTCTTTTTCGAACCTAACAGGAGGAACTATTCATGGCTAACCAATCTTTTTCAAGCAAAAACCGTACAGACGTCTACAATCGATTGACACGTGAAGAACTTGACATACTCGTCGTCGGTGGCGGAATTACAGGCGCAGGAATCGCACTCGATGCTGCGTCACGCGGCATGAAAATCGGTCTCGTTGAAATGCAAGACTTTGCAGCCGGGACGTCAAGTCGTTCAACGAAACTCGTCCATGGTGGTTTACGTTACCTGAAACAATTTGAAATTCAAATGGTCGCTGAAGTCGGGAAAGAACGAGCAATCGTCTATGAGAACGGACCACATGTTACGACACCGGAGTGGATGTTACTACCGATGCATAAAGGTGGTACATTCGGACCGTTCAGTACGTCAATCGGACTCCGTGTCTACGATTTCCTAGCGGGTGTCAAACGTTCAGAATGGCGTTCGATGTTATCTGCAAAAGAAACACTCGCAAAAGAACCGTTAGTCAAACAAGACGGATTAAAAGGTGGCGGCTATTACGTCGAGTACCGGACAGATGATGCACGATTGACGATTGAAGTCATGAAAGAAGCCGTCAGTCACGGAGCACGTGTCGTCAACTATACGAAAGCTGAAGAAATCATCTACGAAGCAGGTAAAGTCGTCGGTATGCGTGTGACAGATCTCTTAACAGGAGATGTTCATGAAATCCGTGCTAAAAAAGTTGTGAATGCGACAGGACCATGGGTCGATGAGTTACGTGAGAAAGATGGTTCAAAAGTCGGGAAACAACTTCGTTTGACAAAAGGGGTTCACGTTGTCATCGACCAATCTAAATTCCCACTCAAACAAGCAGTCTATTTTGATACACCAGACGGTCGGATGATTTTCGCGATTCCACGTGACGGTAAAGCATATGTCGGAACAACCGATACGTTCTTCGATAAAGATACAGCGCATCCGAAATTCACTGTCGAAGATCAAGATTATGTCTTAGACGCGATTCGCTACATGTTCCCAGAAGTCAAAGTCACGGCGGAAGACGTCGAGTCAAGCTGGGCTGGTGTTCGTCCATTGATTTATGAAGAAGGGAAAGATCCTTCTGAAATTTCACGGAAAGATGAAGTATGGCAGTCAGAGTCAGGACTCATCACAATCGCAGGTGGTAAATTGACAGGATACCGCAAAATGGCAGAGCATGTTGTCAACCTGGTCGCGAAACTATTAAAAGAAGAAACGAACCGTGCCTATGCGCGTTGTTCAACAAAAAATATGCCAATCTCAGGTGGACATGTCGACGGAGCAAAAGGTTTCGAACGGTTCTTGAAATCGCAAGCACCAGCAAACGGACTCACTTCAGAAGAAGTCTTGTTCCTTGCGCAACGTTACGGATCAAACATCTCTGAAGTATTGACGTATGCTGCAGCTTACGATCAAGCAGAAACAAAACTTCCGCGTGATGTCTATGCACAGCTCCATTATGGAATTGAGCAAGAAATGGTCGCACGTCCAATCGATTTCTTTATTCGTCGGACTGGCGCTGTCTTCTTCAATATCGCTTGGGCACGTCAGTATAAAGACGCAGTCATCGAAGAGATGAAACAACACTTGAACTGGACGGAAGAACAAACGAAACAGTATACAGAAGAATTAGAAATTGAAATTAACGATGCGTCACACGCACTCGTTACTGAAACAGCTTCTGCCGCTAACTGAATGAAATAAGTGTGTAATGCCCCCGACGACACGTCGGGGGCATTTGAGGTTGTAGACAAATGCTTATGAAGCGTGAACATGCGATATCGAGATGCTATCAACTCGCGATTCCCTGTCCCGCCTCGTTTTCCAAGTGGCAATCGATCGCGCCGCTACAGCAAAGTTGCAGGAGCGCGACCGATTGCTTTTCGCGGTCTAAAGCGATTCAAGACGGATTGTGCTCTAAACCGTATGCATGCCTTTCCCTCACGGTATCACCTAAAAAGCGTCACGTGTCGTTGACTCCTACGGGTGAAAGTGCGTGTTTAACGCACTTTCAGAGGCAGGCAAGACCCTGCTCGTTGTCCATTAAGATCAAGGCGCAATGGCTTGCGCCTCACCCGAGGAAAGCAACGAAAAAAACCGCTTTTATTTCTCGAGATTACTTTATCTACACGTTGTAATGCTCCCTACAATACGTCGGGGGCATTTTTCCATGACTTGAAATCAGATTAATTGCAAGAGGTGTCGCTGAGGATTATGCTTAGTCCATACTGAAAAATCAAAGGGAGTTGGAATGAAATGAAAGTAGAAGTATGGTCAGATTACGCGTGTCCGTTTTGTTATATCGGGAAAAAACGTCTAGAAAAAGCAATTGAAGCGAATGGAATGAAAAATGTAGAGGTCGAATTTAAAAGTTTTGAACTCGATCCGAATGCACCGGCTGAACCGACGAAAGGATTATATGAAATTCTTGCTTCGAAATACGGTACGACAGTCGAGGAAGCACGTAATATGTCACAAGGCATCGTTGAGTCAGCGAAAGCTGACGGATTAATGTACGAAATGGATCGTGTCGTTCCTGCCAATACATTTGAAGCTCATCGCTTGACTCAACTCGCGAAAAAACATGGTAAAATGGATGAGATATCGGAAGCACTCTTTCAGTCTTACTTCATGAAAGGGGAGAACTTGAACGATCCGTCAATCTTGACGCGCGTTGCGCAGGAAGTCGGACTCGACTCAGAAGAGGTTGAGGCATTCCTTGCATCAGATACTTCAACAACTGAAGTCCGGGAAGAAGAAGATATGGCACGCGAACTTGGTGTGACAGGAGTTCCCTTCTTCGTATTTGATCGTAAATATGCGATTTCAGGGGCGCAACCCGTTGAAGCGTTTAGCCAAGTGATGGACCGGATTCAAGCGGAACAAAAGATTGAAGTCGTAGCAGATGGTGATGCTTGCGGAGTCGATGGTTGTAACTAAAATCCAGGCTAACAAAAGGAGAACGTACCCTACATGAAACTTATCTTTCACCCTGAAATTCGAGATGCGCGGATTAACCTTGCTGTCGAAGAATTCATCTTGAATAACTTGAACGTCAATGAAGAAGACTATTTTTTATTTTATATCAATGGTCCTTCCATCATCGTCGGAAAAAATCAAAACACGAATGAAGAAGTCAACTTGAAGTACGTCGAGGATCATGGCATTCACGTCGTGCGTCGTCTATCTGGTGGTGGAGCGGTTTATCACGATGAGGGAAACTTGAACTTCAGTTTCTTGACGAAAGATGACGGTGATTCGTTTAATAACTACAAAAAGTTCACGGAGCCTGTCGTGCAAGCCCTTCACAAACTGGGCGTGGAAGCTGAGCTATCTGGGCGAAACGATATTCATGTCGGAACGCGTAAGATTAGTGGGAATGCTCAGTTTACGACCCGTGGACGGATGTTTAGCCACGGGACATTGATGCTTGATTCGAATATTGAAGAAGTCGTCAATGCGTTAGTCGTCAGCGAAGAAAAAATGCGATCAAAAGGAATCAAATCAGTTCGTAGTCGTGTCGCCAATATTTCTGAATTCTTAACTGAACCGTTGACGATGGATCAATTCGTTGATCATCTGCTCGCTTCGATTTATGAAGGAAAAGAAATCGAGCGTTATACGTTGACGGAAGCAGATTGGGAAAAGGTTAATGCGATTTCAGCAGAACGGTATGGCAACTGGGACTGGAACTTCGGCAAGTCTCCGAAGTTTGATGTCATCCATAAAAAACGTTTCCCGATCGGAACGATTGATTTCCGGCTTAATGTTACGAAGGGCATCATTCAAGAAGCGAAAATCTATGGAGATTTCTTTGGTGTCGCGGATGCCTCGGAAATTGCTCAAGCATTAGAAGGAAAACGATACGACCGTGCGTCATTGCGGGAAGTATTAAGTCAGTATGAATTAAAAAAATATTTTGGTGCTGTCGAACTAGACGAAGTACTCGACGTTTTAGCATAAGCTTTTTTGGGAAAACTCTCTCTATCAACTTGCATAGGGGGAGCTTTTTTTATGGGCTACAATAAAGATAACTTTTTAGAAGGTACGTTAGAGGATTTCATCAATTTTGAACAGGTCTCAGAAGGGTTACCAAAAACAGAGGATAATCAACCGCTCCCTTACTATGAACGTGACGATTATCGTGCGGCCGGGAAATTAAAAGGCAAGGTCGCAATCATCACTGGTGGTAATTCCGGAATCGGACGTGCCGTATCGCTTGCCTATACGCTTGAAGGTGCGAAAATCGTCATCGCCTTCTATGGCGACCAAGAGGGCGCGGAAGAAACGAAAGCGCGTGTCGAAGAGCTTGGTGGGGAAGTGCTCCTGTCTAAAGGAGACATTGGAGACGCAGCTTATTGTGAAGAACTCGTTCAAAAAACAATCGACAAATTTGGCCGCCTCGATATTGTCGTCAATAATGCGAGTATGCAAAAACCAGAAGACTCGCTTCTCGATATTGAAGACAAGTCGCTGGAGAAGACATTCAAAACAAATATTTTTGGAATGATGCGTCTTGCACGTGCTGCTTTACCACACCTCAAGCAAGGGTCTGCCATCATCAATACAACATCATCAACAGCATATGAAGGCAATGCCCTTCTGATTGATTATTCTTCAACAAAAGGGGCAATCGTCAGCTTCACGCGAAGTTTATCCATGAATCTCGCAAAACAAGGGGTTCGTGTCAATGCTGTCGCACCAGGTCCGATTTGGACACCGTTGATCACAGAGACGTTCCCCGATGAATCGGTAAAAACGTTTGGTAAAAATACACCGATGGATCGACCGGGCCAACCGGCAGAAATGGCATCCGCGTATGTGTTCTTAGCATGTAACGATTCGAGCTATATGACAGGACAAGTGCTTCATCTCAATGGTGGCGTCATCGTCAACGGATAATGATAAAGAACGTGAAAACGTTTCCATAAAATGATATACTATCCATACTAACGCAAGCGTTATGTATGGATTTTTTTTGCGTAAAAAATGAATGGTTGTTCATTTGAAGGGGGAAGTTAATGATGATGGGATTGATTCATTCTGTAGAGGAGACCGCCCGGAGAAGTCCGGATGCAGTCGCCTACGTCTTCGAAGACACGAAAGTCAGTTATCATGAGTTTGTCGAGAAGTTCCACCGGGCAGCAGGGGCATTAGAAGCGAACGGGATTCGCAAAGGAGATCATGTTGCATTGATACTTGGGAACAGTCCAGCGTTTTTAGTTGGGTATTATGCCATCATGAAGCAAGGGGCGATTGCGATTCCAATCAACCCAACATATACACCGGATGAAATCGGGTACATTTTGATGAATGGGGACGTTAAAGGAATTCTTGGGGTCGCTCCGCTCGTCGAAGCAGCAAAAGCACGGTTAGTTCATTTACCGAACTTATCCGTTGTCGTATCGGTGCCGTTTAACGGGGTAATTGGCCCAAGCGAAAAAATCGGGAATGTTGAATTTACGACGTTAGAAGACTGGCTTTCCATCGAACATCCGGTCAAAGACGTGATGAATGAACTCGATGATACGGCAGTCATTTTGTATACGAGCGGAACAACAGGGAAACCGAAAGGCGCCATGCTCTCACACCGTAACTTAACATCAAATGCACAATCGATTGGTGAATACTTAAATGTGTCAGAGCGCGACCGGACGCTCGCTGTGTTACCGATGTTCCATGTCTTTTGCTTGACGGTCGTCGTTAACGCTTCACTTGCACACGGAGCATCAATCATCATTGCACCACGTTTTTCACCGCAAGAAACGTTTGAACTGGCGAAAAAAGAGCAAGTTACGATTTTTGCCGGCGTACCGACAATGTATAATTTCCTTCTTCAGACGGTTCAAGCCCACCCGCATTTTGCAGATTACTTTGCGTCGAGCCGATTATTCGTTTCCGGTGGAGCGAGCTTACCGGTTCCTTTACTTGAATCATTTGAAAAGACGTTCAACTGTCACATACTAGAAGGATACGGCCTATCAGAAGCCTCACCCGTCACGTGCTTCAATCCGTTAAATGGAATCCAAAAGCCGGGGTCGATCGGTCCGTCCATCATCGATGTCGAAAATAAAATTGTGGACGAACTCGGACAAGAATTACCGGATGGTCAAGTCGGAGAGTTAATTGTCCGTGGACCGAATGTCATGACGGGCTATTATAAGATGCCGGAAGAGACACAAGCGACGCTACGCGACGGTTGGTTATATACGGGAGATCTCGCGAGAAGAGACGAGGACGGTTATTTTTATATCGTCGATCGGAAAAAAGATATGATTATCGTTGGTGGTTACAATGTCTATCCACGTGAAGTCGAAGAAGTGCTCTATAAACATCCAGGGGTCGTCGAAGCTGCCGTAATCGGTGTACCAGATGAAGAGATGGGAGAAGCCGTCAAGGCATTTATCGTGTTAAAAGATAGCGTCACAGAAGCAGACCTTCTCGATTTTTGTGCGATTTCACTCGCGAAATACAAGTGTCCGACACGTCTCGAATTCATTGATCAATTGCCACGCAATACGACCGGAAAAATTTTACGGACCGTGTTGAAAAAACAACCATCCAATTCATGACATCCTTCTTAACCGACGACGTTCAAGCGTGAACATCGTCGGTTTTTTAGTCTATTCATGAAAATGAGAGGTTTTTGAAGGCGCGTTTGAGTGCATATACTCTAGAGAGGAGGACGATAAAATGAACATTGCATTGATTGCACATGACGAGAAAAAAGATGAGATGATCATGTTTGCCCGGGCCTACCAGGACTATTTAGCAAAGAATCAATTGTACGCCACGGGGACGACAGGGAAGCGGATCGTCGAAGCGACGGCGCTCGACGTACACCGCTGTAAATCTGGACCACTTGGTGGCGATCAAGAAATTGGCGCGATGGTTGCTCGAGGGGAAATTGACATCGTGATCTTTTTACGTGATCCGTTGACGGCACAGCCTCATGAACCGGATGTATCGGCCTTGATTCGCTTATGTGATGTCTATGACTTGCCGTTAGCGACAAATGTCGGGACGGCTGAGATTTTAATTAATGGGCTTGAACAAGGTGATTTTAAATGGCGTGAAATTATTCAAAAGCGACGGGAAGAGGAACAAGATAAATTTTCTTCGTAACAAACTGCTTGAGAACGCTTCTCATTTTCGTTTCATCGTGTTATAGTCGTATTGAAGATGATACTGATTATCAATTGCGATAGAAAAGGGCGGCGAAAACAATGGAAATCATTTTAATGACAGGTGTCACGGTCTTACTCGGTGGAGGAGCAACCTTCTTAGCACATATTGTAAAGACGGAACGTCGTCATATTGCGACAGATGTTAAAACGAACGTAGAACGTGCAACCTATCCATCGTTGCGCCTCGTAAAATAAATAGTGTTACTGACTAAACGCGCCTCTTTTTGGATAAAAGAGGGCGTTTTTTTCACATTTGGAGTGTTCTCACATAATTGTGCGGAATTCCTTTGATACACTACAAAAAAAGGACTTAGTCAGGAGTGACAGTGATGCATACGATTTATTTAGTGGATGATGAAGTGAATCTGAACCGCGTGCTCGTAAAATATTTAGAACAAGAAGGATGGCAAGTGAAATCGTTCACCTCTGGGGAAGCGGCAGCTTCAGCGATTATTGAAAAGCCTGATTTATGGGTGCTCGATATTATGTTACCGGATATGGACGGATTTCAGTTGATTAAACGAATCAAGGCACATGATGAGACGACACCTGTTATTTTCATCTCTGCCCGAGACGAAGATATCGACAAAATCATCGGCTTAGAAATGGGCTCGGATGATTACATCGCGAAACCGTTTTTGCCAAGAGAACTTGTCATTCGTGTCAAAAAAATCTTAGCGCGCGCCTATGCGACACCAAAAACAGGAGTGATTCAGTATGGCGATTATACAATCTATCCTGAAAAACGAGTCATCGAAGAAAATGGTCAAGAAATTGATTTGACCTCAAAAGAGTATGATTTGTTGATTTTATTTGCGACACAAATCGGGACGCCAATGTCCCGTGAACAGATTCTTGTCAGTGTCTGGGGTGATGATTACTTTGGTTCCGATCGTGTCGTCGATGATTTAGTTCGACGAGTCCGGAAAAAATTATCCAAACTTGAACTAGAGACGATTTATGGGATTGGCTACCGGTTGGTGTCTGCATGAAGAATCGGAGTTTGGGATTTCAGATTTGGGCGATGTTTCTACTCGTCATCGCAACGCTCTCGATCGTTATCCTTGTCGTCATGCGGTCATCGATTGGAAACTTTATTGATGAACAGGTCTATTCGACGTTAGAAAACAGTGAAGTCTTCTTTTCAAAAGATGCTTCTGTCATCGACATGTTGCAGGACAATCCAATTGAATTTGATCGTCGAAAACAGGAGTCGCGTTCCGTTAATATTTTGTTGCTTTCGAAAAATGGGAAACTCTATTATGGGGGAGCCCCGCAACAATTGATTGATCAGATGTATCGTGATGCGATCAATCAAAAAGCAGAAACGGAAAAATATACGACGCAACTTGATAAAGAAGACGTCTATTACAGCATTCTCAAGATAGAATCGGAAGGGGAGACGTATTATCGTGTCTCTTATGTCTGGGATGCCTATCGTCAAGAACTGATTACGCAATTGTTTTCAAAAATTGGCTGGGTCGTCGTAATTGTGAGTATCTTGACATTGTTCATCGCTTTTTGGTTAGCACGTCGCTTGACGCAACCATTGATTGAAATTGAAGGTGCAGTCGGAAAGATTGCAGCGCAACAGTGGAATACGCCACTTCCTCTTGATCGCGGAGATGAAATTGGTCGTTTGGCACGATCGGTCAATGCCATGCGCGTCGATTTAGAAAAGCAGGATAAAGCACAAAAAGCGTTGTTACAAAATATTTCACATGACCTGAAGACACCAATCATGGTCATTCGCAGTTATGCACAGTCCATTTCTGACGGGATTTATCCGGATGGTGATTTGACAGGTTCGGTCTCAGTGATTGAGGAAGAGGCCGAACGGTTAGAAAAGAAAGTCGCTGCCTTGCTTTATGTGACGAAATTGGATTACTTTGAATTAGATCGTTCTACATGGGATACGATTGATTTAGACCGAATGGTTCATTTACTACAAAGTCGTTTTTCAAGTACAAAGCCGCTTTCGTGGACGATTACAGGGGAAGCCGGTCTTGTACTTGGCGAAGGAGAACAATTACGGGTTGCACTTGAAAATGTAATTGATAATGCGATGCGATATGCTGAGACATCGATTGATATTCGTTTATCCGGGACCGAAGAGATAGCTCAAATCGAGATTGAAAACGACGGTCCACCACTCGATTCATCATCACCACTTTTTCATCAATTTTCACGTGGTAAAGAAGGTAAATTTGGTCTAGGTCTTTATATCGTAAAACGTATCGTTGAGCGTCATGACGGGGAAGTTTCAATCGAGAACCAAGCAGTGGGAAATGGAAAAGATAAAGTTTGTGTGATTTTCAAATTCCCACGTCATTTTAAGCCAGAGATGGACCAATCAACGAAAGAACTTTAAAAACGAGATAGCGATATCTCGTTTTTTATATTGGGAAATATCGAACAGTCGAGGGCGTACAGGTGGGTTCTTTGATATAAACAAAGTAATAGAAGAAGGGAGATAGTAGGATGCCACATAACATCACGGAAGAAACGTTAGCTCTTATTCCTCAGTACGGTCAATACGGGGAACCGCAAACACTACTTATTAAAGAACGGTCGGAACTTGTGCTCGAAGGACATCCGATCAAACTGATTGAAGAATCATGTTTGTATTTTGGTTCTTCGATGCGAGGAAGAATTGAAGCAGCACGACATATCTTAGGACCAAACCGAAAAACGCCGGTTTTAATTGATTGGCAAGCACAAACCATCTTCTTTCCGACGACAGCTAAAGAAAAGGCGGAGTGCATCTGGATTAACTTTAAACAAATGAAGACCGTTAAGAAGAGTGGCGGAAAGGTGCAAGTCGAGTTTCAAACAGGACAGCGGATTGATACGGCCGCATCTGCCTATAGTATTGAACGACAGCGGATTAAAACCCTAGAATTAGCTTACGAAATGCAACGACGCTTCCAGGGAACGGGACATGAACACGTTTAACAAGTGCAGAAAAGTGGAACACTCTAACAGGAAACGTTACCAATGAGAGCGAAATGAACTTGAGTAGAAACTGAATGCGCATTGAAGGGGAGGTGAAGCGACCGATCTGGTCGCTACACGATGAATGAATCATATGAATGGTTAAACCGTAGAAAATTACAGCCGGGCTTCGGTGTTAATGGAGGACGCCGTTTTATTAGTTCACGGATCGTCCGTCCAGAAAACACGCCCGGCAAACGAATTAAAGATATTAAGCGAACACGCCAACTCATCGTCGACGAGGCAGGAAATCGACGTTGGGTGACAAAGCGAGTAGTCGTCACAGATGCATCAAAACATATGACGATTAACCGCCGCACATCGATTGCGCAAAAAGAAGTAACAGAATCTCGCTTAGAGCAAGTGAAGCAAAAATTATCTTCGAAGAAAGTATTGATTCCCGTTTTAGCGGCGACAGGGCTTGCCGTTGCCGGAGGGGTACTCGCATATGTACTTCGTCGCAAAAAAAGAAACACTCCCGAGAGTGAATAAACAAGCGTATAAGAAAAAAGCCGCGTCCCTCATTTAATCCAGGGACGCGGCTTTCTCTATACATAACCTATCTTAAAGGAAACGTTTTCGAATCGAAGTTGAGAGTGCTTTCTCTGCAATTTCTTCGAGCTGTTTCAAATTCGTCGCGTCAAAACTATCATTATAGAAGCGACCAACGAATTCGACACGATCATAATCGAGTTCCTTGAAAATCAAATGCTTGTGGTCATCATAAAAGACGACACGGAAGTAATCAGAACCGCGCTCTAATGTGACGAGCCCTTTAATATGTTCGAGTTTCTTTTGCTCGTCAGACTTTTCTTCTTCAACCGGTTCCTCTGCAGTTTTCGCCTCTGCTTGTTCGAGTGCCGATTTCACTAAATCAGGTTTCTTATCTTGTTCTTCAGTCATAATTATCGCCTCCATCTTTCATTTTACATGGAAATGGACAGATGAGAAAGAAAAATCCCTCACGGTTCCTGATGAGCCTCACAAATCCGTAAGACGTTTAATGCACCAATTCGTAAGCGCTCCATCAAACGTTCAGCTACAGCTCGATTGGAAATTGTCTCATAGATGGCCACTTCCATCAACTCCATCCAGCGAAAGGCGTGTTGCTGTTCAATTGGTAAGAGTCGGTGAATCATCGCTAAATTCGTCCGCGAATCATCTAACTCATATTGGCGTGGACCACCTGTTAAGTGTGTCAAAAAAATAACTTGCGCCTGCTCGACACGTTGACGATCATCAGGAAAAATCGGACGAAGTATGGGGTCGGCATAAACAAGTTGATAAAAGCGAGCGACTAGCTGTTCAAGCATCGGTTGTTTTCCGATGTCATCATATAGCATGGTATTCCTCCTGTCTAACTAATTTTAATTGGCTTCAGTGTAGCAAAAATAAGTAGAAAAATATAGCTTCAAAAACGGACGTTTGTTCGTGTTTTATGAGATAATGACGTATACAAAAACGAGCTAAGGGAGGAACTGATGACCATGAATCATATGCACCTCGGTCGTGCCGGAACCGGAAAAACCACAAAATTAATAGAGACTGTAATCAATGAGCTCGAGGAGCGACCACTTGGAGAGCCGATTTATTTTATCGTCCCCGATCAAATGTCATTTGAGATGGAACGTCGAATTGCGACGGATGCCCGCCTATCTGGATTAGTACGGATGGAAGTCATGAGTTTGCGGCGCTTTGCTTTTCATATCATGCGGGATCATGGCAATCAGGCGATTCCGTTTTTAGACGAGACAGGGACACAGTTGTTATTACGTCAAGTCGTCGAAGAAGTTGAAAATGAGTTAAAGATTTTCAAACGGACAAAGAATATGCCCGGGTTTTACAAGGGGCTTGATGAACTGATTGCTACGTTCAAACGTTCGCTCGTCGCTCCAGACATGTTACGTCAAATTAGCGGACTTTCTCCGGAACGCTCGCCGAAACTAAATGATTTAGCTCTGATTTATGAGCGGTTCTCAGAACGCATCGTGGATAAAGCGCTTCATGCAGATGATTACTATACAACGTTACTCGACTTGTTACCGACAGCAGGTCTTGGTAATACACAATTCTTTATTGATGGTTTCTATGAGTTTTCGTTACAGGAACAACAGGTGTTGCTTAAATTGATGGAACTAGCAAAAGAAGTGCATATCAGCTTTACAATCGATGTGAGCGATCCCTATGCGAAACAGACGGAGTTTGGGGTCTCCCAACGTTGTTATATGCAATTGCTCGAACAGATGCAAGACCGACAGCTCGAGCATGAAGAGGTCCATTATGAACGGACGATTAAGTTCAAGTCGGAAGGACTGCAAACATTAGAACAATCATTGATGAGTCCTGCCTATCCTCCTGTCGATCATGAAGTGGACGGGGTCACGGTGACAGCTGCCGTCAATCGCCAAGTTGAAACGGAAGCCGCTGTCCGCCAGGCAATCCAACTCGTGCGCCAGCATGGTTACCGGTTCAATGAAATTGCTTTTATCGTACGACATCTTGAACCGTATGCGGATCATTTAGAACGTGCGTTTCAGCTCTATGATATTCCGTATTTCCTTGATAAGCGGGAAACGATGATTCATCATCCGATTGTTGAATTGATTCAGTCTGCTTTAGAGCTCGTCGTCGCCGGTTACCGTGAAGAAGCAGTCTTTCGTCTGCTGAAAACGGAATTGATGCCACTCCCGGCAGATGATCAACGGCTCGCGCTTGATCGATTAGAGACGTTTGTCTTAGAACGTGGCATTAAAGGCACGATGTGGCAAAAGCCGTGGCAATTGAAACGACGCTTAACGGATGAAGTCAGTCTGACGGCGGAGGAACTCGAAGAAGAGGATGAGTTAAACCGGATGCGTCAATTCGTCGTCGATGCGATTACACCGTTACAAGACCGGTTGAAGAAATCAAAAACAATGAGTGAACATACGCGTTCGCTTTATCAGTTCCTTGAAGAACACCAGTTGACAGATCGGCTGTTCAGTTGGAAACAAGAGGCGCTCGAGCGCAATGAGCTTAGTCATGCCCGGGAACATGATCAAGTATATGAAGCGGTCTTACATTTACTTGAACAACTCGAAGCAGCAGCTCCTGAGACGGAACTGTCGACAGACTTATTCGTACAAATGGTCGAAACCGGACTTGAGAGTTTGCGCTTCTCACTCGTCCCGCCATCGCTCGATCAGGTCATCGCGACGGATTATGTCCGGGGGCGTTTACAACGAGTAAAAGTCGCATTTTTACTCGGCGCGAATGATGGTATGATTCCGTTCGTCGAAGACCAGTCGAAACTATTGTCGGAAGGAGATCATGATTTCCTTCACAATCATGGAGTTCCGGTCGGTAAAGCGTCACTGGATGTCTTTGATGACGAATTATACTACCTGTACCACGGAGTGACGGCACCGAGTGAATCGTTGTATATCAGTTATGCTCTTGTTGATGAGGACGGGAAGGCATTACAACCAGCCTCCATCGTGAAACAAATCAAGTACCAGTTACTGCAAGACCGTCCTGTCAAAACACACTTCGCAGAAGCAGGAGAGCATGCACCAAATGATCAATTCGATTTCGTAACTGATCCCGACCGAGCGGCGGCTGCGACGGCAATCGAGTTACGCCGTTTACAGCGCCGGTATCCGATTCAATCGTCATGGTTTGATGTCTACAATGCATTGCTCGAGAATGGTCAAGGACGAGAACGAATGGCGTTACTCGTCGATGCGTTATTTTATCAAAACCGAGCAGATGAACTTCCAGACGACTTAGCACGTTCCCTTTACGGTGACAGCATCAAGGCGAGTGTCTCTAGATTTGAGACGTATAATGCGTGTTCCTATAAGCATTTTGCACGGTATGGGCTACGTTTGAAGGAACGAAAACTATATAAATTCGAGGCACCCGACATTGGAAATCTATTTCATGGCGCGTTAAATGATTTGTCCGTCAACATCAAAGAGTCCGGCAGAAAATGGCGTGATTTAGATGATGCATCGTGCACAGAACTTGCGAAAAATGCCGTGGAAAAAGTGACACCAGACATTCAAAATGCTATTTTGATGAGTTCGAATCGGTTCGGATACATTCAGAAAAAATTAACGGATGTCGTCGAACAAACGGCGAAGATGCTCGTCAAACAAGCAGAACGGTCTGACTTCGAACCTGATTTATTTGAAATCAGCTTTGGGAACGCGATGTTCCCGCCGTTACGGTTTACTCTGCCGGATGGAACGGAAATCGAATTCACTGGTCGAATTGATCGAGTCGACCAAGCGACGATTGGTGACCAATTGTACGTCCGGATTGTCGATTACAAGTCGAGTGCCCGAGCGCTTGATTTTGCTGAAATTTATTATGGTCTTGCGATTCAGATGTTGCTCTATTTAAAAACGGTCGTCGAACAATCAGAAGTCTTATTTAATCAACAAGCGAAACCAGCAGGCGCCCTGTACTTCCATGTCAAAAATCCGATGTTACGAAGTGATTTGTCGGCGGCTGAAGAAGAACGGAATCGTTTATTGCTCGAATCCTACCAGATGCAAGGTGTGATTGTCGAAAATGATGATGTGTTACGGGCGATGGATCAAATTGCGTTTGATGAACGGAAAAAATCGCCACTCGTCAAAGTGACGTTTACGAAGACAGGACTGCATAAATCACATACGAAAGGGGTCGTCAAAGAAGCGGAACTGAACGCGTTGATGGATCATGCCTGGGACGAATTGAAAACAAGCAGTGCCGAGATGTACGCGGGAGATATCGCCATCGATCCGTTCGACTATCAAGAGCGAACACCGTGTACGTTTTGCGAATACCGTTCGGTCTGTCAATTCGACGAATCGCTCGGGAACAGTTATCGTCAACTGGACCCTTTATCTGAAAAAGAAGTATTGGACCGACTGAAGGAGGAAGAGGAATGAGCGTCAATTGGACGGATGAGCAACAACAAGCAATCGATGCGCGCGGAGGACACATTCTCGTTTCGGCAGCAGCCGGTTCAGGGAAGACCGCCGTACTCGTTGAACGGTTGACGCAACGCGTCATCGATCAAGAAGATCCACTGACAGCAGATCGGATTTTAGTCGCGACGTTTACAAACGCTGCCGCAAAAGAAATGAAAACGCGTGTCATCGAGGCGATCGAAGCGAAAATCAAAGAAGCCCCAGACGATGTTTATTTGAAGAAGCAGCGTCAGATGATGAACCGGGCACAAATTACGACAATCCATTCCTTCTGTTTATCAATCTTACGGGAAAACTATTATCGAATCGGGCTGGATCCGGCTTTTCGAATTGCGGATGAATCCGAATTATTGTTGTTACAAGATGATGTACTGGAAGAGGTCTTTGAAGAATTTTACGCTGCCGCCAATCCGGCATTTTATGAATTGATTGATAGTTATACTTCCGATCGGGACGATCAGGCAATGCTCTCTCTGATTTCAAACTTGTACCGGTTTTCGCGTTCGCTACCAGATCCAGACGGTTTTTACGAGCATCTGCTTGCACAATACGACCAGCCGGTTGATCCTGATGAATCTTCGTTGCTGACACGACTCCTTGAATTAGAATGGCAAAAAATCGCACCGCTTTTAGAACGTTACCTTGAGCTCTCCTATCGTTTGCATCAGTCCGGCTATACAGAAATGGCGGAGCTCCTAATGCGTGACATTGAACCGTTACGCCGTATTAATCCGGCGACTGATCGTTGGACGACGGTCGCACTGACGTTCCAAGCTGTCGAGTTCGGACGCTGGAAAAGTCCGCGTGGGGATGAGGCGATTAAAACATTTCAAACGGAACGGACGCGTCTCGTCAGTGAGTTGAAAAAGCGTCAGGAACTATTCGTTCAAAAAGAGGGTGTCGACTACCTCGAAGATCTTCGGTCGCAACTTGGACATGTCGAGATGATCGTGACACTCGTCCGAAAGTTTGCTGAAGCCTATCTCGAAGCCAAACAAGAACGGGGGCTTGTCGATTTTTCCGATTTGGAACATTTTGCTTTAGCCGTTTTAGAAGAAGACGGGGCACCGACCGATGTCGCCCGCTTGCTTCAAGAACGCTTCGTCGAAGTGCTCGTCGATGAATACCAAGATACGAACGAAGTGCAAGAACGTATCTTGACGTTAGTCTCCCAATCAGACGAACAAACCGGTAATTTATTTATGGTCGGTGACGTTAAACAATCGATTTATAAATTCCGTCATGCTGAGCCGGGACTTTTTCTTGATAAGTTCAAGCGATTCCGGCAAACAGATTATGGGACACGAATCGATTTGACGAAAAATTTCCGGAGTCGTCTTGAAGTCCTTGATGGGACGAATCATATTTTCAGACAAGTGATGGATGCCGCCGTCGGTGAAATCGATTATGACGACGCAGCCTATCTACGGCTCGGAAATCTTGGTTACTTCGAATCAGAACAAGTCGAACCGGAATTGATTTTAATCGATCAACAAGATGAAAATAAGGAAGAATTAGAGGCCCGTGCCATCGCAACCCGAATCATCGAGATGGTCAATGATGACAATCCCTATCTCGTCTTCGATGCTAAACAAAAACGTTTTCGAAAATGTGAATACCGTGACATCGTCGTGCTCGTTCGTTCACGTGGGAAACGCGTTCAAGCGCTCGTTGAAGTGTTTGAACAATATGAGCTGCCGGTATACGCGGACACGACAGGCGGTTACTTCCAAGCGACGGAAATTCAAATCATGATGGCATTATTAAAAACGATTGATAATCCGTTACAGGACATTCCATTCGCGAGTTTGCTCCGGTCGCCGATTTTTGGTCTGACCGATCGCGATTTAGGACGGATTCGTGCAAAATCGAAGGATACGAGTTTTTATGAGGCTGCCGTCCATGTCGCAGGCGAAGCGACACCACTCGGGATTCGAGTCGATGAAGCGTTACAACGTGTCAACCAATGGCGGACAGAAGCCCGTGGTAAGTCACTTGCTGCACTCATTCGCTCACTGTTTGATCAAACCGGGTATTTCGAATACGTCGGGTGTCTCGCAGGAGGACGAAGTCGTCAAGCGAATTTGAATGCGTTATACGAACGTGCAAAACAATATGAAGGAGCAGGGTATCGCGGGTTGTATCGTTTCCTACGACTGATAAATCGTTTGATTGAGCGTGGCGAAGACTTTTCAGAAGCTCGTTCACTAGGAGAAGACGAAGATGTCATTCGCATCATGACGATTCATCAATCGAAAGGGCTCGAGTTTCCTGTCACGATTGTCAGTCAGCTCGGAAAGCAATTTAATAAACAAGATCAAATCCAAGCCATACAATTACACAAAACGTATGGGATTGCGCTTGACGCGATTGATCCAATCAAACGCCTGCGGTCAGGTACATTGTTAAAAGAGGTCATTCGCCGTGAGATGGATCGTGAAATGAAAGCGGAAGAAATGCGAGTTCTTTATGTCGCGATGACCCGAGCAAAAGAAAAGCTGGTATTAGTCGGTTCAATCAAGGGATTAGATGAACAGTTGGTAAAATGGCAAGCTGCTCCACACGATGAATTATTATTGCCGGAAATCGACCGTCGTAATGCGAAAACGTATGCAGACTGGGTAGCACCAGCTGTACTTCGAAACTTTATGTTACAAGAAGGAGAGCAACAATGGGCATTCCGGATCATGGAACTGAACGAAATTGCCCCATACCAAGAAATTTCGACGATGATTGAACAACTGGAACATGTCCGCGCACTTGAAAAAATTGATCGTCCTGAAAATGACGCTTTCAAAGCGCGAATCGAAGAAAGTTTTGCTTATCGCTATGCGCACCAGCTTGCGACCGAGACGGCAGCGAAGCAAACCGTGACTGAACTCAAACGGACCGAACAACTGGAGCGGGCAGCGTTTGAAGCGACAGAACGTCAAGCGACGTATTACCGGACCCCACAGTTCTTAGGCCCGGTCTTAACGGGAGCAGAACGTGGGACTGTCTTACACTTAGCGATGCAACTTTATGAAGCGGATCTGCCACTCGCTGAACAAATCACGAAGTGGGAGACAGGTGAACGAATCTCAGAACAAGAAGCTTTGACGATGCGTGATGCGCAAAATCAGCTCGAGACATTCCTGTCCTCAAGCATCGGACGATTATTTGAGGAGCGTTTACGGACGGGAGACGTCTACCGTGAACTACCTTTCACGTACAAAATCGATGCCTCACGTTTTCGTACGGATTGGCATGGTCCCGTTGATCAAGCAGTCATGCAAGGGATTGTCGATTGTTTAATTCAAGATGGGGAGGACTATATTCTTCTCGACTATAAATCGGACCAAGTCTTCGAGACGAGCGCTGACCAAACGCCAGCTGAGATTCTTTGCGAACGTTACGCGACACAATTGAACCTGTATCAAGAAGCTCTTGAATCCATTTTGAACATTTCTATCTCTCGAAAATTGATTTATGCATTTTCCTTAGAGCAAGTGATTGAAGTTATCTAACGAGTAAACAAGAGTAGGATTTCTTTTCCAGTAGGCGTCGAGGATGGAAGGTTCCACCTTACCGCAATCAAATGGCCGATGATCCGATGAAAAAGGGGGATCATCGGTCATTTCTATGTGGATTTTTCCCAATCCTGATGTTCGTTTCTTTAAGGCGTGCCTGCAAAAGTCCTCTTCCCTTGTATATGAGGAAAAGGAAGCATATCGCCTTACACGATTCCTACAGGAAAAAGCACGTGAAAGGAGTTGATTCCTTTTTGAATCAACTCCTTTCGGCTAGGCGCATGAGACGACTCGCATTTAAAAACAATAGTCATCGAGTAATTTCCATTTCCTATTATGAAGGAACTGTGTAGAATGAAGGAAGTATGGTTGAACTTCCTCCATCCATGTGTATAAGTGAGGATGGAGCGAGTACCGCCAAGATGAGTAGATATTTTAGGAGGAATTATAGATGGCACGTATTTTATTAGCAGAGGACGAAGACGTATTACGGATGTTGGTCCTTGATACGTTAGAAGATGAAGGGTACACGATCGATGAAGCGACGGATGGCGACGAAGCCTATCAAAAAATCATGAGTCAGCATTATGATCTTGTATTACTTGATTACATGATGCCTGGAATGACGGGAATCGAAGTTATCGAAAAAGTACGACGTCATCCGGACAAACAACAATTAAAGATCATGATGTTAACGGCTAAAAGTCAACAATCTGACCGTGAGCGTGCTGAAGAGATCGGGGCGAATTACTTTTTCTCAAAACCGTTCAGTCCGTTAGAGTTGATTGATGTCGTAGGAGGGATATTGAGTGATCATCAAGTGGATTAATCGAAAAATCGGACGCCAACTAATGGCTTCCTTTTATGTCGTTTTAGCTACGCTGATGATTTCTTCTTTGGTCGTCTACAACTATACGGACACAAGGTTACAAGATACCCGCGCGAAGCTTGAAGATATCAGGGATCGTAGCGCCCGGGCCGGTGCACTATGGGAAGAGTGGCAAGACCTTCAGTTTAATATGCGTGGTTATGCGTTAATGGGGGATGCCACCTTATATGAAAAAATCGCTGCGCAACAAACAACGATTGATCGTCAAACACGGTGGTTCGAAAAAAATGCGATTTATGAGCAAGGAAAAGTCTATGCGACATCTTCACGCGAATTGTATAGCTATTACTTCGATTCGGTTTTGCCGCTTGTGCAGTCCTATGTAAAAGGTAAAAAAGATGGGGACGTAACGGAGACTTTTCTTCGCGGGACGACTTTAACAAATCTTCCATTAGGGAAAGAACTTGTCGCGGATGGAAAAATTTCATTAGATGACGCAGGCAATATCGATGTCCTCTCGGAAATCGATAAAAGTGAGTTGGCACTTGGAGGATACCGTGAATTTCTTGATGAGTGGGCAGAGAGAACGAGCCAGCAGTTAGGACAAGAGATTCGAACGACACAACTGATTTGGTTGTCGAATATCATCGTCGTCATTGCTGTGTTGATTTTCTTTATCTACCCGTTCATTCGAAGAATCACCTCTGAGCTTTTAGGACTCGTTAAAAATAGTCAGCGCCTTGCAAATGGAGAAGACATTTCGAACATTCAAGTCCCAAAACGAAAAGACGAAATCGGAATCCTAGCTTTGTCATTCAATCAAATGGCCAGTTCAATCTCAGAAAATAAACAACACTTACTTGCAAAAAACGAAGAACTGCAAGCGCAACAAGAAGAACTGCAAGCACAACAAGAAGAACTGCAAGCCCAACAACAAGAGTTGGAAGAAGCGCTAGAACTGACGATGCGAAACGAACAGCATCTTCAATACCGAAATGATTTAACAGAGACGCTGGCGGCTCGGGAAGCATTGACAGCCTATCCGGAAATTATCGAAAAACTTGTAACGATTACAGATTCAGAAATTGGTGCCCTCGTTTTCGTCGATGAAGGACAAAGTTATTCTGTCGTCACGCATGGTATGACGGAACAATTGACGGAACAATTGCTAGGTAGCGATTTCTCATTGTTGAAGCGAGCAGATACTTTGAAAAAAGCAGTCCATTCGTCTAAACAAGTATCGAGTAATCACCCGTTGCCCTACCCGTACTATATGTATGAGACAGCAGTACCGATTTTAGATCCGTCATCGGATGAAGTGATTGCTTTCATCTATCTCGTTCGTTACCGCGACCAATTTACGAATGAACAAATGCGGGATGTCATGTCGTTCTCACGTCAATTGTCACTCTCCCTATTACGGATGCGGTTATTTGATGAGATGAACAAAGAGAAAACGAAAACTGAACGTATTCTCGATTCGATCCGTGAAGCGGTCATTTACATCGAACCCGGTAAAGAAGAGGTCTTCGTCAATCAGCCATTGTATGATCTATTTCCAGAGTTGCGCTATGGAGCGAACGAAGAAGTCGAGACACTTGATTTCTGCCTAGAAGCAATTCATTCCATCGTCGATGACCAAGCGGCATTTTCACAGTACGTTGAAGCCGTTCTAGAAGGAGATGTCCCGACAGAAAGTCTTCAATTCTCAATTCGACAACAAACGGTCTTCATTCAATTTTATGTCGAGTCGATTGAAATCCTTGGTGTTCATAAAGGGACGATGCTCGTCTTGCGTGACGTGACGAAAGAGACGGAAATGGATCGACTGAAGTCGGAGCTTGTTTCGACGGTTTCGCATGAATTACGGACACCGCTATCGTCCATCTATGGATTTACGGAGTTGATGTTGAATCGAGATATCGATACGACCCGTCAAGATAAGTATTTGCAGACGATTCACTCCGAGACAGAGCGCCTTGCCAATCTCGTCAATGATTTTCTTGACGTACAACGGATGGAATCGGGGACACAGTCGTATAAAAAAGAGCCGCTTGATTTGCGTCTACTCCTCGAAGAGACGACACAATTTTATGCAGCATCGACGAAAAAGCACACGATTTCTTTCCGGGCGATGAGTGAGGCACTTCCGCTCATAGAAGCAGATGAAGAAAAGATGAAACAGTTGATGAATAACCTATTGAACAATGCCGTCAAATATTCACCGTTCGGTGGAAACATTGACGTAACCCTGTCGATTAAAGAACAACATGTCTTGTTCGAGGTCCGTGATCAAGGGATTGGTATTCCGGCGGCAGCACTCAACCACTTATTCGAGAAGTTTTATCGTGTCGATAATTCAGATAGCCGTAAAATTGGCGGGACTGGACTGGGACTCGCGATCTGTAAAGAAATCGTCACGGGTCACGGCGGAGAAATTCAAGTCGAGTCCATCGAAAAACATGGAAGTGCGTTCATGGTTAAACTTCCATTACTGGTAGAACGTGTGACGATTTCTTGAATAAATGATATGTTACGAAAATAACCCTATGTCTAGCAAGGGAAATCAGCTACCATGAAATAGGAACTAGAAAAAGGGGGAAATCATCATGCCAATCACTGCTTTTGTTCATACCCATGTTTTACTATGGGTGTTACTACTCGTTGCGTTCTTTGTCGCCTTTTCAATGTATAAGAAGGGGAAGCCTGCAGCTAAAGGAATCCATATGGCCTTTCGCCTCTTATTGGTGTTAACGTTTGCGACAGGATTGTATCTGTATATCCAAATCATGGGGATGTCTGAAAACCCGGACGGTTTATACCATGCAAAAATCACCGGTGGTTTATTGTCACTCATCTTGGGTGAATTGACATTAGTTCGACTGAAAAAAGGAAAATCGTATTCTGGGTTCCTGCTCGGATTTGCGGTGCTCATACTCGTGACGATTTTCTTAGGCTATTCGTTACCATTCGGTATGGAGTTCTTCTAATTCACTGTCCGGTTGAGAGTCGACCATCATTGTGTTCCGGCACAGCGATGGTCGACTCTTTTTATTTTGCGTTTTCCCGCCTCGATCGAGGAAAACAACGAAAAAAATGCTTTTATCTCCAGATAGCACTTTGTATACAGTCTGAAGCAAAAGTTTGATGCGTTTTTTTTGTTTACAAGTTGTTGTTATTTGGGAAAAGGGATGTATTACGTGGTAGAGAGGGGAACGCTTGTGTCACAGTTGAAAGAATGGACAAAGGTTTTTCGGGCGAGAAAATGGATGAAACGGGCGGAACCAGTTTTACCATTATGGCATGGATATATTGGCTATAAATATGGGTTGTTCGATGTCTTAGGTGCTGGCGCAACACAAGCAGAAGCCCAAATACGACTGAAGCAACCGCTCACAACAGAGGCATTATCGCGTTGGTTCGAGGTTGGTCTGGCAGTCGGACACCTCAAAAAGAAAGATTTACGGTACACGGCAACACGGCATGTCCTTCCAGAACTCTCGAAATCAGATGACCGCAGTATCGGCTTCATGTTATCAGAACTGATGGAACTGCATTTGCCTGCTTTATTTTCCTATCCGCAATTTTTAGAGGATGGTCAACAGAAGACCTTTAATGGAGAGGAACACGGAGACATCGTTGCTGAGACGTCCGCACTTGTCGAAACGGTTGCTTTTCCGGCAGTACGTCATATCATTCGAAATGAAAACGTTACGTCCTTACTTGATATCGGATGTGCGTACGGAGGATACTTACGAAAAATCCATGAAGCCTTACCGGAACTCCGTTTGGCTGGAATTGATATCGAAGAGTCTGTCATCGCTGAAGCGAAGCGACGCGATACGACAGGAGAAATTGATTTTGTTGTCGGAGATATTAAAACCTTTGAAGTAACGGAAACATACGATGGTGTCATGATGAACAACATTCTTTACTATTTCCCGAAGGAAGAGCGACTCCGTCTCCTCGAAGGTGTCCGTCGCTTCGTCAAGGACGATGGAACAGTTATTCTTGTCACACCACTTCGGGATAGTGAATACGGGGCGCCGTTCTCAGCTGCCTTTAACGCCTTCATGACGTTACACGAAAATTTATATCCGCTTCCTGGAAAAAAAGAATTGACTGAACAATTACATGCAGCCGGTTTTGAAAATGTATCGATCACACCATTTTTGAAAGAAGGAGCTTGGTATATCGTTACTGCAAACGCCACTTCCTAATCGGAAGCTTGGCGTTTTTACAGTTTGAAGGCACTTTAGATTTGTGGGCATAGTATGTGATTAGTATAATAGTTAAAACGACCAGAGAGAAAAAGGAGAGATTCGTGTGAAGCAGCGTGTAGCCGTTATTGGAGCAGGACCCGGAGGACTCGCCTGCGCCATGTTATTAGCAGGGCGAGGGGTAGATGTGACTGTGTACGAGAAACAAGCAGTCGTAGGTGGACGGACGTCACGTGTGCAAGTTGGTGATTATCAATTTGATCGAGGACCGACCTTCTTAAATATGCCCCATATTTTAGAAAATCTATTTACGAGCATCGGATTGAATTTGCACGATTATTTGGAACTGAAGGCACTGGATCCGATGTATACACTCTATTTCAATGGAGGAAAGGATCAGTTCACGATGACGACGGACCGAGACCGGATGAAGCAAGCAATTGAAGACCAGTTCCCGGGTAATGGAGAAGGGTATGATCGCTTTATGGCGGAACAAGCATTAAAACTAGGGAAGTTGATGCCTATCCTCCAAACGAAGCATGATCGATTGACGGATTATTTATCACCACGTGTGTTGACGGCGTTACCTCGGCTATCGTTAGGACGCTCGTTATATGATGTATTGTCGGACTACTTTACAAGTGAAGAATTAAAGTATTCGTTTACGTTCCAAGCAAAATACCTTGGTATGTCAGCTTGGGAATGTCCAGGCGGCTTTTCAATTCTATCTTACATGGAGCATGCTTACGGCGTTCATCATCCGATTGGCGGAATGAACCGCATCCCGGAAGCGATGAAACAAGCAATTAAGGACTTAGGCGGGAAAGTTCATCTGAATGCTGGAGTCGATCAATTGATTTTAGATGGAAAAGAAGCAACCGGTGTTATTCTAGAATCGGGAGAACATGTGTTATATGACGATGTAGTCGTAGGTGCGGATTTCGCTCATGCGATGAATCATCTCGTACCGGAAGGTGTTCTCAAAAAATGGTCCCGTCCGAAAATCGATCGTAAAAAATTCTCATGTTCGACATTCATGTTGTATTTAGGTGTCGATAAACGGTTTGACGCTCCGCATCATACGATTTATTTTGCGGAAGACTACGAAAAAAATGTCCGTGAGATGACGCAGACTCTTGAATTATCAGAAGACTTTTCGTTTTATGTTCAAAATCCTTCAATCATTGACACGACGCTTGCTCCTGAAGGCAAGTCATCTCTATATGTGCTCGTCCCAGTCCCGAATAATTATTCAGATCTTGATTGGGCAGTTGAAGGACCGAAGTTACGCCGGAAAGTCCTCGATGCACTAGAAGAACGTTCTCCTTATAAAGGTGTGGAAGGGGCAATTGAAGTCGAAGAAATGTTCACGCCTGACGATTGGGAAGCGATGGGGGTCCATCAAGGAGCGACGTTCAACTTAGGACATCAATTGACGCAGATGATGTATTTTAGACCACACAATCGGTTTGAAGAATTAGATCATGTCTATCTAGTTGGAGGCGGGACACACCCAGGTAGTGGCCTTCCGACGATTTTTGAGTCCGCTCGTATCACTGCCGATTTGTTGACTGGTGAAGTAGGTGTGACGAAATGAAGATTGGATTTGTAGGCGCGGGCGTCGGGACACTGCATGCGGCGCTCTTATTGACGAAACGCTATCCAGAGATTGATATTACAATCTACGAAAAGGAAGGGCGGGTCGGTGGTCGACTCGCTTCTGTCGACTTTGAGTCAGGCGGTCGGATTGATCAAGGGCCGACGATTGTCTTGATGCCTGGAAAATTACAGGAACAGCTAGCGGAAGCGGGACTCGATGGAGTCGAATTGTTACGAATCGATCCCCTGTACGATTTACATTTTGATGATGGGACGGTCGTGACGAAATTAGGTGATGTCGTCGATCAGGCAGTTGCGATTGAGCGACAGTTTGGAGAAGGCCGTGGCTTTTCTGAATTTATGCATCAAAAATCAAAGGATTATGACATCAGCGTCTCGAAATTTTTAGAGCGGAGTTATTTCCGTAAAACTGAATTGTTACAGCCAGGCATGTTGAAACCATTAGTAAAGATGCATGCACTTGAGACAGCGCATGATCATTTGAAGCGATATTTTAAAAATAAATACTTGCGAATGGCCTACAGTTTTCCGACGTTTTACATTGGTGGGAATCCTTACACAACTCCCTCGATTTACGGTTTGATTCCATATCGTGAACAAGCAGAAGGTGTCTGGTACGTTAAGGGCGGCTATTTCTCTTTAGCTGAACGCATGTATGAAGTATTGGTTGAACGCGGTGTTCGTTTTGAATTCAATCAGTCCGTCGAACGTGTCACGATTCAGGACGGGCAAGCGACAGGTATCGTAGTGGGTGATGCAGAATATCATTATGATAACGTTGTTTTAAACGGTGAGTTTCCATTGATGGAATACCTTGTCGAAGGGAAAAAACCGAAAGCCTATACGCCTTCTGGCGGAACGTTACTCTTGTATTTTAAAATGCGAGGAAAAGTCAATCTGCCGGTTCATCGTTTTTTGATGCCGAATGACCTAGAACCGTTGATGAACTCGATTTTCCATCAAGATGAACTACCAGAACATCCGGCTGTTTATTTGTTTAATCCGAGCAAGGTTGACGATTCGCTAACGGATCGTGAGGATAGTGTCGTCTATGCGTTAGTTCCTTCTCCGCGGAATTTTAATCGGGAGAAGTTCGAGCAACACGGTTTTATTGAAACCATCTTAACGAAAATTGAGAATCATCATCCAGGATTCCGTAATCAAATCGAAGAGATGCAAATCCGAACACCGCAAGACGCAAAAGAGTTTGGATTGTATGAAGGCGGAAGCTTTGGTATCGCACCGACGATTCGCCAATCAGCAGCCTTGAAAACGCAGGCGCGTCCTTATCCTGATATTGAACGATTATATGCAGTAGGTGCATCCGTCCATCCATGTGGAGGCGTTCCGATCGTCATGATGGGAGCGACATTACTTGTCAATCGTATGGAACAAGAGATGAGGTGGAAAAATGAATACAGTGACGCAGGCATACGCAACGTGTGAAGAAACGATTCAGAACGGATCAAAAACCTTTTATAAAGCATTTTCGTTATTACCAAAACAAGATCGATTAGCCGTTTATGCCATTTATACATTCTGTCGTTTTTTAGATGATGCCGTTGATGAATCTGACACACCTAAAGAAAGTTTGGAAGCCTTTTTAGAAGAATTTCGTTTGTTCCGCTCAGGATACCCTATAAAAAAGCCGCTTTGGATTGCATTGACCGATGTCTTTGAACGGTATGAAATGGATGAGACGCCTTTCCTGGAGCTGGCGGAAGGAATGCGTTGGGACATCGAAAAAAATCGATATCAGTCACTCGAAGAAACAGAACAATACAGTTATTATGTTGCAAGTACGGTCGGCTTGATGCTGCTGCCGATTTTAGCACCAGGTCAACCGGAACTCCGTCAATCTGCGATTGAGTTAGGCATCGCGATGCAATTAACGAATATTTTACGGGACGTCGGTGAAGATGCAAAGCGTGGCCGAATCTATTTGCCGAAAGAATGGATGGATGAATACGACGTCACGCCACATTCTTTGCTCGCAGGAACGCCGTCTGGGGACTTCGTAGGTCTTTGGGAGGCATTAGCTCTACGCGCAGAGCATCTCTATGATGCAGCCAGTCCTTCGTTCGAGCGTTATCCAAAAGAAAGTCGACGGGCCTTAAAAGTGGCAGCATTGCTTTATCGTGGTATTTTGGATGCGGCACGCGATAACCAATATGATGTTTTTACGAAGCGGGCGTACGTGAGCCGCTGGCAAAAGATGAAGTTACTCGCAACGATTTAAAAGTCCATAAAAAAAAGACCTTGGCGGGGACCAAGGTCTTTTTTTTATGTTTCGTCTAGACCGGGGAGTCTAAGACGTTTCTGAGCGATTTTTGAAACAGTTGAGCAGTTGCTAATAAGGCAGGTCAACAATTCACGGGGATGAACTGTATTTCAACGAGCTGCCTGTGAACCAATCAGGATGAGACGATCTAAGGGGGAACGTCGTAAATCATGCTGACAGTTCAAACGTAGAACTACTTCGTTTAAGTGGGTCTTAAACGATGAATCAAATAACCGCTGCAAGTGTGTTAAGTTCCTAAACGCTCTTGACTCGGGGAAGTCACCTTGCGCTTGATTGAGGATGTGGGGTCAATCACTACCTCTTGAACTCGAAGTAATCGTATCAAATCTTAGTTGTCCGTACAAGTAATCGATTTGCAATTCACATAACGTTCACAGGGATTGGGCAGCACTTGACACGATTCGTTCACTTGCCAGTTTTCCTGAAAGCGTCACCATTGGACTACCGCCACCAGGATGGGTCGATCCTCCCGCGAAAAACAAATTGTGAACATTTTTTGAACGGTTGCTTGGGCGCATGAACGCATTGCGTGTACCATTCGAAGAGAGTCCATAAAGAGACCCATGATACGCAGAAAATTTTTGTTCGATATCGGTCGGTGTGATGCGTTGTTCGAAGACGACGTCCGATTCGATATCGATTCCGAACTGTTTCAGCCGTTGATTAATCAAGTGATCATACGTGTCGAAGTCGATGACGTTGCCTTCATTCGTCGCGGGTGCGTTGACAAGTATAAAGAGGTTGTCCCCAGCTTCGCCCATCTCAGGTGCCGTAACGGAAGAATTCGAAATGTAGATGGTCGGTTCTTCCGCGTAACGGTGTTCTTCAAAAAGGGCACGAAATTCTGCTTCATAATCCGATGAGAAGAAGACGTTATGATGGGCAAGCCCTTCAATTCGTCGCGTGAGCCCGATACAACGAACATAGGCCGAAATCGAAGGTTCCATTTGACTGGGTGTCGGGTTTTTAAAATCGGGTCGAATCGTTTCCGAAACGAGACGCGGGTATTGTGTCAATAGATCACCATTCATCACGACGAAGTCGACAGGTAAGTAATCGACATGGTTCAGTTCGATTTCTGTCGCAAGTCCATCCGTAACTTCGATTTGTGTGACTTCCTCGCCTAAGCGGAAAACGACGCCCATCTCTTGCGCCCGGCGTGCGAACCCTTCTGCGATTGCCGTATTTCCGCCACGAGTAAAGTAGACGCCGTCATTCAGTTCGAGATGAGCGATTAAAGCAAATGTCGCGGGCGCCTGATACGGACTACTACCAATATACGTCGCGTAACGATCGAGTGCCTGAATCAGTTGAGGATCCTTGAAATAGCTCTTGTGCAGCGAATGGATCGTTTTGAACGGGTGAACTTTGACCATATCTCGTAGTAAAGAGAAATTGAAATATGAATCGATATTGATAAAAAATTGCTGTTTAGCGATTCGGAATAATTCGGCGGCCTCTTCTTGATAGCCTGTGATATCATTTTTTGCTAATTGTCCGTTCGTAAAACGATCGATTTCCGTCCGCATTGCTTCTCGGCCATGCGTAAAAGTTAAGGTCCGCCCGTCAGGAAAGTGATTGGCGGTATGGCGTGCTAATTTTTCGAACTGGAAGTAATCATCGGGATCTGCTCCCGACTCCCGGATGACAGATTGAAAGACTTCGGGCATCGTGATGGTATTTGGACCGAAATCAAACCGGTGTCCTTCCGTGATCAGCGGCATCAATTTTCCACCAATATGATCATTTCGTTCAACGACAGTAACTTTAAATCCTTTTGAAGCGAGTGAAATAGCGGCACTTAAACCACCTAAACCGGCTCCGATGATAGCGACATGTTTCATAATGAACAATTCCTCCTTAAGAATAGGCCCGACCTTTCCAAGTGATTTCCCGTTTCCGAGCTCTTCGAATCATCGCCGTTGCAAGTAAGAGGACATAAAGACCGGTTGCGAACGGGTGCAACAACCAAACATGGCGAATCCGCGCCATCCGATCAATCCTGTATCGTGCGAGCAACAAGAGAGCAAGTCCACCAATCGTCTCCCAAGACGGAAAGAGGAGGGCAGCTGGTAGTAAAGAAAACTGTACGAGATAGAACAACAGGAAGTAACTGCCGACGAAGTAGGAGTCGTTCATTCCCCGAAAGACATTTTTGAGAAATCCCTGCCATACTTCACCGTTCGTAGCATACATGTCACAACTGACATAAGGGGCGACATGAACGAGTGTCGTCGTATGACCGTGTTGCTTAAACGTCCGACAGAGCTCTAAATCATCGACGAGTGCCGTTTGAATCGCTTGATGTCCCCCGACGTGTAAATAAGATGCACGTTCAACGATTACGACCATCCCGTTCGCAGCGGCAAAAGCAGGGTGCTTTACCTTGCGAAAAGCAAGCGGGAGATGTTGCGAAATTAAGACATGTTGCATCGGAATCAAACACTTGCCTAAAAACGTTGGTACAGGAAATGACGGAAAACCAGATAAAAAGCTAGCTTTTTCCTGTCGCATCGTCGCATATAGTCGAGGAATCGTATCCGGCATCAATGTAATGTCTGCGTCAAGAAATAACAGATAGTCTTCCTTTGCGACAAGTGATAGTTGATGGCAAGCATGAACCTTTCCCGCCCAATCTGAGGGGAGGTCGATTCCGTCAATGATTGTAAAGCGGTCATCCTGATGTGTCTGTTGCAACAGTAGGTTACGTGTCTCATCCGTTGAGCGATCTTCATAAAGATAGACATGCATATTCGGTCCGAGTGCGCGTTTGAGTGAATCAAGCAACTTCACGACATTTCGTTCCTCGTTCCGCAAGGGGATACAAATTGCGAGACTCGGTGGTGGAACGGGTGCAGCGAGTTTAGGGAGAAACATCAAGTTAATGAACGTATAGAGGCAAACAAGGAGCGAGAATATGAATAAAATCATGCTCATCGTCGAACCGCCTTTAGCCAACGCTCCGTTTTAACAGGAAGCGGGTCTGTTCGCTGCGTCAACACTTGATAAGCCTCGACATTTTCTGACATCGCATCAAGCCGGACATCATCATATAAGCGAGTCATTGCTGCTGTTAGAAATTCAGTCTGGTTTGAAGTACGACCAGGTGGTATTTCGATTTGGCGTGTTCGGATGTAGACATCCGGTTGTTGTTCATGACTGAACGAATAATAAAATGAAAAAATGGAGACAGACCGGGCTGCTTTAGCAAGATAAGTCGCGCCGCTCGCGAGTTGAAGCGGTCGTTCTTCTTGATGGCGTTCTTCGCCTTGCGGGAACATCCAAACACTACTGCCTTCCTGCAAACGTTCCTTTGCGTAGTTGAGGCTCATCTTTACATCCTTTAAGGAGTCCCGGTTGATGGAAAAGGCACCGAGTCGTGAAAAGAAAGGGAAGCGCTTTAAGCCATGTTCATCAATCATGACGTACGGGTTTTGATGGAGTACGGATTGATCGAGATGAAATAAGATCATCCCGTCCCACCACGAACCATGTGTTGCAAGCATCAAACCAGGTACCGGTAAATCATCAGGGCGATACAATATTCGATGGAACTGTTTGCGGATGAGCCGCTCTTTCAAGTACAGATGAAAGGCTTGTTCAGCTAATTTGTTTTTTTGCGCCTTTTGCATGTAGTGCTCCTCCTTTCGTCAGCCAGTAAACAAGCAATGCTAGGCTACTGATTATCGTCACACCATAAAGGCCTGCGACACCAGCAGTCAGTCCAAATAAACCATGAAGCATCAAAAATAAGTACTGGTTGTTTCGTTCGAGCTCGGTGAACGTTGGCTTTTGTTCAAATCGTGCCATCAAAAGAGCGAAGACAAGTGCTGTTCCGTACCAACCGATAAAGTTTTGTGTTGGGATATCATAGTACAGACCCCCATCTTGCCAAAGCCAATACGATTTGACGTTCGCTGAGACCGGATCAATGGCCAAGTCGAGCCAAACAGCAAACAAGGGGACGAGGATCAGGGTGTTGTAACGAAACGGAAAACGCTTCGAGAATGCAAGACTTGCCCCCATAACGGACAACCAAGCTGCACCGATCGTGATTGGAACACCGAGTAACTGAACACCGAAGTCCGATTCATACCGATAGGTCCCGAATGGCCATCCGGTGTGGACACCAATTGATTCGATTAAAATAGACCCAAAGAAAATAAAAGGAATAATGAAGCGTCCTTTCGGTAAGACATCCCATAAGTAACAAGCGGCATACAGACCAGAAGCGAACAAAAAAACGGCATTGGCCCATTCGAGCCAAGGGGGTAATAATGAAAATCCGACTAAAATGAGCCCGATGACGAACCAAACTGTAAAGAATAACCAAAGGCGGCGCTGAAATATGGCCATGACGTATGTAAACCTCCATTCATTAGCATGATGTCACTAGTATACCCATATCCATCTGACTCGAGCGAGCATGGAGGGGCAGATTAAAAAAACAGACCGTCAAAAGACGGTCTGTTCAGCAGTAAAGCGTTTAATGTTGCTTTTGTTTTTTTCGTTTGACGAATGAAAAGAGTAAAAAGGCAATATAAAGGGGGACGGCAATAAACCAAAACGTCGACCATTCGTTACTCCGGGCAATCATGACATACGTGACATAGAGTAACGTGAACGTGATGACGAATGTATGGCGCGGCACTGGAATATCTTTGAAACTCGGAATCTTGACGCGACTGACCATCAAGAAGGCAAGTCCCGTAAAGGCGAGCGGAACCATTAAATCATTCATTCGTCCACTAAACAGCGTGACGACAGCTAAAATCCCACCTGCTGCCGTAATCGGTACACCTGAGAAGTAGGTGGACGCGACATTTGTTGCTGAAAGGTTGAATCGTGCCAAGCGAAATGCTCCGAATAAAGGGAACAAAGCAGCAACGAGTAAGCCGATTTCACCAAAGTCGTAAAAATAAGTGTAATATGCCATCATTGCGGGGGCGACACCGAACGTGACGACATCGGCGAGCGAATCAAGTTCTTTCCCAAAATCGCCAGCGACACCGAGCATCCGTGCAATCCGACCATCTAAACTATCCAACATCATGGCGATGACAATCAACAGTGTGGCATTTTGAAAATCTCCCCGCGCCGCCATGACGATTGCGAGAAAACCACAATATAAATTCCCGAATGTAAAGAGATTCGGGATTGAGTTACGAACACGTTCTTTCCACAAAATGATTCCTCCTGCCACTTCTTCGATACTACTCATCATATCATATCTAGCTGTTCGTATCAGCGGTTTCGATAGAGAATCCCACTAGTAAATTCCAATAAATCATCCGGAGACAATTTGATTTGCTGTCCCCGTTTACCGGCTGAGATGATGATGAACGGTTGACCGATGGCACGGTCGGACAGGAAGACGGGAAAAGCTTTTTTAGCTCCGATCGGAGAAACACCGCCACGGACGTATCCTGTCAGACTTTCTAATGCCTTCATTGGGACCAATGCCACTTTCTTCGCACCAGATGCCCGAGCGACCGCCTTCAAGTTAACCTCTTCTTCGCCAGAGATGACAGAGAACAAGTAGTTTTTTTGATCGTCCTCTAAAACTAATGTTTTAAAAACCGATGAAAGCGGGAATTTAATTTTTTCAGAGACGGCTTGAGCGGACAAATCGCTCAAGTCGACCGGATAAGAAATGGATTCAAAGGAAACGTTAGACTGCTTCAGTAGCCTTTCTGCGTTCGTTTTGCTCATGAGATTCTCCTTTAGTGAGGGAATATTGAACCCACTTACGACCGTTCCAGCGTTTCAGTGCGAAGATACCACGGAACCATTCGTCGGCTGAGAAGGCAATCCAGATACCGAGAAGTCCGAGACCGAACTGAAGTCCGAGTACATAACTGACAACGACAGCGATTCCCCACATCGATAGGACACCGATTGTGACCGGGAAGCGGACGTCTCCTGCTGATTTCAACGTTCCCATCAAGACGATATTCAGCGCGCGTCCTGGTTCGAGGATGACACTTGCCCAGAGCAACGGAATACCGATGGCAATGATTTCAGGGCTCGATGTAAAGAGTGACATGATGGATGTCCCGAACGCTGCGATTGCGACGGCTGATACGAAACTTGCGAAGACAGCGATTTTTAATGTCTTGATGCCACGTGCATGTGCCTGTTCAAATTGTTGTGCTCCAACTTGGCGGGCGACTAACAATTGTGTTCCTTGGGCAATTGCGAGACTGAACAAGAAGCAGAGCATTGTGATGTTTGAGACGTAAACGCGTGCAGACAAGGCAGCTTCACCAATTGTTGCGATGAAACCAGTGATGATGAGCTGTGAAAACTGATAAGAAATTCCTTCTCCCGCTGATGGAATTCCGATGTTCATGATGCTCTTGATGTCTTGACGGTTGATTTGAATTAAATCTTTCAAACGAAAACGTAGTGATAATTTACGGTAAACGACAAAGAATAACAGTGTGACGGCGAAAGCACGTGCGATGACGATCGACCACGCGACACCTGCGACGCCGAGTACCGGAATACCGAACAGACCGAGTACGGCGATGACGTTACCGAAGGCACTGACGAAGTTCATCAAAAGAGTGACGTACATTGCATTTTTTGTGAAACCATGACTCCGGAGGATTGCTCCGAGTGTTAACGAAATGGCTTCTAAAAATAGGAATAAGCCAACAATCTTTAGGAATGTTTCGCCGTAAACTAATGTTTGTCCTTCTAATGAGAAGAAACCTAATAATTGTTTCCCGGTTAGGGCGACGAGTACAGATATGATTAATCCGATGTAAAGATTAATCGAGAAGGCAGAGCGGGCGGTTTGACGTGCATCTTGGACACGTTTTGCACCTAGGTACTGACCGATGATGATTGTCGCTCCGACAGATGTGATATTAAATAAAATAATAAAGATGTTCAAAACCTGGTTCGAGACACCGACAGCGGCTGCTGCACTGTCAGAGTAGTAACTTAAGATTAATGTCGCGATGATCCCTAAACTCATATGCAACGCGATTTCGATGAATAATGGCCAAGTGATTTGGAATAATGTTGGTTGTTTTACAGTTTTCATAAAATTAAATTCCCCTTTTAAGTCCTTAAAACATTTTGTCTTACTGTATCTTTTGGAAACTATACGCCTTCAATTTTCATAATGAAAGTGAAAAACAAAGCTTTCATAAAAAAAACGGGGATTTAAAAGGATTTTCATAAAACATCACGAATACATCATAATGAATCGTTGTTCACTTTTGAAAGGTAGGGGAATGTGATGAATTCTGAAGTAGAGTACACGGTAGCATCGAGCGTAGCAACGGTGACGTTAGCTCGTCCGGAACGATTAAATGCCTTAACATCAACACTTTTAAATGAATTAGCAGATTCAATCGAGGAAGCCAATCAAGATGAAGCAGTCCGCGTCATCGTATTGACTGGAAAAGGACGCGGCTTTTGTGCCGGTCAAGATTTAAAGACGGTCTCACCAGGAATGGACCATGGCGATTATTTGAAAAGCTATTATCATCCCGTTGTCCGTGCATTAGCCGGATCGAAAAAGCCGATCATCGCAGCAATCAATGGTGTGGCAGCAGGAGCAGGACTGTCGTTGACACTCGCATGTGACTTCCGGATTGTTCAGGAAGATGCAAAATTGTCACTCGGCTTCATTAACATCGGTCTCGTCCCGGATGCTGGAGCACCATACTTCTTACCGCGTTTAATCGGTTCGGCGAAAGCACTCGAATTAGCGCTGCTTGGTGATACGATAACAGGGAAGCAAGCAGTCGAGTTTCAACTCGTGACAAAAGCGGTCGCAACTGACCGGTTTAAAGAGGAAGTAATGGATTTTGCTCAGCAGCTCGCAGCGCGACCGACAAAAGTAATTGCGTATATTAAACAACTTCAATCAGCAAGTTTCGAGTCGACGCTCGATGATATGTTGGCACAGGAAATTATCTACCAATCACGTGCCGGTAAAACGGAAGACCATCAACGTGCGGTTCAAGCATTTCTTGAAAAAAAACCGCCTGTTTTTACCGGACGTTAAAACGACTTATTTTAATATCAGTGAAACAAGCAGGACCACTTCCGTTGTAATCGGAAATGGTCCTGCTTGTTTTAGCGCATTTTTTGTTTGATTTTTTGGGCCGTAGCATGTGTTTGATCGGTTAACCTACTCGAGAGACGAAATAGTAAAATTCCTAGAAAAGCGGAGACGAAAATATATAACCCCGTCAGCGTGATGAAGGCGCCGCTAGCGAGTGTAATAAAAAGAATTGAAAATTCTCCGCGTGGTCCTAAGCAAAAACCGGATTCGATGGCATGGTAGTTTGACAGCCCGAATGAACGACCACCGAAGAATCCGACCAAAAATTTAGATAACAGCCCCCAGATGACGAGTGCCAAAAAGAACCAGTCTAAAGGCAGTCCTTCCGTCAATTCAAACGACATCCCGAATGCAATGAAAAAGAGAGGGAGCAGTAAATCTTGAAAAGGTGTGACGAGCCGCTTCAAGTAGCGTGTTTCCTTTAGTTCAGTCAACAAAATCCCGACGATGAAAGCACCGAGTACTTCTGATAAACCGAACATGATACCGACACCTGAAAAAGTTAAAATCAAGCCGATGATTCCAATTCCGGCGTCAGGATGCCGGTACAAGGAACCAATGATCCGTTCTTTTCTGCGAATAAAGACGGTTAGTAAGATTAAAGCACTGAACAGAAAGAGAAAACCCGCGAAAATGGACCCTACTTTGGCAAATGTAAAAGGTTCTGTACCAAGTATAAACGGTGCCGTCGTCAAGAGAAGCGGGGCAATCAAATCTTCAAAAATAAGTAACGATAAGACAAAGCGATTAACGTCCTTGTGTTTGTCTGGCTCACGATCGAGCAAACGGGCAGAAATCGAAGAACTCGTCGCATATAAAACGCAGCCGATTAAAAAGGCTTCAGGAATGGAAAAGCCAAACGCAAGCGTCAGGAGGAATGTTCCACCAAAAGATAACGCAACATCAATTAATCCGGCTTTCCACACGTGGCGTAGTTGACTGAGCAAGTCAGCAATTGAAAATTTAAGTCCCAGCAAAAAAAATAGAACGATGATTCCCGCTTCACCGCCTAACTTCAATTCTTCAGGTGCATCGTAATAAAGCCCGATGGCAATCCCGATTAAAATGAAAGCGAGGATACTCGGAAGGTGGAAACGTTCACTCAAATAACTGATTGCAAATAAGCCGATGAGAATAAGACCGGCATAAAAAAATAATTCCATAGCGAGCACGTCCTCCTTTTATGTTTTCCTTTACCCTAGAAAAGCATCAAAATAACTATTAGATGAGTTTCAAGGGACAGAAAATGAAGTAGGAGGGAAAACTCGCTGATTTTGTTTCTTCCTTCCTGTACTTGCCCGTGACAGTACTTGTCCCCGCATAGCTAGAAACAGGTAAGAATGGGATTAAGAAGCAACAGCTTGCGCTTTGTCCGAGAAAAGTAACGAAAAGGACGTGTCCAATATTACTTTGTCGACACGTCAAAATACGGCATCCATCTCGAAACGAGACAGATACCGTATTGATTAAAGGACTTGGACGATTGTTCCTGCATAAGGTGGAAGTGTTACTTCTAAAGAAGGAAGTGGTGAATTCGAGAACAAATCCATGCCTTGTCCTGCCGCTGGTGCGGGAAGTGTTACTTGCTGATTCGAGTTGTTGAAGTAGATGTAGTAAGTTCCATCTTCGCTCGTTCGACGCATGACGATCGAATTCGTCTCGTCATCCGCATGAACGAATGAAATGTGTCCGTTATTCGCAAGAGTCTTATGCTGTTGCCGCAGTTGAAGTAAATGTTTTGTATACATCAAAAGGTTTAAGTCCTGTTCTTCTTTGTCCCATGGCATACATTTACGGCAACCCGGATCTTGATCCCCATCGAGTCCGATTTCATCGCCATAATAGATGACGGGACTACCGGAAAACGTCAACATCGATAGTAAGAGGAGACGCATCTTATTTTTGTCATGGCCGGCACGCGTCAAGGCGCGCGGTGTATCATGTGAGCCGATTAAGTTAAATGTCACTTCGTTGACGTTCATCGTATTCGAGAAGAGAACGTGTGACATTTCATTGGCATACGCCGTCGCCTTCGTTTTATCAAGGGCAAAGAAGTTTAACGCTGCGTTCGTAAACGGATAGTTCATGACGGCATCAAATTGATCACCGAGTAACCACTCTTGCGAATCATGCCAAATTTCTCCAAGTATATACGTTTCAGGATTTGCTTCTTTGACGACCCGACGGAAATCACGCCAAAAAGCGTGGTCGACTTCATTCGCGACATCTAATCGCCAACCGTCGATTCCGAATTCCTCGACCCAGTAGCGGGCGACGTGAAGAAGGTATGCTTTTACTTCAGCATTTTCTGTATTGAATTTCGGCATCTCAGGCACAAAGGCGAACGTATCATAGTTCGGCATCGGTTCTGTGACGAGTGGGAAGTCGCGGAGGTGGAACCAATCACGGTAAGACGAGTTGCTACCGTGTTCACGGATATCAGCGAAGGCTTCGTGGTGGAACCCGGCATGATTGAAGACGGCGTCGAGCATGATACGAATGCCATTTTCATGTAGAAGGTCGACCATTTCTTTAAATTTTTCTTTTGTTCCGAACTGTGGGTCGATTTCGAGATAGTCGATTGTATCGTATTTATGATTTGATTTCGCTTTAAAGATAGGACAGAAATAAATGCCCGTAATACCAAGCTCAACCAAGTAGTCGATGTGATCAATCACCCCTTGGAAATCCCCACCGAACAGATTCGTTGTCGTCGGTTCTGTACTATTCCAAGGCAATGTACCGGTAGGGTCGTTCGATGGATCACCATTCGCAAAACGATCAGGGAAAATTTGGTACCAGACCGTATCTTTGACCCAAGCGGGTGATGTGAAGACATCGATTTTATTTAAGTAAGGTACACAGAAGTAGTAACCGGTATCATCAAGTGGTTTTTCATTGAACCACCCACGTTCTGTGAAAACTTGTGTTGTTTGCCCATCGTGTAACCGGAAACCATAGCGAAGACGACGGAATGGGGGGATGACATCAATAAACCAGTAATCATATAATTCGTCTGAACCACTTCTTTTCATTGATGTTTCGAATGTGTTCCAATGATTTGTTTTCGATGGATCGAAGTTCCAGTCCGCATCATCGGGATTTTCAGTATGCCAATCATACGGGTCTCCCCAAATCAGTTCGACATGCTCAACATCATTTTTCTTAGTTTGGAGACGGATATGAATCGTGTTTTCGTCGTACTTATAGACGAACGGAGACATGGCGCGATGGAATACGGCTTCTTTGAGCATAATGGTCACTCCTCTAGTGCAATCGATTGCACTCTAATGTAATGGTCCTCGAACTAAGAATAGTAAAGCGCTTTCTTAAAGTCAATTAGAATTGGTGAAAACGAGAATTCCAAAAGATAATTTTATGATTTAATGCAATCGATTGCATTAAAGTGCGCAATTAAATTAAATGTAAACGTTTTCTTTTTTGGGTAATAAAAATTTTAGGGAAGTTTATTCGATTAAATACTTTTTTAGAATGTTTTTAAAATGTAGGAAAATAATTAATAAAAAGGACTTGTCAAAAGGGATTTAGATTGTATAATAAAAATGTAAAGGTGATGCAAACGTTTTCATAAAACGCTTACAACTACTCAGTTGTTATCATGAGAAAATGGTTGTGCCTTTATGCAAACGTTGTGCATTAGAACTTATCATTCGTACGTTAACTTGGGGAGGAATTTTCAATCATGGAAATGAAAAAACTTGTAGCAGGTCTTTCGGTATCGGTAATGGCAATCGGTGCTCTCGCAGCATGTGGTGGCGGAACAGATTCAGACTCTTCATCGAATACATCAGGCGATGGTGGCAAACCAGATAAAATCGTTATTTGGGAAGATACTGAAAAAGCCGAAACAACAAAAGCAGCGGCAAAAGCGTTTGAAGAAAAAGAAGGCGTAAAAGTTGAAGTTAAAGAAGTCAAAATGACAGATCAACAGAAAAAAGTTGCACTTGACGGACCTGCTGATAAAGGACCAGATATCATTCTTCTTCCACACGACCAGATTGGGACAGTCGTTGACCAAGGATTGATCACTGAACTTAAAGATGGTGAAAAAGCACTTGAGCCATTCATCGATACAGCAAAATCTGCTGTCACATTTGATGGTAAAGTGTACGGCTATCCAAAAGCTGTTGAAACACCGATTCTCCTTTTCAACAAGGATGAGTTAAAAGAAGCACCAGCTTCAATGGATGATCTCTATAAAGTATCAACGGAACAGAAAAAAGACGGCAAGTATGGTTTCCTCGCACTTTGGGATAACTTCTACTTCGCACACGGTCCGATTGCTGGGTACGGTGGATATGTCTTTAAAGATAACGGTGGAAAACTTGATCCTGCAGACATCGGCTTGAACAATGCTGGCGCTGTCGAAGGAATGGACTACATCGGCAAATGGTACAAAGAAGGTCTCTTCCCGAAAGGGTTGATCGGCGGTGGCGGCGGTCAAGCGATGGATCAATTGTTCGGTGACAAGAAAGCAGTCGCTGTCATGAACGGACCATGGGCAGTCTCAAGCTATAAAGAAAAAGGCATCAACTTAGGAGCATCGGCGCTTCCGAAGCTTCCGAACGGTGAAGCAATCAAAACATTCGTAGGAGTTAAAACGTATGCGGTTTCTGCATATTCTAAAAATCCGGAATGGGCTGAGAAATTCCTTGCTACATTAACAGGTGAAGAAAACGCGAAAGCGATGTTTGAGAAATACAACGAGATTCCACCGGTCACTTCACTCCAAGAAGATGCATCGATTAAAGATAACGAAGTTGCAGCAGCAGTCTTCGCTCAGTCTAAAGACGGTGTGCCAATGCCGAACATCGCCGAGATGGGACAAGTTTGGGAACCAATGGCAGCAGCACTTCAACTTGTTGCAACAGACAAGCAAGATGCTCAAAAATCAGCAGATGACGCTGTCAAACAAATCAAGCAACAAATCGAAGCGAACAATCAATAAGTCGTCGTTTCCCAATTGAATCACTAAAAAAGAATTAAAGAGAGGGGGATCATTGATTCCCCCTCATCTTTATGGTTGGAAGAGAAGCCTGAGGTCAGACATGACCTTTGGAAAGGAGAACAGACGATGGCTGCCATTACGACACCGAAACAAACGGACCCGACACCGGAACTACAAACGAATCACCGCAAAATTGCTTCGTTGATTTCAATTGTCCCAGGTTTAGGGCAACTGTATAATAAACAATTTTTAAAAGGCGCGATATTCTTTATCGTCGTCCTGTCATATTTTTTAGTCAATTTTGATTTGTTTTTTAAAGGAGCCGGGAATGGACCAGGGGATCGCGGTGCGATCTGGGGTCTGATTACACTCGGTGAGGTAGCAGGCGTAAGGGGAGATCACTCGATTTTCTTAATGGTCGAGGGAATCATCGCGTTGATTTTACTTGTGTTTGGTATTGCCATTTACGTCTGGAACTTTATCGATGCGTATCGAATCGGTAAACTGCGTGATTTAAATGTAGAAGTACCTTCACTGAAGATGCAGCTACGGAATTTCCGTGATAACGGGTTCCCGTATGCTATGCTGATTCCATCGTTGGTACTACTCGTCTTCACAGTCGTTTTACCGTTGATTTTTACATTCTTGATTGCTTTTACGAACTATAAATTCAATAACTCGCCACCAGCCAAGCTCGTCGACTGGATTGGCATTCAAAACTTCTTAAACATTTTCACGGTCGATATTTTCCGTGATACGTTCATCAGTGTGTTAGGTTGGACGCTCGTTTGGACAGTTGCTTCGACGACAGGCGTCATCGCAATCGGAATTGGTCTGGCTGTTCTCTTGAACCAAAAAGGTCTTAAAGGGAAACGCTTCTTCCGTTCAATTTTGATTTTATCGTGGGCGGTACCGGCTTTTATCACGATTTTGATTTTCCGTTCAATGTTCAATGAAACATTTGGCGTCTTTAACACGACGTTGCTCCCGGCAATCGGAATAGGCGGTGGTGTCGAGTGGATGACTGACCCGACGTACACACGTCTCGCACTGATCGGGATTCAGTGGTGGCTCGGATTCCCGTATATCATGACGCTCACGACAGGAATCTTACAGTCGATTCCGGAAGATCTATATGAAGCGGCGACGATTGACGGGGCGACTTCAGGTGAAAAATTCCGTTTGATCACGTTACCGATGATTTTATTCGCGACAGCTCCAATCTTAATTACGCAATACACGTTTAACTTCAATAACTTCAACATCATCTATCTCTTTAACAATGGTGGACCGGCTGTACCGGGACAATCTGCGGGTGGAACCGACATCTTAATCTCCTGGATCTATAAGCTATCGCTCGGTTCAAATCCACAGTATGGTTTCGCAGCAGCAATTACACTCGTACTGTCGTTCTTCATCATGACGATTGCCGTCATTCAGTTTAAACGTTCAAAATCATTCAAAGATGAGGATATGATCTAATGAGAAAACAAAACCGAATCAATATGGCGTTGTCATACCTCATTTTGACGATCGCCTCGATTATTATTGTCTATCCACTACTTTGGGTTGTCGGGACTTCGCTCAACCCGGGGAAAAGCATTACTTCGGACATCTTCCCGAGTAATCCGACACTCATCCATTACTTCGATCTGTTTGATGCGACACAAACGGATTACGGCATGTGGTATTTGAACACCATCAAAATCGCTGTCATTACAATGGTCGTCTCGGTCGCATTGATCACGTTAACGGGCTATATCTTCTCACGTTACCGGTTCGTCGGGCGAAAAAATTCGTTGATTTTGTTCCTCGTCTTGCAGATGGTTCCGCAATTCGTCGCGATCATCGCGATTTATGTGTTGCTCAACATGCTCGATTTGTTCGATACACATCTTGCGTTGATTCTTTTATACTCTGGTGGAGCGATTCCGATGAATACGTATCTCGCCAAAGGATATTTTGATACAATACCAAAAGAGCTAGATGAAGCGGCACGAATGGATGGGGCAGGTCATCTTCGGATTTTCTGGCAAATCATCCTTCCGCTTGCTAAACCAATGGTTGCTGTCATCGCTTTGTTCAATTTCATGGCACCGTTCAATGATTTCATCCTGGCGTCACTTGTTCTCCGTTCGCCGGAGAAACAGACGCTTGCGGTCGGATTATACAACATGGTTTCTGAGCAATTTGATAACAACTTCACGTTGTTTGCGGCAGGTGCCGTTTTATCTGCAGTCCCAATCGTCCTTCTGTTCTTCGCCTTCCAGCGCTACTTCGTATCTGGATTGACGGCAGGTGGAACGAAAGGGTAATAAAGGAGGAATTAGCGGCATGAGACGAGGCGTGATGCTTCTCTTCTTGCCGCTTCTCTTGTCTTTCGGACTTTTTCCGCAGACGAGTGAAGCAGCAAATTGGGAAAAGGAACGAATGTATTTTATTATGATCGACCGGTTTGAGAACGGGAAAACGAGTAATGATATCGATGTGAACAAGGACGATCCGAAAGCTTATCATGGTGGCGATTTGGCAGGGGTGACGAAACGCCTTGATTACATAAAAGATGAAGGATTCACGTCAATCTGGTTGACACCGGTCTTTAAGAATCGACCGAATGGCTATCATGGTTACTGGACGGAGGATTATTATAAAATCGATCCCCATTTCGGAACAAAAGAAGAATTTAAAACATTGGTCGACGAAGCACACGAGCGTGACATCAAAGTTGTTCTTGATTTAGTTGTCAATCATCTCGGACCAAATCATCCGCTTGTCGAAGAAAAGCCGGATTGGTTCCATGAAGAACAACCGATTATGAATTGGAACAATCAAGTCGAAGTCGAAAACAACTGGTTATTTGATTTGCCAGATTTCAATACTGAAAATCCAGAAGTCGTCGATTATTTGGTTGACGTCGCGAATTACTGGGTCGATGAGACAGGAATCGATGGGTATCGTCTCGATACGGTCCGTCATGTTCCGCCGGCGTTTTGGAAGGAATTCATTCCGGCCGTCAAAGAAAAACATCCGGACTTATTTTTACTCGGAGAGGTATTCGATGGTGATCCGCGAAAGATTGCGACCTATTCAGAGCTTGGATTTGATTCCGTGACAAACTTTCCTTTCTATTACGGGATAAAAGATCAATTTGCCCGCAAAAATGGTTCAGCGGAAGAACTCGATTCAGTTTATAATCGAGATATCACATTTAATCCGAAAGCGATGTCGCTCGCGACATTCATTGATAATCATGATTTGAAACGATTCATTACAGAAGCGAAAATCGGTGGAACTTCAGATGAAGAACGCCAATTACGCCTCGCGTTATTCGCCCTATATGCTGCTCCAGGTATGCCGGTCGTCTATCAAGGAACGGAAGTCGCCATGCCGGGTGGTGAAGATCCGGGGAACCGAATGATGATGGAGTTTGATAAAAATGAAAAGATGCAGGAGTATGTAAAAACGTTGAATCAGATGCGTCAAGACTACCCAGCGTTCGCGACAGGGAAGCAACGCTTGTTAGGAAAGACGGATCATATGGCCGTATACGCTCGAGAATCAAAAAATCAGACGGCGATTTACGCAATCAATCTAGGAGAGAAGAAAACGACGATGCGGATTAAAGCTTCTGAAATCGGTGATGATCAACGTCTGCGAGGATTATTATTTTCCGATCTCGTCCGACAAGATGGAGATGCCTATGAAATTACATTGGATGGCAGTAGTGCGAATGGATATATCTTAGAAGATTCTCAAGTGAACTGGTGGTCACTTGTTGCGATTGGATCCATTGCCCCAATCCTTGCGTTGATTCTTCTCTTGGTCCATCGCAGACGCGTCAATCGTTCGAACGAAAAACAATAAAATACATTTGTAGGGAAATGATGAGGTGAAGGGGATGCAAGTCACAATTAAAGACGTCGCTAGGGAAGCGAACGTCGCACCATCGACGGTCTCACGTGTCATCGCGAATAGTCCGCGAATCAGTCAAAAAACAAAAGAACGTGTTCGACAAGCAATGGAAGATCTCGGTTATTATCCGAACGTCCATGCTCGGAGTTTAGCGAACCGGACGACGCAAGCAATTGGTCTCGTCATGCCGAGCGCAGCGACGAAAACACTTCAAAACCCATTCTTTTCAGAAGTCATCCGTGGAATCAGTACGAAAGCGCATCAAAACGGGTACTCGCTTTATATGACGACAGGCGTGTCGGAAGAAGAAGTATATGAGGGCGTCGTCTCGATGGTTCAGGGCCGTCGCGTCGACGGAGTTGTCGTTTTATATTCAAGAACCGATGATAAAGTCGTACAATTTCTTCAAGAATCGAAGTTTCCCTTCGTCGTCGTCGGGAAACCGTTCAGTGACTCATCGCAAGTCACGTATGTCGATACGGATAATTACCTTGCCGGTCGTGAAGTGACAAAGTATTTGCATCAGCTCGGACATGAATGTATTGCCTTCGTTGGCGGGTCACAAGACTTAGCGGTCACGCAAGAACGCGTCGGTGGGTATAAAACGGCTTTAATGGAAGAGGGTCTTCCGGTCGAGGATAACTATATCGTCAGTGCACCATTCATGACGACTGGTGGGGCTGACGCCGTTAAACGATTGATGTCACTCGATCATCCGCCGACTGCCGTCGTCGTCAGTGATGATATGATGGCGCTCGGCGTCATGAGTACGTTGAATGAGATGGGGATTAGTGTCCCGGACCAAATGGCGGTCGTCAGCTTCAATAACCTGTTCATCGCTGAGTTTTCGAGTCCGCCATTGACCTCGGTCGAAATCAACATCTTTGGTCTAGGATTTGAAGCGACGAATTGTTTGATTGAACAAATCAATGAAGATGCGACGCCGTATGGTAAACGTGTCATCGTCCCGCATTACCTCGTCGTTCGTCAGTCTTGCGGGGGTCCAAAAAACGAATGAAAACCAGTGACTTCATCTCGCCCGGAACGGGGCTCGAGATGAAGTTTTTTTTATGCTATGAACAAAAAAACACAAAGAAACTAAAGTGGAAAGTAAGTTATTAGGAACGGTTTCACAAAAAGAAATTTATTTTCGTGCAAACGATTGCATTAAGCTGTTTTATGTGTAAAATAAAGAATGTACAGAAACGTTGAAACGCTTACAAATGACGATGAAAACGTTCGAAATCGGCAATGATAAAAGGAGCGACTGATGATGAAACGATTATTTGATATGAATGAATGGAAAATTATAGAGCAGGGGTTCCATCCTGAGGATAACCGTCTCGCCGAATCGATGACTTCGATTGGGAATGGCCATATGGGGATGCGTGGTAATTTCGAGGAAGATTACTCAGGCGATACACACCAAGGAATGTATGTGGCAGGTGTCTATTATCCGGATAAAACACGTGTCGGCTGGTGGAAAAATGGCTATCCCGAGTACTTCGCAAAAGTATTGAACGCAGTCAATATCATGGGTATCCGTGTTTCGATCAATGGTAAGAATGTCGATTTGAATGAGTGGGAAGTCGTCGATTTTAAGCGTGAACTTGATATGCAACATGGTGTTTTGACACGAACGATGTTACTTAAGAATGGCGTCGAAGAGACGAAGATTGAATCGACGCGATTCTTCTCAATCGTGACAAAAGAAATCGCAGCACTCCGTTATACGGTCACACCGATCAACTTTGAAGCGGAAATCATCATCGAGTCGTATCTTGATGCGGATGTCGAGAACGAGGACTCGAACTACGATGAAAAATTTTGGCTCCCGGTCGAACATGGGACGGAAGAGCGTTTCGGATATGTCACGTCAAAAACAAAAAAACTCGATTGGCACGTAACGGCGGCGATGATTACAGATGTTGAAGGCGCATTTTGTGAAGTCGTTGAAGGGACGTCACAATACGTGGCGAACCGCTTTACGAAACAAGTCGAACCAGGTGAAGCGGCGACGGTAGAGAAAGTAGTCGCGCTCGTGACAAACCGTGATTATGAAGTCGAACATTTACTGGAGCAGGCAATGAAGCGTGTCAATGAAGCGTTCGAACTGGGATTCGATACCGTCCTCGCACAGCATGAGGCCGCTTGGTTGAAGCACTGGGAAGAAGCAGACGTTAAAATCGAAGGTGACGTCGAAGCGCAACAAGGGATTCGCTTCAACATCTTCCACATGTTCCAAACCTACACAGGAGAAGACTCCCGGTTGAACATCGGACCAAAAGGATTCACCGGCGAAAAATATGGTGGCGCGACCTACTGGGATACGGAAGCGTATTGTCTCAACTTCTACCTTGCGACATCAAAACCTGACGTCGCGTGGAACTTGTTGAAATACCGTCATAATCAATTGCCGCAAGCAAAAGAGAATGCAGACAAGAACGTCGGTATGAAAGGTGCACTCTATCCGATGGTCACGATGAACGGGGAAGAGTGTCACAACGAGTGGGAAATCACCCATGAAGAAATTCACCGGAACGGCGCGATTGCGCATGCGATTTATAACTATACGAACTATACAGGGGATACGTCATATCTCGGACAATACGGGTTTGAAGTCCTTGTCGAAATTGCGCGGTACTGGGCGAGCCGTGTCAACTATGTCCCGCAAAAAGACGTCTACATGATCCTCGGTGTGACAGGACCGAATGAATATGAAAATAACGTCAACAATAACTGGTATACGAACTTGATGGCAGCATGGTGCCTTGAATACGCGCAAACCGTCCATCGTCATTTAGCGGACAACGAGCCGGACCGTCTCGCCGAGTTGATGCATCAATTAACATTGACGGATGAAGAGCTTGCGCAGTGGGCCGACATCGATCAAAAAATGTATTATCCAAAAGATGAGACGGAGCCGGCAGTTTTCATGCAACAAGACGGCTTCATGGATAAAGAACAAATCATGGTTGCTGATCTTGATCCGAAACACTTGCCACTCAATCAAAACTGGTCGTGGGATCGTGTCCTCCGGTCTGTATTCATTAAACAAGCAGACGTCTTGCAAGGCCTTTACTTCTTGACGGATCGTTTCTCGATTGAGCAAAAGAAAGCGAACTTCGACTTCTATGAACCACGTACGGTGCATGAATCGTCGCTCTCACCTTGTATCTATTCCATCATTGCCGCTGAAGTCGGATATGAAGAAAAGGCGGTTGAATTGTATCAACGTTCTGCACGCCTCGATCTGGATAACTACAACAATGATACGGAAGATGGTCTTCACATCACGTCAATGGTCGGATCATGGATGTCGATCGTGCATGGTTTTGCCGGACTCCGTGTTCAAGAAGGAGTATTATCCTTCAATCCGATGTTACCGCAAGGCTGGACGAGTTATTCGTTCCGGATGCAGTGGCGCGGTCATCATATCCATATTCACGTCAAACAAAATGAAATCTCGATTGAGCAATCTGTAGGTGAAGCATTCTCGTTGAAACTCCATAATCAAGTCGTTGACGTACCAGCTGAAGGTAGCGTCACGGTTCCTTCTTCAATGACGGTCTAAAAATTAGAACGAATCAGGTGTATATGATTGACACAAAACCGGACGATTTTCGAAATTCTTGATGAATCTCGAAAATCGTCCGGTTTTTCGAGTTGTTTTCGTTCAGTCATCGCGCGGACACATGAGAGCGCTACCAAAAAAAGAAATCAATTTCTTTCGCATTCTTGACTATCCGCTGTCATTTGTTATGTGCTAAAGTGTTCCAAGATAGTTCAAGCAGGAGAGGAGAACGAGGTGTGACAGCAGTTGTGAAGGAAAATATTTTAAAGGTAATGGTCGCTTCGATTGGTGGGTTCGTCATTGCGGTCGCAATGAACTGGTTCTTGATTCCAAGTGGCGTTTATTCGACAGGGTTTACGGGGCTTGCCCAAATCCTGACTCAGGTTTTACAGGACACGGCATTTGCGTTCGGTGAGAACGTTTGGTTTTTAGCCCTTAATATTCCATTGATTATATTGGCGTGGATTATGCTCGGTCGTAGCTTTACAATCATTACGCTGATTTCTGTTTTAGCGACAACGATCTTTATCGGTTTGATTCCACAATATGCTGTCATTCCGGGTGACCAAACATTAAACGCAGTGTTTGGTGGTGTCTTGCTTGCGATTGGAACGGGGATTACGATTAAATTTGGTGCGTCGACCGGTGGCTTCGATATCGTCGCCTTGATTTTTGCCCGGTTCTCGGACCGAAGTGTCGGTCTTTATTTATTCGTTTTGAATTTTTTGATTGCAATCCTTGCCGGCGCATTGTTCGGTTGGTCGACAGCTCTCTATACGATTGTCTTTATCTACGTGACGTCGAAAGTGGTCGATGAGATTCATACGAGCAATCAGCGCCTGACAATCTTCATCATCACGAACCATGCCGACGATATCACGATGGCACTGCACCAACATATCATTCGTGGAATCACACAGATGCCGTCGATCGGAACGTATTCACGGGCCGAGAAATCGACGCTGATGATGGTCATCGAACGACATGAACTGCGGGATATCGAACGGATTTGCCGTGACGCGGATGAAACCGTCTTTATCAATGTCGTACCAACCGATTCAGTCGTTGGTTACTTCCGAAAAGGATAGAACAAAAAACGCATCCTCTTGAGTAACGACATTTGTCGGTCAAGGAGATGCGTTTTTTTATCATCAAGCGAGTCCGAGGACATGCTTCAAGTAATAGGCGATGCCATCGTCTTCATTTCGTTTTGTCGTCCCGTTCGCAAGTAATTTGAGTGGTCCGATCGCATTGCCCATCGCGACACCGTGTCCCGCATACTCAATCATTTCTAAATCGTTTTCTTCGTCACCAAAGGCAACGATTTGTTTCTGTTCAATTCCGAGATGTCGTGCGATTTGCTCAAGACCAATCGCTTTGCTCGTTCCTTTACGCATGACTTCGACCATATACTCGGGCTTGATCCACTGACGGTTCAAGACGGTCTCGGCATGAACATGCGACAGCTCTGACCGGATTTCGTTAACGTGCTCACCCTTGGCATGAATCAACAGCGAGGTCGGTTCATGTTGGAGCAGCCTCCGCAAATCACCGGTCGTCACGGACAGGGCATGATCGGTATAAAATTCGTAAATCCCGACCGGATCACGTTGGAAATAGACATGATCGGTCACTTCACAGACGATGTTTTGTGTTTTCGTATCAGCAACGGACTCGAGAATATGTTGCACGGTTTTTAACGGAATCGGATGATGACTGACTTGAAAGTGGGGATCATTCGGATGATGAACGAAACCTCCGTTGAAATTAACGATTGGTGTCGTTAAACCAAGTTCTTCATAGTAGCGTTTCGCGTGGCGAAACGGACGACCTGTCGCGATGACGACTTCATGACCATTTTCACGCGCTTTGTGCAGTGCGGCAATATTTGCAGGACTGATTGTCTTGTCGTCTTTTAAGAGTGTACCGTCGAGGTCGACGGCAATAAGATGACGTTTCATACATTCACCAACTTCGCTTTAGATTCTTTCCTCATTACTTTAGCATATGGACCGGTAGAAAACAGGGAAGTGACTGTTTTGAGCAAAAAGAAAAACGCTTAAAAAAATCCGATTAAAGCTGTCGGATGATTTAAAAAATGATATACTACGAGACGTAGGACTAATAAAAGTAAGCTATGGAAATGGAGGGGAAAGAATGCGTTTTCTCGTTACATTCTTTTGGTCGTTCTTACTCGTGAACACAGCTGTGTTCATCGTATCAGCGGTCGATGCAGTTACGTATAACTTTGGATTTGCGACAGCGATGTCAGTCGTGACGTCACTTGTTGTCTTCGCACTTGATGCAGTCAACGAAGATCTTGGTCTTGGTCAAGGGACAAAGGCAGAATAACTTGAAAGCGAGGTATCGTCACTGGGCGATATGCTCGCTTTTTATCGTTTATAGTGAGGGGGAAGAGGCTTGATTTTAATTAAACAAGCACTTGTTAACGAGATCCCGACGGATGTACTTGTCGGAGGTGGAACGATTCTAGGAATCGGGACATATAATATCGATCAGGATTTGCTTGAACAAACGATTGACGGTACGGGGAAGCGACTCGTTCCAGGATTGATCGATGGTCATGTTCATCCGATTGGCGGAGGTGGGGAAGGCGGATTTGCTTCTCGGACGGCTCCGTTAGTCGCTAGTGATTTCTTGACGGGTGGTGTGACGACGGTCGTCGGATTACTTGGCACGGATGGTTGGACCCGGACCGGGATTGATTTACTGGCACACGTCCGCGGGTTTGCACGACACGGAATTCGACCTTTTCTGTTAACGGGCAGCTACGCTGTCCCGCCCGTTTCGATTACGGATACGATTGGTCGTGATATCGTCCTTATCAATGAAGTCATCGGACTCGGCGAGATTGCGATCAATGATCATCGTTCGACTCAACCGACTGTTCAGGAGCTGACGCGACTCACAGCTGAGGCGCGCATCGCCGGGATGGTCAAAGGGGTCAATGGAACGATGAACGTCCATATTGGAGACGGGAAACTAGCGTTACATCTCCTCGAAGAAGTCGTCCGGACGTCGGATGTACCGATCGAACAATTTTTACCGACACATATCAATCGAAGTGAACGGATTTTTGAAGCCGGTCTTGCTTGGGCGAAACAAGGGGGACGGATTGATTTTACGACCTGTACGACAAAAGCCTTCATCGAAGAAGGCGAGGTGCCGGCTGGACTTGCGCTGAAACGGGCACTTGAAGCAGGGATTCCCTTACGGCAGATCACGATGTCGAGTGACGCCGGTGCGAGTCTGCCGGCGTTCGATGCGGCAGGTAAACTTCTACGAATGGAATCAGGAAAGCCGACCTCGATGTTGCAAGCGGTCGAGGAAGCGGTTCGTCATGGGGTAGCGTTTACGGACGCCATTCAGACGGTCACACGAAACGTTGCCGAAGCTTACGGGATTTCTGGAGGGACAATCAAACCGGGTGAACGTGCCGACCTGTTACTGATTAGTGACGCTTTTGAAATCGATACGATTCTAGCGGGTGGTCATGCTATAATGATTCAGAAAAAATGGCTTATGCCAAAATGATGGAGGGATCGATTTGTCGAAAAAGTCTACGCGCGTGAAGCCGTCGAAAAAGTCGCAATCAAAAGCGAATTGGATAACGGCCGGCGTCATCGCATTGATCGTCATACTGGGAGCAACATTGCTGCTCTTCATGGATAATGAAGATTCAGCAACGAAAGATGGAAATCTAACAGCGAGTCAAGTCGCTGAAAAATTAAAGTCAGGTGACGAATTCTATACGTACTTCTATCAGACAGGGTGCGTCCACTGTGAAAAAGTAAAACCGTACTTAGTACCGCTCGGCGAGCAACAGGATATTCCGTTTGAACAGATTGATCTTGCTGTCGAACAGTCGGCGTGGGATACATTCGGTATCGAAGGAACACCAACTGTCGTCCACTTCAAAGATGGGAAAGAAGTAAGCCGTGTCGCAGGCGAACAGACAGAAGAAAGCTATAAGGAATTCTTCGCAGGTAAGGATATTGAGGATTCAAAAGAAGAATCATCGGGTGATTTAAATGATTAAAAAATGGTTTTTTAAAAATCTATTCGAATTAAATGGACGCCCGTTCGTCGCACATCAATTGCGGCGCTTTGCGATGAGCGAGTGGAGTCGACCGTTGATTAAACCATTCATTAAGTTGTATGAGCTACAGATGCACGAAGCGAGTCAGCCGGTCGACGCGTACCCGACTCTACATGAGTTGTTCGTCCGTCACTTAAAAGAAGAAGTCCGACCGATTACGCAAGCTGAGCACGCATTCGTCAGTCCGTGCGACGGTGTTTTATCTGTCGTCGACGACTTGACGGAAGAGAGTCGCTTCACGGTCAAAGGACAAACGTATTCAGTCGCGGAATTGATTGGTTCACACCATGAAGCGGCAACGTACGTTGGTGGCCGTGTCCTGATTTTTTATCTCAGCCCACAAAATTATCATCGCGTTCATGTTCCAATCGATGGGACAGTTCGGACGAGTTATACGCTCGGGCGGGATTCTGCACCGGTCAATGATCTTGGATTGGCTTACGGAACGCGACCGCTGACACGAAACTATCGACGGGTGACGCGAATCGTCCAAGGTGCACATGCGCTTGAACACGTCATGGTCGGAGCGTTGAACGTTAACACGATTGTCCAAACGAATCATGCACGTGACATTCGTCGTGGCGACGAGTTCGGGTATTTTTCATTCGGTTCGACGGTCGTTTTAATTGCTCCAAAAGGTGCGCTTGATTTAGAAGATGATGTAACTGGTCCTGTCTTGATGGGACAAGCACTTGGTATTTGGAATTCATGAAAGCAAAAGCGCCCTTCAAGTGAAAGGGCGTTTTCTTTTGTGCATCGCTCTACGCCATTGATTGTGCTATAATCGAACGATAAGAACATAACTGTTTCTTAAACTTAACTATAGAGCTAGACCATTATCTGGAGGTTTTATTCTTGTTCAAACGACTTTATCCGAAACATTTCGTCGCATCCATTTATGATATCGATTTAGAGATGTTAAAACGAAACGGTGTCAAAGCAATTTTGACGGATCTTGATAACACGCTTGTTGCATGGGATATTGCCGATGCTCCAGACGAATTGGTGTCATGGCTGGATATGGTGAATAATCAATACGGATTTGACGTCATCATCGTCTCGAATAATAACGGCGATCGTGTCAAAAAGTTCGCGGATCCACTCGGACTTCACTATATTGCACCTGCCCGAAAACCATTACCAATCGGTTTCAAACGAGCATTAACGGAATTCGGTTACCATGCAAAAGAAGTTGTATTTCTTGGGGATCAGCTGTTTACTGATGTGCTAGGAGCAAATTCCGTAGGCATTGAAGTCATTCACGTCCAACCCGTCGTTAAAACAGACGGTGTCGTCACTAAATTCAATCGCTTGATGGAACGTCTCGTCTTCCGTCGCATGAAACGTAAAGGCATCTATAAATTGACGCAACGTGTCAAAGAAGAGTCTGAAACGGAAAAGCGGCAGATCGAGTCACTGCGTCAAGATAAGCAACAATGACCCTGTCATACCGGTAGATGAAAGGATAGGCAGTAGTCGCAACATGTACGGCAATAGGTCGGAAGTTACGCTCTTGGAGTAGCGTGCAGGGTGCTACGTTGAATAGAGAAGGGAAAGTTCCCGATGCGGCTCAACACACATATGAACGAAGAAATTCATTGCGCCGGCTGTGGTGTCGAGATTCAAACAGAGGATCCGAAAGCACCAGGTTATGCGCCTAAATCTGCACTTGACCGTGAAATGGTCATTTGCCAACGTTGTTTTAAACTGAAACACTACAACCAAATTCAAGACGTTGCATTGACGGACGATGATTTTGTCAAAATTTTAGACGGAATCGGTCAAAAAGATGCACTCGTCGTTAAAATCGTTGATATTTTTGATTTCAACGGAAGTTGGTTACCAGGATTACACCGCTTCGTCGGAAAAAATGATGTCCTGCTTGTCGGGAATAAGGCAGATTTGTTGCCGAAATCACTTAATCCGAATCGTTTGATGAACTGGATGCGCCAAACATCGAAGGAACTGGGCTTACGTCCGGTAGATGTTCACTTGATTAGTGCGAAAAAAGGGCATGGCGTCGATGAATTAGCCGAGAAGATTGACTACTATCGTAAAGGGCGCGACGTTTACGTCGTCGGCTGTACGAACGTCGGGAAATCAACGCTCATCAACCAAGTCATTAAACGTTTTGGTGAAGAAGAAGAGGCCGTCATCACCGTCAGTCACTTCCCAGGAACGACACTCGATTTGATCGACATTCCGCTAGATGACAACTGTAACCTGTACGACACGCCAGGAATCATCAATCATCATCAGATGGCGCACTATGTCGATGCGCGCGACTTGAAATTGATTACGCCGAAAAAAGAAATCAAACCACAAGTCTTCCAAATCCACCCGCAACAAACGTTATTCTTTGGTGGTTTAGCACGCCTTGACTACATGGAAGGGAACAAACGTTCATTCGTCATCTATATGTCAAATGAACTCAAGGTTCACCGGACGAAGTTAGATAAGGCGGACGATCTTTATGCAAATCATAATGGAGAGTTATTATCGCCTCCGAATGAAAAAACGCTTGAGATGTTACCACCGCTCGTCCGTCATGAGTTCAGCTTACGTGACAACATGAAAACAGATATCGTCTTCAGTGGACTCGGTTGGGTTGCAGTTCACGGAAAAGGTGGACGAGTAGCTGCCTACGCGCCTAAAGGTGTTGCTGTTTCCTTACGTGAGGCGCTCGTCTGATGCGTTTCGCTGTCATCGGTCATCCGATTGCCCATTCACTTTCACCCGTGCTGCACGAGGCATGGCTGGAAGCGGCTGGGCTTTTCGGCTGTTATAGTATGATAGATGTCGAAGCAGACGATTTAGAGCAGGTCGTCCGGCAATTACGGATGCGCGAGCTCGACGGGATTAACGTCACGATTCCCTATAAGACGGCAATCATCCCGTTTCTTGATCGACTCGAGCCTTCTGCTGAAAAAGCAGGGGCGGTCAATACGGTCTATTTTGACGGGACGGAACTGGTCGGTGCGAATACGGACGGGACGGGATTCGTTCGTGCCTTGTCCGCAAGACAATCGTCAGAAAACATTCTTGTGATTGGCGCGGGCGGGGCGGCGCGAGGAATCGTCGCAGCGCTCGACGGGACTGTCACACTCATGAACCGGACGAATCAACGCGCGCGCGCGCTTGCCGCTGACTTTCAGGCGCAGGCAATCGACTGGTCGGAGTCACCAGATTTAACGCCGTATGACACAATCATCAATACGACATCGGTCGGTATGATGCCACGCATCGAAGCAACACCAATCGTATTGACCGAGACGACGGCACTGATTTGTGATATTATTTATCGACCGACTCCGACGCAACTACTACGTGACGCCTCGGCTCGAGGACTCGCGACACTAGACGGCGTCCCGATGTTCGTTTTACAAGCGGCTGAAGCATTTGAACGCTTCACCGGTCATGCACCTGATCTTACGCTTGGTGAGCAGGTGATTCGAAAGCAATTGGAGGAATATTGATATGTTAACAGGTAAACAAAAACGATTTTTACGTGCGACAGCACATGATTTAAGCCCGATTTTCCAAGTAGGGAAAAATGGCGTTGGAGAAGCGATGTGTGCGGATTTGATCGATGCACTCGAAAAACGTGAATTATTGAAAGTCCAAGTTTTGCAGAACTGTGCCGACACACCAAAAGACGTAGCGGCTGAACTCGTCGACGGAACAAATGCTGAACTCGTTCAAGTCATCGGTAAAGTTGTTGTTCTCTACAAAGAATCGAAAGAGAATAAAACGTTACAATTACCACGATGAAGATTGGTTTGATGGGCGGAACGTTTGACCCGCCCCACATCGGTCATTTATTGATAGCGGAACAAGCAAAGGAACAACTGCATCTTGATGCGGTTTGGTTTTTACCTGCGAACGTCCCTCCGCATAAAGCGGCGAACGTGACGAGTGCTGCGCAACGGTTGAAGCTCGTTGAAGCCGCTGTCCAGGCAAACGATGCGTTTTCCGTCTCGACGATTGAGTTCGAGCGTCAGGAAAAATCGTATACGCTTGAGACGGTTCTCGAATTGAAAAAACGGTATCCGACAGACGAGTTCGTGTTTCTACTCGGGGCAGACTCGCTTGCGAGCCTTGATACATGGTATCAAGCAGACCGCCTGTTTGAGGCAGTTCAATTCGGAGCGGTCGCACGTCCAGGCAGTCGTTATTTGATTCCGGCAGGTGCGCAGGTGACAGCAGTCGACTTACCGTCGCTTGAAGTGTCTTCGACGGACATTCGAAAACGTGTCGCCCGCGGTAAAAGTATCCGTTACCTTGTTCCTGAAGCTGTCCGACAACTAATCGAGGAGTGGGAATTGTATGTTACTTGAAGAAGCAGACGATATCATTAAACAAACACTCCCGCATAAGCGTTATATGCATACGCTTGGAGTTGTTGAAACAGCTCGTCAACTCGCACGGCGAAACGGTGTCGACGAGGAAACGGCAGCGTTCGCTGCGATGCTGCACGATTATGCGAAGTATCGGGACACCGAAGAAATGCGGACGCTCGCTCGCGAACTCGGACAGCTCGAGTTGCTCGATTATGACGATGAGCTCTTGCACGCGCCAATCGGCGCAGAACTCGTCAAACGTGAACTTGGCGTCAAAGATACGGTGATTTACCAAGCGATCGCGAATCATACGACCGGTGCTCCGGATATGCCATTGCTCGATCAAGTGATTTTCGTCGCCGATGCGATTGAGCCGAATCGTACGTATCCAGGCGTTGAAACATTACGTGAAATTGCAGACGCCGATTTAACGGACGCCGTCATCGCGACGCTTGCGCATACCATCCAATTTTTATGTAACAAACAAACAGTGATTTTTCCGTTGACGATTGAAACGTATAATGCATTCGTCACGGCTAAACGAAAGGGGACCGTCCTATGACAGTCGAACAAGAATTAAAATTAATCGTAAATGCAATTGATGATAAACGGGCAGAAGATATCATCGTTTTAGATATGAAAAACATCTCACCAATCGCAGATTATTTCGTGATTTGTGAAGGTGGATCAGAAAAGCAAGTTCAAGCGATCGCACGTGAAGTGAAAGAAGTTGCGCATAAAAATGAACTTCCGATCAAACGTCTCGAAGGACTTGACGCAGCGCGTTGGGTACTCGCCGATCTTGAAAATGTTGTCGTCCATGTCTTCCACCGTGATGACCGTGACTACTACAACCTTGAAAAACTCTGGTCAGACGCACCTAAAGTAGAAGTCGAGATCGACTGATGGCGTACGAACAGTTTGCATACGTCTATGACGAGTTGATGCAAGATGTTCCCTACGACGAATGGGTCGCCTGGGTATCGCAATACGTCGAAGCAAACAGTACGATTGCTGACGTCGGTTGTGGGACAGGAACGGCGACGTTGTTACTCGCTGAGCATTACCGCGTGACAGGTATCGATCTATCGGAAGAGATGCTTGAAATTGCACAAGAAAAAGCGATGGGACAACAGCAAAAAATCGATTTTTGGTGTCAAGACATGCGCGAAATCGAATTGCCTGCTCCAGTCGACGCACTGACGATTTTGTGTGACTCGCTCAACTACCTGAAGACAGAAGCGGATGTGCAACAGACGTTCGAACATGCGGCACGGACGTTAAAAGAAGGCGGGAAGTTGTTGTTTGATGTGCATTCCCCGTATAAGATGGAAACACTCTTTAACGGGAAAACATATGCGACACACGCCGAACAAAGTTCTTATATTTGGTTTGCCGATCCCGGAGAAGCACCACTGTCCGTCGTCCACGAATTGACGTTCTTCATCGAAGACGAAGATGGACGTTATGACCGTGTTGACGAGACACATCATCAACGGACGTATCCGCCGGAACAATACGTGACGTGGCTTCGTGAAGCCGGATTCCGGACGCTCGCCGTAACAGGTGATTTCACGAGTGATGCACCAACACCGACGGCCGAACGAATTTTCTTTGTAGCTGAAAAAATATAATGGATGGACCGTTGCAAAAGGAAACTTTCGCAGCGGTTTTTTGTGCTGTATGTTAAAGAAAAATAAACGATTTACATGAAAAAGATTTCTTGAGGAATTGATTTGTCAGTTAACACCACGAGAAAAACGAATTACTCAAAGCTACGTGACGACTCGAGCCTGGTAAAGTCGAGGCAAGAGGAGGGAGACCGATGACTATTCCCCGGATTCAACAAATCGCGAGTGTTGTTGTTGTCGTGTTACTGATAATCGTACTGTTCGTCCCGTTACCATCGTGTTCGAAAGAAGCGCTCGTCGACAAACCAGCAATCGTTAAGCATGAGCAAGACGCCAAAGCAGAAGATCAAGGGTCCACGGAGCAGACCCTCTTAAACAAAAAAATCATGGTTGATGTGAAAGGGGCAGTCAAGCGACCGGGACCCTATTCCTTTAAGTTAGGCGACCGGATTAAAGACGCAGTCGTTCGTGCGGAGTTGACACAAGCTGCTGATGTGACAGAAATGAATCTCGCGGCACGGTTGATTGACGGTCAGGAAGTCATTGTTCCGACAAAAGAAAAAGTGAAACTTACACAACCGAAAGAAGAAGTGCCACAAGCAGATGTGCCGACTGGTCTGCTCGACTTGAATGCTGCGACGGAGCAACAGTTACTTGAAATCCCTGGAATCGGTCCAGCTAAAGCGAACGCGATTTTAGCCTATCGTGAAGAAAAGGGCGGGTTCGCGCGTTATGAAGACTTAGGAGAGGTTAAGGGATTTGGTGACAAGACGCTTGAAACATTGAGAGCCTATTTGATTGTTTACTGATGCCGTTATTCCCGTTATTTTTCATGATTGTATTGATCGCAATCAAAGAGTCACTTTGGCTCGTAGGTGTGATTTGTCTCGTTTTGACCATTAAAAGCTGGTCTTTTACTTCGACACGCCTTGTCTTGATGAGTCTGTTGGTCGTAGTGCTCATCGTGTACGGACAAGATTTCGTTGATACGACACCGATTCAGACAATTGATATTTTGGACGCGAAGCAAAATGGAGATCGGATTCGGTACCTGGCGACTGCGAATCAACAGGAGTTGATCGTTTCGGCGACGCTAGATGAACATCAGGATCTCGATTACGAGCGAATTGGAAGACGATGTCAAGTCGAACTGACGGAAAAAATGGTTTTACCCCGTGTCAATCGTGGCGGCTTTGACGAGGCGCGCTGGATGCGTACAGAACGATTAGCAGGAAAATTCGAAGTGAAAGAATGGGGATCGTGTACCGATACACCTGGATTTGACGCGCAGGGACGCAGGATGCGCCAAGCATGGATGGACCGGATTGAACGACTTCCGGCGAAACAAGCCTTGTATATCGAAGCGCTCGTGCTAGGTGAGGACCGATTGATGGATCAGTTGACGCTTGATCGCTTCAAGAAGTTTGGATTGTTACACGCAATCGTCATTTCAGGTTCACATATCGCCTTTTTGATTTTTACGATATTATGGATTTTGAAAAAGTGCCGATTGACGCGTGAACGAAGAGCGGAATTCGTCCTTGTCTTATTACCGTTATATGGTTGGCTGACGGAATGGAGTGCGCCGGTCACGCGTGCAGTCTGCGTCGCGTTCATCTTGCTGCTCTATCAGCGTCTCGGACGACGGACAGACCCGCTCCTCGTGGTTGCCTATGTTGCAGCAGCGCAACTCGCCTATTCCTATACGAGTCTTTATGATATCGGCTTTCAGTTGACTGTCGGACTAACGATTTTTTTATTATTGTCGCGCAAGATCTGGCAAAAAGTAAAACGTCCTTGGAACTGGTTGTTAATTAGTGTCTGGGCGCAGATCTTAACGAGCCTAGTCTTGCAAATGGCGGAACAAACGGAAGTTTCGCCATGGTCGCCTCTGTTGAACCTCGTCATTGGAGCCTGGATCGAATGGATCATCCTTCCGCTTTCCTTTCTAGTAGGCTTACTCTTGTTTTTCCCAGTCACGGATACATTCATGACGCTCCACGAGCGAGCAGTTGGTGTACTTGATCTTGCCCTCGCCCAAGCGGAGCAGTTACCTGTTCCGACCGTTGCTGTCCACTTATTGTCGTTACCACTCTTTTTGCTCGTTATAGTCGTCGTCTTAATCGGATGGTATGTAGCGGAACAAAAGTGGTGGGGGCATCTTCTTCCCGTCTGTGCTCTCCTTCTTGGAAGTGTATCGATGGATTTAAGGACGGAAGAACAGGTGACATTTCTCGACGTCGGTCAAGGCGATAGTACGGTAATCGAGAAGGATGGAGAAACGTTCGTCATCGACACAGGCGGGGCGTTTACGTTATCACAACGTCCCACGTTACGTCCGTTCGACCCTGGTAGTCAAATCGTTGCGCCTTTTCTTCATACGCGCGCGGAGACAGTAATCGACGGACTCATCTTGACTCATGCTGACAATGATCATATTGGAGGTGTCATCGGGTTATTAAAGAAAATTCGTGTCGATACGATTTATTTCGGAAGATACGATAATCAGGATGAAAAGCGGCATCGTTTGCTGGAGCAGATTGAAGCGACAGGGACCAAAGTGGAGTTCGTCAAGGCAGGGCGAGAGATACGACCTTGGCTTACTGTTGTTGCACCTGACGAATCAGAAGCAGAGGAGAATGACCGTTCCATCGTGTTGCTTGCGGACGTTGCAGGAAAACGGGTTTTGTTGACGGGTGACGCGAGCATTGAACAAGAAGAAGGTTGGAACCTTGGACCAATCGATATTTTGAAAGCGGGTCATCATGGCTCGAAGACGTCGACGGGACTCGACTTGTTGCAACAAACGAATCCAGAAACAGTCATCATCTCCGCGGGACGGAATAATCGTTATGGTCACCCGCATGAAGAAGTGTTAGATCGCATCGGAAATCAGCGGACGATTTGGCGGACGGACAGGGACGGGATGATAACTTGTTCTTCAGCAGGCTGTGAAGCTATGATAAAATAAAAAACAGCAACCCCCCAAGGTTGCTGTTTTAGTGATTATAGACTTAAGAATTTGATTAAAACGCCAATGATGAATAAAACGGCGAAGAAACCAAATGAAGCGCCAAAACCGACGGCTGAGTCAAGCGCGTCATTACGTTTTGATTGAATATCGTTTTCAAACGCATTTTCACTTGGTGGGCGTACTGAATGTGCCATGCTGCATTCCCCCTTAATAGATTCCGCTTCTAGTATAGCGGAATAAAAGAGGATTATCTATGATGAAGTTAAGAACAAACTGTGAAATGTGGTGGGAATGATGAAAACACCTTGGCTTGTCAACGGAAAGTTGGCTAACCTTTATTTATTATATGGGACGGAGCGTCATCTTTTAGAGGAGTGGGAACGTGAAATCGTGAAGGCGGCATTACCAGATGGCGAACGATTTGACTACATGAAGATCGATTTAAACGATCAGCCTCTCGATGCCGTGTTAGATGAGGCGGAAACAGTTCCTTTTTTAAGTGATTACCGTGTCGTGGTTGCAAAACCAGCGACTTTTCTGACGGGCGCGAAAGATAAAAAAACGCATAACGTTGATCGATTAGCGGAATATGTCTTACAACCGGCAGATTATGCAGTCGTCGTTTTAATTGTCGAAGCGGAGAAACTGGATGAACGAAAAAAAATCGTCAAGCGGTTGAAAGATCGTGCGACGGTCCTCGAAGCAAAAAAGCCGACTTCGGAAGAATTATTCCGCTTTACGATGGATACTGTTAATGACAAAGGATACCGGATGGAGCGACCGGCAATTGAACGGTTAATCTTTTTGACAGGAGAAATGTGGGGAACGCTAGCGCATGAGCTCGATAAGCTGATGCTTTATGCAGGCGATCATCCGACGATCGAGTTGGCGGATGTTGATTTGTTAGTACCGCGGACACTTGAAGACAATGTCTTTCAATTGACGGATTACTTAATGAAACGTCAACTTGAGCCTGCGATTCGCCTGATTCGTGACTTAGAAAAGCAAGGTCAGGAAATATTAGCGCTGCTCGGTTTGATGGCACGTCAGTACCGAATGATGTTACTGTCTAAGCGCCTGGCGGAACAAGGTTATGGTGAACGACAAATTGCTTCAAAGGTCGGGGCGCATCCATATGCGATTAAATTAGCATTGCAGTCCGGGAAACGATTTACGTTCGCCCAACTCGAACAAGCGTTAATCGCCATCACGACGACTGATGAAGGGATGAAGACTGGGCGTGGTGATAAGCGAATATTGTTTGATTCACTAATCGTCCGACTAGCGACTTTGTGAGGAGCTGACGAACTAATGGAAATTCGAATGATTCAAGCAACAGAAGTGATTCCACTTCGTCATGGCGTCTTACGTCCGCATCAACCGATTGAGGCGTGCACGTATCCGGACGACTTGGCGACAGATACGTTTCACCTCGGAGGCGTCAAGGGCGGTAAAATTGTCGCAATCGGCTCATTTGCAAAACGGTCATATGATACAGCTCCCGAATTGACATATCAATTGCGGGGAATGGCGACGAGTCCGGATGTACGTGGTGAAGGATACGGGATTGCATTGCTTGAAGAAGCACGACGAATTTTAAAGGAACGGCAAGCTACTGGTTGGTGGTGTAATGCCCGGCTAGTCGCAGTTCCGTTTTACGAACGATTTGGAATGAAGATTGCGAGTGAGCAATTTGAAATCGAAGGAATTGGTCCGCATCACGTGATGGTCGATCGATTGACGTATTGAAACGAAGTATTCAAATCAACTGAGACTGACTCGAAAGGAAGCATTCTTTTGGAGTCGGTCTCTTTTTTAAGCACAAAAAAATCGCCACCGGGGAAGCCCCTAGTGGCGATCGATCACCGTATTCTTCGGAAAGAATTAAAGTGCGTTTACGAGTTTAGCGAGACGTGATTTGTCACGACCAGCTTTGTTGCTGTGGATAAGACCTTTAGCAGCAGCTTTGTCGATTTTCTTAGACGCTGTGTTGAAAGCTACGAGCGCTTGCTCTTTGTTACCTTCAGTAGCGAAAGTTTCGACTGCTTTGATAGCTGAACGCATTGACGATTTACGTTGTACGTTAGCGACGCGGCGTTTTTCAGCTGTTTTAACACGCTTGATTGCTGATTTAATGTTAGCCATGGATGATTCACCTCCAAGAAAACTCATTCGAGATTTATATTCGCATATCTGCATTTATCGTTCAACAGAACAAACACAATTGTAGCAAACGTTTTTCTTAAAAGCAATAACAGCTCTAGGGTTTCTTTGGATTTTTGTTTTTCGGTAAAACAAAACGGGATGGTACAGCTCGTCTGATTTTTGTTATAATGAAGCGTATGTACGTTTGAATATAAGGTAAGGTGACTATAAACATGAATAATGCAGACCGTTTAAAACGGCAAAAGAGCATTCGGAACTTCTCGATTATCGCCCATATCGACCACGGGAAATCGACGCTCGCTGACCGTATTCTAGAAAGAACAGGCGCTTTGACGTCACGTGAAATGAAAGACCAAACGCTTGATGCCATGGATCTCGAACGGGAACGTGGAATTACAATCAAGTTGAATGCCGTCCAATTGAAGTATACAGCAAAAGATGGTGAGGAATATATCCTCCATCTGATCGACACACCTGGACACGTCGACTTTACTTATGAAGTTTCGCGTTCACTCGCAGCGTGTGAAGGTGCTGTTCTCGTCGTCGATGCGGCGCAAGGGATTGAAGCACAAACACTCGCGAACGTCTACTTGGCGTTAGATAACGATCTTGAAATTTTACCGATCATCAATAAAATTGACCTGCCGTCGGCGGATGTCGAACGTGTTCGTCAAGAAATCGAAGATGTCATCGGACTCGACGCATCTGAAGCGGTTCCGACGTCAGCAAAAGCAGGAATCGGAATTGAAGAGATTCTTGAACAAATCGTCGAAAAAGTGCCTGCACCAACCGGTGATCCGGCTGCACCGCTTGAAGCGTTAATTTTTGACTCGTTCTATGACCCGTACCGTGGTGTTGTCGCATCAATCCGAATCGTCAACGGAACGGTCAAAGTCGGTGATAAAATTCGTATGATGTCGACCGGTAAAGATTTCGAAGTCTTAGAACTTGCCGTTTCGACACCAAAGGCACTTCGTCAACAAGAATTAACGGTCGGAGATGTTGGTACATTGTCAGCGTCGATTAAGACCGTTGGAGACGTCCGAGTAGGGGATACGATTACACTCGCGAAACAACCGGCAATCGAAGCGTTGCCGGGTTACCGGAAAATGAATCCGATGGTGTATTGTGGACTGTATCCAATCGATGCCGCCCGTTACAATGATTTACGTGAAGCGCTTGAGCGTCTCCAGTTAAGTGATGCAGCACTCGAGTTCGAGCCGGAGACATCGCAAGCACTCGGATTCGGTTTCCGCTGTGGATTCCTAGGTATGTTGCACATGGAAATCATTCAAGAGCGAATCGAACGTGAGTTCAACATCGATATGATCACGACAGCACCGTCGGTTATCTACAACGTGACGACGACGTCTGGCGAAGTCTTGCATGTCGACAACCCGTCGAAGATGCCCGATCAACAAAAGGTCGAGTTCATCGAAGAACCTTTCGTCAAGGCAGCTGTCATGACGCCGAACGACTATGTCGGGGCAATCATGGAACTTTGTCAAAAGAAACGTGGGACGTTCATCGACATGGAATACATCGATACGACACGTGTTAAAATCACGTATGAGTTACCGCTTTCAGAAATCGTTTATGATTTCTTCGATCAATTAAAATCGAGTACAAAAGGATATGCTTCACTGGATTACGAATTGATTGGCTACCAACAATCACGCCTTGTGAAGATGGATATCCTATTGAATAACGAAAACGTCGATGCCCTGAGTTTCATCGTTCACCGTGATTTTGCGTACGAACGTGGGAAAGTCATCGTTGATAAATTAAAAGAATTGATTCCACGGATGCAATTCGAAGTGCCGATTCAAGCTGCGGTCGGGACAAAAATCGTTGCGCGTTCGACGATTAAAGCCCTTCGGAAAAACGTTCTCGCAAAATGTTATGGTGGGGATATCTCACGAAAACGTAAATTGCTTGAGAAGCAAAAAGAAGGTAAGAAGCGCATGAAGATGGTAGGCTCGGTAGAGGTACCTCAAGAAGCCTTCATGTCGGTTCTGTCGATGGATGAAGATTAAAGTCAAAAGGGGGCGTTTAACGCACCCTTTTTCTTGTTTATATAGAAAGGATGAGGCGAAATGACTCCACGCGCCGCATATGTCCACATTCCGTTTTGTGAACATATCTGTTACTACTGTGATTTCAATAAAGTATTTTTAAAGAATCAACCGGTTGCGGAATATTTAGATGCGTTAGAACGTGAAATCGAACTGACACTACAACAATACCCGACCGATCGACTTGAAACGATTTTCATTGGTGGCGGAACACCGACTGCCCTGAACGAACAACAGATGCAACGTCTGATGGACATCATCAGCAAACATCTCTTGCCGCTGACGGATGAGACGCTTGAATACACGGTCGAGTCGAATCCGGACGGCGTATCGCCTGAAAAACTCGATATCATGAAAGCGGGTGGTGTCAACCGTGTCAGTTTCGGTGTCCAGTCGTTTGATGACGGATTGCTTGAACGGATCGGTCGGACGCACCGGGAAGCGAAAGTCGCAGAGACGCTTGACGAAGCGGCTAAACGGTTTGATAACATTTCCGTCGATTTGATGTTCGGCTTACCGAATCAAACGCTTGAGCAAGTTAAATACGATGTCGAGCGCGCCCTTCGCTTACCGATCACCCATATTTCGTCGTACTCGTTAATTTTGGAACCGCACACCGTGTTCGCGATTCAAGAACGAAAAGGAAAACTCCCGTTACCGACACAAGATCTTGAAGCAGAGATGTATCGTTTGATGATTGAGACGATTGAAGCCGGTGGTTTGAAACAATACGAAATCTCGAACTTCTCGTTACCGGGGAAAGAAAGTCGGCATAACCGGGTCTACTGGGAAAATGATGAGTATTACGGTTTCGGCGCAGGCTCGCATAGTTACATCGCTCAAACACGTCGCGCGAACATCGCACCGATTCCGCATTACATCAAGGCGGAAGGTTTACCGGTCCGCAACGAGACACTACTGACACGTGTCGAGCGAATGGAAGAAGAGATGTTCCTCGGACTTCGGATGAAACAAGGGGTGTCAATCGAACACTTTGAGCAAAAGTATGGGATAGCGTTAGATGCTGCTTTTGGTAAAACAATCACGAAGTTATTGCCGCGCGGATTAGTCGAACGGACGGATACACACTTGCGATTAACGGAGGCGGGTGTCCCGCTTGCGAATGAAGTATTCGCCGAGTTCATCGGTGAAGCGGAAGTTGAATGATTTCAGGACGACAAAAAAACCAATCCACAGTAGCGGGATTGGTTTTTTGCGTACAGACAACGTGCTATTGGGAGATAAAAGCGTCTTTTCTCGTTATTTTCCTCGTACGCGTCTATTTTTTAGATTTTCTTGCGAAATAAGCAGTCGTTCCGATGATGGCAATGAACAACCAAACGAACACACCGGCCATCGCAAACATCTCAAGCATCTTGATCATCCTTTTCATCATTTGTTTCACTGTATCGTATAATGGGAAACTGTTCAAAGGGTTCAGCAAATCTGTTGACATCATTTCCACTATTCCTTATAGTAAAGATGTAATTAGCACTCGTTAAAAGTGAGTGCTAACAAAATAAGGTGGTGAAGAAGGTGCTGACGGATCGTCAATTGTTGATTTTGCGTGCAATCGTCGATGATTATATCAAAACCGCTCAACCCGTCGGCTCACGGACGCTCTCGAAACGAGACGACGTGACGTTCAGTTCCGCGACCATTCGAAATGAGATGGCGGACCTCGAAGAGATGGGATTGATTGAAAAACCGCATACTTCTGCGGGACGAATTCCATCTGAGCTTGGATATCGATTTTATGTCGATCATCTGATTCGTCCGGAAAGCATCTCACCGCAAGAGGCAAAAGCATTAAAATCATTATTTGCCCATTCCGTGAATGAAAATGATCGCTTGATCAGACATACGGCGGACTTGTTGAGCGAATTGACGCATTACACGACACTTGTATTAGGTCCTAAAGAAGAAGGACAACGGCTCCACCATTTAGAATTAATTCCGTTAGCAGAAGGACGCGTCGTAATCGTTCTCGTAACGGATACAGGTCATGTTGAGCATAAGACACTTCAGTTAGCGGAAGCTCTCTCACGTGAGGCAGCGAGTCGACTGATGGAACGTCTGAATAAGACGTTACGAGGAACGCCACTGAGCAATCTTCGTATTCGTTTGCTGGAAGAAATCAGACGTTTTCGTTCCGAACATTCGGAGCAGACGTCGTTACTTTCGAAAGCACTCGATATCGTTTTGATGGATCAACAGGATGAGCGTCCCTTGATTTATCTGGGTGGGAAAGCAAACATGTTCGACCAACCGGAATTTCAAGACGTCGCCAAACTAAGACCTGTCTTAGAATTGATTGAACAGCAGGAAGCATTGTTTGATTTCTTGAGTCCGAATCTCGATAATCAAATCTTGATTACAATCGGAAGTGAAAACAATGTCGATGCCCTGAAGGATTGTAGCGTGATCCGTGCCCATTACTCCGTTGATGGCGTTTCGCTCGGGACACTTGCGCTGATTGGTCCAAAACGGATGGATTATAATCGAGGCATCAATTCGATCATTCATCTTTTGCAAGCATTCCAAACCGAGCTGCGTAAGAACAGCTTGGATTGAATATAGAAAGGGGCTCGATTCAGAGTGGAAGAAAAAGAGCAGAATCAAAACCTCAGTAATGAAGAAACAACCGAGCAACAAGCAGAAACAGTTGAAGTAACAGAAGAGGAACTCGTGCAAGCGGACCTCGTCGAAGAAGAAGCAACACCGAATTTTGAAGCGCAACTTGCTGAAGCAAAAGCATCAGAATTACGGTTGCGTGCCGATTTTGATAACTTCAAGCGCCGTAACCGGATTGAAGCAGAAAATCGTGCGAAGTATTCATCACAATCTATCGTCGAGAAGTTACTCCCACTCGTCGATAACCTTGATCGCGCACTTCAGATTGAGTCTGACAACGAAGAAACAAAGTCCGTCTTAGCGGGTGTCGAAATGGTCAAGCGTCAGTTAGCCGAAACCCTTCAAAACGAAGGTGTCGTTGAAATTCCAGCGGTTGGCGAAGCCTTTGACCCGAATCTGCATCAGGCAGTCGTTCAGGAAGCAAGTGACGAATTCGAGTCGGGCATCGTAACGGCTGAATTCCAAAAAGGGTATAAGTTACATGACCGCGTGATTCGTCCAAGCATGGTCAAAGTCGCAGAGTAATCTCGAATCATCCGAAACACAACAATTAACTAATCGAAGGTGAGGAATTTATCATGGCAAAAATCATTGGTATTGACTTAGGTACAACGAACTCATGTGTAGCAGTAATGGAAGGCGGAGAGCCGGTCGTTATCGCAAACGCAGAAGGTAACCGTACGACACCATCTGTCGTCGCTTTTAAAAACGGAGAGCGTCAAGTCGGGGAAGTCGCGAAACGTCAAGCAATCACGAACCCGAATACAATCATGTCGATCAAACGTCACATGGGTACAGACTACAAAGTTGAAGTTGAAGGAAAAGATTACACGCCACAAGAAGTATCAGCAATCATCCTTCAAAAGTTGAAAGCGCAAGCTGAAGATTATCTCGGTGAAAAAGTAACGGAAGCGGTCATCACAGTACCTGCTTACTTCAACGATGCAGAACGCCAAGCAACAAAAGACGCGGGTACAATCGCTGGTCTTGACGTAAAACGGATCATCAACGAGCCGACTGCAGCAGCACTTGCATACGGACTTGAAAAAGGCGAAGACCACACAATCTTGATTTATGACCTTGGTGGCGGTACATTCGACGTTTCAATCCTTGAACTTGGTGATGGTGTCTTTGAAGTTGTTTCAACAGCCGGTGACAGCCGTCTTGGTGGAGATGATTTTGACCAAAAAATCATCGATCACCTTGTTGCAGAATTCAAAAAAGACAATGGTATCGACTTAGCGCAAGATAAAATGGCACTTCAACGTTTGAAAGATGCTGCTGAAAAAGCGAAGAAAGACCTTTCAGGTGTCTCTTCGACACAAATCAGCCTTCCGTTCATCACGGCTGGCGCAGCAGGTCCACTTCACCTTGAAATGACGTTATCACGTGCGAAATTCGACGATTTGACTGCTGACCTCGTCGAGCGGACGATGGAACCAACGCGCCGTGCCCTTAGCGATGCTGGTATGTCACCAGATAAAATCGATAAAATCATTCTTGTCGGGGGATCAACACGAATTCCTGCAGTCCAAAAAGCAGTTCAAGACTTCACAGGTAAAGAATCATTCAAAGGCGTTAACCCGGACGAAGTGGTTGCCCTCGGTGCAGCAGTTCAAGGTGGCGTATTGACTGGTGACGTCAAAGACGTTGTTCTTCTTGACGTAACACCACTCTCACTCGGAATCGAAACAATGGGTAGCGTGATGACGAAGTTGATCGATCGTAACACGACGATCCCGACATCGAAATCACAAGTTTTCTCTACAGCAGCTGATAACCAGCCGGCAGTAGACATCCACGTCCTTCAAGGGGAACGTCCGATGGCAACAGATAACAAAACGCTGGGTCGTTTCCAGTTGACAGACATTCCACCAGCACAACGCGGCGTGCCGCAAATCGAAGTTAAATTCGACATCGATGCAAACGGAATCGTTAACGTATCGGCGAAAGACCTCGGTACAAACAAAGAACAATCGATCACAATCCAATCATCAAGCGGCTTGACTGAAGCGGACATCGACCAAATGGTCAAAGATGCTGAAGCGAACGCAGATGCAGACAACAAACGTAAAGAAGAAGTTGAACTTCGTAACGAAGCCGATCAACTCGTCTTCGCGACAGATAAAGCAATCAAAGACCTCGGCGAACAAATCGATGCTGCCGATAAAGAAAAAGCAGAAGCTGCAAAAGAAAAAGTAACAACGGCTCTTGCTGGAGAAGACATCGAAGCGATTCGTACGGCGAAAGATGAATTATCAACAGTCGTTCAAGAACTCACACAAAAAGTCTACGAAAACATGGCTCAACAACAAGCTGGCGCTGAAGGCGCACAAGCTGACGGACAAGACGACAACGTCATGGACGCAGAATTTGAAGAAGTAGACGATAAAGACAACAAATAATTCGAATCGACCGATTTTTCGGGCGCTAGAGAGAGCCAAAGCGTGATCCGCGCTTTGGCTCTTTCCATGTCGCACGAAGTTCGGTAAAATCAAACAGTATGAAGTGAATCGGAGCCAAAGAGAGGGAGACTGAACGTGGAAAAACGCGATTATTATGAAGTGTTAGGTGTTGCACGCGACGCCTCAGCAGCAGAAATTAAACGAGCTTATCGGAAACTCGCCCGGACGTACCATCCGGATGTCAATAAAGAATCAGATGCCGATGCAAAATTCAAAGAGATTTCGGAAGCGTACGAAATTTTGTCTGACGACAATAAACGAGCACGTTACGATCAGTACGGTCACCAAGATCCATCGCAAGGTGGTGCAGGATTCGGCGGCGCAGAAGGATTCGGGGACATCTTTGACATGTTCTTTGGTGGTGGTGGACGCCGTCAAGATCCGAATGCACCGCGTAAAGGACAAGATCTCCAGTACGTAGAAGAAATTGATTTCATGGAGGCATTCTCGGGTGTTGAGAAAGTCATCACGATTCCAATCGAGGAAGATTGCGAAACGTGTCATGGATCAGGTGCAAAACCAGGGACGCACCCAGAAACATGTAAACGTTGTGCTGGATCAGGTCACATCAACGTCGAACAAAACACGATGTTCGGTCGTGTCGTCAACCAAACAACATGTTCGACATGTCACGGGCGTGGACAAATCGTCAAAGAACCATGTGAAACATGTCGTGGTGCAGGTCGTGTCCGTAAAAATAAAGACGTTCGTGTCAAAATTCCAGCAGGGATCGACAATGGACAACAAATTCGCTTAGCTGGTAAAGGGGAAGCAGGCGTCAACGGCGGACCGTTCGGTGATCTCTACGTCGTCGTCCGTGTCCGGGAACACGAATTGTTCGAGCGCGTTGACGATCATATCGTCATGGACATGCCGTTAACATTCGCTCAAGCGACACTCGGGGATGAAATCGAAGTGCCAACCGTTCATGGAAAAGTTAGCTTGAAGATTCCGGCCGGTACACAAACTGGATCACGGTTCCGCCTTCGTGGTAAAGGGATGCCGAACGTTCGTTCAGGTCATCATGGTGACCAGTATGTCAACGTCGTCCTTATCACACCGAAGCATTTGACAGATCGTCAAAAAGAAATCTTACGTGAATTCAACGAAATCAGTGATGAAAAAGGTGTCGAAGAGCAGCATGAAGGTGTCTTTGGCCGTATTAAAACATTCTTTAAAGGGTGATTCGCTAAAGGAGCGTGACAGGAAATGAAATGGTCAGAAGTTTGTGTCCATACGACACAAGAAGCAGTCGAAGCAGTCTCGAATATTTTACATGAAGCAGGAGCGAGTGGTGTCGTCATCGAGGATGTCGAAGATTTCGAGATGATGTCGCATCGTGAAGACAACTTCGGTGAAATTTGGGATGAGAAAAAACGAGACGAATATCCGGATACAGGTGTCCTCGTCAAAGCTTATCTTGCGGAAAGTAGCGATTTGACGGATATGATTAAAGGAATCGAACGTGATATCCAGATGCTGACGCAGTTCGGACTGACGATCGGTTCAGGTACTGTCACGCTCACACAAGTCGATGAAGAAGATTGGGCCCATTCGTGGAAACAGTTTTATAAACCGGTCAAGATCAGCCGTCACTTGACGGTTGTTCCGATGTGGGAAGACTATACACCACAACCGGATGAAAAAATCATCGAACTTGACCCGGGTATGGCGTTTGGGACAGGAACGCATCCGACGACAGTTCTCTGTATTCAAGCGATTGAAAACTACTTGCAAGAGCAAGATCGCGTCGTCGATGTCGGGACGGGTTCAGGTGTCCTCGCAATCGCCGCTGCGAAACTGGGAGCAAAAGATGTATTCGCGCTTGATTTAGATGAAGTCGCCGTTAAATCAGCGACGGATAACGTGGCACTCAATCAAGTCAGTGACCGGATCACAGTCCGTCAAGGTGACTTGATGAAAGCATTAAATGAGCCTGTCGAATTGATTGTCGCAAACATCTTAGCTGAGGTCATCTTATTGTTTGTGAACGATGCCTACGAGCTGACACTACCAGGCGGGCATTTCATTGCCTCAGGCATCATCAGTCAGAAGAAAGACATGGTGGTCGAGGCGATGACCGAGGCTGGTTTTACGATTGTTGAAACAACAAAACTGGAAGACTGGGTCGCAATCATCGCGAAACGCGAGGCCTGAGCCGATGCAACGATACTTTGTAGAGCAGACAGCTCGCTCGGGAGAACGGTTTACCTTGCAAAAGGATGACGCCCATCATATGAAAAACGTCATGCGGATGGATGTCGGGGATGAAATCTTGGTCCTTGATGGAACCGGCCTATTTCGTTGTGCGCTCGAAGAACTCGACAAACAACAGGCCGTCGCACGGATTGTCGAGTCGTCATCAATCGATACAGAATTACCGATTCGGGTGACGCTTGCCTATGCCTTGCCGAAAGGTGATAAAATCGAGCTTGTCGCTCAAAAAGCGACCGAACTCGGGATGAATCAACTACTCATTTTTGAATCCGCCCGTTCGGTCTCGAAATGGGATGCGAAAAAGGTCCCGAAAAAAATCGAGCGTCTTGAAAAAATCATCAAAGAAGCAGCCGAGCAATCCTACCGTGCTCACTTGCCGCAAGTTGACTATGTGACGTATGATGAAGTCCTACAAGAAGCACCGCAATATACGGCATGTTTAGTCGCGTATGAAGAAGCAGCGAAAGAAGGCGAAGCTACGGCTTTTGCCTCGACCCTTGCGCGGCTACAAGCAGGGGATTCACTCCTCGTCGTGATTGGTCCTGAAGGTGGACTGACGGAGACGGAGGTAACACGGTTGACCGATGCCGGCTTCTTACCGGCATCACTCGGACGACGGATTTTACGGACGGAAACGGCGCCGCTGTATGTCCTATCCGCCGTATCGTATCATTTTGAACTGAAAGGGTGAACGAAATGGCTACTGTTGCCTTTCAAACGCTTGGCTGTAAAGTCAATCATTATGAGACAGAGGCCGTCTGGCAGCTGTTTAAAGATGCAGGTTACGCGCGTGTCGATTTTGCAGATCATGCAGACGTCTACGTCGTCAATACATGTACCGTTACGAATACGGGTGATAAAAAAAGTCGTCAAGTCATTCGACGGGCGATTCGTCAAAATCCAGACAGTGTCATCTGTGTAACGGGTTGTTATGCACAGACATCGCCTGCTGAAATCATGGCGATTCCAGGGGTTGACGTCGTCGTCGGGACACAAGACCGCCACAAGATGATTGGGTACATCGAACAGTTCCGCGAAGAACGGATGCCGATTAATGCAGTTGGGAACATCATGAAGGCAAAAGTCTACGAAGAACTGGACGTTCCAGCGTTTACGGACCGGACACGTGCTTCGCTGAAGATTCAAGAAGGCTGCAATAATTTTTGTACCTTCTGCATCATTCCATGGGCACGTGGGTTGATGCGTTCTCGTCAACCGGAAGATGTCTTAAAGCAAGCACAACAGCTCGTTGATGCCGGTTACAAAGAAATCGTCTTGACGGGGATTCATACGGGTGGCTACGGTGAAGATTTGAAAGACTATAACTTAGCGAAGTTACTCAAAGCACTCGAGTCCGTCACAGGTCTTGAACGCCTTCGGATTTCTTCGATCGAAGCGAGTCAAATCACGGATGAAGTGTTAGACGTCTTAAAGGATTCGCCAATCGTCGTCCGACACTTGCATGTTCCGATTCAGTCAGCATCGGATACCGTTTTACGGCGGATGCGTCGTAAGTACACGATGGCGGAGTTCGGGGAACGGATCACGCGTCTGAAAGAAGTGTTACCGGACTGTGCCATCACGTCAGATGTCATCGTCGGTTTCCCGGGTGAGACGGAAGAAGAATTCATGGAGACGTTCAACTTCATCAATAATCATAAGTTCAGTGAGCTGCATGTCTTCCCTTACTCGAAACGGACAGGGACACCAGCTGCGATGATGGACGATCAAGTGGAAGAGTCGATGAAAGAACAGCGTGTTGCGCGTTTGATCGCTTTATCGGATCAACTCGCAAAAGAATATGCTTCAAAATACGAAGGGGAACTGCTTGAAATCATTCCGGAAGAGTTTTCGGAAGAAGCAGGCGGTCGTCTCGTCGGTTACACGGACAATTACTTACGTGTCGCGATCGAGGGAGACGAATCTTTGATTGGTCAACTCGTGCGCGTCAAAATCAATAAAGCCGGCTATCCAATGAATGACGGACAATTCGTCCGCATCATGGAGACATTAAAAGAACAAGCGATCTGAAATGAGTTCGTCTTCCTGCTTCAGGGAGGCGAACTTTTTTAGCGAGTAGACAACGTGCTACCGGGAGATCAAGCGTCTTTATTCGTTGCTTTCCTCGGGCGAGGCGCAAGCCGTTGCTCCTTGGTCCTAACGGACAACGAGCAGGGTCTTGCCTGCCTCTGAAAGTGCGTTGAAAACGCACTTTTTCCCGTAGGAGTCAACGAAACGTGACGCTTTTTAGGTAATATCTTGAAAAAAAGCCAGACAAGCAGACGACGATTTAGAGCTCAATCCGTCGCGACCCTGCATAGCTTTGCTATAGTGGCGCGGAAGATTGCCGCTTTGAAGACGAGGCGAGACAGGGAAGCGCGAACGGATTGCCTCTCGATATCGCATGTTCACGCTTCATAACAGGCTGTACGAAATAAATTATTTTGTTTTCAAGTAACGTATACGCTACACTGAGGAAAGATTCTAACAAGAGAAAGAGGACAACCTATGCGAATTAATAAATTCATCAGTGAAACAGGATACTGCTCAAGACGGGCAGCGGATAAATTAGTCGATGCCGGTCGCGTCACAATCAACGGTGTCGTCGCGGAACTCGGTTCACAAGCGGAAGCGACGGATGCCGTTGAAATCGATGGACAGCCGCTCCAAACAAAACCGACGCTTGAGTACTTGATTTTGAACAAACCGGTCGGCATCACATGTACGACCGAACTCGACATCGAAGGAAATATCATCGATTTCGTCAATCATCCGAAACGGATTTTCCCGATCGGGCGCTTAGACAAAGACTCAGATGGACTGATCATTTTGACGAACAATGGGGACATCGTCAACCGGATTTTACGGGCAGAGAATAATCACGATAAAGAATATATCGTAACGGTTGATGCCCCGATCACAGAGACGTTCATCGAAGGAATGGCGAGCGGCGTCGATATCCTTGGAACGACAACGAAAGAATGTATCGTCGAACAACTCGAGTCACGGACATTCCGAATCGTCTTGACGCAAGGCTTGAACCGGCAGATTCGTCGCATGTGTAAAGAATTTGGTTACCGCGTCAAACGGTTGCAGCGGGTCCGTATCATGAATATTGAGTTAGGTGATTTACCGATTGGTGAATGGCGTGACTTGACGGAGTCAGAAATGAAAACCTTATTTACGACGCTCGATCAGGAATAACGAAAAAGTCGCCATGATGATGGCGGCTTTACTTGTATACATAAGGAGGTTCATTGTGGATAAACGGGGAATGAGCGCGACGTTCGTCGCCTACGTGATTGGCGGGTTGTTACCGATTTACAAATTATTTGCAGACACTGTTCCGGCATGGACGGTCGTGTCGATTCGCATCATCAGTGCGTTCATCTTCGTCACACTATTATTACGTTTGTCCGGCAAATTTACGCAAGTCGGTCGATTATGGCGGAATAAAAAACAACGTCTGACCGTTTTAGCTGCTGGTCTTGTCCTCGGTGGGAATTGGACGCTCTATCTCTATGCAATCGGTGAAGGGTACATCGTCGAATCGTCGCTCGGCTATTACATCAATCCGCTCGTCAGCGTATTGTTTGGGTTGTTATTTTTCCAAGAACGTTTGAACCGGCCCCAATTGATTGCCATCATCAGTGCCATCATCGGTGTCTTGATTTTGACATTCGGCTACGGGAAGTTTCCAATCATTGCTTTTTCGCTTGCTGTTTCGTTTGCTTTTTATGGTGTGTTAAAGAAAAAGGCAGCGGCAGAACCGTTATCAGGGTTATTCCTAGAGACGTTAGTGACATTACCGTTCGCGTTGTTGACGCTTGGTGTGACGGGAGCGAATCCGCTCGCTTTACCGACCGGAGCCTTGATTGCCATCATCATGCTTGGTGTTGCGACAGCTGTTCAGTTGATGCTGTTTGGGTACGGTATGCCGAAGATTCCATTTGTATATGTCGGTATCTTGCAGTACATCGCACCGACGTTGACGTTAGTACTCGGTGTCTTTTTGTTTAATGATGTGTTTACATCGATTCACTTCGTGGCCTTCCTGTTCATCTGGATTGCCGTCGCACTGTTTACGATCAGTGGTTTATCGGCAGGACGAATGAAGATGAAAAAGGTCTCGTAATTCAGAAAAGAGGAATGGAACGATGAATAAACCTGGCCTGTTTGCCACATTAGGAGCATATGTCATTTGGGGATTACTTCCGATTTATTGGAAGCTGTTAGCTAGCGTCTCAAGCGAGGCAATACTCGCCAATCGGATTGTCTGGTCGTTTTTGTTTTTATTACTGTTATTGTATTTCCAAAAAGCATTACCTAAATTGACGACGGCGTTTAAAAATCAACGGACACGAAGATTGTTTTTCTTGAACGGAATCATCATTAGTATGAATTGGTTTATCTACATCTGGGCAGTCAACCATAATTTCATCGTCGAAGCCTCGCTTGGCTACTACATCAATCCGCTCGTCAGCATCGTGTTCGGGGTGTTCTTCTTTAAAGAGAAACTGTCACGGATTGAATGGATTGCAATTTTGCTCGCGACGATCGGTGTCTTGATTTTAACAATCGGTTATGGCGAGTTCCCTTGGATTTCGCTTGCGCTCGCATTTAGTTTCGGCTTTTATGGTGTCGTCAAGAAACAACGTCCGCTCGAAGCGACGGTCAGCCTGACACTCGAAACGCTCGCACCGCTACCGCTCGCACTCCTTTTTATCAGTTATCTTGGTGTACAAGGAACGTCGACCTTCTCGCACACACCGTTCGTCACGGCAGGATTATTGTTGACAGGTGTAATCACGGCCGTACCGTTACTTTTATTCGGTTTTGGTGCCCAACGGATCCCATATACAGTCGTCGGTTTTCTACAGTTTGTTGCTCCGACGCTATCACTTGCCATCGGTGTTCTCTTGTATGATGAACCCTTTACACGTACACACTTGGTCGCGTTTACATTTATTTGGTCGGCTGCGCTCGTCTTTACGTTAAACAGTTTATTGATTCGAAAAAAACAACTGCGGAAAGTAGCGTAAAAAGATAGAAGTCTGACCTCTTGCGTGATAGAATAGAAAAAGAGTATAAGGGATATCCTTAAGGAGGAAAACTAATCATGAACTTAGCAGCTATGATCGACCACACGGCACTCAAGCCGGAAACATCACGCGCCCAAATCGAAACACTTTGCAAGGAAGCACTCGAGTACAAATTTGCTAGCGTCTGTGTCAACCCGACGTATGTCGCACTTGCAGCAGAACTTTTAAAGTCTGACGACGACGTTAAAGTTTGTACAGTAATCGGTTTCCCACTTGGTGCGAACACACCAGAAGTCAAAGCTTTCGAAACGAAAGATGCGATCAAAAACGGTGCAACTGAAATCGACATGGTTCTTAACATCGGCGCACTAAAAGACGGTGACGTGGAACTCGTGGAACGTGATATCCGTGCAGTAGTCGAAGCGGCGAATGGTACGCTCGTTAAAGTCATTTTTGAAAACTGCCTCTTAACAAAAGAAGAAATCAAAACAGCTGCTGAACTTTCAGTCAAAGCTGGAGCGAACTTCGTTAAAACATCAACTGGTTTCTCAACTGGTGGTGCAACGGTTGAAGACATTCGCCTCATGCGTGAAACAGTGGGACCTGACATCGGTGTAAAAGCTTCAGGTGGCGTTCGTGACTTCGAAGGCGCTAAAGCGATGATCGATGCTGGTGCATCACGTATCGGTGCATCTGCTGGTATCGCCATCGTAACAGGTGGTTCTTCAGACAGCGATTATTAATTCGCAATAAATACATCATCAGACACGTCTTTCCTATGTTAGGAGGGGCGTGTTTTTTTGTTGTCAGGAAAATTCTGAATTTAATCTAGCTATTAAGAAGTCAGACATCACTTCCGATAATCAGATGTAGAACGTTGGAAGGAAGTGTAGAGATGTTGAAACACTGGAAACTAGCAATGCTTGCGACGACGATCAGTTTAGCAGGTTGTGGAAGTATCATCGACGATCCAGATCAAGCAGTGAAGGAACGTCAAAAAATGGCGGTTGTCTTATCAGATGTCGGTCTTGGTGATCAATCGTTTAGTGATGCCGCGATGAGTGGGATGGCCTTACTACGTGAAAAAGAAGATTGGTTCATTGATTATCGTGAACTAGGGGAAACGAAAACATATAAAGTGGCGTTTGATACGTTGGCAAAAGAGAAGCCGACCGTCGTCGTCGGATTAGGTTTTATGGGACAAGCAGAATTAGAAGAAGTCGCGAAACGTTATCCATTGCAACAATTTGCGTTGATTGATGCCGTATCAGAACTACCAAATGTCTTATCGGTTACATTTAAAGAAGATGAAGGCAGTTATCTTGCAGGAGCTGCTGCTGCGCTTCAATCGGAAAATGAGACGATTGGGTTTGTTGGAGGAATGAAGTCGCCTTTAATCGAGAAGTTTGAAAAAGGATACACGGCAGGAGCAAAAGCCGTCAATCCGGACATCAAAGTTTTAGTCGATTATGCAGAAGACTTTGCAGCACCCGAAAAAGGACGGACGATTGCGAACGATCAAATGAAACAACAAGCAGATGTGTTATTTGCCGCAGCTGGTTTGACGGGCAGTGGTGTCCTCGAAGCAGCGCAAGCAAAAGGCAATAAAGCGATTGGTGTCGATAGTGATCAGACGGCAATTGCGCCTGACGCCGTCATGACCTCGATGTTAAAACAAGTCGATCTCGCGATCACGACGATTGGCGATACGGTAAAAGAAAAAGGGTTACAGTCGGGTCAAATCGTGCTCGGTGTCAAAGAAGGTGCGATTCAACTAGCCCCGATTCGAAATGTAACGTTTTCAGAGAAAGATTTAAAGCAACTTGAGCAACTGAAACAAGATGTATTAGAAGGGAAGGTTGACGTACAATGACGTTACGGACACGCTTTTTAATTTCGACACTCGTGACGATCATCAGTGTCGTTGCCTTGATGGGATGGACGTTGGTTGAACTCCGGCAAATTCAATCGTACAACGAAGATTATGGAAAACAGCTTGTCGAAATCTCGGAACTTGAAACAAAACTACTGTACGAACAAGCCGCATGGAACCGTCTTGCAACTCAACCGTCTGACAGTCAAGTCGAGCAAGTACTCGCTTTAAGTCAAAAGAACGAGAAGGCGCTACAGTTGCTTGAAAAAACGTATTTAATTGATGCATTTAAAACGGAAATGGACCGGGCGGAAGCAAAATATACTGCGTTATCAGCTGAACGAAATGATTTGGTCGAGGGGCGTAACCCGATTGAAATCCGATCATATGCTGCCCGAATCGAGGGTGTACTAAGTGATTTGTATACACTACATACAAAAAACGGTGAGTTTTATGATGTACTGCAACAAGAAGCGAAGGACCAGACCGTCAATTTGACACGGACTGTGTTAATCGCAACGTTTGTTTTATTGATTGCGTTAGCACTATATAATTGGTATTTCGCACGGAGCATTACGCGTCCAATCAGCCGTGTCGTTAAAACAGCGGAGCAAATTTCGGCTGGTGATTTATCGGAGCAACTGGAGACGTCAGGACGAGCAGATGAAATCGGTCGTCTCGAGTCAGCGATTGCGCAAATGCAACAAACGTTACATGGTGTGATTGGGACGATTAGTCATACTTCGAATACAATCAGTCAAATGAGTGAACAGGCAACGTCTGAAAATGCGAACATCGTCGAAGTGTCTGGTAACATGACGCATGCGATCAATGAGATGGCGAGCGGAACACAGACAGTATCGGATGATTTACAGACGACGGTCAGTACGATTACAGACATGAGCTCCTCATTCGACCAAAGTGAACGTCGGGCTCAGCTTGCATTAAGCCAAGGTAAAGTCGCAGACACGACGATGGGGCAGAGTGCTTCGGTCATGGAAGAACAAACAGCCTCACTCGCTGCGTCGACGGTTCAAAACCGCGAACTTGGACGTCAGCTAGAAGGTTTCCTTGAACAGACACAACAAATCGAAAAAATGGCAGAACTTGTTTCAGGTGTCTCGGCGCAGACAAACCTCTTATCCTTGAATGCAGCGATTGAAGCGGCAAGAGCCGGAGAAGCAGGACGTGGCTTTGCCGTCGTCGCAAGCGAAGTGAAAAAACTTGCGGACGAGACGCACCAAGCGACACGATCAATCTTCTCACTCGTACGTTCGATTCGCCAAGATGGTGCTGTCTTGCAAGAAGCATTGTTGCGTTCTGAAAAAGAACAAGAGAATCAGGTCGCAAACTTTGCTCAAGTCAAATCGGCATTCGAAGAGACGCGGAAAAATGTAGCCGATGTCACTGAAACGCTCAATTACGTGACATCACAGCTTGTCCGCTCGAAAGAACAAGCGAATGATGTCGTCAATCAGGTCAGTTCGGTTAGTGGCGTAATGGAAGAGTTAGCGGCAGGGAATCAAGAGGTCGCAGCTTCGATGCGTGATCAACAAGCTTCGTTCGAGCAAATTCATCAATTGATGTTAGAGCTCGAGACGACAACAACATCACTTGATCAACAAACAAATCAATTTAAAATTTAATGACCTCTCATGTTCTCAATATAAAAAATAAGCCCCGACACATCAATCGACGTGTCGGGGCTTATTCATTTTAAAAGAAACTTTCTGGGTTTAGTTCGTTTGTCCGTCCGTTCGCATTATATTGGTAGCCACCTTCATGAATCTCGAAGTGAAGATGGGGACCGGTTGAATTCCCCGTACTACCGAGTTTTCCGATTTGTTGGCCTTGCTTGACTTGTTGTCCTTGTTTAACTGTCAAGGCATTCATATGCGCATAAACAGTCGTATATGTCTTACCACCGATGTTGTGTGCGATATAGACATGATTACCATACGGACCACCGGAGCTTGCTTGAATGACAGTTCCAGCAGCTGATGCGACGATTGCAGAATTGACCGGTCCAGCGAAATCGGTCCCGTTATGATAAGCATAGCCATTATTTCCGCTCGCGGCACCCATACCTTGTGAAATGGAACCGTTCGCAGGTTTGATGAATTTTCCGGTTGCATTTGAGATAACTTTCGTACTTGCTTTACTGATTGAAGCAGGTTGCGCCGATTGCGCGGCTGCTTGTTTTTTAGCTGCGAGAGCAGCGGCTTTGGCTGCCGCTTCTTGTGCCTTAAGTTGAGCAGCGGCCTCTTTTAGACTTAAGATGTTTGATTCGATTGAACGCTTTTGTTTCTTCAAGCGTTTTAATAAGGCTGTTCGTTTGTCCTTTTCAGCATTCAACTCGTGTTGCTTCTTTTTTAGAACTTTCCGGTCATGGATGAGTGCGGTACGTGTATCTTCAAGTTCTTGTTTTGCTTCTGCCAACTCTTGTTTACTCGTTTCGTAATCTTTTAATAATGAAGCATCACTTTCGGCAATCGTATTGAATGCGTTGAAGCGACTGATCATATCACCAATGTCTTCTGCACCGAAGACAGCTTCGAGCAATGGATCTTTATCAGATTTAGCTTGTCGAACTGCCAGCCGATCGCCGAGCATTTTTTCTTGTTTTTTGATTTTCTTCTGTAAAGCTGTAATCTTTTGTTTAAGTTTCGTTAACTGACGTTCGTTTTGATCAATCTTTTGTTCATTTTCGACGACTTGAAGCGTCAATCCATTGATTTGTTGGTCAATCGCGTAAACTTTCTCTTGGGCTTTCGATAATTGTTGATTGTTTTCGTCGAGTGCTTCTTTTTGTTTTGATTGTTTTTGTTCGTTTTGTTGTTGTTTGTCTTTATATGAAGTCGCAGCACCTACGGATGTAACGAATGGTGTTGTGAGAAGTGTGAGTGTCATCAGGGAAATTCCTATTGAGTGCATGAAAGATTTTTTCATAAGTGAATCGATCAGTCCTTCCTTGTTGTTGAGTGATACTTGTACTACTCTAACAACAATTTTTACGGAGGGACGTTACAGTTTATTTAAAATAATAAGGAAAATAATGATAGAAAGGATGTACTTTTTATGAAAATAATTGATAAGTATCGTAAAGAAGACAATGAAAAGACTGGTATAAAGCGGTAAAAAAGGAATGGTAGACGTGATAGAAAGATAAAATTCAATAAAAGACCATTGATATGTTTTTGTAATATTTTATATTCATTATTAAAAAGTGGTTTGATATATGAATGATTTGGTTATTTAAATTAGTTTTGGACTAAATGGTCAGACACAAAAAAAGGAATTACTTTTTTAAGCGCTTTGCTCGGCAAGACAAGATACGTTGGGACTTTTTCCTGAAGGAGTCACGTGAAACAAGAGGGGAGAATGCAATAACTCCCACCCTTGTAGTCGCATGGTTTTCAATCAGTCGATCGGTACTCATTCTTCATAGATCATTTTTCGCGTCATCCCACCATCAAGGACAAGTGTCTCTCCCGTCAAGAAATCATTTTCGGGGTTCGTTAAGAACAGGGCGGCACGAGCGACATCTTCTGGCTTACCGACGCGTCCAGACGGGTGTTGCGAATGATCCTCCGGGGAAAGTTCATGATAATTCCCGGTCTCGATCCACCCTGGTGCGATTGCATTGACGAGAACGCCTTTGGGACCTAACGAAACGGCAAGAGCATGTGTCAAAGCGACGATTCCACCTTTTGTTGCGGCATACGATTCTGTATCAGGCTCCGACATATAGGCACGAGTCGAAGCCAAGTTAACGATTCGACCACCGTGTTTTAGATGTGGTGCAGCTGCCTTTGTTGTCAAAAAGATACTGCGTAAGTTCGTATGGTTGACGCGGTCCCATTCTTCGAGCGTGAGTTCAAGAAGGGGTTTTCGAATGATGATGCCGGCGTTATTGATGATGATGTCGATTTTACCTGTATGTTCTAATGCTTTTTCGATGAGTAAGTTGACATCATGTTCGTCTTGAACGTCCAACCGGTAAAAGTAAGCCGTTCCACCAGCTTCTTCGATTTCTTGAGCAATGACTTCACCCGTCATTTGATCAATATCTGCTAAAATGACGACGGCACCTTCATTTGCATATGTTTTAGCAAGCGTTGCACCAATCCCGTTTGCAGCACCAGTAATAATGACCGTTTGATTTACTAAATCCATGTCTTTCACTCCTCTTCTTTGCAACTTTCCTTCTAAATGGAATAGCCTGAATCGGATTGATTAAAACCTAACGTTTCAAGTACGGTTGAGGATTATCAATCAAGTGTAGAGGGAATAGTATTAACGTTAAAGACATTAAATCGTCGAATGGGGGATTTACGGATGGATTTATCGAATGAGAAATTAAAACAACAACAAGATCAATATGCGGAAGAAGCAAAGGACTATATCGATCGTCCGAAAAAAACAAAATCGATTTTAAAACGAGCGAACAATTCAATTCAAAAAAATTCAAGTCTGTCACTTGTCTTTTCGCCGGTTCGCTTATTCATTGATATGGTACGTTCGTATCAATCAGGAGAATACCGAAATATCCGCCGGACAACAATTCTAAAAGTAATCGGTGCGTTGATTTATCTGGTTTCACCAATCGACTTGATTCCAGATTTTATTCTTGGTTTTGGGTTCGCAGATGATGTCGCGATTATTCTGTTCGTCACGAAAACGATTTTTGAAGAGTTGACGCGATATAGTGATTGGCAGGATGAGCAACAAAAAGCACGAACGCAACCTATCCAAAGTGAAGATGCCTACTGAAACATAGACGGATTGTTGAGCCTGACACTGATTGATTCAGTGTCAGGCTTTTATAATGGAAAAAAGTTGTTTTCTGTACGCTACTCGTAAAGTTCGTTACACTAAGAAGAGGAAACGAACGGAGAAGAGGAGGTATGTGATGGCCTGGCATGCATGGATGGAGTCCTATGGTTATCTAGGGATTATGGTGACATTAATGTTTCCGTTTTTACCAAGTGAAGTTCCGCTCGCCTATGCGGGTTACTTGGTGCATACGGCACAATCAAATATTGTCTTGATGTTACTTGTCGCCGTCTTCAGTTTCGTCGTCAGCCAGAACATCTTCTTTACGATCGGTCAACTCGGAAGTGAGCGGCTACTTGGACGCGTTTTTAAATTGTTTCGGATTTCTGAAACGAGAATGGTTCAATTTCAACAGCAAATGGAGACGCGCGGACGATTTATTTTACTCCTGTCACCGATGTGGCGAATGGGTTTTGCGGTTGGAGCAGGTCTGACAGGTGTGTCTCGTTTGACGTTCACAATCGCAACGACAGTGTCCTTTTTTGTGTGGTCCGCGTTTTTCATCTGGGGTGGAAAAAAGCTCGGGCATGGTATGAATGGACGACATCATGATTTTCACCAGTATACTCCGTGGATTGTCGGGCTATTGCTTCTTCTCGGGGTTTACCTATATGTTAGAAAAAAGAGAATGCTAAAAAAATAGAGGAGTGTTTTCATGGCAGTTATTTTATTTGATATTGATGGGACATTGATCGACTCGACAAATCAGATGACAGAGGCGATTCATCTTGCGATGGCAGACATGCCGCATCTTGAAAAACCATCAAAAGACCGCGTTCGGGCAAGTTACGGACTGGCGGGAAGTGCGTTTTGGGAAAAGGCGATTCCGGATGCGTCAGAAGAAGACATTCGGTTGATTCGCCAAAAGCGTCATCATCATTTAGAACAGACAATGAAGGATCAAGAGGTGTTGTTTGAAGGAGTCCGGGATTTACTCCGCACCTTGACGGAACAAGGACATATTGTCTCGACGGCAAGCAATTGCGGGGTCCACTACATGAATCTTGTCCTCGACAGTCAAGCCATCCGACCGTTTTTCACGAGTCCGAAATGTTTAGGTTCAGTGAACGGGAAACAAAAAGCTGATATTTTAGCGGCACATCGAGCAGAGTTTGGAGACGTCGAGTACTTGATGGTCGGTGACCGGTCGTCTGATATCGAAGCAGCACGAATTGCTGACATGCCGGTTGCGATTTGCCGGTTCGGTTTCGGGACGACGGATGAATGGGAACTCGCAGACCACCAGCTTAAACAACCGTTAGATGTCTTAAAGTTTGTTTAAAGTATGTTAATTAAAAGAAGCGGATTGCCGGTACCGGCAATCCGCTTCTTTTAATTATTCAAAATCGAGTCGGTAGTCTTCCTGGTTCGTCCAGGGGCGGAAGCGACGGAATAACTGATGGAAGGATAAGCAGAGGACAATCGGGAGTAAAATGAATAATCCGAAGACGAGCAGTCCATTTGCCCATGTCCATCCACCTGCCATCAAATGCAAAGCATTGATTGGACCGATCAACCCGGACATACCGAAGCCGGCGCTAAACGGTGTTCCTTGAATCCCTAAAATCCCGGCTAACCCGCCGAGAACAGCGGCACTACACATGACGGGAACGATCATGATGGGATTTCGAATGAAGTTTGCCATCTGAATTTTCGGTGATCCTAAAAAATGCGCAATCGACGTTCCGCGAGAATTTGCCTTCCAGCCTGCGATTGCAAGACCGAATCCAGCTGCACAGACACCGAGGTTCGCAGCGCCTGCTGCAATGCCGGAGAGGCTGATGGCTGTCGCAATCCCGACGGTCGATAGGGGAGAGACAATCAAAACAGAAAACGTGACCGCTAACAGGACGCCCATCAAGATTGGTTGCAGAACAGTGAACTGAGTGATCATTTGACCGATCGCCGCAGTGATTTTAGTGACGAACGGATATGTAAGGACGCCGATCCCACCTGCACCGACAATGATCAACGTCGGCATGACGAGAACAGTGTAGGTTTTAAAACGATTTCCAATCCATAAGACAAGTGCGGTTGCGATGGCAGCTGTTACACCTGCGTTGATGACATCACCCGTACCGACGAATAAAAAACCGGCTGTTTCCGTCCGTGTTGCGACACCTGAACCGACGACGGTCGCTAGACCAATCGAGGCGGTTTCGATTGGAGTCGTCTTGAATTGCATGGCGACGGCAACACCGATGACCATCGGTAGCAAGCGCATCGCAATCGTAGTCGAGTCGATGATGTGTTGAGCGGGCGCGAAGTAAGGTAATAATGCTTTGGCGAGTTCGCCGAGCAGAGCACCTGGGATTAGTGCAACTAAAATTCCGATACTGAGTCCGTTCAGTACATGGATACCGAACTGACGATTGATTCGTGTTGTAGAAGATTCGATGGGAATACACTCCTTATGTAATGCTTTTGTGCATAACAGCATAAAAGCTATGAATTGTTTTTTATCTTACGCGACAGGAAAGAACACGTCAAGAAGAAATAGGAATTTTCTGTGAATTGATGAGTGCATTCTGTTCGCACTCCGTGAAAAGGACTGGTAGAGTAAAAGGGTAAAAGATATTAGAGAGGATGAATGAAATGGCAGAACAACAAATCGTTTTAGCAGAAAGACCTGAAGGACGTCCGACGCGTGAAACGTTTCGGTATGAATCAATCGAACTAAACGCACCAGACGCGGGACAAGTCTTGCTCGAGACACTCTACATTTCAGTTGATCCATACATGCGCGGGCGGATGAATGATGCACGTTCATACTCGCAACCATTTGAGCTGGACGCACCGGTTCAAGGGGGTGTCGTCGCGAAAGTCATCGAGTCACGTAGTGATGCTCTTAAAGAAGGGGATATCGTCGTCGGAATGCTCGACTGGGCAACGAAACTTGTTGTCGATGCAAAAACTGTTCGGAAAATTGATGCGTCGCTCGCACCTGTATCGACAGCGCTCGGCGTACTCGGTATGACAGGGATGACGGCTTACTTTGGTTTACTGGATATCGGTAACCCGCAGCCAGGTGAAACGGTTGTCGTGTCGGCTGCGGCCGGGGCTGTCGGATCAATCGTCGGTCAAATCGCCAAAATCAAAGGTGCTCGTGTCGTTGGAATCGCGGGAAGCGATGAAAAGACGACCTACCTAAAAGAGCAACTTGGTTTTGATGAAGTCATCAACTACAAAACGGAAGACGTCGGCGAAGCGCTCGACCGCGCATGTCCGAGTGGGGTCGATGTTTATTTTGAGAATGTCGGAGGCGAGATTGGGGACGCGGTCATTGACCGTTTGAATCCGTTTGCCCGTATTCCGGTCTGTGGCGCGATTTCTGGATATAATGAAAAAGAGAACATCGGACCTCGCGTACAATCAAAATTGATTGCTTCACGGGCACGGATGCAAGGCTTCTTAGTCGGGGATTATGGAAAACGTTTCAAGGAAGCGGCAGAACAGTTAGGGAAATGGGTCAGTGCCGGTGAATTGAAATATGAAGAAACGATTTTTGAAGGTTTCGATAACGTTCCGGATGCATTCCTAGGTCTGTTCGATGGTTCGAACACAGGAAAGTTACTCGTGAAACTGTAAAGTGTAGACTTTGTATGTAAAAACGTACCTAACAAAAGAAGCGTCGGACGATTCGTAATTGAATCGTCCGACGCTTCTTTTGTTAGGTACGACGTGTAACGTCGATCATGATTTTTTTTGATCGTCTTTCAATTCTTCTAAATCTGGATCGGGGTGTTGTGTCTCAGCAGGCTTGATGCCGGGGTCTGATGTTTCAGCCGGTTCAGGATCTGGGTGAAGACCGACGTCTGCCTGTTCATTTGGTAAATTCTCTTTTTTTTCATTCATGGTAAAATTCATTCCTTTCTCTTTTTCGAATCTTCTTAAGATTTACCCGTCTATCTGATTCTGAAACTAATGAAGTGCTCATCATATTTTATTGCCTAATTATTCAAAAGTAAGTCACGAACAAACTACAGTCCATGCCAATCTGTCATCTTCTCAACTGGAATGTAAGGAAATACTGGAGAACATTCATCAACTCTTTACAAAAACCTTGCAAGGGATTTAAGTGCCCTTTGAACTGCTCTCGTAGACTGAAAAGAGATCAAGCAGGAAGGGTGTTTTGAACGTGAATGGACAACAGTGGAAAAGAAAAGTAACGCAACAGCTAAGTTGGGTCCGTGCTGAACAACAGCGATTGAAGACGGAACCAGCAGCGAGTTCGACTGCGTTCGAGACATTACAACGGTTAGGATCGTTGGGAACGGCTAAGACGATTCGTCCGTCAAACAAGCCGGTTGAAACAAAAACGAAGCGCTATCAAGAAGAGAGTAATCAACAATTACTCGATACGATTGACTACCAATCGATTCCGCTTCGGAGTCAGTCACGTTACTATGAGCCGCGACCGCTTGAAGTAGCTGTCGTCTGTTCCGAGTTCATGCATGCCTATTATCAAGATGCGTTCCATCTCCATTATGTGAATGCAGACACGTTTGAGGATGTCTTTAGTCGTAAAATCGATCTCTTTTTAGTCATCACGTCATGGAAAGGCTTGCAGGGGGGTGACTGGAAAGGGGTCGCGACACCGAAATCGAAAAAAAGAACATTACTCCTCCAGATGATGCGAGAGGTGAAACAGCAAGGGATTCCGGTCGTCTTCCAGTCAACGGAAGACCCGAGTAACTTCGACCGTTTCAGTGAGCTGGCAAAACAAGCCGATTATGTGCTGACATCGGACGAAGCGATGCTTCCGGAATATCAAGTGCTTTGTGGCCATGACCGGATTGAAGCGGTCTCGTTCGGTGTGAATCCGCTGATCCATAATCCGCTTGGCGCGACCCGAAGCCGGAAAAATCATGTGTTGTTCGCCGGGAGCTGGATGGCGAAGTATCCAGAACGTGTCAAGGATACGGAAGTGCTGTTCGATGGGGTGATGAGCTCATCGCATCAGCTTGATATCGTCGACCGCAACTATCACCTCGGCTTACCGGACTATCATTTCCCGGACCGGTACGTCAAACGGGTTGCACCTGCGATTCCGTATGATGCGCTTCAGCAGGTGAGCAAATGTTACGACTGGGTGTTGAATCTCAATAGCATCAAATACAGTAAAACGATGTGTGCGCGCCGGATTTTTGAATCGCAGGCACTTGGGAATCTAATCATTTCGAATTATAGTATCGCCGTCAACAATCTGTTTCCAAACGTATTTACAGTTCACGATCAACAGGAAATCAAAGCAATCGTCGAACGGACATCTGAAGAAGACATTGAGCGATTGCGTGCTGAAGGAATTCGTTCCGTCATGTCGAGTCACACGGTGTTTGACCGGGTCGATCAATTGGCGCGGATGTTGAAACTCAATCAACAACAACCGGCGCGTCGCCTGCTCGTCGTCTTACGCAATCCGACACCGGCTCTTGAACAGCAGATTGCCAAGCAATCGATTGAAGCGGATGCTATTTGTCACCTGTCCGAGTTGACGGAAAGGGAATATGGAAAAGCCGATCTTGTTGCCCTGCTCGACGGCGGCGAGTCGTACGGGGAATATTACCTCGAAGATTTACGCAACGGCTTTAAGTTTGCCGATGCCGATATCGTCCGGAAATCGCTCAGCGGACAAGCCGCTTATGAAGTCTTTGAGACGTCAGGCGCAGATACCGGAGCGATGGTCTGGCGGGAGCATGTCCCGTTTGAACAGTTTGTCAGCGGAACGTTATCCGGACGGACGCTCATGCTGGATCGCTTCGAGTGGAATGAACAGTATCAAACGAAGCCGCTCCTTGCGCCGGTCTTGTCAGTCGTCGTGCCGATTTATAACAACGGCCCTCATTTGATGTATAAGTGTTTTGCGAGCTTGAAGCGGATGAATCGTTTTGACGAAACGGAAATCGTGCTTGTCGACGACGGGTCGACGGATTTCGGGACGATTCAAGCCGTCGAACGAATTGGACGGCGACACGGGAACGTGACGACTTACTTCTTTGAAACAGGCGGGAGCGGAAGTGCATCACGTCCTCGTAACAAAGGTGTCGAACTGGCGCGTGCCGACCGGGTGGCCTTTTTAGATCCGGACAATGAAGTGCTCAGTGACCGTTATGCGGAGTTGTTAGATGAGCTTGATCAAAATCCGACGCTCGATTTTGCAGTCGGTCATATGAAAAAGTTAGCGGAGAAGACGAGCATCATCGCCTTGCCGACGATTCGGAAAAAGGGACGAACCGTTTGTGAAGACCCCCGTGCCTATCTGCTTGAACATCGTTTTGCCGTGCAAAGCATTCAAGCATTGGTCGTCAAGCGCGATTTCCTCGTCAAACATCAGCTGGAACAGGTCGTCGGAGCCGTCGGTCAAGACTCGTTATTTTTCCAAGAGATGATGTTACGGGCGGAGCGTGTTCTGCTTGTGAACCGCGTCGTGCATTATTATTACGCGGCAGTCGCCGGCTCGACGGTTAACTCGTTGACGGTCCGCTTCTTTGAGCGCAGTGTCCTCCGTGAACGGGCACGAGCAGAGAAGTTTGCAAAATATGGTGTGCTCGACCAATACAAGACGAAACGTTTTGAGCATTTCTTCGAACACTGGTATTTGGTCAAGCTGCGCCAATGCAGCGATAAGGACTTTGGACCAAGTGTTGCCTTATTACGGACGATTGTCGGGTTTTACGAACCGATTCAACTAACGGCACCGTTAGTCCGACAGTTTGTTGAATTAGCGGATGCGGGTAAGACGGATGCGATTCAAGAATTGTTATTAGAGGAGGTCACGGCATGACGAGCACAGCAGGAATGAAACGACCAAAGGATCAAGTCCGCGCCGCCTATTATGACCAGTTAGGGGTCGCGTTCGGAAAAAAGGTCCGGGCGCGCATCCACTGGATAGTACGTGAGGCGAAGGGAGAAGACATCCTTGATGTCGGGTGCTCAGGGGGACTCGTCCCGATTTTACTCGGACGCGAAGGGAAACGTGTCACAGGAATCGACGTCTCTCCGGAAGCAATCGCTGAAGCAACGTCTGCGTTAAAAGAAGAAGCGGCATCTGTCCAATCCGTCGTCATGTTCAGTGAAGCGAACATCATGTCTTTTTCAGCAAACCGGCAATTCGATACGGTTTTGATGACGGAAGTACTCGAGCACATCGGTGAACCGGAACGGGTGATTCAGCAGGCATATACACTCGTCAAACCAGGTGGACGTCTTGTCGTGACCGTTCCGTTCGGCGTTAATGATTATGCCGATCATAAGCGGACCTATTATTTGAAACGACTTGTCGAACAAGTAACACCTTATGGCACGATTGAAAAAATCGAACGGTTCGATAAGTGGCTTGGCGTGACGCTTGTCGTTCAAGAAGATGTACAACCGGCCCGGATGTTGTCTGCAGAAGAAGTCGACTGGCTCGAAAATTCGTTTGAGACTGTCGAGCGGATGCACCTAGCGGAAGTCATCCGTCTAAAACAAGTCAACAAGCGGCTGGAACAAAAAGTGCAACACGTAGCGGAAATTGAATTGCGGATGGTGGAACAATCGAATGAACAGGTGAAACTGGAACACCAAGTAAGCGAGATGAATCAACAGCTGGAACAACTTGCGCACCAATATACGTTAGTGCTCAAACGTTACGAGGAGGCACTCGTTTCGAACATGGAAGTGCTGGAGGCGAATGAAGCATGGAAATCAAAATACCGGTCACTCGCAAATTCAAAATTAGGAAAAGTCATCGTCCGTTACTGGAAGCTCAGACGAAAACTATCACGAAGACAGGCAAGGCGTCGATGAACGTGTTGATGATTTGTCAAAACTTCTATCCGGAAATCGGAAGTGCTGCGAATCGGATGAAAAATATTTTTAAACGGATGGAACAACGGGGCAGTGACGTCCATGTCTTGACGTCGGAGCCGCTTTATCCGACGGCGGAACTCTATACGGATGCGATGTTTTGGGACGAACCGACGCTTGACGCCGCGCACATCACACGGATTCAACCACGCGATGTCCGGGCGACGACTAATTTGTGGAAACGACTCCACCTCTTCATCGAACAGTTTTTCTTAGCGATCAAAGAAGTGCGGCAAGATCCAAAACAGTACGAATATATCTATGCGACAACACCTTCGATTTTTATGGGACTGGTCGGTGTCGTCGCGAAACATGTCAAACAGGCACCGCTGATTTTAGATGTCCGTGATTTATGGCCGGAATCACTCGTCGGTGTCGGCATCACGAAATCACGCCTGTTATTGAGACCATTGTACTGGCTTGAAAAATGGATGTATCATCAAGCGGATCAAATCGTCATCAACAGCGAAGGGTTTCGGTCCTATATCGAACAGAAGGGGATTGACGCATCGCGTATTCACTACATTCCGAATTCGATTGAAGAAAATGAGTGGTTGATTAAACGGCGTCATGTCTCGGAACAGGTCCGCGTTGTCTACACGGGAAACATCGGACTGGCGCAAGATGTCTTTTTATTACTTGATGTGGCGGAACGGTTGATGGTCGACAGAAACATTGAATTCCATGTCGTTGGTTACGGATACCATAAGGAAAAATTCGAGAAGTTGATTGCGGAGCGGAAACTGACGAACATCCACTTCATGAACGCGATGCCGCGTTGGGACGCATTGAAACAGCTCGCTAAAAGTGACATCGCCTTTGCGACGCTTGTCGAGAGCACGGCATTTGACACGGTCACACCAGGGAAAATCATCGATTATATGGCGATGGGATGTGCCATCGTCGGCGCTGTTTCCGGACATGCCGCAAAAGTGATTGAAGCATCGGGTGCTGGTGTCGTATCGCGTGACCGCAGCCGGGACGAGATCGTCCGGCAGATTCGTCATCTCGCAAACAATCCGGAAGAACGGGCATTGATGGGACGCTCTGGCGTCTCCTACGTCCAAACACATTTTGACTGGGAACAAAATGAAGAGCGACTGTTTGAAGCGATTCGTCAAACTTGTCAACAGACAGTGGAGGTGAAGGGATGAAACGTGTCGGAATGTTTGTTTGGAACACTTTTACGAACGATGCCCGTGTGTTAAGGGAATGTACCGCCCTTGCTGATGCTGCGTATCAGGTCGACTTGTACTGTTTAAATGACGGAACGTTACCGAAAATCGAGCAGCATCCAGCAGGTTTCCGCATTCTTCGGATTGATCGCACACCACCACTTGCCGGTGTGCTGTCGCGTTTTCGGAAACGGTCACCGGTTACGCTAGTCGCGGCTATCGGAGTGTTGGTACTGATTCCGTGGTTGATTCCCGTCTTGCTCATGCTCTATCTGTTACAAAAAAGCCGCTTTTTACGCTATGCGCTTTATAACAGCTTTGGCATCATCCGGATGACGCGCGCCGCAAGACAGCGTCAATACGATGTCATGCACGCCAATGATTTAAATACGTTACCGCAAGCGATTTTAGCAAAACGTCAGGCAAAAGTCGTCTATGATTCACACGAAGTGCAAACCGACCGGACAGGATACGGAAAGGGACAAGGAATCCTTGAGCGTATCCTGTTGCGTTTCGTTGATTGGACGATGGTCGAAAATGATACAAGAGCGGATTATCACCAGCAACTGTACGGAAGCCGGCCGACGGTTCTTCATAATTATCCGTTTTATCAGGAAACGATCCCGGCGGCACGTTCGCTGCACACAGAACTCGGTCTCGACCGTGCGGAACCGATTTTGCTTTATCAAGGCGGGATTCAAGAAGGGCGCGGACTGGAACGATTGATTGAGGCGATGCCATCCGTGACGAACGGAACTTTATTATTTGTTGGCGATGGTAAAATCAAAACACATTTGCAACGCTTAGCCGCGGAATCTTCAGCGCGTGAGCGGATTTATTTCATCGATAAAGTACCACTAAATCAGTTGCCGAGTTATACAGCGGCAGCGACGATTGGGTTCCAAGTCTTACAAAACGTCTGCTTTAACCATTATTCAGCCTCATCGAATAAATTATTCGAATATATGGCAGCACTTGTCCCGGTCGTCGCGGCAGACTTACCAGAAATTCGCCGGGTCGTCGAAACGGAACAGGTCGGTTTGATTGTCGATGTCGAGTCGCCGGAGTCGATTGCGCAAGCCGTCAATCGCTTGATAGCGGATGATTCGTTACGCAATCAGATGAAAAGCCGAGCGGAAGAGGCGAGAAGACGGTACAACTGGGACGAGGAAAAACAACATCTCTTAGCGGTATATGCGGCTGTTTCAGCGGGAACAGCACCTGAAGTCAATTAAAGTTACAGCTAATACCAAGTGAAACCACACAAATGAAGAACGTTTGATGTGGATATGGTCGGTATCATACAAGGTTCGTCAACGTGTTCGTCGATTCTTTACAACCTTTACGTAAAGTACAGAAAATACGGCGAATGTAAGGTCTGTGAAGAATGGTTTAAGAGATGGTTAGAACCATTGGAAACACTAGGAATTGTCGGTATGGTCTAGGTACAGCCACGTCATGTTCGATGCAAGGTTTGGCGTGAACTACACACTAGATGGAGGAATGACAAAATGAAACTTTGTACAATCGGACTTGGATATATTGGATTACCTTCTTCTGCGATGTTCGCAGATCACGGCACAGAAGTAGTCGGTGTCGATATCGACCCGCGAATCGTTCAAATGTTGAATGCAGGAGATATCCATATTGAAGAACCAGGCTTAGAAGACGTCATCAAACGAGTCGTCGCGAACGGTACGTTCCGTGCGACATTAACGCCGGAACAAGCTGATGTCTTTCTGGTTGCCGTTCCGACGCCGAACCTTGACGATACGTACAAATCATGTGACTTGAAATATGTCATTTCAGCAGTACGCAATCTGCTGCCACACTTAGAAAAAGGGAACGTCGTCATCGTCGAATCAACAATCGCACCACGGACGATGGATGACCATGTACGACCATTGATTGAAGAAGCGGGCTTTAAGATTGGCGAAGACGTGTTCGTCGTCCATTGTCCGGAACGGGTTTTACCGGGACAAATTCTTCATGAATTGATTCATAACAACCGGATTGTTGGGGGACTGACGGAAGCGTGTGCCAAGGCCGGGGCCGCTGTCTACCGGACTTTCGTCCAGGGAGAAATCGTCCAGACGGATGCGAAGACGGCAGAGATGTCAAAGTTGATGGAAAATACATTCCGTGACGTCAACATCGCCCTTGCGAACGAATTAACACAAGTGTGTCACCAACTTAAAATTAACGTCCTCGATGTCATTGAGATGGCAAACATGCACCCACGCGTTAACTTGCATCATCCGGGACCGGGTGTCGGAGGACATTGTCTTGCCGTCGATCCGTACTTCATCGTCGCGAAGGCGCCGTCGCTTGCACGAATCATCCATACGGCGCGTGATACGAATGTCAACATGCCCCGTTTCGTTGCGGATCAAGCAGAACGCCTCGTCGCCAACCGTGTCCGTCCGAAAATTGCTGTCTTCGGTGTCACGTATAAAGGAAACGTTGATGATATGCGGGAAAGTCCGGCAGTCGAAGTCATCGAACAATTACTAGATCGTGGACTCGATGTCGCAGTCTGTGATCCGCACGTCGAACGCTCGATTTCGTCACGGTTTACATTAGTCGACGAGATTGAAGCAATCCAAGGAGCCGATCTTGCCCTGGTCCTTGTCGATCACGATGAATTCAAGGCATTTGATTCACGTCGTCTGAAAAACCAAATGCGGACACCGGTCTTATTCGATACGAAAGGCGTCGTCGGAGAGCTTGAAGATATCATGGTCCTCAACTTTGGTAACTTGCATACACATAACACGATGAAAGTAGACGCTGAAGCGATATGAACAGCGTCCGTACCGTCCTCAATGAGTTGAAAGATCATCTTTACCTGATCGTACGCCTTTCACTCTATGAGACAAAAAGCCAATACAGCATGCAATACCTCGGGTGGTTTTGGGAAATCATGACGCCGCTGTTGCAAATCGGTGTCTACTGGGTCGTCTTCGGTTTTGGCATTCGAGGTGGACACCCGGTTGACGGGATTCCGTTTGTATTATGGTTAGTCAGTGGATTGATTGCCTGGTTCTTTATCGGAAGTACGATTCCGAGTGGGTCCCGTTCCATCTATGGACGGGTCGCGCTCGTCTCAAAGATGCATTTCCCGTTGAGTACGATTCCGGCCTATGTCATTTTGGCACAATTTTATCGGCACATTGCGATGGTCCTCCTGACAATCATTCTTGGAGTTGCCTTTAGTTATTTTCCGGGATGGCATACGTTCGAACTGTTGTACATCATACCGGCAGGAATCATTTTCTTATATGCGGTCTCGCTCCTGTTGTCGGCGCTCGCGACGATGGTCCGGGATGTCCAAAACATGGTCACATCAGGCATGCGGATGTTGATGTATTTGACGCCAATCATGTGGGTCCCACCCGATCATTCCATCTTTAAGACGTTGTTGATGATCAATCCACTCGTCTATTTGATCGAAGGGTATCGTTCAGCCTTAATCGGAACGGGGTATTTGATGGAGCATCTTTGGTACGGCTGTTATTTTTGGAGCATTACCGCAGTGATTTTAATGACAGGTGCAACCGTCCATATCCGATTCCGTCGTTATTTCATTGATTATGTGTAGGAGGAACGAAGATGAGTCATGTCGTGTTTGAAAATGTCTCGAAGCGATACGTCTTGTATTCGCGTCCGATTGATAAGTTAAAAGAGGTTTTATTTGGCAAGATGAGCGGAAAGCCGTTCTATGCCTTAAAGAATGTATCGTTTTCAGTCGAACAAGGTGAAATCGTTGGTGTCGTCGGCATCAACGGAAGCGGGAAATCGACGTTGTCACATCTCCTTGCGAACGTCACGCCTCCGACGTACGGGCAGGTGACGTTGCGTGGTAAGTCAGCCTTAATTGCCATCTCGAGCGGATTGAACAATCAGTTGACGGGGCGCGACAATATCGAGCTCAAGGGGCTGATGATGGGACTGAACAAAAAACAAATCCGAATGATCACTCCAGACATTTTAGAATTCGCCGACATCGGGGAATTCATCGACCAGCCGGTCAAAACGTATTCGAGCGGGATGCGGGCCCGCTTAGGGTTTGCGATTTCCATCAACATCAATCCAGATATCTTGATTATCGACGAAGCCTTATCGGTCGGCGATCAGACGTTTACGGAAAAATGCTTGGATAAGATGCGCGAGTTTCGTGATCAAGGGAAAACGATTTTCTTCATCAGTCATTCGCTCAGTCAGGTCAAAAGTTTTTGTTCAAAAGTCTTATGGCTCGAATACGGCGAAGTCCGGATGTTCGGACCAACCGCAGAGACGATGGCGGAGTACAACAAGTATCTCTACTGGCATAAACAGTTATCGAAAAAGCAAGTTGCCCATTACGTGGCAAAAAAACGGACAGGACGAAGTGATGAAATCGAACGGTCCGTCCGTGGCGAGACGATTGAATTGTCATCATGAATAAGGAATAGGGGATGGAATGGATGAAAAAAGTCATGCTTGTATTTGGAACGAGACCGGAAGCGATTAAAATGGCGCCCGTCGTCAAAGCACTTGAGGCGCGCGAAGGTGTCGAGCCGATCGTCGTCGTCACGGCGCAACATCGTGAGATGCTTGATCAAGTCTTGGAGTTGTTCCAGATTGTTCCCGATCACGATTTAGATTTGATGCGTCCACGGCAAACACTCGAAGAAATGACGGCACGGATTTTGAATGCGATGCGTCGTGTCCTCGAAAAGGAGCAACCCGATCTCGTGTTAGTCCATGGGGATACGACAACGACGTTCGCTGCTTCGCTCGCTGCTTTTTACCAACAAATTCCGGTCGGACATGTCGAGGCGGGATTACGGACCTACCAAAAATATGCACCATTCCCGGAAGAGATGAATCGTCAATTGACAGGTGTGCTGGCTGATTTTCATTTTGCACCGACAGATCAAGCAGCGGAAAATCTCCGACGCGAGCATAAACAGACACCGATCATCGTGACCGGGAACACCGTCATCGATGCGCTCAAGACAACCGTCTCGTCCGACTATACGCACCCAGTCTTAACGGACTTAGAGGCGAGCGGACGCAAGTTAATTTTACTGACCGTCCACCGGCGCGAAAATCACCTCCAGCTGTCGCACATCTTTGATGCCATCGAACGGTTGGCAGAGACGCATGCAGATATTGAAATCGTCTACCCCGTCCATCCGAACCCAATCGTGCTCGAAGCGGCGGAGCAATTGAAACACCATCCGCGCATTCACTTGATTGACCCACTCGATGTGTTTGATTTTCATAACTTAGCGGCCCGGGCAACGTTTATTTTGACAGACTCCGGCGGTATCCAAGAAGAAGCGCCATCGCTCGGTGTACCAGTACTTGTTCTGCGGGAGACGACAGAACGGCCGGAAGGTGTTGCAGCCGGGACATTAAAACTTGTCGGGACAAATCCGGAACGTATTTTTGAGATGAGTCATCGCTTATTGACGGATGAAGAAATGTATCAGGGGATGGCACAGGCCGCGAATCCTTACGGTGACGGTCATGCGGCGGAACGTATCGTTGACGCGATCATGAGCGAGGTCCCGGTATGAGAACAGCACGTACGTTTCATTTAGCAAGTTATCATTTTTTTCCGCAGGGAAGTCAAGAAAAGATTCTGTTAGAAGACGAAGCGGTTGGTGTGTTGTTCGATTTCCAGGCGGCGACGGATGCGGATAAATTGTATATCCAATTGTTTGATCAAGGTTTCCAGTATCCGCCGTCAAAGCTGTACCGCCAAGATGCCGCTTTCGGACAGGCGGACGTCATTCATGTGACGTGTCGTTTTGAAACCGATGTTCCTTGTCAAGTCCAACTCTTTAAGATGCAATACGGAAATAAAAAACGCATGGGGTCGGAGTCGGAGTTCGTCATGCTCGACGGAGCAACTGATCTTCAGATTCAACTGGAGCGGATGAAAGGGGCACAGTATTTTAAAATTGCCTTTAAGTTTCTCGTAGCAGGTGACGTCCGGATCCAACTGACCGAGTTGAAGATCGCTGAACGTATTCAACTGAAACAGGAGGATCCTCACTATGCTGTTTAGTTCGACGATTTTCTTATTTGTGTTTTTACCGGTCGTCCTGCTTGTCTATCATCTAGTGCCACGATTTTTTCGTAACGGCTGGCTCCTTGTAGCGAGCCTTTTCTTTTACGCTTGGGGAGAACCGAAGTTCGTTTTACTGATGCTCGCGAGTATCCTGATCAACTATTTTTTTGCCCTGATGGTCGATACGTACCGGCACCGTGTCGGCATCAAACCTGTCATGGCGAGTATGGTCATCACGAACCTCGCTTTACTCGGGTGGTTCAAGTACAGTGGCTTTTTCATGGCGTCTTTGAATCAAACGTTTCAGGTGGAACTGTTTGTTCCGGAAGTCGTGTTACCGATCGGGATTTCCTTCTTTACGTTTCAGGCGATGAGTTACGTCATCGATGTCTACCGGGAAGCGGGGAAAGTCCAAAAAAACCCGCTTGATTTAGCTTTGTATATCGCGTTATTTCCGCAATTGATTGCCGGGCCAATCGTCCGCTACGAGACGGTCGCAAATGAAATCAACGATCGGCAAGAGACCTTACCTGATTTCGCACTTGGTGTCCGCCGCTTTATTATCGGGTTGTCGAAAAAATTGATTTTAGCGAATGGCTGCGGGCAAGTGGCAGATGCCGTCTTCAAGATGAATGATTTGTCGATGGGTCTGGCATGGATCGGCATCATCGCCTATGCGCTACAAATTTACTTTGATTTTTCGGGATATAGCGACATGGCGATTGGACTCGGACTGATGTTCGGATTTCATTTTTTGGAAAACTTCAACTATCCCTACATCGCGAAGTCCGTCTCGGAGTTTTGGCGACGTTGGCATATCTCACTCGGCTCATGGTTCCGTGATTACGTCTATATCCCGCTTGGCGGCAATCGTGTCTCACCGCTCAAACAGTATCGAAATCTTGCAGTCGTCTGGATGCTGACGGGCCTCTGGCATGGTGCAAGTTGGACGTTCGTCGCCTGGGGTGCGTACTACGGGATATGGATTATGCTCGAGAAAGCATTTCTCGGGAAATTATTACGCCGTGTCCCCGTCATTTCGACGATTTGGACACTCATTCTTGTGTTAGTCGGCTGGGTCTTTTTCCGTGCAACGACATTTCCGGACGCACTCGAGTACTTGCGTGCGATGTTTATCCCGACAGAAGTGTGGGATGAACGTGCCAGTTACCAGCTCGTCCAAAATGGCGTCATCTTACTGCTTGCCGCGTTTGCTGCGACACCGCTACCAAAAATACTGGGTCAGTGGATCGTCGAACGGCTCGGGAAAGTCGGCCAGACGATTCAGTATGGCTATGCGATGTTGTTACTGTTTCTTGCGACATCTGCCCTCGTCGCGAGTACCTTCAATCCGTTCATTTATTTCCGTTTTTAAGTAAGGAGGAATCAGCATGGCACATGCGCCACTCAGACCAGACAAAGACCAGAGGCCACGAAAGAAGTACTCGTTCGAACGACGGATGATGGCGGCGACGGCAGTCAGTTTCATGGTCATCCTGACGATGGTTGGTCTTGGGACGGTCTTGAAACAGGACCGTATCATGTCACAACTTGAAAATCGTTCGCTCGCAAAATTGACGCCACCAACGACAGCAACAGTCGTCAGTGGGGCATACATGGGAGAACTCGAAAAGTATTTTACCGATCAATTGTTGCTTCGTGGGACACTCGTCGAAACACAAGCCCGCTTGTCAAAAAACGTCTTACGCCAACCGTTTCGAAATGGCATTTATACGGCCCCGAATGACTACATGATTGAGTCGAGTCAGGCACAGGTGACACCGATTCCGGACGGTTTTAAGAAATTTGTTCAAGCCGTTGATCGACCTGTCTACATGGCACTAGCTCCTTCAAAGACGGTCGTCGCTGAGAAGAACGGGATTTTACCCGACTATGTCGCGTCGAACGCGACAGTCCGGTACAAAAAGATGGTAGAAGGGTTTGATCAGGCAGGGATGACGAACATTTCGCTCGACCAGTTGAAGCTGTCCGATTATTTTAAAACGGATCATCACTGGAACATTGACGGAGCTTATTTTGCCTATCAGCAAATCGTTCGTCAGTTGCAAGCGGACAAGGTATCGATTAAAGAAGTACCGGTCGCGTCAAACGCCCGGAAAGTATCCGGGCACGAATATTATGGATCACTTGCCCGGAAAACGACCCTCGCCTATGCAACGACCGGCGATACACTTGCCTATTACGATGGAAGCCAGTTCGACGGGATTGATGTGTGCTACGACAACACGTGCCAGCAACCGGTCATCGATGAAAGCTATATCAAGGAAGCAGGTGATTATGCCGACCGGTATGAAGTCTTTTTACGGGGCAACCATGGCATCATGTCGATGCGGTCGGACGTAAAGGGACCAAAACTGCTTGTCCTGAAGGATTCCTTTGCGAATCCTGTCCTGCCGTTTCTCGCCCGAAGTGCGAATCTCGAAGTCGTTGATATCCGGTATGTCAATGCAACATTTGATGTGTCAGAATTCGCAAAACAACAACAAGTCGACGGTGTACTCTTCTTGCATAACTCGAATATCACCGGTCTGATGAAGACGTATCAACAGAAACTGTGAGGAGGTTAATGATGGAATCACGGATGAAGAAAAAGCGACCGAATCCGTTCTTGCGAGTCGCGAGTGTGCTTTTGTTACTAGTCGTCTTGATTGCGAGTGCGACGACCGGATACGCATTTTTAAAGCTCCAACAAACTGCTGATGCATTGATTACTCCACTAAAAGGTGAGCAAAAATTACCACTTGAAGTCATGCAACCTGTCCATGTTTTGTTGATTGGTGTCGATGAACGGAAAAATGATCCGGGTCGGGCCGATGCAATCATGTTGTTATCGTTTAATCCGAAAACAAAACAAGCGAGTTCACTTTCGATTCCGCGCGATATGCAAGTCACGTTAGCAGATGGACAGACGACAAAAATTAATCATACGTATGCCTATGGCGGTGTCGAAGAGACGCTTCAGACGGTCGAAAAGACGTTTGACGTCGAGATTCCGTATTACGCTAAAATCAACATGGATGGACTGATTGAACTCGTTGACGCCGTTGATGGTGTGACGGTTGATAATCCGTCTGCCTTTAGTTGGAACGACCGTCGGCTTCAAAAAGAGTACAAGAAAGGACAGATTGAACTGGACGGTCTCGAAGCGAGTGGTTACGCCCGGATGCGGAAACAGGATCCGCTCGGGGATATGGGACGGCAAATCCGGCAACGGCAAGTTCTTGAGTCTGTCGGAATGAAACTTGCAGGTCCGAACATTTTAACGAAGCTCGAACAACTCAGTCAGGTCTTAGAGGATAATTTCAGTACGAACATTACGTTTTCTGAAGCGACCCAACTGGCACAAGAGAATCAAACCGGTTTCAAACACTTACAATCCTTGAAAATCGACGGCGAAGGGTATATCGCAAGTGACGGCATTTGGTATTTCTTCGCCTCGGATGCGTCGATGCGGGAAACGAAACAAGCACTCGAAGCATTGATGAAGGGATAACACAGACTGTGGAGTTGGCGTTTTCTTCACTTTGTAGACAAAGTGGCGAGAATTAAAAGCGTCTTCCGTCTTGAATCGCTTCCAAGGCGAAAAGCAACTTTACGCGACCCTGCAGCGAAGCGAAGCGGCGCGTAAGGTTGCCGCTTTGAAGACGAGTCGAGACAGGGAAGTGTGACAGAACAGCCTACCCATGCAGGCTTTTTAAGTTTCATAAGCATTTGATCGATATAGGATTGATTTTGGACTGACTTATGAGTCAGCCCTTTTTTGTTCTGGTCCGAAAGGCTTATTTTCTTTAGTTAACTAAAATTTACTTTGACAGTATGAGAATTCGTGTGGAAAATGGAAATGAAAACGATTACATACATTCAAGGAGGATGGAACATGAATCGATGGAAATCAGTCTGGGCAGTTGTGCTAACGTTTGCACTAATTTTCAGTTTACTTCCAGTGAACGGATTAGCGCTCGAAAAAGGCAAATCGACGCTCGTCATCATTCACTACAAAGAAGATAAAACGTCAGAAAAAGATTGGAATCTCTGGCTCTGGGCGAACGGACCGGATTACTTCCCGAACAAGGCGCACGCCTTTAACGGAGAAGATGCGTACGGAAAGATTGCCGCTTATGAATTCCCAGTCGACCAACCTGAAAAAATCGGCTTTATTGTCCGTGATGATAACTGGAATAAAGATTCCGGTTCTGAAAATGACCGTTTCATCACGAAAGACATGATTAAAGATGGTGTCGCGGAAGTGTGGATTGCGTCTGGAAGTAAAGACGTCTCACCGGTCAATCCGACAGGCGGGGCTGACGTCGAATCAATCAAAACAAACGTCCATTATTACCGTTATGACAACGATTATGAAAAATACGGCGTTTGGGCATGGCCGAATGAGGCGGATGGACAACGATTCGAATTTAATCAACAGGATGAGTTTGGTGCCATCGCGACAGTCTCGCTTGCGAACACAACAAAACAACGACTCGTCGGGATCATTCCGCATATCGAAGGCTGGTCTGAAAAAGACGGGGCGGATCGTTTCTTCTATGCCGGAGCAAAAGACATCTGGTTAATCGAAGGGGATCAAACAATCTACTACGGAAAACCGGAAATTGACCGGACACCTAAGATTACGAGTTTCCTCGCAGATGACTTTAAGAAGCTGACGCTCAAAACGAACGCGCCTGTCTCAGCAGACGATATCGGACAATTTTCGTTCACGGGACTCGTCAATCCGGTCGTCACACAACTTGACGCGAAAACATTTGAAGTCGCTGTCTCGACCGACATTGATTTAGCGAAAGTCGTGACTGTGACACACCCGGTATTCGGTGAAGGTGTGCTTGAAGCAGGACAGGTCTTACGTTCTGATGCCTTTGATCAAAAATATGCCTATGATGGCAAGTTAGGTGTGACGTATAAAAAATCAAAAACGACGTTCCGTTTGTGGGCACCAACCGCTCAAACGGTCGAACTCGAGTTATACAAGTTACCAAAACAAGCAGCAGCAACAACAAAAGACATCACACAAGAAATCGAGATGAAACGTGGTGATCGTGGCGTCTTTACCGTCACTGTAAAAGGTGACCTCGACGGGACAGGCTACACATATGAAGTGAAACATGCAAAAGATACGACGCGTGCCGTCGATCCATATGCGACAGCTGTTGCTGTCAATGGGGATCAAGGTGTTGTCGTTGATTTAAAGGAGACGGATCCGAAACGCTGGACGAAATCAAAGATGCCGCTTAAACAAGCGACAGATGCCATCATCTATGAAACCCACGTCCGTGATTTGTCGATGTTTGATGTGACCGGCTCAGGATATGATTCAGGAATTAAGCAAAAAGGGAAGTACCTCGGAGTAGTTGAACGTGGAACACGTTTAATGAAAGATGGCCAGAAAACGAAGACGAGAACAGGACTTGATCATCTCAAAGAACTTGGCATCACACATGTTCAGTTCATCCCAGTCTACGACTTCAATACGGCTTCCGTCGATGAGACGAATCCGCTAAAATCATACAACTGGGGATATGACCCGAAAAACTACAATACACCAGAAGGTTCATATGCGACGAATCCATATGACCCGAAAGTCAGAATCACAGAGATGAAACAGATGATTCAAGGTCTTCATGACAATGGGCTACGTGCCGTCATGGATGTCGTCTACAACCATATGTTCGACGCCAAAGCATCGAACCTCGATAAAATCGTCCCGGGTTACTATTACCGTTACACAGCGGGTGGCGATTTAGCGAACGGGACGGGTGTCGGGAATGATACAGCGTCAGAACGCCAGATGATGCATAAGTTGATCGTCGACTCCGTCGGATACTGGGCAAAAGAGTACCACTGGGACGGTTTCCGGTTTGATTTGATGGGGATCCATGACGTCAAGACGATGAATGCCGTCAAAAAGACGACAACTAAAATCGATCCATCAATCCTTGTTTTTGGCGAAGGGTGGAGCTTGAACACACCACTTCCTGAAACAGAAAAAGCGAATCAGACAAATGCAAAACAAATGCCGGGCGTCGCCCACTTCAACGATAACTTGCGTGATGCGCTTAAAGGAAGTGTCTTTGAAGATACGGATGCAGGATTCATTAACGGGAAAACAGGTCTTGAAACACGCATTAAACGCGGAATCGTCGGTGAGATTGCGTATAACCAAGACATCACAGGATTTGCAGCAGAGCCGAATCAAACCATCACGTATGTGGAAGCACACGACAACCATACGTTATGGGATAAGTTGAACTTAACGAACCCGAACGATACGGATGCGACGAAAACGAAAATGCACCGCCTGGCGTCAAGCATCCTGTTGACGTCACAAGGGACGACGTTCATTCATGCCGGTCAGGATTTCATGCGGACGAAGGGCGGCGACCATAATTCGTATAAATCACCGGACTCCGTCAACCAGCTCGACTGGAAACGGAAGATGGATCGTCAACAAGACGTCGATTACATGAAGGGCTTGATTGAAGTCCGGAAAGCAAATCCGGCACTTCACCTCGGATCAGCGAAAGACATCAGACGGTATTTGACGTTTGTCGATACGATGGAGCAAGTCGTCGCGTATCAACTTTCAGAAGATGCACCACATCAAAAAGCAGAGTTGTTCGTTGTCCATAACGCAAAACGCGCTGCGGTCAAGCTGACGCTTCCGAAAGGAAAGTGGAAGTTGATCGTCGATGGTAAAACAGCAGGGACGAAAACACTTCGAAATGTTTCAGGCAGCATCACGGTGGATCCACTCAGTTCATTTGTTCTAAAAAAATAACAAGATACAAAAAGGTCGTCCCTACCATGAGTGATTCACGGTAGGGACGACCTTTTTTCATCAAGCGGAAAACTTACGCGTAGCGCTCGTCTTCGACTTCCTTATCTTTTAAGTTACCTTCTTCCGATTTCGCTACGATGACGGCACAAGCAGCGTCACCAGTGACGTTGACGGCAGTCCGCATCATGTCGAGTAGACGATCGACCCCGATGATTAAGGCGATTCCTTCGACGGGAAGGTTGACCGACTGGAGGACCATCGTCAGCATGACGAGGCCGACTCCAGGCACACCAGCTGTTCCGACCGACGCGAGGACGGCAGTCAAGACGACCGTCGCGAGTTGTCCTGGTGTTAAATCGACATTATAGACTTGCGCGATGAAGACGGTCGCGACCCCTTGCATGATTGCTGTTCCGTCCATGTTGATTGTCGCACCAAGCGGTTGAACGAAACTTGAGACAGACCGTGGTACTTTAAGTTCACGTTGCGCCGTTTGCATCGCGACCGGAAGTGTTGCGTTCGACGAAGATGTCGAGAAGGCGAACATCATGACGGGTGCAAACTTCTTGAAGAAGAAGATCGGATTCATTTTTCCGATCAAAGAGACGGCAGAACCATATGTGAATAATGAATGGACGATTAATGATAAGACGACGATCGACATATACGCGAACATTGCTTCTAATGATTTAAGACCTAATGAACCAACGGCTGAAGCGATCAAGGCGAAAGCTCCGAGCGGCGCCATTTTCATGACGAGTGTGATTAAGTACGTCATCAAGTCATTGCCTTGTTCGATGAACGAACGAAGCGTTGCTGCTTTCTTACCTAAGAACGTAATTCCGAACCCGACGAACACACTGAAGACGATGATTTGGAGCATGTTACCTTCCGCCATCGCCGTGATCGGGTTTGTCGGGAACATCCCGACGATCGTATTGATGATACTTGTATCAGGAATCTCACCGGTTGCCTTTGAGAGCCCTTCAGTCTGGAAAGTACCACGTTCGCCCGGTTTGATTAATAAGGCAAGACCAAGTGCGATGATGATCGCAACTGCTGTCGTCGATAAGAAAAACCCGATGGCTTTTCCGCCGACACGACCCAATTCTTTTGGGTTCCCGAGACCCATGACACCGAGGGAAATGGAGAAGAAGACGATCGGTACAACAAGCATTTTAATCAGGTTCAAGAAAATCGTCCCGATTGGTTGTAAGGCATACATATTTAATTTTTCGTAAATCGTCTTGTCAGGTAGAGCGGCTAGGACAAGTCCTAAGGCGATACCGATGAGAAGACCCCAGATGACTCGTTTTGCTTCTTTCATAAATAATACCAACTCCTTTTTCAGATAACTGTTTATATTTTGACACATCATTCACTGTTTTGACAAAACATTTTAATGATCTTAAGAAAGCGCTTACAAAAAGTGCCGCGTTTTTTTAGGTAAAACAGATGAATCTGTTGTAAATAATGGGACGACATGAGACTATAGAAAGGAACAAAAAGGAACATATCAAGGATGTAATGAGAACATGTCAATCAACTATTGACCATTCTGTACATTCCTACTATAATGTTATATGACGTGTCTGACACGTTTCCTTTAGTCGGTAATATCGGAGGGAGGGAAAACTAGTGGAAACTCGTGTACGTAAAAATGAATCACTTGAAGACGCACTTCGTCGCTTCAAACGTGGTGTTTCAAAAGATGGTACGCTTGCTGAAGTTCGTAAACGTAAACACTACGAAAAGCCAAGTGTAAAACGTAAGCTTAAATCGGAGGCTGCGCGTAAGCGTAAGAAGTTCTAACGTTAGAGAGGGTGTATCCTCATGAGTCTTCAAGAGCGTTTGACAGCGGATATGAAGGAAGCCATGCGTTCGCGTGAGAAAGATCGTCTGACGACGATTCGGATGGTGAAGTCGTCCCTGCAAAATGAAGCGATTAAACTCGGTAAGCAAGAATTAACTGATGAGGAAGAGCTAACTATACTCTCACGTGAGATGAAACAGCGCAACGACTCCCTCCGAGAATTCGAAAGCGCTGATCGTCACGACCTCGTCGAGAAGATTCAAGCAGAGATTATCGTGCTCGAAGCTTATATGCCAAAACAACTTTCTCAAGAAGAAGTTCAGGAAATCGTTGATGCAGCTATTGCACAGACGGGTGCCTCTGCTCCTTCTGATATGGGGAAAGTAATGGGTGTCGTCATGCCGCAGCTTAAGGGCAAGGCGGACGGTGCTTTGATTAATCGACTTGTTAAACAACAATTAAATTGATCAATTTTGAAGGTATCCCTCGGGATACCTTTTTTATTTGTTTTTTTGACACATATTATCGGAATAATTAGAAATTAAAAGAGTTGTGAAACCTTTTAATGGGTGAAAGCGTATATAATAAGAGTAACAAAGAAATGTGTTTCAAAAGGGGAGAAGCGTCTGATTCTGATAAAAAGGGGTGAACGGAGTAATGTCTTTTAGCTTAGGGATGATTTTAGCGGTCTTCTTGGTCGGTGTCGTCATGTTGCTGATCGAAATATTCGTCACAGGATTCGGTATCTTTGGAGTTGTGGGTATCGGTGCTGTCCTCGCGAGCCTGATCATGGCGGGTGCGACGGTCGGTCAAGTCGGCCTTGCGATAGGTCTATCCGTATTTTTGTCGCTGGCGGCAGGATACTGGGCATACCGAAGAATCAAATCCAACCAGTCATTGTTATGGAGAGGTTTGATTTTGACGGATTCGACATCGTCGGAAAAAGGGTATTTGTCACATGAAGAGAAAGTTCAACTCAATGGCAAGGAAGGTATCAGTTTGACGCCTTTACGACCTGCTGGAACGATTGAAATCGATGGGAATCGGATCGATGCAGTGACTGAAGGGAATTTTATCGGCTCTGGTGAGCGAATTATCGTCAAAGAAGTGACACACGGACGCGTCGTCGTTCGAGTCCAAACTACGAAGGAGGAGTCAATCACATGACACCTGAACTGTTAACGGTCCTACTCATATCCGGAGGAGTCTTAATCTTCCTCGCAATTTTCTTTACGCTCGTTCCAATCCCACTGTGGATTAGTTCTTTGGCGGCCGGCGTCCGCGTCTCGATTTTCACACTCGTTGGAATGCGTTTACGTCGCGTCACACCATCTAAAATCGTCAATCCGTTAATTAAAGCCGTCAAAGCTGGCTTAAACTTGAATACGAACCAACTTGAAAGTCATTTTCTTGCCGGTGGTAACGTCGATCGTGTTGTCAATGCGTTGATTGCCGCGCATCGTGCAAACATCGAACTTAGTTTCGAACGTGCGGCCGCGATTGATTTGGCAGGACGAAACGTGCTTGAAGCAGTACAGATGTCAGTTAATCCAAAAGTCATCGAAACACCATTCATCGCAGGTGTTGCGATGAACGGGATTGAAGTAAAAGCAAAAGCAAGAATCACAGTCCGGGCTAACATTGACCGTCTTGTCGGTGGTGCGGGTGAAGAAACAGTCATCGCCCGTGTCGGCGAAGGTGTCATTTCGACAATCGGTTCGTGTCACGATCAAAAAGAAGTGCTTGAAAATCCGGAAATGATTTCACGAACGGTTCTTGCGAAAGGCCTTGATTCCGGTACGGCGTTCGAAATTCTATCAATCGATATCGCGGACATCGATATCGGGAAAAATATCGGTGCTGTTCTTCAAACGGATCAAGCGGAAGCGGATAAAAACATCGCCCAAGCGAAAGCGGAAGAGCGTCGTGCGATGGCGATTGCGAGCGAACAAGAAATGAAATCACGTGTCGAAGAAATGCGAGCGAAAGTTGTTGCAGCCGAAGCGGAAGTCCCGCTTGCGATTTCGGAAGCGCTTCGTGACGGAAACTTCAGCGTGATGGATTATGCGAATTACCTCAACGTGACAGCAGATACGAAGATGCGCCAGGCAATTGGTGGTCAGTCTTCGCCGAATGACTCACAATAAAGGATGATGTAGGATGGGAAGTTTAATCTGGGTCGGTTTAATGGTGGCATTTGGCGTCATTTCTGTCATTTCTAAAGCGGCAGATAAAAGTAAAGCTAACCAACCGACAAGGACGCCATCAAAAGAGTTTGGGGATTATGTGAAGAACATGGTGGGGCAGGCGGAAGCGATGACGAAGGATGATGCACCGCCGGCTGTAAAAAAGAAACAGCAACGTCCGCTGTTAGAAGATCGTCGAACGGACATGCAACGGCATACGGATCGTCAACTGGTTTCTAAAACGAGTACGAATATCGGAGAAATCAAGGGGTCAATCGCCGAAGGAGCAATCGGGACGAAAGCGGTCAAGAAAACAGGGATGCAAACGACGCAAGAAGAAGCACGTCGTGCCATCATCTGGAGTGAAGTCCTCGGTCCACCCGTTTCAAAACGTAAAACGAAAACACCCCATTCATAAGAACAGGTCAGCTTCCTAATTTTAAGGGGAGCTGACCTTTTTAGGTGTTTCAACAAGATGGGTTTTTCTTTCCATCTATTATTAGGAAATGCTAAAGTAGAAGAGAATAGATTTGTGGCGATGACATACTGTTGTCCATCATTAGGAGGCCAATCATAACGTGATATTTAATGAAAGAATTCCATTCGCATTCTCGAATTCAGATCAGACGCAAGCATTCGTTGGACCGAATGATGCGGTGCTTAAAACAATGGAGGCAGAACTTGATGTTCAGCTCGTTCATCGAGGTGATGAATTGGTTGTTCAAGCAGAAATGGAGGACTCGATTAGACTGGCGACACAAGTCATCGGCGTTCTCACACAGCTCGTGAATCGTGGGGCAGTTTTAACGGAGCGTGACGCAACAAGTGCAATTCAATTGGCACGACAAAATCGAGTCGATGAATTACTTGAATTATATGACACCGTCGTTCATACGAATCATAAAGGAAAACCATTACGTGCAAAAACACTAGGTCAAGCACGTTATGTACGCGGGATTGAGAAATACGATTTAACGTTCGGAATCGGACCTGCCGGGACAGGGAAAACGTATTTAGCTGTCGTCATGGCGGCGAAAGCCCTGAAAGAGGGGCATGTGAAACGGCTTGTCCTTACACGTCCTGCTGTTGAAGCTGGTGAAAGTCTAGGTTTCTTACCGGGGGACTTAAAAGAAAAAGTCGATCCTTACCTTCGTCCGTTATACGATGCGCTCCATGATGTGTTAGGTGTCGAACATACGGCGCGCTTATTAGAGCGCGGTGTGATTGAAATTGCTCCACTTGCCTACATGCGTGGACGAACGCTCGAACATGCCTTCGTCATCTTGGATGAAGCTCAAAATACGACAAAAGAACAAATGAAAATGTTTTTGACGCGACTCGGATTTCATTCGAAAATGATTGTTACAGGAGATTTGACGCAAGTCGACTTGCCTCGGGGAAAAGCCTCTGGATTGCAAGAAGCCTTGAATTTGTTAGGTGATGTTCGAGGCATTCATTTTGAACACTTCAGTTCTGCTGATGTCGTTCGTCATCCACTTGTCCGGAAAATCATTGATGCGTACAGCCAAGAAATCGGCTGAAACTCAACCATGAAAGTAAGGGGAAGGGGACTAAGACATGCGGAAAATAGGACTGTGGATCAGCTTGCTGACGATTGGATTTTACATCATCGTGTCAACGATGATGTATGTGTCCGTTCGTCCGGAAGCTTTGGCGGCAGAAGCCTTCTCTATCGCGGAAGAAGATATCCGATCTCCTTTGACCATCGAAGACCGTGAAGCGACCAGACAGATTAAAGAAAATACCGTAGCTGCGATTGACAGTCAGTATACGGTCAAAAAAGAATATGCATCGCAACAAATTGATAAGGTGGAACAACTCTTTGCGAGCTTAAAAGGTATAACGAAGGCAGAAGACATCGGACGGATTAAGCAGCGGCTTCGAAATACAGAGGCGGCTGATTTATTGAAAGATGATGAATTGCGTTTGCTTGCGACGTCTTCTTCGTCCGTTCGAAGCACGACACGTGACGCGGTGATTACGGCAATTGAAGAAGCAATGAAACAGCGGATTTCTTCTGAGGACGGAGAGTTAGCAGAAGCGCGTGAGAATGCACGGCTCGACATCGACCGAACACCATTATCTTTTTCATTAAAAGCGGTCAGTAAGGCATTGACCGATCAATTGATTGTCACGAACTACGTGTATGACCCTGAGAAGACGGAGCAATTACGAAATCAAACGAGCGATAAAGTCGAACCTGTCATCATTTCTGAAGGGGAGGTTATCGTTAAGCGTGGTGAAGTGATTTCGCAAGATGAATACCGTCAGCTTAAGCTTGTCGGATTGATCTCTGACCGGAAGTCGTTCAAACCATTGTTAGGAACGTTACTTTTGAGTGGTTTAATGACGTTGCTGTTGTATGGATTCATCGCTCGTTCAAATCTTCGATACGCGAAGATGGGTAAAGTACGTTTGTTCGGTCTTGTCTATCTTGTCGTGATTTTGCAACTTGTCGTGACATACGGAATGGCGTTTTTGGCAGAGGATATCAATCCTGTACTGTACTTGTTGACACCGACGGCATTCGCGGCACTCGTTTTACGAAATTTGCTGAATGAACGAATCGCCTTGTCCAGCACACTCTTTATGGCGCTTGCCGGCACATTTTTCTATAGCACGAACCAAAACTTTAGTTTTAACATTGCGATTTACTTAGTGGTAGGCGGACTCGTCGCGACATTCTTTTTACAATCGAGTTTGTCACGACGACGGATTTTCTTGAGTAGTTTAATGATTTCTGCTGCGAACATCGTTGTCTTCTTTACCTTCTTATTGATGCGCAGTGGGCAACTTGAACTTCAGGAAACGCTAACGTTAACGGCGTTTGCGATCGCGAGCGGCGTATTGAGTGCTATCTTCGCGATTGGTTTGTTACCATTTTTAGAAATGACTTTCGGAATCTTGGCTCCGACACGGTTATTAGAACTGTTAAATCCTACACATCCGTTATTAAAGAAATTACTGGTCGAAGCACCAGGAACGTATCATCATAGTATGATGGTCGCGAATTTAGCTGAAACGGCATGTGAAGCAATCGGGGCAGATGGGTTACTTGCGCGAGTTGGTGCTTATTATCATGACCTTGGGAAAACCCGCCGTCCGCTTTATTTCATCGAAAATCAACATGGCCGTAATCCGCACGATCGATTGACACCAATCGAGTCGGCGCGTGTTATTTTAGCGCATACGGATGATGGAGTAGAACTCTTACAAGAAGCAAAAATCCCGGGGGCAATCGTCGCGATTTGCCAAGAGCACCACGGTACGTCGTTACTCCGCTACTTCTATGTAAAAGCAACGGAGCAAGGTGAAGTCAACGAAGCGGAATTCCGTTACAGTGGACCGAAACCACAGACACGAGAAGCGGCAGTCATCATGATTGTGGATTCGATTGAAGCAGCTGTCCGCTCGATGAAGTCTCCGACTGAAGAGGGGATTCGTGATCTTGTCTCGAAAATTATTCGAGAGAAGATGCTCGACGATCAATTCGCGGAATGTGACATTACGACACGTGACATTTATCGTGTCGGGGAAAGTGCGTGTCATACGCTTTCGGGATTGTTCCACGAACGGATTGAATATCCTGAATTAAAGAAAGAGGAAACGAAATGAATACTTATATGACAGACGAGGGAAACTTATTGAGCGAGGAACAGCAGCGCTTAGTCGAATCGATTCTTATTTATACTGCGAAACAAGAAGAAGTCGAAGTCAATAGTGAGCTGTCCGTCACATTCGTGACGAATGAAGAAATCAGAGAAATCAATCGCGACTGGCGTGGGAAAGATCAAGCGACGGACGTCATTTCGTTTGCGATGGATGAGCTCGGAGAAGATGAAATTGACTTTCAATTACTAGAAGACGAACCCGTTGTACTGGGTGATTTAATCATTTCCGTCGAACGGTGTCGGGAACAAGCGGCTGAATATGGAAATCGGTTTGAGCGGGAACTTGGTTTTCTAGCCGTCCATGGTTTTTTACATCTGTTAGGGTATGACCACATCGAAAAGGCAGATGAAGAAGTCATGACAAAACGTCAGGAGGAAATTCTACATCACTTCGAGTTGTATCGAGGCGAGTTGTGAAGTCCTGGTGGGTTCCGTTTGTCCATGCGCTAGCGGGCATCCGACAAGCCGTTCGAGAAGAACGACATATGAAAGTTCATTTTGTTCTCGGACTAGTCGTCACGATTGCAGCATTTTATTTCCCACTTTCGTCCGTTGAACGTGCCATCTTATTTTTAACGATCGGTACCGTTCTAGGTGCGGAAATGCTGAATACAGCTTTTGAAAGAACGGTCGATTTAGTGACGAAAGAGTGGCATCCGTTAGCCAAGGCGGCAAAAGACATCGCAAGCGGTGCAGTTTTAGTGTTGGCGCTTACATCAATTGTGATTGCACTATGCATCTTCGTCCCATATTTGGTACAATAAGAATCCGGCCTTTTTTGGCCAACAAAGTTGCTAAAAGGGGAAAAATGACATGAAAACAGAACAATTACTCGAACAAGCTAAAATTGCACGCGAAAAAGCGTACGTTCCATATTCGAAGTTCCAAGTCGGAGCTGCTCTCTTAACAAAAGACGGACAAATCTTCCACGGGTGTAACATCGAAAACGCCGCTTACGGTCTCTGCAACTGTGCAGAGCGGACAGCCGTCTTCTCAGCATGGGCACAAGATGCACGTGAATATGCAGCGATGGCTGTCGTAGCAGACACGGAAGGTCCAGTAGCACCATGCGGACAATGCCGCCAAGTCCTGTTCGAAATGTGTGATGCAGATATGCCAATCTATTTGACGAACTTAACAGGTGATGTCACAGAAACAACCGTTGGCGCATTGTTACCAGGTGCGTTCACGAAGGGAGATCTCAATGTTTAAAGAAGGATTTAAATCGGGATTCGTCTCGATCATCGGTCGTCCGAATGTCGGGAAATCGACGTTTTTGAACCGTGTCATCGGTCAAAAAATTGCAATCATGTCAGATAAGCCACAGACGACACGAAACAAGATTCAAGGTGTTTACACAACGGATGATGTGCAGACGGTCTTCATCGATACGCCAGGAATTCATAAACCAAAGCATAAGCTCGGTGACTTCATGATGAAAGTTGCGACAAACGCTTTGCGTGAAGTCGATGCGATTCTCTTCATGATCAACGTGACGGAGCCAAAAGGAAAAGGCGACGACTTCATCATCGAGAAGTTGAAAGGCCTTGATACGCCAATCATTCTCGTCATGAACAAGGTCGACTTGATTCATCCGAATGACATTCCGCCAATCATTGAGTCGTATAAAGACGAATTAGAGTTTGCAGCGGTCGTGCCGATTTCTGCTCTTCAAGGTAATAATGTTGAACCGCTCCTCGGTGAGATTGCGAAACTTTTACCAGAAGGACCGATGTATTATCCAGCCGATCAAGTAACGGATCATCCGGAACGCTTTATTATCTCGGAAATGATTCGCGAAAAAGTCTTACAAAAAACACGAGACGAAGTACCACATTCGATCGCAGTTGCGATTGATCAAATCAAAACACGTGAGGACGGCAATATGGTCGACGTCCACGCGACGATTTTAATCGAACGTGATTCGCAAAAAGGCATCATCATCGGGAAACGTGGGGCACTCCTCAAGGAAATCGGGTCTGAAGCACGGACGGACATCGAAATGCTTCTCGGAACGAAAGTCTATTTGAACCTATGGGTCAAAGTGCAAAAAGACTGGCGTAACAAAGCCGGACAATTGCGTGAACTCGGCTTCCGCGACGATGAGTATTAAGCGATGATTGATAAGGCGGAAGGGCTCGTATTACGAACGGTCGTGTATGGTGAATCGAATAAAATCATCACGTTGCTGACGCGTGAATACGGAAAGCTCGCCGTCATGGCTCGTGGTGCGAAGAAACCGGGTAGCCGGTTTAATGCAGCAAGTCAGCCGTTTATTCGGGCGGTCTATGTCTACCCGAGGTCACGTGGACTCGGTCAATTAAAATCAGCGGATGTCATCACCGGGTATTCACATATCCGGCAAGATGTCCTCTTGATGTCATATGCGATGTACCTGCTCGAACTTGCGGATAAGGCACTTGACGAACGCGTCGCCTATCCGACGTTGTATGATTTATTCGTCGACGGACTGGAGGCGATGGACGAAGGACTTGATCCGGATGTCGTATCGTTCATTGTTGAACTACGCTTGTTGCGTCATCTTGGTATCGCTCCGCACTTAAACGGCTGTACGATTTGCAGGAGTACGGAAGCACCTTTCGCCTTTTCGCTGAACCATGGCGGACTGCTCTGTAAGCGCCATCGTCATGAAGATGAGTATGCCGTATTCTTGCAGGAGTCAGTTGCAAAGATGCTCTATGTCTTTTCCGTCTATGATTTTTCACGGATCGGTACGGTCACGGTCAAGCCGGAAACGAAACGATTACTGCGTCAAATCATGGATGCCTACATGGAACGTTATAGTGGACTTCGGTTACGATCGAAGCGCGTTCTCGATCAATTGCTCAACCTTGAGAATGATTGACAGACTACGCGTACGTTCGGTAGAATGAGTGCGGAAGAACTAACTAAACGAACACGATGAGAAAAAGGAGTAGCACCTCCTCTTCATTCAAGCGATTCCAGGATAGTGTGAGCTGGATATGAAACGGGTGTGAACGGCATTTTTGAGTGTTCCCGTAAAAGAGTGGCATGCTACGCATGCAAGTAGGGTGGAACCGCGGGCTTGTCTCGTCCCTATGTACAACCATGTTGTACATAGGGACGTTTTTGTGTTTCCTTATAAATTTTGGAGGTGGATCTCTTGAAAATGACAGTACAAGACATGATTTTGACGTTACAGAAATTTTGGGCGGAACAAGGTTGTTTGACGATGCAAGCATATGATGTAGAAAAAGGTGCCGGGACGATGAACCCGATGACATTCTTACGGAGCTTAGGACCAGAACCGTGGAACGTTTGTTATACAGAGCCGTCACGTCGCCCGGCTGACGGACGATACGGGGAAAACCCGAACCGGTTGTATCAACATCATCAATTCCAAGTCATCATGAAACCGTCTCCTGACAACATTCAGGAACTCTACTTACAAAGTCTAGAACTCCTCGGCATCAATCCGCTTGAACACGACATTCGTTTTGTCGAAGACAACTGGGAAAACCCGACGTTTGGTGCAGCAGGTCTTGGCTGGGAAGTCTGGTTGAACGGGATGGAAATCACGCAATTCACATATTTCCAGCAAGTTGGTGGAATTGAATGTAATCCGATTGCAGTGGAAATCACGTATGGTATCGAGCGTCTCGCGTCGTATATTCAAGATGTCGAAAGTGTCTTTGACTTAGTCTGGACGGACGGGTTCCGCTATGGCGATATCTTCTATCAACCAGAATTCGAACATTCCAAATATACGTTCGAGACATCAGATGTTGATTTGTTGTTCACATTGTTTGATCAGTATGAAAAAGAAGCGAACCGGGCGCTCGACGAAAACCTTGTGTTCCCGGCGTATGACTACATCTTAAAATGCTCACATACCTTTAATTTGCTCGATGCAAAAGGAGCGATTTCCGTGACGGAACGAACAGGATTCATCCACCGTGTCCGGAACATGTCGCGCCGTTGTGCTCAAAGTTTCATCGAAGAGCGGGAACGTTTAGGTTTCCCATTGATTAAATCGAAAGCTGGTGAATCACATGCATGAATTATTACTTGAAATCGGTCTCGAAGAAATGCCGGCACGCTTCGTCTTGCAGTCTGAAACACAACTGAAGGAACGTGTAACGACATTTTTGACAGAAGCACGGATTACATTTGATACAGTCGAAGCCTTTTCAACACCGCGCCGTCTCGCTGTTCTCGTTAAAGGAATCGCGGAACGCCAAACGGATTTGGAAGAAACGTTAAAAGGACCAGCTAAACGAATCGCGCAAGATGCGGACGGGAACTGGACGAAAGCGGCGGAAGGATTTGCTCGTGGAAAAGGATTGACGACAGATGATCTATTCCTTGGTGAAGAAAAAGGAGTCGAATACATCTATGCGACGCGTAAGGAAGCAGGACAAGAAACAGCGACGTTATTGACGGGGCTAAAACAAGTGATCGAGGCGATGAACTTCCCGAAAAACATGCGCTGGAGTACACAACCGCTCCGTTACATGCGTCCGATCCGTTGGTTGATTGCCTTACTTGACGATCAAGTCATTCCGTTCGAAGTCGCATCAGTCGAAACAGGACGAACGTCACGTGGCCATCGTTTCCTTGGTCAAGACATCACGATTTTACGTCCGAATGCGTATGTCGAAGCATTGGCTGGTGAGCATGTCATCGTCAGTTATGCAGCACGCCGCCAAATGATTGAAGAACAAATCGAAGCACTAGCACAATCAGAACAATTCGAAGTACCGATCGATGCGTCACTGCTTGAAGAAGTCACGAACCTCGTCGAATATCCAACTGCCTTATTCGGTGCGTTTGACGAAGCGTACCTTGAATTGCCGGAAGAAGTCTTAATCACGACGATGAAAGAGCACCAACGCTACTTCCCTGTAAAACGTAATGGTACGTTACTGCATTATTTCGTGACGGTGCGTAACGGGAACGCGCAACACATCGAGAACGTCGCCCGCGGAAATGAAAAAGTCATTCGTGCCCGTCTTGCCGATGCGCAATTCTTCTACGAAGAAGATAAGAAAGCGGATATCGACGCACAAGCAGCCCGTCTCGACAAAATCGTCTTCCATGAAAAACTTGGAACGACGGGTGAAAAAGTTCGCCGCGTACGTGAGATGGCGCTTGCGCTTGCAGACCGCTTCTCAGCCGACAGAACGAAAGTCGATCGTGCCGGTCATATCTATAAATTCGATCTCGTCAGTCAGATGGTCTATGAGTTCACGGAGCTCCAAGGTTTGATGGGCGAGCGTTATGCAAACATGAAACAAGAAGACAAGGAAGTCGCAGCGGCGATCCGCGAGCACTACATGCCACGCTTCGCTGGGGATGAAAGTCCGGCGACACCAACCGGGACGCTACTTGCCGTCGTCGATAAGTTGGACAGCGTCGCTGGCTTCTTCGGTGTTGGTATGATTCCAAGCGGTTCTGCCGATCCTTATGCGTTACGCCGCCAGGCTCAGGGAATCGTCCAAGTCTTAGCGGATCGCAATATCCAAATGACACTCGTTGAACTGATTGATTTCGTCGTGACAGCTCAAATTAAAGCAGGTCTTTATCAGACAGATGCAGAATCAGTAAAAGTGGCGATGCAAGAATTCTTCAGTCAACGCCTCAAGTTCCGTTTATCGGAAAAAGGGTATCGTCATGACGTCGTTGAAGCAGCACTTCAACTTGATATGACGGTCGGAGCGAATGAAAAACGAGCAGCAATGCTTGAAGCGGCGACGCAACGGGACACATTCAAGAAAACAGTCGAACAGTTGAGCCGTGTACTCAACATCTCGAAAAAAGCGGAAACGGTCGTTACTATCAATCCGGAGCTTTTTGAAAATGAAGCGGAACGTACTTTACATGAACGAATCGAACAGGTCATTCCACAAGTCGCAGCGGCAGTAGAGCAATCTGATTTCGAAACAGCGATGGGCGCACTTGAATCAACGGTTCCAGCCATTACAGCCTATTTTGATGGGACGATGATCATGGCAGAAGACGATGCGATTCGATCGAACCGTTTAAGCGAAATGAAACGTTTCGCGGACGCGATTCAAGCGGTCGCACGATTCAATGCACTCACTTTAGTGTAAACAAAGGACGGATGAGCCGATGAAGTTAAATGAACGGCAGAAAAAGATACTCCAAATCGTCAAAGAAAATGGTCCGATCACAGGAGAGCAAATTGCGTCCGAGCTCTCCTTGACGCGGGCGACATTACGACCAGATCTCTCGATTTTGACGATGACAGGAATGCTCGAAGCGCGTCCGCGCGTCGGGTATATGTATGTTGGTAAAAAGAACGCCTCGATGCTTCATGAGAAACTCGACACGTTGACAGTCGGCGAGTTCATGTCTTCTGCCAAGGTGATTCATGAGAGTATGACCGTTTACGACGCAATCGTTCACTTATTCTTAGAAGATGTCGGTTCGCTCTTCGTCGTTGGCAATGATCATGCACTCGTTGGTGTCTTATCACGAAAAGACTTTTTACGAGCTGCAATCGGGAACCAAGAACTCGATTCATTGCCCGTTAATATCATCATGACGCGGATGCCGAACTTGACAGTGTGTGAGAAAACGGAAACATTGATCGGGGCCGGGATGAAGTTGATCGAAAAACAAATCGACTCGATGCCTGTCGTTGAAAACAGTGATGGCATCCTGAAAGTCGTCGGACGGATGACGAAGACGAACATGACGAAAGTACTGGTCGCGTTAGCAAGAGATGAAGAAATTTAAGAGGAGGCTCACAGATGAGACAACGTATTTATGTAGTCAGTGATTCAGTGGGTGAAACGTGTGAACTTGTTGTTCGTGCAGCAGCGATTCAATTTCCGGAGCGGGCGATTGAAACAGTCCGGATCCCATTCGTCGATGACGATCAAGTGATTTATGATCTCGTTTTGCATGCGAAAGAAGAGCGGGCGACGATTGTTTATACGATCGTCCATGCGAAGCACCGTCGTTTGCTTGCGGAGACGGCGAAGGCTCACGAAGTCGAAGCAATCGACTTACTTGGACCGTTGCTTGATACGATGGAAGATCGACTCGGGATGCAACCGAAAGAAGAGCCAGGGCTAATTTATCGTTTGGATGAGGAATACTTCCGGAAAATCGAAGCGGTCGAATTCGCTGTGAAGTATGATGACGGTCGGGATCCACGCGGAATTAAACGGGCTGATATCGTCTTGATTGGTGTCTCACGAACGTCGAAGACTCCTCTCTCACAATACCTTGCTTTGAAACGGTACAAAGTTGCGAATGTTCCTCTCGTTCCGGAATCTGTACCACCAGAAGAACTTTTCGATATTCCGAAAGAAAAGTGTTTCGGATTATTGATTTCTCCTGAGAAGTTGATTGATATCCGGATGGAACGGTTACGTTCGCTTGGTTTGAAACCGGAAGCTGCCTACGCACAAATCGATCGCATCAATCGTGAACTTGATTATGCGAAAAAATTGTATGAGCGGATTGGCTGTCAAATCATCGATGTGACAAATAAGGCAGTTGAAGAAACAGCGAACTTGATTTTGACGGGAATTTCAGGAAAGGCACATGACTAGTCAAGAAAGTACTTGCGTAGTATACTAGTCTAGCTGATAAATGAGATGATGCAATTTTTCCAATGAAACGGAACGAGTATTCGTTCCGTTTCATTGCGGGTATATATATAAGAGTTGAGAAGAGGAGGTGGGACGATTGAAAAGAATTCCGGATGAACTGGTCGATCAGGTTCGCCAAGCGACGGATATCGTTGAACTAATCTCTGAACGTGTAGAATTAAAAAAACAAGGGAATCGGTATTCAGGGTTATGTCCATTCCATTCAGAAAAATCCCCCTCTTTTTCGGTCTCGCCTGATAAAGGAATGTATTATTGTTTTGGTTGTGGAGCGGGCGGAAACGCCATCACCTTCGTCATGGAAACGGAAGGGATGAGTTTTCCGGAAGCCGTCTCGAAACTCGCTGATCGAACGGACGTGACATTACCGGAGTTCGAGCGATCTGATCAGACTGAATCGACACCAGATCAAGAAAAGAAATACCGGATGCGTGAAGCGCATCGAATCGTTGCTGATTTGTACCATGAAGTCATGTTACAGACAGCCGCTGGTGACGCCGGTCGTGAATATCTTGAAAAACGGGGAATTGGCGAATCGGCGATGCGTGAATTTAAACTCGGCTATGCTCCAGACCAAGAACGTTTTACAGTCGACTCCTTGACCCGGCGTAATTTTGACTTGGATGAAATGGTGGAAGCTGGATTGATTTCTGTAGGTAGAGATGGCGATTATCGCGATCGATTTAACGGCAGGGTCGTCTTTCCGATTTCAGATCGTGATGGCACGGTTGTTGGATTCAGTGGACGCTCCATTGATGGAAGAGACCCGAAGTACGTCAATACGGCAGAAACACCGCTCTTCAATAAAAGTGAATTACTGTTCGGTTTTGCACAAGCACGGGGCGCGATGCGTAAAAATAAACAAGTTGTGCTCGTAGAAGGCAATTTAGATGTTGTACGAGTCGCTCAAGCGGGTATATCCTATACCGTAGCCTCTTTAGGAACGGCCTTAACTCCTGTCCATGCACAAAATCTTGGACGGATCGTCGATGAAGTCATTATTTGCTATGACGGAGACAAAGCCGGTCGGGCAGCGACGATTAAAGCATTACGTCTTCTTGAAGATGTTGCGGTAGATTGTTCCGTCATTCGGCTACCGGATGAAGAAGATCCGGATTCGTACATCGGAACTCATTCCGAAGAAACATTTATTCGTCTAGTGGAACAAGAACGGGTTTCAAGTCTTGAATTCAAATCTTTTTATTTTCGTCAAGGAAAAAACTTGCGATTAGAAGGAGAACGCGTTCGATATATTGAAACTATGCTTGAGGAGATTAATCGGACAACGAATCCTCTGCTTCGAGATATTTATCTTGGTAAGCTAGCGGAAGAATTCCAGTTATCGAAAGAATCGTTATTGTCACAAGTGAAACCGTTACAAGCACCTAAAGTAAAGCAGGAACGTCGCGTCGAACGACAAACGAACGTCGCAGCACCTCAAGACCGAACATTTACGAACTGGAAGCGGGCAGAACGTTTTTTACTTGCTTACATGATTCGGTCAGAGGAGGTTGGAATGGAAGTCCGAGATCAACTCGGAGTCGATTTTAATGATCCGGCGCATCAGCTGATCGCCGGTAAATTATATGAGTTTTATGGAGCAGGTGCTCCGGCAAATCCGGACCGCTTCTTGACGATGTTACAAGATGCATCGCTTCAACGAATCGTCGCCGATTTAGAGTTTATGCTCATGCCGGAGTACGATCCGGATTTGTTGAGTCATTATATACGCGCCGTTCAAAATGAACGACAACGACGGACACTCGATGAAGAGAAGTCACGTTTGAATCAACAAACAGATATCCGTGCTCAAGCGGAACTAATGCAGGCAATCATCGAACGGAAACGACGCTTAAAAGATCGATGACCTGTTGCATGATGTGGAAGGAGTGTATGGTTCGATGGCAGAAAAAGCAAGATCAGAAGCAGAAATACTCCGTCTCGCGAAGGATGAACTAATCGCGCTCGGACATAAAAATGGGGAACTATCGCATCAAAAAATCGAAGATAAGCTCAGCTCATTTGAATCGATGGATGCGCAACAATTTGAAGAGTTTCTTCAATTGTTAGAGACTGAAGGTATCAAAGTAAACAACGATGGTACGGGTGACGATAAAGAAGAGGCGGATTTAAACGATCTCTCTGTCCCACCAGGTGTTAAAATCAATGACCCTGTCCGGATGTACCTGAAAGAAATCGGTCGTGTCGATCTCTTGAATGCAGAGGACGAAGTCGAACTTGCAAAACGAATTGAACAAAACGATGAAGAAGCGAAAAAGCGTCTTGCTGAAGCGAACTTACGTCTTGTCGTCTCGATTGCAAAACGTTACGTCGGACGTGGTATGTTGTTCCTCGACTTGATTCAAGAAGGAAACATGGGATTAATCAAAGCGGTCGAGAAATTCGATTATACAAAAGGATACAAATTCTCGACCTACGCAACATGGTGGATTCGTCAGGCGATTACCCGTGCGATTGCTGACCAAGCACGTACAATCCGGATTCCGGTTCATATGGTCGAGACGATCAATAAATTGATTCGTGTTCAACGTCAGCTCCTACAAGACTTAGGACGTGAACCGACGCCTGAAGAAATTTCAAAAGAGATGGAAATCACACCTGAGAAAGTACGTGAGATTTTAAAAATCGCTCAAGAACCGGTGTCACTCGAAACACCAATCGGGGAAGAGGACGATTCGCATCTCGGTGATTTCATTGAAGATCAAGACGCAACGGCGCCGCAAGACGCAGCTGCGTATGAATTATTGAAAGAACAACTTGAAGATGTCCTCGATACATTGACGGACCGGGAAGAAAACGTGTTACGTCTTCGTTTTGGTCTTGATGATGGTCGGACACGGACGCTTGAAGAAGTCGGTAAAGTATTTGGTGTTACGCGCGAGCGGATTCGTCAAATTGAAGCGAAAGCTTTACGTAAACTTCGCCACCCGAGTCGTTCAAAACGTCTGAAAGACTTCTTGGATTGATTTTAAAAGTGTGAAGAAAATATGAAAATTTGGTGAGAAGGAAGAAAAAGTTTTGTTTTTTTCTTCCTTCTCTGTTTTTTTTACAGTAGAATAGTAACGGGGAATACCATTCAGTCACCAACTTGGTTGGGTATAGAATATGGGGGGAAATCCAAATGCGTAATCCATTAGTACCGTTCGCAGCGATTGCGATCATCGCAATCATTGCCATGATTTCATTGTCATACTTTGGCGTAGATCAGGCGAAAGAAGCTGAAAAGGGTCCATCAACAGCTGAAATGAAGCCAGAAGATCTATTTGCATCAAAAGGATGTACAGGATGTCACGGCGGCAATCTCGAAGGCGGAGCAGGTCCGAACTTAACTAAAGTCGGTGCGAAGCTGAAAGAAGAAGAAATCAAAGACATCGCTATGAATGGTAAAGGGCAAATGCCTGGGGGTCTTGCTAACGACGAAGAAGCCACTGTTTTAGCGAAATGGCTTGCAGAAAAGAAATAAGTCAAAAACATCTGTCTCTTCTCCGAGATAGGTGTTTTTTTCTTGTACGAATTTGGGAAAAGCCATACAGCACGGTATTTCTTTTTTGGGCTAAGTCAGCTATTTTAAAAAGAGATGGATTAGAAAGAGGAAGGATGACATACATTGCAAACACACGTCACATTAGATCAACGATTAAAAAAAGTAGTCTCATATATTCCACAAGGAGCAGTCCTCGCGGATATTGGTTCCGATCACGCATTCGTCCCGTGTTATTGTATCCAACAAGGCTTAGTCGAACGTGCCATCGCAGGCGAAGTCAATGTGGGGCCGATGGAAGCGGCACAAGGGCAAGTCGCGCTTGTTCAATTAGACGAACAGATTGAAGTACGTCTCGGGAGTGGTTTGACGGTTCTCACTCCAGGAGAAGTAACGGCTGTGACGATTGCCGGCATGGGTGGAACACTCATCGCAACGATTTTAGAGGAAGGGAAGGCGCATTTATCGGGCGAAGAACGCTTGATTCTTCAACCGAACGTCGATGCTGTCGATGTTCGAAAATGGTTACTTGAACATGGATATGCGTTACTATCGGAAGCCATCGTTAAAGAGAATGGAAAGATTTACGAGATTCTCGTTGCAGAAAAAGGAGAAGAAATGATTTACGCAGAGGACGCGGACATCCGGAAGTGGGAATTGTTATTTGGACCGCAACTCATGCGAGAAAAAGCACCTGCTTTCATTGAAAAATGGCAAGCAGAACAACAAAAGCGTCAATTTATTTTAGAGCAGATGCAGCGTGGGAATGACTCGGAGCTCCTCCAAGAAAAAATCACGACAATCCGCCGCTTGATCGAAAAAATGGAAGAGGTGACGAGCTGATGGCGAACGGTCAATTCATTATCGAACAGTTCGAAGCATTTTCACCGAAAAAATTTGCGATGCCGGGGGATCCGATCGGTCTACAAATCGGTACGCTGAATAAAGACGTGAAGCGTGTCATGGTGACGCTTGACGTCTTGGAGTCGGTCGTCGATGAAGCAATTGAAAAAGGCATCGATTTAATCATTGCCCATCACCCGCCGATTTTTAGTAAATTAGCGCAAGTCAACGATCAATCGGCGACTGGAAGAATCGTCATGAAGTGTATCGAACATAAGATTGCCGTTTACGCGGCACATACGAATCTCGACGTAACGCAAGGCGGTGTTAATGATTTGATGGCAGAAGCCATCGGACTGACCGACACAACGGTTTTGTCACCTACATTTGAAAACGCGGTCTATAAGCTTGTTGTCTTCGTTCCGCAAGAAGCCGTACAACAGGTATCAGAAGCGCTTACGAAGGCAGGAGCGGGACAAATCGGTGCTTACAGCGCCTGTCAGTTTCATAGTGTAGGGACTGGGCAATTTAAACCTGAGACTGGGACAGTACCTTACATTGGCAATGTCGGACAAGTCGAACGAGTTTCTGAAGTCCGAATTGAGACGATCGTTACGGAACTGAATCAAAAACAAGTGATTCGTGCGATGAAAAAAGCGCACCCCTATGAAGAAGTCGCTTATGATATCATGCGCCAGGAGCGGACAGCTGAGCCGTTAGGGCTTGGCAGAATCGGTTACCTCGAACGACCAGTGTCGTTACGTCAGTTCGCAGAACATGTCCGTGATGTGTTCGGTGTTGAAAACCTGCGTTTTGTGGGAGAATCGGACCGCCTCATAAAAAAAGTCGCCGTACTCGGTGGAGACGGCAATAAACATGTTTCAACAGCGGCGTTTGCCGGGGCAGATGTCCTCGTGACGGGCGATCTGTACTTCCACGTCGCCCATGATGCAATGGCGCTCGGCTTAGCAGTCGTCGATCCTGGACATCACGTCGAGTCAGTCATGAAACAAGGCGTCGTCAATGAGCTGAAGAAACGTTTTGAGGAACGAAAAATCCGCGACGTCGAATTGGTCGTCTCGACGACAAATACGAATCCATTCAAATTTTTATGAACGCAAAAAACCGTACTGCACTTTAAAGTGCAGTACGGTTTTTTGCGTGTAGACAAAGTGATATCGGAAGGTAAAAGCGTCATGTTTCGTTGCTTTTCCCGTAGGAGTCAACGAAACATGACGCTTTTTAGGTAATACCGTGACGAAAATCCAGGCATGCAGACGGTTTAAAGCGAAATCCGTCTTGAATCGCTTTAGAACCGCGAAAAGCAATCGGTCGCGACCCTGCAGCTTTGCTGTAACGGCGCGGAACATTGCCGCTTTGAAGACGAGGCGAGACAGGGAAGCGCGAACTGATAACATCTCGCTATAGAATTTTAGTTCTTTATAAGAGTTTGTCTACAGTCTAAAAACCGTACGGAACCTTAAGGTTCCGTACGGTTTTTAAATGTCTATTACAAGATTTTTACTTTTGGTAAAATCCGACGCAATTCAAGAAATGGTGTTTTATCATGTGTGCTGATATCAGCTGGGTCATACTGCTGTAAGAAATCGATGACTTTTTTCGTGATTGGTGTTGGTGTAGAAGCACCTGAAGTGACACCGACTTGATTCACGCCTTCGAGCCATGTTAAATCAAGTTCAGTCAAATCACCGATACGATGAGCTGGGGTACCTGCGATATCAAATGAAACTTGTGCCAAGCGATTCGAGTTGTTCGAACGTGGATCGCCGACGACGATCACAAGATCACAATCGCCCGCTTGATCGGCGACAGCTTCTTGACGGACTTGCGTCGCGTTACAAATTTCATTATGGACTTCGACGTGCGGGTACTTTTTACGGACATGTTCCATTAAGGCCTGGACATCCCATTGGCTCATCGTCGTTTGATTCGTGACGATGATTTTTTTGGTTGATAAGTGGGCAGGCAATGCTTCGATGTCTTCGACTTTTTCAATCAAATGGACATGTTCAGGAGCAACGCCAACTGCACCTTCTGGTTCCGGGTGTCCGTGTTTTCCGACGTAGATGACTTCATAGTCATCAGCGACGACAGTCCGGATTAAATCATGTGTGCGCGTGACATCAGGACATGTCGCATCGACGACTGTTAATTTTTTTTCAGCAGCGCGCGCATAGACGGCAGGTGAAATTCCGTGCGCTGTAAAGATGACCGTTCCTTCTTTAATGGTTTCGAGTGCTTCAAGACGATCAGGACCATCAACTGTCAAAACACCCATTCGTTCAAATTCATGTGTAACGTGAGCATTATGGACGATCATACCGAGAATATGGATAGGTCGTGGCAAGTTTTCATTCATTGCGGCTTGTTGCGCTAACTTCATCGCGTCAACGACACCATAACAATAACCACGAGGGCTGATTTTTTTTACTAACATAAGTGTTGATTCTCCTTTAGCGTAGAAAGAATGATTAGTTAGAGTGTACCATTGATTGCAGATGATTGAAAATAGAGGAGTCTATTCAAGAGTGATAACATGATATACTAATTGAGTTGTAAAAATCATGGAGAAGGAGGCAATACGTTGGAGACAAAAAAGATGATGCGGTCTTACTTTTTTCAAATCACCGCTGTTTTGTTCATTCTAATTTGTCTGGTCATCGCGGCACTTGCTTTCACAGCTGACCGTGTGACGATTTCACGGGTTGAACAGCAAACGGAAAAACAAAGTGAAAACAGTGTTGAGGTCTCGAGCAACGCACTCCGTGATAGTATCGGGAATTTACATGAAGAAATCATGGGTCTGCAATTGAATGTCGACAATATGAATGAATTAGAACGAGTCGTTCGCGAAACGAACTTACTCGATATCGATACGGGTTTTAAGAGTTTCTTCTACTATGATTTAAAGACTAAAAAATTCACATGGTTTTCTAGTGAAGATCGACGCATCCGAAATTCAAAGATTCTAGAAGATGATGATTTTCTTCAGGCCTTGACGAGTACAGACTTTCATATGAGTAAACGATATCCGTTACAGTCGGATTATCTCACGTATATGTATGTTCCGGTTCGTAACGGCAGTGAACGGGTTGGGATTTTTGGTGGTGGATTAAGTCTGATGAATTCACTTGTCTTTCGAAATTCACTCGAATCGTTCGACGACGAAACGATGGCCTATCTTTTTAACAGTAAAGGAGAGCCGCTCGCGACTTCGCGAAACCTCGTGACCGACAAAGAACGTGTCTTGACTCAAAGTGTCGTCGACCGGGCATTTCAAACGGTAGAACCATACGATATCTTCAGTACGAACAAAGACATGTATTATTTTGCGCGTGATTTAAAAGTGACGGATTGGAAAATTCTTGTTCGGACACCCCGGAGTGTCTTTTACGAACCCGTGTATACGACACGGCAGCAATATCTTGTCATCGCAGCGTTGACGCTCGTCCTCAGTCTAATCGTCGGGTACCTCATGTCACGTCAACTGACAGCACCCTTACTCGAGCTCGTACAAAAAATCGAAAAAAGCACGACGCCACAACCGATTGAATTGGAACGATCGGGGTCGAACGAAGTAAAAACATTAGTGTCTGCTTACAATGAGTATGCCCAGCGGATGGAAAACGCGCGAGTCGAACAATTGAGTCAACAACAAGCGATGTTACACCAAGAAAAATTAGCCTCGCTCGGTCAGCTCGCGGCAGGAATCGCGCATGAAATCCGCAATCCATTGACGCCAGTCAAAATGACGCTCCAACTTTTGACGGAGCAAGAGAACAATAGTCCGGAAATGTTGGCGTTAGCCTTATCAGAACTAGATCGTGCCAACGCAATGATTGAGACGATGCTCGACCTCTCTAAAGGTGGCGGCGAGGTATTAAAGATGTCGATGATTGACATGAACGAATTCATGAAAAAATTTAAATTCATCATGGAAGCAGAAGCGCGTTTACACGCCGAGACATACGCAGAAGCAGCAGATTGTAAAATTTATACGCCGGCGCATATGCCGAATCTCTATGCCTCTGAAAACGGTTTGTCACAAATCTTGTCGAACTGTGTTCGTAATGCCTTACAAGCAGTGCAGTCGCGTGGTGCAGATGGGATTTGTCATTTGCATCTACACGTCTACACGAATCAATTCGTCTTCATTGTTCAAGATAATGGTGTCGGCATGACAGAACCCCAACTCGAAACGATTGGGCAAGCCTTTAAGACATCGAAAGCGGATGGCAATGGTTTAGGTCTCTATATGTCAAGTCGCATCGTTCGTGAGCATAATGGAAAAATTGAGTTCGATAGCAAGGTTGGTGTCGGTACGACAGTCCAAATTCACTTACCACGAGGAGGAGACCAGGATGAAGTTTAATAAGTCATGGTTGCTTGTCCTCTTTGTTTGGACGGCCTCAATCCTGCTGATTTCAAATCTGTTCGTAGGTCAGGAGGAAAATCCTGACCGTGACGTTGTCGCCTTTACAATCGTCAACGATAAACATGAATTCGCCCAACGGTTGATTACAGCGTTTAAAGCCGAGGCAAAAGTAAATAAGTATGAAGCCGTCGTGGCGACGTCACATAACTCCCGCATCAGTGAACGAGAGCAAATTCGTGAATTCATCAAATTGAAGGTCGACGCGATATTTATCACGACGTTTGACGATGTTTATATTACGAGCGCATTAGAAGAAGCAGAAAAAAATGGGATTCCCGTTTTTGCGATTGACCGATTGATTCGATCTGATGCAGTCGTCAGCTCGGTGACGTCGAACAATCAGATGATTGGTGAACAACTTGCTTCATATGTCAAAAACGAACTGATTAGACGAAATGGAACTGCAACAGGAAAAGTCGTTGAAATTACGGGGACGACGAACATACACACGACGAATGAACGGCATAACGGATTCGTTAAAGGAATCGTGACAGAACCCGGGATATCGATTGTCAATTCAGCAAGTGGTGACTATGATCCGGTGACATCAGAACGCGTCATGCGTCGGATCATCGAGTCCGGTACGGAATTCGATGCGGTCTACTGTCACAATGACGATATTGCGTTAGGTGTGCTCGAAGCCTTGAAAAAAGCAGACATTTCCGGAAAAATAGTTGTCGGAATCGACGGGAATCGTGCTATATTAGAAGCTGTTGACATGAAATCGATGGATGCGACGGTTGTCCAGTCCGCTGAAGAGATGATGCAAGTCGCCTTCAGCGCGTTGAAGCTTCATACGAAAAATAAAAAAATTCCAGATCGTTTCTATACGTATTCTTATCTGTATGACGGTAGTAGACCCATACCCATGTTGAACTAAGTAAATAGATGATAAAAGTGACACAATCACTTTTAGTTGTTTAAGCAGGAGAAAGGAAGGTGACGAAGATGAATGGATTTACCCATTTTGATTTGCACCCGTTCGTCGTCGAAGCACTCGAAGACGCACGTATTAAAAAACCAACGGATATTCAATCACGGATTATTCCGGCTGCCCTTAAGGGTCGCGATATCATTGGTCAATCACAAACTGGAACAGGGAAGACCTTGTCATTCCTCTTACCGATGGTTCAAAACATCAATCCAGAATTACAAGAAATGCAAGCAATCATCGTTGCACCGACACGTGAATTAGCATGGCAAATCCACGAAGAATTAAAATCAATTCTCGTGAAGAACCCAGACTATATCAAAACGAGCCTCATCACAGGTGGGATGGATCGTGAACGTCAAATCGGGCGCGTCAAAGTTTCACCACAAATCGTCATCGGGACGCCAGGTCGCATTTTAGACCTCTTTAAAGAGCAAGCGTTAAAACCGCACTTCGTCAAAAACTATGTCATCGATGAAGCCGATCAGATGCTTGACATGGGCTTCTTACCAGAAGTGGACCGGATTGCCCAAGCACTTCCTGAGAAACTTCAGATGATGGTTTTCTCAGCGACGATTCCTGAGAAACTTCAACCGTTTCTCAAGAAGTATATGAACAACCCACGTTATGCACATGTTGATCCAAAACAACAGACGGCGAAAAAAATCGTCCACCATACGGTTCCCGTCAAGCACCGTGATCGTTCAGACTTAGCGTTGAAATTAGCGAAAGCACTCAATCCGTATATCTGTCTCGTCTTTACAAACACGAAAACAGAAGCGATTGAACTTGAAGCATCATTCCTTGAAGCAGGCTTAAATGTCGGTTCACTTCACGGTGACCTACCCGCACGACGCCGGAAACAAGCAATCAAAGAAATCAATGAAGCGAAATTCCAATACGTCATCGTAACGGATTTAGCAGCACGCGGCATCGATATTTCAGGCGTCTCACATGTCATCAACCATGGCATTCCAAAAGATCTTGATTTTTATGTCCACCGTGTTGGACGGACAGGACGTGTCGACCAAGAAGGACTTGCGTACACGCTGTTTGAAGATCATGAGAATGGTTCAATCAACCGTCTTGAAGACCGTGGCATCGAATTCATCAATGTCGATGTCAAGAGTGGTCAAGTCAGCGAAGTCAAAGAGCGTCGTCGTGCGAAACCACACATGAAGACGGCTGTCTCGAAAACGGCACATAGCCGTTTATCAGGTGAAGCGGCTAAAGCGAAAAAACGCGTCAAACCTGGCTATAAAAAGAAACACCAGTATAAGTTAAAAGAAACAGCAAAACGTGAGCGGATTAAAGAACAGCGTGGCGTCGGACGTGCAGAACGTAAGGCGAATGCGAGTAAATCAAAATAAGTCACGTTTCCCTACGGATGAGAAGAAGCTTCTCGTCCTAGGGATTTTTTGTTTTTTTTCCGACGTTTGGTACACTGTAAGTAGAGCGAAAGGTGGAATACAGGATGAAAATTGGTTCACACGTCTCCTTATCGGGGAAAAAGATGTTACTTGGTGCAAGTGAGGAAGCGGCGTCATATGGCGCGACAACGATGATGGTGTATACAGGAGCACCTCAAAATACACGAAGAAAACCGATTGAGGAATTACGGATTGCAGAAGGATTATTGCACATGGAGGCAAATGGGATTGAAGAGATTGTCGTCCATGCCCCTTATATCATCAATCTTGGCAATACGACGAAACCGGAAACCTTTGAATTAGCCGTATCATTCTTGGCAGAAGAAATTCGACGCGCGGAAGCACTTGAAAAGGCGCAACATATCGTCTTACACCCTGGTGCCCATGTCGGTGCCGGTGAGGATATCGGAATTAAACGAATCATCGAAGGATTGGACGAAGTCTTATCTGGAAATGAAAAAGTAAAAATCGCACTCGAAACGATGGCAGGGAAAGGGTCTGAAATCGGGAAGACGTTTGAAGAATTGGCACAAATCATTGATGGGGTCACACACAACGACCGCTTGTCGATTTGCCTCGATACGTGTCACGTCCATGATGCAGGATATGACATCGTCCACGATTTAGACGGGGTACTCGAACGGTTTGACCGGGTCGTCGGTCTCGATCGCCTTGGTGTCATCCACGTTAATGACTCGAAAAACGTCCGTGGTGCGAAAAAAGACCGTCATGAAAACATCGGTTTTGGTGAAATTGGATTTGACACATTACATCGGATCGTCCATCATCAAGCGCTTGCTCATTTACCAAAAATTTTAGAGACACCGTATATCGGGCTTGATCCGAAAAAGAAAGTGGCACCCTATAAAGAAGAAATCGCGATGTTGCGGTCAGGGAACTTTGATGCAGAGTGGCGATTACCGCTCATCGGAACATCCATTTAAACGAGAGAGGTGTAAGGACGTGTGCCATCTACTAGTCGTTGATGAATCAGATTTTGCTTTACGGCAGGCGGTCGTTCATTATTATGAAACGAAGGAACCCTTTTATTTACCAGCAGATTTAGAAGCGGGTGAAGAAGTTTTTTTAGCGACAAAAATGGGGATAATCGCTTATGCGGAAACGTTGTTCAGTGAATATACGACACGCCCATCTGATCCTCACTGGCGAGTAGAGGCAGACGGAGTCGAGCGGACATACGCGTGTCTTGATTTAATTAGCGTCGACTTACATCATCCGTTACTTGGCACACCACTGACAGATTTGAAGGTTGAATCGGGGATGGTTCAGGTGAGTGTTCGTCAACGCCTTGTCGAAGCGTGGCAGTACGGGTATTTCGAAACCGACGTTACGACGATTGAGGAAGCGAAGCAACGCAGGCAGGAGAAATTTCATGAGCGGAATCATATCGGTCAGTTAGCGGAAGCTTGCGAACATTGTGGACAAAAAAACCAGTCCATTTTAGAGTGGCATCAGGAAAACAATCAGTTCCTGACGCTCTGTCCTTCATGCCATCGTTTAGCCCATCAAAGATCTGATTCCTTAATCGATGTTGCGGCAACCTCAGATGAACCGTAAGAAAGTTGATAGTGACAAGATGTTCACACATCGAATCACTACCAGCTTTTTTTTATTATAGAAAAACGTGTTATAATCAACAATGATAATTGTTATCAATGAAAAATGTATCAGATGGGGGAACCATAATGATTGATTTAGCAACGATTCCAATCAACAAACCCGTTGTTATGACCAACTTAAATAAAATCGAGGATCGATTACGAAGACGCTTACTCGCGCTTGGTTTTTATGAAGGTTGTCCAGTCGTCGTCAAGAGACGGGCGAGCTTTCAAGGTCCTTTGACAATAGAACAAAGAGATCATCATCAAATGATTGCGATTCGGCGCAGCGATGCAAAAAAGATTGAGGTGTATTCACCATGACGCAACGGATTGCTTTACTCGGTAACCCGAACACGGGGAAGACGTCATTATTTAACCGCTTGACCGGATCATATGCCCATGTCGGCAACTGGTCGGGGGTAACGGTTGATAAAAAAATCGGGAAATTACACGGTGGGCGGGGACAGCTAGTCGATTTGCCCGGCGTCTACGATTTGGACCCGCTATCGGCCGATGAAGCGGTCGTCGCCCGTTTTTTAATGGAAGAACAATTCGACGCCATGATTAATATCATCGATGCATCGCAGTTAGAGCGGAACTTGCAATTGACGGCACAGCTGCTTGAGATTGGAAAACCACTTCAAATTGGATTGAATATGATTGACGTCGCGACTAATCGGGGAACACAGATTGATGCGAGGGCACTCGCGACGGCACTTGGGGTAGAAATATTTCCGATTGTCGCTCGGACTGGAGACGGCTGTGATGTCTTATTAACATCACTCAAGACAGAAGCCGTTACTCCACTGCATATTGACTACGGAGAGGCAACGGAACAGGCGATTACAGAAATTATGGAACAAGCAACGCTGCAATTGAACGAACGCTGGATGGCTGTTCAATACTTGGCTGGGAATCGTGTTTTTGTCGAACACCTGGAGCGACGTTCGTCTTCAATTATCGAAATTCGAAAACAACTCGAAGCTCAACTCGGTCGTTTCATTCATGCCCACATTACAGAGTGTCGCCGAAACTGGGCAATCGCGATGCGAGCGAGTGCTGTCGTCGAGGAAAAGACGGATCAAAAAACGTGGACCGACCGGATTGATGCAGTCGTTACGCATCCGATTTTCGGGTTACCAATCTTTTTCGCCGTACTGTATGGATTATTTCATATCACGTTTAATTGGGTCGGCTCTCCGTTATCGGACCTCTTATCGGCCTTCATCGAAGGACCGCTCTCAGCAGGTGTTGTATGGATACTAAGTGCAATCGGGGCATCTGGATTCATTCAAGATTTATTAATTGATGGCGTCATTGCAGGGGTCGGTGGTGTATTAGTGTTTGTCCCGCAAATCTTCGTCTTGTTTTTCTTCATCTCGTTTCTCGAAGATTCAGGGTACATGGCCCGCGTCGCGATCGTCATGGACCGTTTCATGCAAATGGTTGGCTTGAACGGGAAAAGTTTTATTCCGATGATCATCGGCTTCGGCTGTAACGTTCCTGGTATCATGGCAGCACGTTCGGTCGAAGAAGAGCGGGAACGACTGGTGACGATTTTCATCTCACCGTTCATGTCTTGCTCGGCCCGACTGCCGATTTATGCCGTATTCGCCGGTAGCTTTTTTGCGAGTAATCAAGCATTGATTGTCTTATCACTTTATATTTTAGGAATCGTACTTGCGCTGATTGCGGCAAAAGTATTTTCAAAAATCCTAGCGGCCGAAGATGCGACAAGTCTCTTCATGGTCGAACAACCACCATACCGGGTACCGCAATGGTTGACGTTATGGCGGAGTACATGGCAAAAAGGAAAAGGGTTTGTTCGAAAAGCCGGTACGTTCATCTTTGGGGGATCAGTCGTCATTTGGTTGCTCGCTTATACGGGACCAGCTGGATTCGATGTCAATATGAATGATAGTTTTCTCGCGATGATTGGTGGAGTGATTGCAATGCTCCTCGTTCCAATCGGCTTTGGGACATGGCAGGCAGGTGCTGCCTTAATTACCGGATTTTTGGCGAAGGAAGTCGTTGTTTCAACGATGGCAATCATCTATGCCGTCAATGAATCAGAACTCGGTCGTCAGTTGTCAGGGCAGTTCACGCCACTCAGTGCCTATAGTTTCATGGCATTCGTATTACTGTATGTTCCGTGTCTCGCGACCGTCGCCGTCATTCGACGTGAAGTCGGAAGCGCGAAGCTGACGTGGGTTGCAAGTCTCTATGGATTGTTCGTCGCCTATGGTGTCTCCTTCGTCATTTATCAAACAGGGCTACTACTCGGTTTTTCATAAGCTTGGAGGGAATTACATGCATCTTGTCGATATTTTGATTGGATTGATAATCTTTGGATACGCAGGTTATTCTTTAGTTCGTTTTACGAAAAAGGCGAAAAAGGGAAAATGTGCGACGTGTGAAGTAGAACCAACGTGTAAAACAGCTTGTGATGATGTGAACTGGGATCATGTCATCGCCGAAGCATTGAAGAAATAAAAAAACGTTCGTCTCGTCCTAAAAAAGGGATGAGGCGAACGTTTTTTTGTTTCATTAAAACGGCCAACGATCGGCAACGAATAGAAATACTTTCATTCCGAGGAAGACACCAAAAATTCCGACGATTGCGGGGAAGACAGGTGGTGCCGGGATTGGTAATTTAAGAGCGGTAAAGACGACACCACAAATGATGCCGGCAAGTAGTGATAATAAAATTTGTTGTAGCATGAGTTCCAGTCCTTTCTTCATATAAAAAAACGCTTACACTTTCATTATATGAAGATGTCTGACGTTAAACAACATTTATTTTTGAGGTGATTGTGGCTCGAACGAGATTTTATCTTCCTTTCGTTCAATGGCAATCCATTTGTGTTCGAGTGGGTTTTCGAATGATGGTTTTGATTTTAATTTGTCGTTCGTATAATGTTGAATCAAGATTTGCGATTCACATGCTTGTTTACCACGCGTGACGTAAGCGTATTCTCCATCCGCCCCTTGTTCCCGTGCTTTGATATTGTCCGCCAGTGTCATCGCGAGGCAATCCTTCAAATACTCTTTATGATCTTCATCGATGATCGGGAATAAGATTTCAATGCGTTTGCGCATATTTCGTGTCATCCAGTCGGCACTCGAACAGTAAATCAGTTCTTCTCCGTTATGGTGGAAATAAAAGATTCGTGAGTGCTCCAAGTATCGATCGACGACAGACGTGACTCTGATGTTTTCTGAAACACCTTTTATTTGTGGACGGAGACAACAGACGCCACGGACAATCAGTTCGATGCGGACGCCGGCACGTGATGCTTGATAGAGCTTCGTGATGATTTCTTTTTCCGTCAAACTGTTCATCTTCGCGACGATTCGACCGTTGCCATGTTTTTTATGAAATTTGATTTCGTCATCAATCAATGATAAGAATTTTTCAAGCATCGAATTAGGGGACGTGTGGATCGCATTCCATTTCGGCTGTTCCCCGTATCCGGATAACCAGTTGAAGAAGTTTGTCGCATCTTCCGCTAATTGTTCGCGGACGGTCAATAGACCGATGTCGGTATAGAGTTTCGCCGTTGAATCGTTATAATTCCCCGTCCCGAGATGGACGAAGCGTTGAATTCGTCCTTCTTGAAGGCGGACGATCAAGGTGATCTTTGAGTGCGTCTTTAAGTCACTATACCCATAGATGACGTGAGCACCGACTTTTTCAAGTTGTTTTGCCCACTCGATGTTCTTCGCTTCGTCAAACCGGGCTTTCAGCTCGACGAGAACGGTAACCTGTTTCCCATTTTCGACGGCTGTCTTTAAAGCTTTAATGATAGGGGAATCCCCTGAGACACGGTAAAGCGTTTGTTTGATTGCGAGTACGTTCGGATCATTAGCTGCCTGACCAATCAGACGGACGATTGGATCGAACGTATGGTACGGGTGATGTAACAAATAATCGCGTTGTAAAATCTGATCGAATAAGTTTTTCGATTGTTCGAGCGCAGGTGGTTCGACTGGCATGATCGTTTGATAGATCAAGTGGTCGTACTCGACACCGATTTGACTATAAAAGGCGAAAGCGAACGTTAAATCGATTGGACCGTCGACGGCGAAAATATCGCGATCTTGTAAGTCGAGCACGTCGCGCAACATGTTGAGTAGTTCTGTATTGATGGCATTTTTTTGAATCTCGAGACGAATCCCTACCCCCCACCGGCGTTTTTTTAATTCCTTTTCAATCAGTTTTAAAATGTCATGTGTCCCTTCTTCATGAAACGGGAGGTCGGCATTTCGCGTGATGCGAAATGGCATCGCAGACAGGACACGATAACCTTTAAAGAGCGAATCGATGAAGGAGATAATGACATCTTCGAGTAAGATGACGGCCGTCGTCTCTTCATCGTCGACCGGTAAATCGACGAAACGCGGTAAGACGGCAGGGACTTGGACGAGCGCTAAGTTCCGCTTTGAACCATCCTCTGCTTCGAGTGCAGTCGCGATATTGAGCGACTTCGATGATAACATCGGAAAGGGGCGATAGGCATCGACTGCGACCGGCGTCAGTACAGGAAAAACTTGATCACGGAAAAACGCTTTCACATATTCGGACTGAACTTCATTTAATTCCTCGTGCTTTAAAAAGAAAATCGACTCTTTCTTTAAAGCAGTACTAATTTCCTTGAATGCCTCATATTGCTGTTCGACGAGCTCTTTAGTTTTCGCGGCGATTGCGCGCAGTTGCTGCTTCGGCGTCAACTGCTGTTTGTTTTCCGGCTTGTTGAACCCGGCCAGGACCTCATCCTTTAATCCACCGACACGTACCATATAAAATTCGTCCAAGTTGGAGCTGAAAATCCCTAAAAACTTCAATCGTTCCATCAACGGATTTCGTGTATCTAAGACTTCTCCGAGCACACGTTCATTAAACTGGAGCCAACTGATTTCGCGATTATTAAAGTAGTCTGGAGAATCGAATTTCATGAAGTAAGACTTCCTTTCGTTTGCAGTTCAATCGACTGGTCGATGACGCGTTCGAGATGTTTCTTTTGTTTTTCGGCTTTTTCGACTTCAAATCCATAATCATGATCACCCGTATCGAGCGTCAGAAGCAGGGCCTCGTTTTCAATGTGCAGTTCGACACTGTCGACGGCGCGACGCTCCGTCACGTCGAGTGCATCGGCAAGCTTAAGAAGTGATCCAAGTAAATCGAACCGCTCAATTGATTTATCGGAAAACCAATCTTTAAATGGTTTCAAGAGTTGTTGCATCCGTTTGGACGATGAATAAGAGCTGACGAGCGCGAGCGCAAGCCGATCTTTATGCGTCATGCCTTTCAAGTCCGTATTCGTCAATAAATAAAAGGTCTGGTTCGACCGCGTATCTGGATTGATATACTGTCCGCAGTAAAGCAGACGACTCGCTGAATCAAGTAATCGTAAATCGGCGGCGCGTTCCGGAATGATGTCGAGTGAGACGAGTTGACGATATAGTGATTTAGCGAGCGTGCCGAGGTAATTCATCCGATCGCGATTGACTTTATAATCACTTTCGAGTTGAAACAGACTTTCTTCGCGGACGTTTTCAACACGGCGTTGGTTACCTTCGTGTAAGTCGTACTCATAGACGAGTCCTTCGCGCAAACCATAGTTACTCATCACGAATTGGTCGGCCTCGATATGTAACGCGAGTTCGTGAATCGCAATCAGGGCAGGTAGGAAGATATCGACTCGATCTTTTGATAACCCTTCAATTTTCCCAAGGTGTTTTGGTGACTTGTCTTCAAGCTCGTCAACGAGTTTTCCGAGTTCTTTTGTCCGGACTTGATATTGATGGATCCCGTGAAGTGGATAATCGAGAGTCGACTGATGGATGCGGACGAAGTTTCGGGCAGAACCACCAACACCGATCAACGGCAATTTTTTTTCTTTAAGCCAAGGAATTTCAGCGAACTGCTCTTTTAAGAATTTAATCAATTTCTTTTGTTCACTTGAGGTCATCGTCTCACCGGAGATGAACTGGCGTGTCAACGTGACGGCTCCGAACGGAAAACTGTGATAGGCGACCATCTCGCGATTTTCGATCAACGTCACTTCCATCGAACCGCCGCCGATATCGACGGAATAACCATCTGTCAAGAAGGTCGAGTTAATGATGGCGAAATAGCCATAGTAGGCTTCTTGCTCGTCGGATAGGATACGCATCGAAAATGGAGTCGTCTGGTCAACAGTCTCAACGATCTCCTGGCGATTCGTGGCATTTCGAATGGCAGCTGTCGCGACGCAGAACGTTTCTTCGACGTTATGCGTCAAACCGATTTCATGAAACCGTTGGAGTGTGTCAGATAAGATGTCGATTCCCGCTTGATCGAGTGCTCCGTCTTGATCGATATGAGCGGATAGTCGAGCGACCACCTTCACGTTAATTTTTTCGATGTAGCGACCTGAATCGATCGGGTGGAAGATGACGTAACGGATCGAGTTCGATCCGATGTCGATGACTGCTAATTCGTTTTTCAAAGATATCCCGACTCCTTTCACATATAGTAAACTGTTCCCGAAACGATACGGTGAGAAACGGGAGTGTATCTTTCTTTATTGTACCTTGTGACTAACTGAAAAAACGATAACGTTTAAAAAAGTTACATCAGTTGCGTCAGTCAGGGAGCGGGGCTATAATGGAAAAGTTGATAAGACGTAATTATTCCGTTTTAAAAAACGGAAGGAGTGAAGACAAATGAATGAACCGATTATTGAGATTAATCAAGTAACGTACGATTACCCGGATCGCCGTGTATTGAACAATGTGTCATTCACAGTTGAGCAAGGACAATTTCTCGCCATTGTTGGCGAAAATGGATCCGGGAAGTCGACGTTAATTAAATGTATGCTTGGGCTGTTGAACCCGAAAGGATCGATTCGCCTGTTCGGACAAAATCAGTCGAATTTCAATGACTGGTGGCGGATCAGTTATGTCTCGCAAAAGGCGGCTTCGTTTAACTCCGGTTTTCCTGTGACGGTCGCTGAAGTCGTCGAAATGGGGCTGTACGCGAAAAAAGGGTTATTTCGCCGTGTAACGAAACAAGATCGTGAAAAAGTGAAAACGGCGCTTGAGACAGTCGGCATGTGGGAGCGGCGCGACTCGAAGGTCGGTGATTTATCGGGGGGACAACAACAACGCGTCTTTATCGCGCGTGCACTCGTCAATGATCCGGACTTGATGATTCTCGATGAACCGACAGTCGGTGTCGACCAGCGGTATGTCAAAGAATTTTATGAAATTTTAGAAGAACTACGACGTGATAAGAAGCGGACGTTTGTTCTCGTCACCCATGATATTCATTTTGTCAGTAAGCTCGTCACGGACGTCATTCATCTCGTGGACGGACGTCTTGGTTGCAACTGTGGTATTAAGGAATACTGGGAACTTGATGAGCAGACGATTCGTTCGCTTTACCCGGTACCGGGACGCGTGCTTATCCATGAAGGGGAGGGCGTCCAGTGATTGAAGCCTTTATGACATTAAAATTTTTACAGTACGCACTCGTCGCAGCAGTCTTGATTGGGTTTACGGCCCCGTTGATTGGGTCGTTCGTCGTCGTACGCCGGATGAGTCTCATCGCCGATGCCTTGTCTCACGTCACACTTGCTGGAATTGCACTCAGTCTGTTGATTTCAGGAATGGTCGCAAGTTTATCCGGTTTGAACCCTCTTTACTTAGGGATTGTGACGGCCGTCATCGCGGCGTTGACGATTGACTGGTTGCGCGCGAAATATAAACATTTTCAAGAACTTGCGATTCCGATCATCATGGCGACCGGGATGGGACTTGGGGCAATTTTTATCAGCTTGGCGAATGGATTTTCAATGGACTTAGTGTCCTTTTTGTTCGGAACGGTCTCGGCTGTCACATTGACGGATGTCTATACCATTTTAATCGTGACGGGAATCGTTATCTTGTTCGTCATCGCTTTTTATAAGGAATTACTTTTTTTATCCTTTGATGAAGAACAGGCGCGTGTCTCGGGTATTCGTTTACGTCTTGTGCATATCTTATTTATGATTGTCGTAGCGCTCGTCATTGCAATCAGTATGCGCGTCGTCGGCATTTTACTCGTCTCTAGTTTAATCACATTACCCGTCGCAGCGGCGCTTCGTTTTGCAAAAAGTTTCAAGACGACGATTTTGTTTGCGATCATCTTTGGTGAAGTCGCGACGGTCGCCGGGTTGATTCTTGCCTATCAATTCGATTTAGCACCTGGCGGAATGATTGTCATGCTTGCTGTTGCTGAACTCATCATCGTGATGTTAGTGGAACGGTTTTGGATTGGAGGAAAAACGCATGCAGAAACAGATCGAACAAGCGCGTGAACAAATGAAAGCTTCCGGATTTAAAGCAACGCCGAAGCGGCTTGATTTACTGGCGTATCTCTTTGAAGCGAACCGGTATGTCAGTGCTCGAGAAATCGCGGAAGAATTACGGACCTCTCATCCGTCGCTAAGTTACGATACGATTTACCGTAACTTAAACGACTTTGCGGAAATCAATATTTTAGAAACGACGGAACTCGACGGTGAAATGAAATATCGTGCTGCTTGTCAGTCGGGACAACATCATCATCATTTAATTTGTCGCGCTTGTGGAAAGACGCAAACGCTGAACGTGTGCCCGATGGAATTAATGTCACCAATCAAAGCGTCTGGTTTTGAGGTTGAAGATCATAAGTTTGAAATCTATGGTCGGTGTGCCGATTGCCAATCTGTCTGACTCAGAATAACTTCTTCTAGAGGATCATATGAGGATGAAGGGGAACAAGTTGATTTTGAACAAAACAATCAAGAAAAAGGGATTGCCATACTTAAGTGGGCAATCCCTTTTTTGGTTTCAGGATCGACTGCCTTTGTTGCATAGTTCGGTGGAAAACGGGAATAGGACGAACAGAGGTGATTGGAATGATCTATGATGCAAATGAAGCAAGACAAATTGATGAATGGGCACGGACGTCGGGGTTGCCGGTCGAAGTGCTGATGGAACGGGCCGGGCAACATGTCGCGGCCGAGATGAAGCAACGGCATACCAAGACGGACAGAATTTTAATCATTTGTGGGACAGGCAACAATGGAGGGGATGGATACGTCATCGCCCGTGAGCTGATTCGAGACGACTATGACGTGACGGTCCAAGCTCCGCTTGGTCCAACCAAGACGGAGACGGCACGGCTCCATGAAACGTATGCTGAAAAATTTGGTGTCGTCGCAGAGCCACCTTGTGGACAATATGATGTAATTATCGATGCGCTCTTCGGAACAGGGTTTGATCCGAAACGAATCAATGAGGTGACGGAAAAAACCTTTGACTTGGTGAAAGAACAGCGTCAGCAAGGAGCAATCGTTTATGCGATCGATGTACCAAGCGGAGTACCGTCTGATGCGGCAACCGATTTTTCTTTGGAAGCGGTTCAAGCGATGCAGACGTTTTGCCTCCACGCCTATAAACGGTCCGCCTTTTTACTGAAGACCGCACCGTTTTATGGAGATGTCGAGCTCGTCGATATCGGATTACCGAACGCAGCGGAATGGGAACTGTTCGAGGAACCGATCGACAGTTTGTTTGAACGGCAACACGATGGACATAAAGGGACCTATGGCACGGCACTTTTGATTGGCGGAAGCGAGACGATGCCGGGTTCGATTCAACTCGCGGCGCGGGCGGCTTTACGAACCGGTGTCGGAAAGTTACAGGTCGCAACAGTCGATTCAGCAAAAATTGGATTATTAATCAACGCGCCGGAAGCGATGGTGCTCAATCAGACGACGGAAACGATTCAAGCGATGCTTGATCAAGTGACGGCTGTCGGAATCGGACCGGGACTGACTTCGGATAAAGTAGCGGACTGGATTGAACTGGCTTTTACTAAAGATATTCCCGTTGTCCTCGATGCGGCGGCACTGATTCACGAAGAGTATCCAGAACGGCGAGCCCCAATCGTTGTAACCCCACATATCGGTGAGTTTGCCCGAATGACGAACAAAGCGGTCGCAGACATTCAAGATGATTTATTTGGAGCAGCGTCGGACTATGCGATGCTCCATCAAGTGACGGTTGTTTTGAAATTGCATGTCATTTTGGTCGCTAAACCGGACGGGGGAGGATACGTCATTTCCGGGGCATCGAGTGGACTTGCAAAAGGCGGCAGCGGCGATACGCTATTTGGCTTGATAACCAGTCTGCTCGCCCAACGTGACTACCACGATCAAGGATCGGTTGAGCATTTAATCGCCATGGGAGTCGCTTGGTATGCACGGGCTTCTAAGCGGATCGAACAACGCATCCATCCAAGTAGTATCGTTGCGACGGATTTGATTGATGAATTGGCACGACGAATCTAACCTTTTCTTAGCGTAGACAAAGTGATAGTGGGAGATAAAAGTGTCTATCTTTTTCGATGCGTTCTTCGGGCGAGACGGACAAAAACGTACTTTTCCCATAGGAGTCAACGAAAACGAAGCCTTTCAAACTGTGACGCAGTGAAAGACAAGTCATGCAAAGATTTAGAGCGCGTAGCGTCTGAATCGATTCCAAAGCGGAATGTTGCCGCTTTGAATACGAGTCAAGACAGGGAAGCGCGACATGCCTTCATACCCATCCGACTCCTCAAGTTTGTTTACACCCTAAAATCACTTCGAAAAAGAAGTGATTTTTTTTATTGACCCGTGACTGTATTACAAGTATCATACAGTCATAAGGTGTATTAGTGTTTTAATACAGTATAACGATGGAGGTGGCAACATGCCGATGCAATTCGATCAACGGAGTCCTGTCTACCTACAAGTCATCCGGTGGTTTAAAGAACGAATCGCGACGGAAGAGTTGAAACGTGGTCAGGAGATTCCTTCACGACGCGAAATCGCTGCTCAACTAGGAATCAATCCGAACACCGCTCAAAAAGCATATAAGGAAATGGAGGAACAACACTTGATTACGACTGAACGAAATGTCCCGAGTAAAATTACGATGGATCCGGAAGTTGTCTCGAAGGTCCGGGCGGAATTGTTAAATGAAGCAGTCGAACAGTTTGTGCATTCAATCCAGGCGATTCAAGTCCCGCTTGATGAAGTCGTCATGAAAATCGAACACCTATACGAAACGAAAGAACGGGGGAAAATCGATGCTTGAGGTACATGGTCTAAAAAAACGCTTTGGAGGAAAACGTCCCGTTTTGAACGGTGTATCGTTTTCTGTCAAACCGGATACGTTAACGTGTTTAATCGGTTTAAACGGGGAAGGGAAATCGACGATTCTTAAAGGCATCGTCGGTCTGATTCCGATGGACGCCGGCAGTATCATCGTCGACGGGACGACGTCGCGCGAAAAAATCGCTTTTGTGCCGGACGTCCAGACGATGCCGAGCTATATGACCATCGGGGATGCGCTTACATACATGAACGATTATTATCCGGACTGGAACGAGCAGACGGCAGATGAATTGATGGCGACGTTCAAACTGCTGTCGACGGATAAAATTAATGAGCTCTCAAAAGGAAATCAGGCAAAGGTCAATTTATTACTCGGTTTTGCCCTCGATCGGCCGTATCTGTTGCTGGACGAACCGTTTGCCGGGATTGATTTGTTTACGAAAGAACAGATTGCCTGGATTTTTTCGAGTCATTATATGGAAGGGCGCGGCATCTTGATGACGACGCATGAAATCGTCGAAGTCGAGCATTTGATTGACCGTGTGATTTTTTTACAGGACGGACAAATCATTGATGAACACGATACGGAAGAAATGCGGGAAATTCACGGGAAATCCGTCCAAGACCGGATGCGGGAGGTGTATCAGCGATGAAAAAGTATTTGATGTTAACGAATGAAGAAATCAAACGGAGCAGTAAATTGTATTTAATCGTAGTCGGTGCATTAATCGTGCTTGAACTACTGTCAGTCGTCGTCAAGACGATGTTATACGAACGAAGCATCGAGACGTTCATGCGGATGAACCAAGCCTCCGAACTCGAAGCGGTCAATTCGTATGGAAAATTTTCTTTTGCGGCAGCGACCTCGATTTTTGATTACATCATGATGATTGGTGTCGCATATATCTTAGTACTCGCCTTGCAAATTTGGTACCGTGAATGGATTGGGGAATCAAAACATATCTATCGACTCTTACTTTTACCGGGCAGTCGGGTGTCAATCTACTTTGCGAAGCTGACGACGGTCCTGCTCGTGACGGTGAGTTTAATCGGTTTGCAGTGGCTGACGGTTATCGCAAGTTACGGTCTGTTTGATTGGTTGTTACCAGAATCACATAAATTACCAACCGGTCTTATTAAAGATGGGAGTCTGTTGCAAGTGTTTTATTCGATGAATATCGAGGATGTCTTCATCTTATTGATGATGTCCTATGCCGTCATCAATCTGTTGTTTTTCATCGTCCTGATTGAGCGGTCGTTCCGAAAATCACGGGCGATGATCCAGCTGATAGCCGAAGCGATGATTTTAATCCTGCCATTCGGACTCGTGATGTATATCACAGAAGGTCCACTGTCCGGTTTATTGTTAAGAGTAGAATACGTGACGTTGTATCTTGTCTTATTATCAATCGGCTTCTTTTATGTCGGCTTTAGAAGCATTCGCTTAGTCCAAAACAAACTATCCGTTTAAGGGGGGAACATGATGCGACGCTTTCAATACTTAGTAATGTTACTCGTTATATGTCTAGTGAGTTTGACGAGTTATTACGGTTACACGGCAACAATTCAAACGGCAGACTACACTGTCGAGCACATAACAGGAGACGTAAAGGGAACGAACCTTGCGAAACTGCATCTGATTCTGCAGTCGACAGCGAAAGGTAAAAACGTCTATTCCGATGTATCGTTAGATGGGACAGTCAAAAAAAATGGCGACAATTATCTTGAAGGAATATTTGGGAACAGAGAGTTTAACCCGATTCTAAAAACAGACGCCAAGGATTTTTTACGGGCGGATGAAACGCTCAGTGAAGATGACGACTACCTGTACGGGATCCGTACGGCTGAACAAGAACTGGAATTAAAGATGTGGGATAAACAGACGAAACGGCTGACGGAAATGACGCTCCCGTTTCCGTCTACCGTCAAGACAGGGTATGGCACAGGCAGCGTACGCGTCATCGACCGGATGGACAAGACACTTTATATCCAAGTCGATGCGTACAGAAAAAATCACGAGACCAATCAATTGATGCAAGTGGACTATCAACAGAAAAAAATCAAGCCAATCCGACTCGCTTCACCGGCAATCAAAAAGAACGAATTCAGAAACTACTTAACGGCCGGGCCGGATCGCGTCATCTATGTGCAACAATTCATTGATGAAAATAACGATTCGGAAATTCAGGAAACGTATCTTGAAGATGACGGGAAACACGTCCGACCAATCGAGAAGTTAAATAAAACGAATCAATCCTTCGTTGCGATGGGCAACGGCGAACGATTGATCGCTTATAATGAAAATGAAGAAACAAACGAACTGCAATGGACCGTCTATGACACTGCAACGAAGCAAGTGACAAAGGATGCAATCAGGCTTGAAGCGGCGGAGAAAAAGATGGAATCGATTAACGAAGCATTTGCAGACAACCAGTTTTATTTCGTCTCCAAGATGAACGCGTCTGATTATCAAATTCGTGTCGTCGATATCTTGTCAGGGGACGTCATCTATGTCGGACAGATTCGCGATAAAAATCAAGTGAAGTCAAGCGCCATCATCACCAGCTTTTTTGGATATTAAATCAAATCAGACATGTTCAGCTGTGTAAAAACAGAAGAACATGTCTTTTTAAGTAAAAAATTGACACATAACGTAAGACAGGAGTATCATCAAGCGATGTCGAATAAAAAAATGACTACCTCAATGACAATCGGAAATGAAAGGAGGAGACGTATGTCGCTTAGCACGACGACTGATACCACTATCGCACAACAACACTGGATGGGAAATTTTGCGTTGTTCATGATGACAGCAGGAGCTTTGATTTTTTTAGGGACGACGGATGATGTATTACAAAATGCGTATCTTAATCGATCAACGATCATCATACTGCTTTTAGTGATCGGGATAACGACGTTTATCATTAGTCGAAGTCATATCGCGTCAAAATATCAATCGCATCTCCTCTCCATCATGTTACTGATTGTGCCGATCATCTCGATTAATTTGTTACCATATGCTGCCGTCACAGCTTGGGCAAGTTGTTTTTTATTTTTAATGATTGCCTTGATCTCGTACAACCGGATTGTGATGTGGTATACGATTGTCGTCGTACTAGCGACGAATCTGTTTATCATGTTCAATACAACGACGACTCTGGTGGAAATCGACTCTTCAGATCATGTCGCACGGCTCGGGATGGTTACGATTGGAATTTGCATTGCGCTAATCATCAATCATTTACATATACGAAATTTAAGTCAATTGCACTCGCTTGCTAATCAACTTGATGAGGCCGCAAAACGTGATCCGCAAACAGAATTATTGAATATGCGTGGATTAGAAGATTTTTTTGATGATGCTAACCGTCAACATTTACTGCTCATCGGTATTCACCTTGAGAATTATTATGAATTGGCACGCTATTTTGGAGAAGACATACAAGCTCGTGTCTTGTTTGAATGTATCGAACGACTCCAATCATTACTTCCACCTTACTTAGCACTTGTGCGGATTGAAGGAGGGACGCTTGCTGTCGTCATGGAAAAACCTGAAGGTGTTTCCTGTCATGATGAGATGGAGTTACTTAGTCAAAAAATGTCTGCGCCCTATCAGATCGACCTCCATCAAATTTATGTCAATCTGTATATCGTAATTGATGACGGCGATACGTTGCAAAAAAGTTGGATGAAACGAGTTCAACAAGTGAATTCTGCGCTACAAGAATCCGTTCAAAATGATAAAAAAGTCATGTGTATCGATCAAACATGGCGCTGTGAACAAACATTACGTGTCGAAGCTGCGCGCGCCTTATCACTTGCTGAAGTCAATCGAGATTTTTATTTAGTCTATCAGCTACAGTACGATTCGAATCAACAGACCTTTGTTGGACTTGAAGCACTCGTTCGCTGGAAAACGGAGTTGTCTAAAGCGAATCAACCATCCGTCTTCATCCCGATTGCTGAAAAAAGTGACTTAATCATTCGTCTAGGCGAATGGATTTTTGAAGAAGGCTGTAAGACAAGAAAACGATTGATCGGTCTTGTGCCAGAGAATTTTACGGTATCAGTGAATGTGTCACCACGCCAATTGACGAACGAATCGTTCATGCCCTTTATTGAACGGATGCTACTTAAGTATTCGCTTAAACCGCAACAAATCAAAATCGAGATTACGGAAAGTCAGTCGCTCGATTTTGAGAGCCAGCCGATTCTTCGGGCATTACGGCGGATAAAAACACTTGATTTTCCAGTGTCGTTAGATGACTTTGGAACAGGTCATGCCTCTTACCATGTATTGGAACGGTTGTTACCTTTGCGCCAATTAAAAATACCGAAACAGTTCATTGAACAAATTGAAGAATCAGCAAAACGCCAGTCCATCCTTGAATCGATTTTCCAATTGACACGTTCGATGAATGTCGAGTGTATCGTCGAAGGGGTAGAGACAGGAGAAGAAGTTCAAATTGCGAAAGATATTGGGATTCATCTTTTTCAAGGTTACTTTTTTGCAAAACCAGTTTCGCTAACAGATATCATTCTTTTATTAGAAAGCAAAAATAAGGAAGCGATGGATTAAGTCCATGCTTCCTTATTTATCGTATAACATGAACTGGTTACGGCCGTTGTCTTTTGCAGCATAGAGCGCGGTGTCCGCTTGTTTAAAAACGATTCCGGCTGCCTGATTTTTCGCGTAGGCGACACCGGCAGAAACAGTAATCGTCAAGGCGTGGTCTTGCATGACGAACGGTGTATCGGTGACGGATTGAACGAGTTGTCTTGCGAGTCGCGTCGGTGAAACCGTAAATGTATTCGGAATGACGACGATAAACTCTTCGCCACCATAGCGGCCGACCGTGATACTATCCGGGCACTCCTGTGTGAGTAAAACGGAGAAGTGGCGTAATACAGCATCTCCGACAGCATGACCATATTGATCATTGACTGACTTAAAGTGGTCAAGATCGAAGATGATCACACCCCAAGGTGCCTTCGCTTCTACAAGAGCCTGTACTTTTTCCATGATAACGTGACGGTTCGCGAGGCGCGTCAGTTCATCGGTCGAAGCCAAATAGGACTGGTACGCGTAAAGAACGAAGTGTCCTTGTAACATATATGAAAGATGATAAAAAAGAATCGAGGCGCCAATTGTGATTAAGAAATACGGCAAAAAAATCGTCTGCCATGCATGAGGTTGTGAAGGGCCGAGCAACATGCGTAAGAGAACCAAGGTAGAGGCTATCGTCACAATAACAGTGAAGAGTCGCCCTTTATGTTTGATGAGTTGAGCACAGAGGATGATAAGCACGGTAAATCCGGTCAGCATCACTAGAGAATTTTGTAAGGCACTAACGGATTCACCCCCACTGATGAGGACACGATACAGCAGTAAAATAATTCCTGTCGTCACAATGCTGACTGGCCCCCCGTATAGAGCGGATAGAGCGAGCGGCAGCAGTCGTAAATCAATCAATGATCCATTGATTGAGATGGAGTTATGCATCAGTAAAATGCCGGTTAAACCATTTGCTAAACCAAAATACAAGCGCGTTGAACGCTTGGAGTCATACTGGATCGGGAGTCGATTTCGCATCAAATAAAATGTGACAGATAGTATTAAAAATATAATGCATATGTTCGTGAAAAAAATATTCAACGTCGATAACATAAAAAAATCCTTTCAGCTAATAGAAGATGACTCGAGACAAAACGTAACGAATTCATGATAATTGTACGATAACGTAAACGGATTATGTATAAAAAATGGAAAAAAAACAGCCGGATAAGGCTGTTTTTTAACGGATTGGAGCGAATTTATAAATCGTTTGAACGGCTTCATCCCAAGAAGAAACACGAATGATGTTCTCTGGAAGTGCTTTTCGATTGTAAGGAGCATCGAACAAAATAACTGGAATTGACGTATCTTCCGCAATTTGTAACGCATTCTCTAATCGATCCTCCATGAATAAATCGAGTGATAGATCACGTACAACTTGAACCTTGTCATGCGACCCGGTCATGATGAGCGAGTCGAGTGGTAATTCATGGCGCGCAATCCATTCTTCCGTAACCGGTCGAACGATTTCTGAGCGTGCCGTTACGTAGTGCAAATCAAAATGTTGACGTAATTCCCATAAATGTTTTTGGACAAATGCCTGAGGCGTAGATTCTCGATAAATACCGAGCTCATGACCAGACTTGACCATGAATTCCCAAAACTCGATTTGTCCCATATCCGTATACGTATGCAATTCATATTCGGATGCCATTTCGAAGTCAATCGAAGTTCCTAAATACTTGTTCATATAGTTAAAACATGAAGACGGGTGCGTAATCGTCCCATCGATATCGATGCCGATTTTCAATTGGATCACCTGCGTTCCTTAAATTTCTGTCATTAGTATAACATAGTCGAAAAACGGATATGAAAAGAACCCTCTTCAATTAAAAAGAGGGCTCTTCAACAATTAAACTTGGTTGGCTTTCGCCGCTTCTTTTTCAGCTTCTTTTTCAAGAACGATTGCATCGATTTCTTTTTTCAATTCTTCGACCATCGTCGCTTCAGGTACTTTACGGATAATTTCTCCGTGGCGGAATAGAAGCCCTTCGTTACGTGCTCCGGCAATTCCGATATCCGCTTCACGTGCTTCACCAGGACCGTTGACGGCACAGCCGAGTACAGCAACTTTGATGTTGACTTGAATCTTATCGATATAATCCTCGATTTCTGCCGCAATCGCCATCAAGTCGATTTCAATCCGACCGCATGTTGGGCAAGAAATCAATGTTGCTGCGTTTGCTGCGAGACCAAATGATTTCAAGACTTCTTTTGCGACTTTCACTTCTTCGACTGGATCAGCTGATAGTGAGACACGGACCGTGTTCCCGATACCGCGTGAAAGAATCGCACCAAGACCAGCAGCGGATTTTAATGAACCAGTACGTAAAGGACCTGACTCTGTAATACCGACATGAAGTGGGTAGTCAAATGATTCAGATGCTAACTGATAAGCTTCAAGCGCAAGCTGAACGTCAGATGCTTTAAGCGAAACAATGATGTCATGGAAGTCAAGGTCTTCAAGAATCTTAATGTGGTGTAAGGCACTTTCGACCATACCACGTGCTGTTGGGTATCCGTATTTCTCAAGAATGTGTTTCTCGAGTGAACCAGCGTTGACACCAATCCGGATTGGAATATTTTTAGCTTTTGCAGCTGTGACGACCGCTTCAACTTTTTCGCGACGACCGATGTTACCCGGGTTGATCCGAATTTTGTCGACGCCTGCTTCGATTGCCATGAGCGCAAGTTTATAGTTGAAATGAATGTCGACGACAAGCGGAATGTTGATTCGGCTTTTGATTTCAGCGAGCGCAAGTGCGTCACGTTCTTCTGGACAAGCAACGCGGACGATTTGGCATCCGGCTTCTTCAAGTCGTAAGATTTCAGCGACAGTCGCTTCGACGTCGTGTGTTTTTGTTGTTGTCATACTTTGAATGATGACTTCATTATTTCCACCAATGACAAGGTCCCCAACACGAACGGGACGAGTCTTAGAGCGATGGACCATTTTCGGCATATCGAAAATCTCCTTTTGTGGCATAGCGCCATATTGTGTAAGTTTACCTTCTCTATCATATCGAACTATTCCCTAAAAATCGAGAAACAAGAACGAAATTCGAACATTTACAATTCTTTAATAGAAATAAGCAACTGTCAATCCGCCGGTAGACGGAGCTGAGACGAAGAAGTAAGGCAGAATCACGACTTTGGACGAGTATTTTTTTTTCGCTTCCGCGCTGAGAAAACGGGCAGTAAAGAATAAATGAAGTGACCGACTAATAGGAGCGTCACCCCAAGTGCTGTGAATCCGAGCTGATAACAGAGGACACCGACTGGAAAGCTCCATAAGTTAGCAGCAACCGTATACGGAAAAACTTGCCGGTACGCCCATGGTCTTTTGAGTATCCAATCAATCAACCAACGATTCAAATACGACATCAATAGAAGAAACAGTAAAAGCGCGATGGCGACGAAAATGAAATGGAGCATAAACCAGACGATGAATGGAACCGTTTTGATGATAAATATACTATCGATGACTGTCGTCCAAAATGAAATCCACGCTAATCCACAAAAATAAAGGGAGACATCGGCAAGGCGAGTCTTTAAAAAAGATCGGTTTGGAACTAAGGTGGTTTGTAAATAATTAATAAATTGTCTTAAAAAAACCATGATAACACTCTTTTCTCTGTTTCATAACAGTGGTGTAGTGAGCGTAGGAACGCTTGTAATAAAGGTTTTTCTCTGTTTTGGTACAGGTTAATAAAACCTTAACATTCAAATGTTGATAAAACTATTTACAAGTTCAACGGACCTTTACATAATAGGAGAGGTTGAAACAATAAAATCTTAACAAAAAATCAATCCCACTTTTTTAGATATGAGGAGATGAAACGATGAATTATGATTTGCAGGAAATGATTTTCACTTTTATTGGTGGACTCGGTATTTTCCTATTCGGTATTAAGTATATGGGAGATGGGCTCCAAAAAACAGCAGGGGACCGACTTCGTTACATTTTAGACAAATACACATCGAACCCATTACTCGGAATTCTTGCCGGTATTGTCGTCACGGTCTTGATTCAATCATCGTCAGGTACGACCGTTATCGTCGTTGGACTCGTCAGCGCGGGTCTGATGAATTTACGTCAAGCAATCGGTGTCGTCATGGGGGCGAATATCGGAACGACGATCACGGCCTTCATCATCGGCTTTAACGTCAAGGAAGCAGCCCTTCCTGCAATCGCGCTTGGTGCGTTTCTCATCTTCTTCTTCAATAAAGAACGGATTCAATACATCGGACAAATCTTCTTCGGTTTCGGTGCCTTGTTCTATGGTTTGACATTGATGGGTGACGGCATGAAACCACTTCAATCAAGTGAGTGGTTCCGTGAACTGACGATTTCGATGTCAGATAATCCGTTACTCGGTGTGTTCGTCGGGACGGTCTTTACGTTCCTTGTCCAGTCGTCCTCTGCGACGATTGGTATTTTGCAGGAGCTATACTCTGGTGGCATGATTGATATCAAAGCAGCCCTCCCGATTTTATTCGGGGATAATATCGGAACAACGATCACGGCAGTACTCGCAGCACTCGGTGCATCGATTGCCGCAAAACGGACAGCAGCAGCACACGTCATCTTCAATATCGTCGGTACGATTATTTTCTTAGTCGCCTTACCTTTGTTCTCGACGTTCATCGCTTGGATCACAGGTGTACTCAATCTTGAACCGAAAATGCAAATTGCCTTTGCACATGGTACGTTCAATGTCGTCAACACATTGATTCAATGTTGGTTCATCGCACAAATCGCATGGCTTGTTAAAAAGGTCGTTCCGGGAACAGACACGACAGTCGATTCAAAACCACGTCATTTGGATCAAAACATCTTGAATCAATCGTCTTCACTTGCGCTTAACCAAGCAAAAATGGAAGTCTTACGGATGGGTGAGTTCTCGAAAGAAGCACTCGGTAAAGCACATCGCTACACGCAATCCCATGATAAAAAAGATGTTTCTGACGCTGGTCAGATTGAATATGCAATCAACCATTTGAACACGGAAGTCACGAACTACCTTGTCAAAGTGGCGGCGAACGATCTTTCTGAACGTGAATCGAATGACCATTCGCTCTTAATGCATGCGGTCAATGACTTCGAACGGATTGGTGATCATGTCGAAAACGTAATCGAACTCGTTGACTTCCAAATCGTCAACCGGATTGAATTTACGCCAAAAGCGAAAAAAGAGTTGGATGAAATGTACGTTCTAACACAAAAAATCGTCGATACGGCAATCAAAGCAGTTGAACGTGATGATGTTTCGTTAGCACGCCAAGTCCTTGAATTAGAAGGGAAACTCGATTCACTCGAGCGTTCATTCCGTAAACACCACGTCTTACGCGTCAATGCCGGGGAGTGTACAGGTCAAGCGGGTATGATTTTTGTTGATCTGTTATCGAACCTCGAACGGATTGGCGATCACGCCGTCAATATTACAGATTTAGTACTCGAACAACGTTCGGGAACGGCTTGAATGAAATGAATATAAGCGGGAGGGACTTCTGTAAAGAAGTCTCTCTTTATTTTTGTGAAATAATTTATTGACATTTTAGATGCTTTCCATTAATCTAATTGTAGTTGTTTTAATTCATTATGGCGGTGTAGCTCAGCTGGCTAGAGCGTACGGTTCATACCCGTGAGGTCGTGGGTTCGACTCCCTCCGCCGCTACTATTTACTTAAGGACCCTTAGCTCAGCTGGTTAGAGCTGACGGCTCATAACCGTCCGGTCGCAGGTTCGAGTCCTGCAGGGTCCATTTAAGAAACGCACACTCCTGTTTAGGGGTGTGCGTTTATTTTTGTTCGCTTGGGGAATATTAAAGATATTGTAATAATATTCATACTATAGTAATTGAGGGAGAGCGAAGAGAGATGGAACGTAACCATACAATGATGCAGTTTTTCGAGTGGCATGTAGAAAATGATGGGAAGCATTGGCAACGTTTAAAAGAGAGAGCGCCGGAGCTTCGTGCTGCAGGCATCACATCTGTTTGGATTCCACCAGCTTCTAAGGGGCAATCAGATGAAGACACAGGGTATGGGATATACGATGTTTATGATTTAGGTGAGTTCGATCAAAAAGGAACAGTTCGGACGAAATACGGGACGAAAGACGAACTACTTGAAGCAATTCAAGTGGCACATGAAAATGATATCGCTGTTTATGCCGATGTCGTCATGAACCATAAGGCGGCAGCAGATGAACTGGAGACGATTAATGTCGTCGAAGTTAACCCAGAAGATCGGTCGAAAGAAATTTCAGAAGAATTCGAAATCGATGCATGGACAAAATTTACTTTCCCAGGACGTGACGGGAAGTATTCTGATTTTGTTTGGAATCATGAATTCTTTAACGGAACGGATTTTGATGCGCGAGAAGAAAGAACCGGCGTCTTCAAAATTTCCGGAAAAAATAAAGACTGGAACAACCAAGTCGATAGCGAATTTGGGAACTATGATTACTTGATGTTTGCGAACATCGATTACAATCATCCTGAAGTCCGCAAGGAAATGATCGACTGGGGGCATTGGTTCAAGGATACACTCGATTGCCAAGGATTCCGACTCGATGCAATCAAGCATATCAATTACGAATTCGTCAATGAATTCGCGAAATCAATGATGGGTGAAAATCCAGAAGATTTTTATATGGTCGGTGAATTTTGGAAATCTGACTTAGATGATTGTCGTCACTTCTTAGATAGCGTCGACTATACAATTGATTTATTCGATGTTCCGCTTCATTATAAGTTCCACGAAGCATCAGAACAGGGGAAAAAATTTGATTTGACGATGCTCTTCGCAGATACACTTGTTGAGTCGCATCCGACGAATGCTGTTACATTCGTTGACAACCATGATTCGCAACCAGGCGAATCGCTTGAGTCGTGGGTCGATGATTGGTTTAAACAACATGCTTACGCATCCGTTCTCCTTCGTAAAGACGGTTATCCGTGTGTCTTTTACGGCGATTATTACGGTGTACAAGGACCACATCCAGTCGAAGGTAAAAAAGAGATGATCGATGCATTGCTGTACGCCCGCTACCATAAAGCATACGGGAAACAAGAAGATTATCTCGATGATCCACACTGTGTCGGTTGGGTCCGTCACGGAGTCGAAGAGTTCCCGAACTCGGGTTGTGCCGTACTATTGTCAAATGCAGACATGTGTGAAAAACGGATGTTCGTCGGAGAAGATCGTGCTGGTGAAGAATGGTTCGATTACACAAATCACCAAGATGAGCCTGTCGTCATCGATGAAGAAGGATTTGGTGTTTTCCCTGTTCCGGGTGGTGGTGTCTCTGTATTCGCACCACGCGATGAACAATAAAATGTAAGGGTCATTACTTGCGTTATACCCGTCATTTTTGCTAGTCTTAAAAGGTATTGAAGTTCCGAAAATAGGATAAAGGGGGACATGAAAATGTCAAAATTTGAATTACCAGAACTCGGCTACGCTTATGATGCGCTTGAGCCACATATCGATGCTCGTACGATGGAGATTCACCACTCGAAACACCATAATGCTTACGTCACGAACGTCAACGCGGCGCTCGAAGGCTCGGAACACGAAGGGAAATCATTAGAAGAGTTGCTTCAAAACCTTGATGCGCTTCCTGCTGACATTCAAACAGCAGTTCGCAACAACGGTGGCGGTCATTGGAACCACTCATTCTTCTGGAAATTGCTTAAAAAGAACGACGGTGCTGCACCATCAGGCGAACTCGCTTCAGCAATTGATGAAGCATTCGGTTCATTCGATGCATTCAAAGATGCTTTCGCTAAAGCAGCTACAACACGCTTTGGATCTGGTTGGGCATGGCTCATCGTCGAAGGTGGCAAACTTGCTGTCGTTTCGACACCGAACCAAGATACACCAGTCATGGAAGGTAAAACGCCAATTCTCGGACTTGATGTTTGGGAGCATGCATATTACCTGAACTACCAAAACCGTCGTCCGGATTACATCAATGCATTCTTCAATGTCATTGATTGGGATCACGTTGCCAAGCTTTACGCTGACGCAAAATAATCGTTTTTAAATGCTAGAACCGTGTCCCCGGTAAGAGGGCACGGTTCTTTTTTTAATGCGGAAAATGATGGGATAGGTTGTTATGGATTGTTTCCTTCTATATAATGAACAAAGATGACTTTTTGAACGATAGGGGAGTACGCCATGGCGAAACGAATCACGGTAAGAGGAAGACGGCGTAACCACTTGCCGCTTCGATTAAATTTAATGTTCTTTGTTGTTTTTTTATTATTTGCGATTTTGATTTTCCGACTTGGTGTCGTCCAAATTGTCAATGGTGAAAAAATCTCACGAGAAGTTCAAAAAACAGAGATGATCGCTTCCAAGTATGAAGTACCACGCGGGAAAATTTATGACCGCGATGGACGATTGCTCGTCGATACGATTTCAAAATATTCAATTGTCTACCGACGCTCGCAAAATACAAAGGTCGATGAGCGGATTGAAACAGCTTCACGTCTCGCTGCCATCATCAATTTACCGAAAGATGATTGGAAGGTAACGGAACGTGACTTAAAAGATTACTGGATCGCGACCAATACAGAAGAGTCGAAACGTCGTTTTGATGCTGTCATGAAAGAAAAGTATCCGACATTGGAAGAACGAAAAAAGTTATCGATTGCTGAAGAGAATCAAGTCATGCTCGATACAATTACAGAGAAAGATATTGATTATGATGATAAAACAATGGAAATCGTCGCAATCAAACACAATATGGAAGTCGGGTATGCGCTTGATCCACAACTCGTCAAGCTTGGTGCGACGGCAAAAGAGATGGCGATCATTGACGAAAATCTCGAAGACCTAAAAGGTGTTTCTGTGGAACCGTTCTATGAACGATCTTATCCATATGAAGGAACGCTCCGGAACATTTTCGGAAAGTACTCGAAGATTCCTGCTGAGCAACAAGCGGAATACAAGGCAAAAGGGTACAGTTTAAACGATCGGGTCGGAACATCGTTTTTAGAACAACAATATGAAGATTTACTACGCGGTAAACCGGCATATGATGTGTATGAGACGTTTAACGGCGAACCAGTCGGTGAGCCGAACCGCGAAGAAGGAGAGTCTGGAAAAGACCTCGTTCTGACGGTTGACGCGGAATACAACAAACAGGTCGATCAAATCCTCCAACAAGCGATCAAGATGGGTCGCGGCATGGGAAGCGGCTATCTTAAAGAAGGTTATGCGGTCGTGATGAACCCGCAAACGGGTGAAGTTTTAGCGATGTCGGGACAAAAACTCGATACGGCGACGAATAAATTCAGTGACGTCGCAATCAATAATGTTCTGACCTCACTCCAAATCGGATCGACGATTAAAGGGGCGACGGTTGCAATGGGACTTGAAGAAGGCGTCATTCGTCAAAATGAAGTCATCAATGATGCGCCGATTACAATCGGTGGGACGAAGAAGGCTTCTTACGTCAACATGGGGCCGATTACGGATTTGACGGCGCTCGAACGCTCGTCAAACGTATATATGTTCAACATCGCAATGCGGATGGCAAATTATCCGAGTAATGGGATTGCAGGGGCGAGCGTCGATGCTGCTGCAGCCATCATGCAAAACTATTACAGCCAGTTCGGGCTCGGCGTGACGACTGGGATTGATTTACCGTACGAAGCGAAAGGTGTGCAAGGGACACCGGACCGCGTCACGCTCTTGATGGACCGTGTCATCGGGCAATATGACGCGTTCACTCCGTTACAAGTCGCGCAGTATATCTCAACACTCGCGAACGGCGGTTATCGTGTTCAACCACATTTTTTAAAAGAAGTGCTCGCATCGAATTCAATTGAAGAAGAAACAAAACAAGTCGAGTATAGCTTCGAAACAAATTACTTGAACCGAATCGAAGTCAGCCAAGACAACATTGATCACGTCCGTGAAGGATTACATCGAGTCGTCAAAGGAGAGCGCGGGACTTCTAAAGTAATTGCGCTGACAGGAATCGATGCGGCGGCTAAGACAGGTACGGCACAGGTAAGCGTATATGGTGAAGACGGGATTGCGTTACGTGACAGCAGTGGTCAGCCGGTTCGTTCATTAAACTCGAACCTTGTCGGTTGGGCGCCGTATGATAATCCAGAGATTGCTTGGGCCGTGTTCCTTCCATATATGGAGCAGGAAACGGTCAACTCGAAAATTGGGCATGATTTAGTGAAGGCGTACTTCAATGTAAAAGATATTCCGTGGCAGACTAAGCCAAATTAACTAGAAGAGCGAAGGTGAGGAAACTCATCTTCGTTTTTTTTATTTGGATTGACCTTTTTTTATAATGTATTTTGAATTGTAAACTGCAAAAAACAAGCCTTTACAATTCTTTTACGTTGGATTCATTTCGTTTTAATAGTTCATCCGTATTATAAGTCTTGTAAGGGAAACGGATAAAAAGTCGTATTGGTATAAGCGACATACTTCGAGGAGGAAATTTAATCATGTCTTGGATGAAAAAAACAGCACTTATCACAACAGTAGCTTCAATCGCAGTAGTCGGTGCAGCATGCGGAAATGACGAAGGAAGCTCTTCGAGTTCGTCGGATCTTTCAGGAAAGATTGCAATTGATGGATCGTCAACAGTTTTTCCAATCATGGAAGCAGTCGGAGAAGAATATTCGATTGAACAGCCAGATGTAAACGTAACGGTCGGTGTGTCTGGGACAGGTGGCGGATTTAAACGCTTCGTCGTCGGTGAAACAGATCTTTCGAACGCTTCACGTGAAATCAAAGAAGAAGAAGCAGCAGAAGCAGAAAAAAATGGAATTGAATATACACGAATGGCACTAGCGCTTGACGGATTAACAGTTGCAGTAAGTAAAGAAAACACATGGGTCAAGGAATTGACGATTGACCAGCTCAATAAAATGTGGCAGGATCCGAACGTCAAAACATGGAAAGATGTCGATTCATCTTACCCAGCAGAACCAATCAAATTCTTCAGCCCGGGTAAAGACTCAGGTACATTCGATTACTTCAATGAGGAAGTAATGGATGAAAAAGATATGCGTAAAGACGTCCAGCTTTCTGAAGATGATAACGTCCTCGTTAAAGGTGTCGAAGGAACAAAAGGCGCAATCGGCTACTTTGGTTATGCGTACTATGCTGAAAACAAAGATAAGTTAAAAGAAGTACCGTTATCGGCTGAAGGAAAAGATGCTGTTGATCCAACACCAGAAACAATCAACGATCTTTCATATCCGTTATCACGTGAAATCTACACGTATGTAAACAACAAATCACTCACTGATAAAAAACAAGTCGCTGACTTCGTGAAATTTACGAATGAAAATGCCGGTGATTTAGCGGAAGAAGTCGGTTACGTCAAAATGAAGCAAGAGCGTTATGACGAAAATGCAAAAGCAATCGAAGATGCAATGAAATAAACATCCGAATAGGAGGGTGACTTAAAAAGGGGGGAATCTCTCCCTTTTTAAGTCCCGTTCTTATGTAGGAATGATGAAGTAGGGAGCGAAGAAGGATGAATTCATCATCAAAAAACTCGGTTCGCGAGCTGATTCAACAGAACCGAAAACAAAAATTCAGTATGAAAAACATCATGGAACGAATTATGCCAATCATCTTATTTTTATGTGCGTTTGCTTCGGTCGTTACGACCATTGGCATCATTCTCACGTTAGTCATCGAAACGGAACATTTCTTTGAAGTCGTCTCAATCAAAGAATTTTTCGGTAGTACGAGCTGGTACCCGTTGAACTCGGTTCCAGAGTACGGAATCTGGCCGCTCGTCGTCGGAACACTTGAGATTACCGTGATTGCGATGCTAGTTGCCGTGCCGATCGGACTCACATCTGCTATTTATTTAAGTGAGTATGCGTCAGAGCGCGCACGTCGTGTGTTAAAACCAATTCTTGAAGTCTTAGCAGGTGTCCCGACAATCGTCTTCGGTTTCTTCGCGTTGACGTTCGTCACACCTCTACTCGTAAAGTTAATTCCCGGTCTTGCGATTTACAACGCACTCAGCCCAGGGATTGTCGTCGGAATCATGATCATCCCGATGATTGCCTCGATTTCTGAGGATGCGATGAGTTCTGTCCCGAAAAAAATCCGTGACGGTGCGCTCGCACTTGGTTCGACACGCCTTGAAGTGGCTTTAAAAGTCGTAGTTCCGGCAGCACTTTCAGGTATCATCGCGTCGATCGTCCTAGGGATGTCTCGTGCGATTGGTGAAACAATGATTGTGACGATTGCCGGGGGATCAAATCCTACTGCAACCGTCAATCCGCTTGAACCTGTCCAAACGATGACAGCTTATATCGTTCAAGTCGCGCTTGGTGATGCGGGATATGGAACCGTTGAATATTATAGTATCTACGCTGTCGGTACGCTGTTGTTCGTCTTTACACTTGTGATGAACCTCCTCGCGAACTGGATTACGCGTCGTTTCAGAGAGGAGTATTAAGATGGCCTTACCAGAAAAACAACCTGTACAAAAAAAGTTCATTGATCCAGTTGCAGTAAAAAAATCAATCAGTCAGCGTCTTGTCGTCAACAATGTGACGAAAGTGATTTTCTTGATTGGTCTCCTATTTGGTCTCGTCGTTCTTGGTATTCTTCTTGTCGGCGTACTCCGTGATGGTGCTGCATGGTTATCGCTTGATTTCCTTCAGAATGGCCCATCACGACGTCCAGAACGCGCTGGAATCTATCCTGCACTGATGGGTACGATCTTCTTAATGCTTTTAATCGTTCCAATGATTTTCATCATGGGTGTCGGAGCTGCGATTTATTTAGAGGAATACGCGAAAAAAGGGCGGATGACATCGTTCATCGAAGTCAACATCTCGAACTTGGCAGGCGTACCTTCAATCGTTTTCGGTTTGCTCGGTTTAACATTCTTCGTCCGGAATATGGGCTTCGGTTCAACATTGATTGCTGGAGCGTTGACGCTCGCGTTAATGAGCTTACCGGTCGTCATCGTATCGTCGCAAGAGGCGATTCGTTCCGTGCCGCAAGCGATGCGTCATGCTTCACTGGCACTTGGTGCCTCGAAATGGCAGACGACGTTCAAAGTCGTTTTACCGGCGTCACTTCCAGGTGTCATTACGGGAATCATCTTAGCTGTCTCACGTGCGATTGGTGAAACAGCACCGCTTATCATGGTCGGAGCAGCCATCTTCATCGCCCGTGCACCAGAAGGGATCTTTTCAGAGTTTACGGCGTTGCCGATTCAAATTTATAACTGGACAAGCCGTCCGCAAGCTGATTTCCAAGGTCTTGCTGCAGCAGGAATCATTGTCTTGATGGTGATTTTATTGACAATGAACTCACTTGCAATCTGGATTCGAAATCGTTTTTCTAAACGTTATTAATCGTAGGAGGGTGCTGAATCGTTTTTAAGGAGGAACACAGATGATGGATACGAAGCTGACGACAAAAACAGCCGAGAAAGAAGGGGCAACAACTATGAATCAACCAGTAGCTGCGCAAGACAGTGTATACCGTGTCGACAATTTAAACTTATGGTACGGCGATGACCACGCCTTAAAAGATGTCAACTTAGATATTAAACAAAACGAAGTCACGGCAATCATCGGACCGTCTGGGTGCGGGAAATCGACATTCATCAAAACCTTGAACCGGATGGTCGAGCTCGTGCCAATCGTACGGACGAACGGTGTCATCGAATATAACGGCCGGAACATCTTCGATAAAGAATATGAAGTGGAAGAATTACGGACGTCCGTCGGAATGGTTTTTCAGCAACCGAACCCGTTCCCGAAATCGATTTACGATAACATCGCGTACGGACCACGTGTCCACGGTGTCAAAAACAAAAAGATTTTAGATGAAATCGTGGAACGTAGCTTGCGAGGTGCGGCGATTTGGGATGAAGTCAAAGATCGTCTGAATGAAAATGCCTACGGATTATCAGGTGGGCAACAACAACGTCTTTGTATCGCGCGGTGCCTTGCAATCGAACCGGATGTCATCTTAATGGATGAGCCAACTTCAGCACTCGACCCGATTTCGACACTCAAAGTCGAGGAACTCGTCCAGGAGTTGAAAAAAGAGTACTCGATCATCATCGTGACGCATAATATGCAACAGGCAGCACGTGTCTCAGATAAGACGGCATTCTTCTTGAACGGAGAAGTAGTGGAGTTTGATCAAACGGATCGTATCTTCTCGAATCCGAGTGATAAGCGGACAGAGGATTATATTTCAGGACGATTCGGATAATTAGGAGGAACTTTCAATGGCAGCTCACCGTACGATTTTTGGAGAAAATCTAGCAGTACTCGATCAAAAAGTCTTTCTTCTTGCCCGCAAGACGATGCAACAGATTGCGACGACAGCAGAAGCACTTGAAAAATACGATCTCAACATCGCGCGTACAGTGATTGAAAATGATAACGAACTCGATGCGCTGGAACTTGAAATCAATGATGATGCGATTCTTTTGATTGCGAAACAACAACCAGTGGCAACGGATTTACGTCGACTCGTGACAGCGATGAAAATCGCAACAGACTTAGAGCGGATTGCCGATTATGCCGGAAACATCTCGAAAGCGGTTTTACGTGTCGAAACATTCCCTTATGTCATCGACATCTCGCTTCTAAAAGAAGCGTTTGAAACATTGCTTGATATGACGGAAACAGCCATCGTCGCCTATCGCGATGGTGATATCGAAAAAGCAAAAGCGTTATCCGATCTCGACAACATCATTGATGAGACGACATATAAAGCGCTTCGCCAATACATGCGCCATATGTCATTGCAACCGATTGTTGTCGATGAAATCATGCAGTTTACGAACATCTGTCGCTACATCGAACGGATGGGCGACCATTTGACGAACGTCGGGGAGCACCTCATCTATCTCGAAAAAGGGAAACACTACGACTTAAATAACTAACTTGAGTAGGTACGAGGAAAATCCTCGACCTACTTTTTTTCGTAAAGGAATTTGAAACAAGTTTGTAGAATAGGAAAGAAGTGAATAAAGATAAAGAGGTGATAGGTAATGCTTGATAAAATCATAAAATTAAAAGAACAAGGACTGACGACAAAACAAATCGCTGAGAAATTAGAGTCGACGGAAGGGAAAGTGAAATATGCGTGGAGTAAGTACCGAAAATCACTTTCAGAACCAACGGACAAAAAAACAGCAGCTCCTAAAAAACAACAGAAAGCCACTCCATCGATGAAAGTGGCTGCGAATGAAATCGTTCCTGCTGTCATCGCCATACCATCGCTTGAACGGGATGCATTCGGGATGGCGACGCACTATGAAGATGACATCATGCATGCCATCGTTCAATCGCCGACGGCATTGTACGTGTACTGGGAGCTCTCGGAGTTATCTCGTAAAATGTTAGAGACGCATTACCATGCAGCGTTCGATTCATTCCGTAAAGAACTTCGAATCATTGATGTGACGTTAGTCGAGTATGAAAAAGGTGAAGCGAACCGGACGTATCAATTTGAACTGCCGGAAATGACGAACTCTTGGTTCGTTCGTCCGTTATCCCCAAACACTACATACATCATCGAATGGGGAATTCAAACGATTGATGGTGACTTTGTTCCGGTACTACGTTCGAAGCCGGTCGAGACGCCGCGTGACGAACCTGTCGTTGAAGGGCGATTCGCTGAAGTCGTCGCTCGTTGGCAAAATGGAGAAGTCGAGCAACCGGAATGGGTAGAAGTTTTACGACCGTATTCTTATTTCGACCGAATTCGTTGAGCTAAAAGATAGAAAGAAGGAGAGGAAGAGAAAACATGCGCAAAGGCTATTTTTCACTCGTTTTACATGCCCATTTACCTTATATTCGTCATCAGGAAGCTCATCGTCTAGAAGAGCGTTGGATGTACGAAGCGATTTCAGAAACGTATATTCCGTTATTATGGGAAATTGATCGTCTGGAGCGTCCGCTCGGATGGACGATTAGTATTTCTCCACCCGTCATTGAAATGCTTGCGGATTCACTGATTCAAGAACGTTATGTAGAGCATTTAGATGATACATTACGCTTAATTGATCAAGAACTTGACCGCGATTTAGTGGCGGAAGAACGGGATGCCCTGCTTTTCTACAAAGAACGGTACCGTGACTTAAAAAATACATTCGAACATTGGGGTCGCGATTTAAACCATGCCTTCCGTCATTATAAAGAAGCGGGTTACCTTGAATTGATGACCTGTACGGCAACGCATGGTTTCAGTCCGCATATGTTATCAGAGCAAGCTGCCCGGTCAGAGATTCAAACTGGATTAAATTGTTTCGAACGTCATTATGGATTCCGTCCGACGGGGCTATGGATGCCGGAATGTGCCTACACACCAGGTCTTGATAAAATCATGTACGAAGAGGGGATTCGTTATACATTCGTAGACGAACATTCCATCTTAAACGCTGATCCTGCTCCGAAACACGGCATCGGCGCACCGGTCTATTCGCCACATGGTGTTGCACTGTTTCCGCGCGATCAAATCATTTCTGGACGCATTTGGAGTTCTGTCATTGGTTATCCGGGACACCCGAACTATCGTGAATTTTACCGCGATCTTGCCTATGATCGGGAGTGGGACCAAATTGCAGAATTCATGCATCCTGAAGGACTCCGCTACGATACGGGCTTAAAATTACATCGTGTTACAGGAGAGTCCGATCAAAAGGCTTTTTATGTCCGCGACTGGGCTTGGAAACAAACGGATGAGCATGCAGCTGACTTTGCGGAAGCATTGGCGGAGCATCTTGACCAGCACAGTGGACAAGATTTCCCACCCTTCCTCGTCACGGCGCCATTCGATGCAGAACTGTTTGGACATTGGTGGTTTGAGGGACCGGACTTCCTTGGTAAAGCCATGGAACGACTTGAAGATGTTGGGGTCGAATCGATTTCACCTACAATGTTCCTCGAGCGTCATTTTGGCGACATCGAGACGGTGCACGTCGCAATGGGGACATGGGGCCGGAAAGGGTATGCGGATGTGTGGATCAATGAACGGAACGACTGGATGATTCGTCACTTGCATCAACTTGAAAAACGATTAGCCGGTGTCATGGCGCGTAATCGTCATCAAGATGGTTTGACGGTCAAAGCAAAACGTCAATTGATTCGTGAATACTTGCTCGCGGTTTCGAGCGACTGGCCGTTCATTCTCGATGGACAGACGACTGCACAATATGCGGCGAATCGATTCCGTGAACATATTAAGCGATTTGAAGAAACGGAGCGGTTACTTGACGCTGGAGAATTAACGACCGACTGGCTTGAAACGCGTTATGCCGAATATCCCTTCTTAGCGGATACAGACATCGAACCAGACGTCTATTTGACGACGCATGACTACTATGTTGCGGTGCAACGTGAAACGTCATGGAACGATGCTGCGATTTTACTCGTCGCAAAAGATTACCAAGATTCGAACCGACCAATTGCTGAGTTTGCGAAGCGATTGGCAGGAGCGGGAGAAAATGTCTATGTCATCACAGAAAATGAGACGGCTTATCGATTTGAAGATGGCGTTCATATTTACGGCGTCCGCATGACGGGTCTACCGCTCGTTCAAACTTACAATCAGTTGGCCGGATTAAATCTTGCCGTGTTGCGTCAAGCGCAAGCCCTGCATAAAATCGTAGAATTCCGCCTTGTCCATAACTTTACGATGGAGACGGCGTCGGCTGCTCAATCGTTTGCTGAGATCAACCAGTTGCCGCTTGTCAGCAATGTGTACAATCTTGAGAGTGAGCGTTCTCCAGCGAGTAGCGGTGGTTTAGTTGTTGCGATTAAACGATTAGAGGGCGAAGCACTTCGTCATTCACAATTGATTTATTTAGAACGTGAAGAAGCGCGACAAGGAATCGAAAATGATTATCATGTTGCTCAAAAACCGCTTGAATTCCAAGTGAACCTTGAAAAACCATACGAACAATTGGCGATTCAGAAAAAGAACGGATGAACAGTTGCAATTCCGTTCCTTTCTTGGTACGATACTTGAGTATGCTTAACCTTATGTAAAGCAAAAACACTTGATACATTGAGAGCTAGATAGGAGGGAATCCCATGCGCGTTAAAATTACTTTGGCTTGCACTGAAACTGGTGACCGTACTTATATCACTAAAAAGAACAAGCGTAACAACCCAGAGCGTCTTGAGTTGAAGAAATACAACCCACGTCTCCGTAAGCACACACTTCACCGTGAAGTAAAATAATTGAGATGGAAGCCGTCACCTTGTGTGATGGCTTTTTTTGTGAATGGGGGAATACTATATGAATAAAAAAGCGGTGCGACGGGTAATCGCGGAGCGACTGAACCGGTTGGAAAACCGGCAGGAGCGGGAACGACGAATTGCAGAGCAGTTATTTGTATTGCCAGAATGGATGAGTGCGACATCAATTGCGGTGACCCTCTCGTTTCGAAACGAATGTTCAACGGATCGAGTCATTCAACAAGCATGGGCGGATGGAAAACGTGTCGTCATTCCGAAGGTCATCGGTCAAGAAATGAGATTTTTTGAACATTCGCCAAGCAGTCGACTGATTGAGAATTCGATGGGGATTTTTGAACCGGATGCAACTGCTTTTGAAATTGCATTGCCGACGATTGATCTTTGTATCGTACCGGGTCGTGCCTATATGCGTAATGGCTATCGCTTAGGATGGGGCGGTGGATTTTACGATCGTGCGTTGATTGATTTTTCAGGTCCGACGCTTTCGATTGCATTTGCCGTTCAAGTCGTGGAACGATTCGAAGTAGAATCATTTGATCGCCCGGTTGATACAATTGTCACTGAAGATGAGGTCATTCAATGTCATTAACTGTTCTTCTATTCATCTGCTTAGCTCTCGGATATGCTGGCTATCAATTTGGATTATTAACGAAAAGCGGTGCATTGTTGACGATACTTGTCGGCAGCACGGTCGTCTATGCGCTCGATTATGAAGGATTAGTCCTGTTACTGTTATTCTTCGGTAGCTCTAGCCTGTTATCAAAACTCGGTAAGGCACGCAAGCAGTCCGTCGATCAAATCGTCGAGAAGGATGGTGCACGAGATGGTTGGCAAGTGCTTGCCAACGGTGGAACCGCTATGCTTGCTTCGATAGGCGTTGTACTGACAAATGAATTTGATTTTTTATTAGTTTTCTTGATTGTCATTGCTGCTTCGAATGCAGATACATGGGCATCCGAGATTGGTCCGCTTTCTAAAAAAGAACCGATTTCAATCCGGACGTTTAAACCGGTCTTACGAGGAACGAGCGGCGGGGTATCTTTACTCGGGACACTCGCGACAATCATCGGTGCATTATTTATCGCGACAGCGGGTGACATTCTATTCGATTTGTCCGTAAAGCAATGGTTGATCGTCGCGGCCGGAGGTGTCCTTGGCAGTATTCTCGATACGGTGTTAGGCGCTACCGTTCAACGAAAGTATCGTTGTCAGATTTGTGGCAAAGAAACCGAGAAAAAAATCCATCATGGTACTACGACACAATATGTCCGAGGGTGGAAGTGGCTAGGGAATGACGCCGTTAATTATTTGTCCAGTACGCTAGCGGGGCTGATTGGTTTCATGTTGTATCGATTGTGGTAATGGAAGGTGAAGTACCTGACTTCCTTATGTTAGGATATTGTTGACACAAATTAGACAAAATGTGACCGTTTACACAGTCTTTTATAGTTTGTGAAAGATGTTACAATCTAATTGTGATATAGTTAACAAACTTTTAGTTTGTTTGGAAGGGTGGACATATCGGATGGAATTACATGCTAAAGTTACACGCGTTGCGTTAATTGGTGCGGGGGCAGTAGGATCAAGTTTTGCGTATCAAATGACGACAGCTGGACTTTGTGAAGAACTTGTCATCATTGATGTGAATAAAGCAAAAGCTGAAGGGGAAGCGATGGATTTAAATCACGGGACGCCATTCAGTTCTTCGCCGATGCGGATATGGGCAGGGGATTACGTGGATTGTAAAGATGCCGAAGTCATCGTGATCACGGCCGGTGCACCACAAAAACCGGGTGAGACACGACTTGACCTCGTTGCGAAAAATGCTTTAATCATGAAAGAAATGATGCGCCAAATCATGGAATCAGGATTTGACGGCATCATCGTCGTCGCATCAAATCCCGTTGATATCATGGCACATTTAGCATGGAAATATTCTGGTTTACCAAAGTCACGCGTCTTCGGATCAGGAACGGTACTCGATACGGCACGCTTGCGCCAAATGTTAGGAGAATACTTTAATATCGATTCACGAAACGCCCACGCCTATATTTTAGGTGAGCATGGCGACACGGAATTCGCTGCCTGGAGCAACTCAAGAATCTATGGAAAAACGATTGATGAACTGCTTGCAGAAGACGATCGTTATTCTCAAAAAGATTTAGATCAAATCTATATCAATGTACGCGATGCAGCCTATCATATCATTGAACGAAAAGGTGCAACATACTATGCGATTGGACTTGGTCTCGTTCGGATCGTCCGTGCGATTCTCGGGAACGAGAACTGTTTGTTGACTGTAGGAGCGCACGTTGACGGACAGTACGGGATTTCTGGTATTCATATCGGTGTACCTGCCGTGATTAACCGACAAGGTGTGCGCGAAGTCATCGAGGTGTCGCTGACGGATGAGGAATTAAAAAAATTCCATCATTCGGCGGAAGTTTTACGTCAAACGATGGAACCTGTCTTACGTTAAATCGGAAGCGTCAATCGTACCCACTGAACTCGGGCAAACGGAGTTTCAGTGGGTACGATTTTTTGATTAGAAAAAAGGACGCGATAAAAAATCTGAAAACTAGGTTTTATTTTACTAGAAAAAGGTTATGTTAGGGATAGAAGAGTTTTTCATGTCTTAAGAAACATTAGAAAACTCACAAAGGGGAGAAACGATAGTCATGTATACATTTCGAACGTTAACAAAGGAAGATGCAGAACAGTATTGGCGCTTACGCCTCGAAGGGCTAAAAAATCATCCGGATGCATTTGGTCATTCTTTTGACGATGAGCAACAAACGCCGCTCGAAGAAGTTCAAGAGGGGCTAGAAGGAGATCCGGAGTCGGATGAAGTTTGGATCGGGATATTCGATGAAGATACATTGTTTGGATTTGGTCAGGTCAAACCGTACGAACTGTCACGGGAATCACATAAGGCGATGATTTCTGGTGTCTATATCTCACCGGATTATCGTGGGGGCACGGGGCGCGCCCTAATGGAGGCCTTGATTGAAGAGGCGAAACAAATTCCGGAAGTCGAACAAGTCATTCTAGCCGTCTTGTCAGGAAATGAAGCTGCTCAAAAACTCTATGAATCACTTGGTTTCGAAGTATATGCAGAAGACCCTGATTCGGTCAAACTAGAGGATGGGACGTATCGAGATGACATTTGGATGAAAAAATACGTCTAAATGAAAGAGTTAAGAAGTCATTTAAAGGATGAAAGTCGTAGCGCAACTGTTGCTATGGCTTTTTTTCATAGCAGGCGGTCGCTTTTTTTGATTGTGCATTCTTTTTCGACTGGAGAGAGATATTTGGTATCATAAGAAGGAAACGATTTCATTAAAATAAGCCGTCCTTTCTTAAAAAGGACGTCAAACGAGGAGCGAACAAGATGAAAGCTGTGATTGAGACGATTCGTGAATTAGTAGAAATCCCAAGTCCGACTGGATTTACCGCGCATGCTCTTACATATGTAGAAAATCGATTTAAAGCAGAAGGAATTACGTATAAAAAGTTAGAAAAGGGAGCATTGCTCGCTACGTTGCCCGGACAGTCTTCACGGATTCGTTTGTTGACAGCACACGTCGATACGCTCGGGGCGATGGTCAAAGAAATTTTGCCGACAGGTCGACTGACGTTATCACAACTTGGCGGTTATGCGTGGACGGCAATCGAAGGTGAAAATTGTCTCGTGCATAAAATGGACGGACAGACCGTTTCAGGAACGATTTTGTTCCATCACTCAAGCGTCCATACGTCACGCGTGACGAACACGGAAGAGCGAAATGCGACGAATATCGAAGTGAGACTCGATATCCGGTCAACGACGGCAGAGGAAACACGGGTAGCAGGGATTGAAGTCGGTGACATCGTGACGTTCGATCCGCGATTTATTCATACCGAAACAGGTTTCGTCAAATCACGTCATCTGGACGATAAAGCATCCGTCGCCCTGTTGCTCGAACTGATCAAGGAGTGGAAAAACGAGACATTACCGCATACGACGCAAATTCTGATTTCGAATTATGAAGAAGTCGGATTTGGTGGGAATGCCGGTTTTTCTGAAGACGTCGCAGAATACATCGCTGTCGATATGGGCGCATTAGGAGAAGGACAACACTCGGATGAATATACGGTATCAATCTGTGCGAAAGATAGCTCAGGACCGTATGACCTTGCATTACGTCATCAGTTCACACGTCTTGCCCAAAGCCATTCGATTCCGTATAAGGTCGATATCTATCCATATTACGGTTCTGACGCTTCAGCAGCCGTCAGTGCGGGGCACGACGTCCGTCATGGACTGCTTGGTCCAGGAATCGAATCGAGTCACTCGTATGAACGGACGCATGAAGCGTCACTTCAAGCGACGTATGATTTACTGAATGTGTTCGTGAAGGAGAAAATGAATGATGAAAACACTTTATGATGTGCAACAGTTATTGAAAACGTACGGGACGATTGTCTATTTAGGCGATCGCGAGTCGGATATAGCAATGATGATGCTCGAACTCGATGAGCTCGAGCAAGCCGGTGTGTTAGAAAAAAAGCAATATGATTCAGCGAAGGTGATTTTGGCACATGAATTGAAAAAATCACGACATTCGTAAGAGAAAAATCTTGTGCAACCCTTTGCACAAGATTGCCGTTCAGCTAAACTAATAGAGATGAAATCATTTACGAATAAGGGAGCTATGCAGATGAAATGGTTACTCGGGATTGATATTGGTGGAACGACAGTCAAGATGGCAATTCTTGATTTACAAGGCATCATCGTTGAAAAATGGGAGATCGAGACGGTTATCCTGAATGATGGGGAACAGATTCCAGGCGACATCGCGACATCTTTTTTTGAGAAATGTAAAGAGAGTAATAAACGTCCGGAAGACTTCGTTGGTGCCGGAATCGGTGCACCAGGCTTCATCGACTTTAATACCGGTGTCGTCGAACGTGCCGTAAACATCGGTTGGAATAACTTTGAGTTGATTGGTGAATTTGAACGATTGACGGGTTTACCGGCTGTTATTGAAAATGATGCGAATGCAGCGGCAATTGGTGAGATGTGGAAAGGTGCCGGTAGTGGAGCGACGGAGTTACTTGCTGTGACACTCGGGACAGGCGTCGGTGGTGGATTGATTACGAACGGTCAAATCGTTCACGGGACAGTCGGGATGGCAGGAGAAATCGGGCATATCACGATGTTAGCAGAAGGCGGCGTCCTGTGCGGTTGTGGACGAAAAGGATGTCTTGAAACGATCGCCTCTGCGACCGGTGTAGCACGTCTCGGGCTCGAAAAACGAAAAGGACAGCAAACGGTCCTGAACGATATTCAAGCCGTGACGGCGAAGGATGTCTTCGATGCCTATACGAAGGGCGACCGGATTGCGACGGAAGTCGTCGAGGAAGTGACGTTCCATCTCGGATTAGCAATCTCGAATCTCGCGAACAGCATCAATCCGGAAATGATCGTTATCGGTGGTGGGGTTTCAAAAGCAGGGGATGCTTTGATGGTACCGCTCAAAAAACAATTTGAACGCTTCGCGTTACCGCGTGTGTTTGAGTCGACGACTTTCAAAATTGCTGAACTTGAGAATGACGCAGGTGTCATCGGTTGTGCATGGCTTGCGAAACAAATGTTCTTGAAAAAATGATTTCATTAAATTTCAGAAAAAGGTTCGCTTTTGCGAATCTTTTTTTTGTTTACAAACGTAAGGAAAGTATGTGATTGTTAAGTATCTGCTTTGTTCAGGTTGCATTTTTGTAAAAGTAAGCGTAAAATTTTCACGTGATACGGGTATAAATAGAATATGGATTGACGTGTAAAAGTTCCAGGTCAAGAACACACGTATATTAGGAGGCAGGTTTTTATGCAGCAAGACTCTGGCATTTGGTCGCGCATGCGACTAAAGGTAGGCCAAGGTGTGAAAAGCACCTACACAGAACATAAACTTTTTTGGATTGCGACATTGTTAATTTGGTTAAAAACGTATGTAGCATACACGCTGTTTTTCGATGTTCCGATTACGAATTCAGCACAAGCATTCATCTTACTGATTAATCCAATCAGTTCGGCGCTCTTCATGTTTGGATTTAGTTTCTTCTTCCGTGGTAACGTTCAAAAATGGTTCATCTACGGAATACTCGTCCTGGCGACGCTCGTTCTTTATGCGGACATCATTTTCTTCCGCTTCTTCAATGACTACTTGACGTTACCGGTCTTGTTCCAAACATCAAATGCTGAGACGGTCTCAGCATCGCTTACATCATTGTTGACATGGGCAGACTTATTGATTGTCGGCGATCTATTGATTCTTCCATTCTTCTTACGGAAAATGGACATGTCTAAAAATGTCGCGTCACGAGGACGCGCGATTTTAGCGTTCGTCGCAGCAACTGCTGTCTTCCTTGGAAACTTGGCACTTGCGGAAACAGAACGTCCGGAACTATTGACACGGGCATTTGATCGCGAACTACTCGTCAAAAATATCGGAACGTTTAACTTCCATATGTATGACGCGTTGATTCAATCAAAAACATCAGCACAAAAAGCTCTTGCGGACAGTTCTGAATTGTCGGAAGTTCAAAACTTCGTTGCGTCGAAGTATGCTGAGCCGAACCCGGTCATGTTCGGCAAGTACGAAGGTAAAAACGTCATCGTGATGTCATTCGAATCGGCCCAATCATTTGCGGTTGGCCTGAAAGCGCCGAATGGCCAAGAAATCACACCGAACTTAAACAAATTAATTAAAGAGTCACATTCATGGGATAACTTCTACCATAATACGGGACAAGGGAAGACATCGGATGCTGAATTCATCTTAGAGAATTCAATCTATCCACTTGGGCGTGGTTCTGCGTTCTTTACGAATGGGGAAAATGAATTCCGGGCAACACCAGAGATGTTAAAAGAAGACGGCTATTATTCTGCCGTGTTCCATGCGAACAATAAATCATTCTGGAATCGTGACATCGTCTACAATAGTTTTGGTGTCGATCGTTTCTTCTCGGAGACCGATTATGATCTCGGTAACCCGGATGATTTAACGGAGTGGGGTTTACTCGACGACAAGTTCTTTGAACAGTCGTTACCAATGTTAAAAGATCTTCCACGTCCGTTTTATTCGAAGTTCATCACATTGACGAACCACTATCCGTTCGAAATGCCGAAACCGGAAGATGAACTTGTCCCACCGCTTGAGACGAGCTCGACGACATTGAATCATTATGTCCAAGCCCTCGCATACCAAGACATGGCACTCGGTAAGTTCATCGATGGTCTGAAAGAGGATGGTACATGGGACGATACAATCTTCATGTTGTATGGTGACCATTACGGAATCTCGACGAACCATAACGCGGCGATGGCGGAACTCCTCGAAAAAGATGAGTTGACGGCATATGACGTCGCTCAGTTGCAACGTGTTCCGTTCGTCATTCACTTACCAGGACAAACTAAAGGTGTGAAGCACGAAGAAGTGGCGAGTCAAATCGACATGAAACCAACGTTGCTCCACCTATTAGGAAAAGACTTTAAGGATGAAGTCTTATTCGGAACAGACTTGTTCTCAAAAGAACATAAAGATTACGCCTTGTTCCGTGATGGGTCTATCATTACCGATAAAACCGTTTATACACAAGAAACGTGTTATGACCGGAAAACAGGTGAAGAAGTGACGGATGAAGAAAATGGAGCCATCTGTAAAGAGGCAGTCAAACAGTCTGAAAAAGAACTCGGTCTGTCGGACAAAGTCATTTACGGTGACTTGCTACGTTTCTTACAAAAGTCTAAATAAGTCGTGATAAACACTAAAATAGCCGAAATCCCTCTACGTCTTAAGGGATTTCGGCTTTCTTTTGTTCGTACGATCCGTTTCGCAAGACTTATGACGACAAAAAAAGGTGAGCCTTCTCGACGAGAAAGCTCACCTTTTTAATGTTTATCCAACGATTACGATGGGATTCCACCGAAAATCAGCGTCGCAATACCGAACCAGCCGAATAGTACAACAGTCAGTCCAGCAAATACGAGTGGAAACATTTGGCGTTTCTTAAGTGAACGGACGACGGCCCAAACACCGACGAGTGCTACGATGAAGAAAAGCCAACCGATTGGTTGATCCAAATGCATGACGTACTCCCCCTTAAAAATCACGTTATGAAGTTCACGAAGATTTCACTTAAATCTCACTTTTTAGTTTAGCTGACTATCCGCCTAAAGTCGAGAGGGGGAAGAGGGAAGTTTCGACAATTTCGTGTATAGTAGAAAAGAATGATGTTTAAAAGGAGTCTGATCATATGGAAATCGTAAGTATTACTTCAGGTATCGCCTCGGAAAACGGATACCTTCTTTTTCGAGATGGGAAATGTCTCGTCATTGATCCGGGAACGGAAGATATGCGTTTCTTTGACGAAATCGAGCAGCGGAACGCGCAAGTCGAAGCAATCCTCTTAACACACGCTCATTTTGATCACATCGGTGGCGTTGACATGTTGAGACGATTCACATCGGCTCCAGTCTATCTTCATCAAAAAGAAGCAAAATGGTTGGCGAATCCCGATTTAAATGGATCGTCGAAGTTTGGTGTGCCGCCGGTCAAAGTCAAACCGGCTGAGCATCGGTTAGAGCCTGGACCACTCTCAATCGGTAGTTTTAACATGCATGTTCTCGAGACGCCTGGGCATTCGCCTGGTAGCGTTACGTTCTACTTCAAAAATGAACGGGTTGCCTTTGCCGGCGATTTGTTGTTTAAGCAGAGTGTTGGGCGGACGGACTTACATGGTGGCGACCAAGACACGTTGATGCGCTCGATTGATCGAATCATCGCTGAGTTGCCGCATGACACGACGTTTTACCCTGGACATGGTCCGACGACAACATTGCGTCAAGAAGTTAAGAACAACCCGTTCTTTTGATTACGTGTAAAAAAACGCCTTCTCTTCGATTGAAGAGAAGGCGTTTTTTTATTTTACATCTGGAAGTTGGACCAATACGTGAAGACGATAAAGAATACTGTTAAGTAAGCTGCAAAGATGTAGACATACGTTTTTTCAGTTAGGCGAAGATAGCCTAATGCTGCAAAGAAGACAGTTTGTGCCAAGAAGACAAAGCCCATAACTAAAAATGAATCCGTATGCTCACTTGAGCTCGCGTCGCCGCCGAGTGCGCCGATAAATGCCATGACTGCAATGATTCCAGTCCAAAATCCGAGTACGCGGTACATTCTCCCCATTCATATAACCCCCTAAATCCGACAGATAGTCAATATACGTACTTATTTTACCAAGCAAACAATCATCCGTCCATCATGTTCTAGTGTTTGTTAAGGAATAACTGTGAACAAAAGATGAAGTTTAATAAAAAGTTGTACAATAGTTGTACAAAAGGTGTACAAACTAAAAAAACCGTGGTATAGTTTCTGTAATGAGAAGCGCATATTTTGAGAGGAGGAGCAACAATGGCAAATGAGTTGATATTTTTCACGTATCCGAGCTGTACATCTTGTCGTAAAACGAAATCATGGTTAAAAGAGGAACATGTTGATGTAGAAGAACGCCATCTGTTCAGAAATGCTCCGACAGTGGACGAATTGATGGAATTGTTGAAATTATCGACAGACGGCATCGAAAGTTTACTCGCAACACGCAGCCAAGCTTTCAAAGATCTTGGGATTGATGTAGAGGATATGAAATTAAGCGAACTACTCCGATTGATGAGCGATAATCCGAAACTGTTACGTCGTCCAATCATTACTGATGGCAAACAACTCGTAATCGGGTATGATAAACCAGGTCTTGAAACACTAGCGAAGCGCAAAGCACGCTTAATCGCTCAAGTATCTTAAAGAAGCCGAGTTGTCCGGGCTTCTTTTTTTTTGTACTTTTTTAAGTAAGGAGGTGTCATGTTGAGAGAACTTGTCAGTCAATTGATTCAGCGATTTGCAAAAGGTGGTGTCACCGATGTGCATTTTGTTCCAGATGAACAAATGGCGCGTGTCATTTGTAGGACGGCCGACGGATTAAAGGAACAAGAAGCAATCCCTTTTAGTCAATACAGTTCAATCGTTAGTCATATTCGGTATGAATCCAACTTGAAAGAACAAAATGAACGGATTCCGCAAAGTGGTGTCTATCCGGTTGACCAAAGCGGGATGCGGGTCTCGATTTTACCAAGTCGTCACGGGGACGCGATGTCATGGCGCTTCTATCGGGCGGTTGTCTCGAGTGAGATTGCATCGACGCTTCTCAATCCGATTGAGGATTTAGAATGGCTTCAACAACAAAGTCACGGTTGTATCATCATTTCTGGGACGACGGGGGCAGGTAAGACGACGATGCTCTATTCCTTGATGGCATCGATGGAAGGCAAGCGGATCATCTCTGTCGAGGACCCCGTCGAATGTACGGTGCCTGGTGTCTTACAGCTTGAGTTAAATGAAAAGGCCGGTTTTGACGCGACACGTTGTTTTGAGGAAATTCTTCGGGCAGACCCGGATTGGATTGCTTTTGGGGAAGTTCGAACTGCTGAAGCGGCACGACTCTCGATCAATGCTGCTCTTAGTGGGCACGTCGTCGTATTTACTTTACATGCCGGAACAGTCAATGAAGTGTTGTTACGCTTAAAATCGCTAGGGATTTCAGGGGAGGAGTTAGCGGTCTGTAAAAAAATCATTCATCTTTACCGGGAGGAGGGGGATGTCCACTGTACAGTAGAAAACTTAACACGAACAGCAAATGTCGCTTTTTAAACCGATTTCATCGACTATTGTCAAAAGGCATTTCGACGAAAGAAACGTTAGAAATCTTACAACGATTCGAAGAGCCGATCCTTCTGCCGGTCATTGAAGAAATCAAACGTCGGTTAGAGAGCGGAAATCCGTTATCCATCGCATTAGAACCACTCGCCTTGTCCCCTTCGCTCCAGCGTCTGCTTCAGGTGGGTGATCAAACGGAACGCCCCTTGATGATTTTACATCAGGTCATTCGCTTGCTGGAGTTAGAAAATCAAATGAAAAAGAAATTTTGGAAAATGGCGCGGTATCCACTTGTCCTCGCCTCAAGCTTGATGTTACTTTTCATGTTTTATGCCCTCTACGTGTTTCCTTCCCTACTCGAGATGTCGAGTCCAGAAAGTCTTCCGCGCTTTTTAGTCTTGATTTTACACCCTTCAGCCAAGTACGTCCTTGCAGCGACTCCGATTCTGTTACTTTCAATCCTCCTTCTCACCTTTCGTCTGATTCCGGTCAAACGGCTATTACAGTTTAAAATCATTCAGAAACTCCTTCAGTTGTATTACAGTTACTTGTTTACGATTGAGATTGGTTCCTTTATTGACGCAGGTTTCTCGTTAGAAGAGGCTTTCCGCTCGCTTGAACAGGGACAGACGGGAAAGAAACAACAAATGTACGCGATGCTTCACCAACATCAACAAGCGGGCACCTCGTTATCTGAAGCCATCTTACAAGAACAAATCATTGATGTTGAAACCGTTGGGCTCGTTCACCTTGCTCGAGAAAGTGGTGACTTAGGTCCATTATTGCTAGTACAAGCCAGTTTGTTGCATGAATCGATTGAAGAAGAGTTAGAGAAAAAACTGCTGTTGATTGAACCGGTCTTGTATGGAGGCTTGACGATCATGACAGGCAGCTTATTTTTTATTTTGTACTACCCAATCCAACTGGCGATTCAACAACTTCCATTTTGAAGAAAGAAGGAGTTTTGATTATGAGACGATTCTTGAAAAACGAACGTGGATTCACTTTACTTGAAATGGCTGCTGTCTTATTAATTATTTCGCTACTGCTGCTCGTATTAATTCCGACGATGACGAGCGGGAAAGATCAAGCGAAAGGTGTTAGTTGTGAAGCGAACATCCGTGTCATTCGTTCCGAGGTCAACCTCTATTATGCGAAAGAAAAAAAATATCCGGAAACATTGCAGACGATTAACCGTGGTACTGCTGAAAAACCAAATGAACTGCTCTGCGATCAGGAGACGTATACCTATGATTCAAAAACAGGCGAACTTACGAAGTGACGGGTTTACATTGATTGAAATGAGTGGAGTCTTAATGATTACAGGTCTGCTGTGCTTATTGTTATTGCCGACTGTTATTGATCGGCGCCCGGCAATTTATTTACTCGAACAAGATATTGCGATGATGCGGCAAGATTTTCAGACGTTACGGTTACTGCAATACTCTAAAACGGATAATCAAAATACCATTCAATTTCGATGGCGTGCAGACGGGGCGGGATATTTTATCATGGTGAACGATCGAATCCTGTGGCAGAGAACGTTTCAACCTGGTCATAGTTGTATCATCCCGACGACCGGGCGAGTGATTTACTTTAAAAGTTATCATTCGACCTATGCCTCGACCTGGTACTGCCGTTCAGCAAAACAAGAATATGAAATAAAATTCCTCCTCGGAAATTATCAAATGTTGATTCAACAAATGAGGTGAAATGGCATGCGGTCAAAGGTAAAAAGAGTTGTTTGCTCGGAGGAAGAGCGTGGATTCACTCTCCTTGAAGTGACACTTTCGCTTGTCGCCATCAGTTTGTTCTTAGTATTAGCGATTGATCCTTACTTGAATTTCGAAAAACAAAAAACACAGTTAATTGTTGAGACACGGCGCTTGGACGAGATGGCATCGAAGCAAGTGGCGGGTGATTCGACGGGGTATCGTGTCGAGGAAGGGAAGTGGTGTCTTGAAACGTTATGCCTTGCGAGCCGAATCCGGAACGACCCTCCTCGAAATTTCAATGGTCCTTTGGTTGAGTCCTCTATTACTCCTTGGATTATTGACGATGACACAACTCGTTAGCAACGCCAACCAAACAGAATGGATGGAAGAGGACCTGTTTTTTCATACCGTCGAACGATTGATGTGGCGCAGCATTGAGTGTGGATTAGTAGGAGAAGAGCTGAGGGGGCGGGATGTCGACCCTGGAGAGGAGCCGATTAAATGGCGGCTCGTTCGTGTACAAAATCAAATACGGCTCAAAAAAGAGTTTGGAGGCGAACTGACGTATGCCCACGACGTGACGCATTATCGAATCAAAGAAGACGGTGCCCGAATCGTAATCGAACTCAATCAGCGGTCTCGAACTTACGCCTGCAAGAAACCGGGTTCATCCTGATTCAAACCTTATTGATTCTGATAGGAATTGGTGCCATGATGCTACTAGGTTGTATGCGGATGGATGAGACCATCAAACAGTATAAGCTAGAGCAAGAGGCGCTTCAACTCGAGTCCCTTGTCAGAGCGGCATCACATGACTGTCGCCAAGATGAGACGATCCGTTATCCGATTGGACGAGTTACTTGTATCCGAACGGATAAAGGCTTTAAAATGGAAGCAATCTTAGATAATGGACAAAGAATCGAGGCGGTCGTTTCGGATGGATAAGGTTTATGTAATTGGCTTTATGGGAACTGGTAAAACAGCGATTGGTCGGAAGTTGAGCGAACGATATGACGTAGATGAACTGGATGAACGTTTTGTTCAAGAGTATGGTCAATCAATTGCTGATTTTTTTGCAGCACATGGTGAGGCAGGGTTTCGAGCGCGCGAAAGCGAATTGTTACGAAACAGTCAATCTCAAATTGTCATCACGGGTGGTGGAATCATTGAACGACCCGAAAATCGTACATGGATGAAGGAAACGGGTACGGTAATCTGGATTGATACACCATTCGATTCGATTTGGAGACGAATTGAGTCGGACCGAAATCGTCCCTTAGTAGGGAAGTACGAGACTGTGAAGTCTTTGTATATGCGCAGACGTCCTATCTATGCAGACGGTGCGGATCTTCGTTTAGAGGGAATGAAATCGATTCGGGAGCTAACGGCAGAAATAGAATCGGTATTGGAGGAAAAGTCATGATTTGGATTAACCTTGGAATCATTGTAGTAGCGGTCCTCGGCTTAGTTGCTTATGGATTTGTGCTTTATAAAAAGAAGATTTCACAAGACTTACGGCTTGTAAAACAGTTGTTGGAGCGATTTACGATCCGTCAGCAAACGTTGCAGGCAGGCGTCGACCATACGACGAATCGGATTGATCAAATTAAAGGAAATGTCGATCATCTTGTGAGTGAAGGGAAGCGTGTTGAGCAAGGGGCGCGTCAACTAATGGTTGAAGGGCAACGACTTTCAACAGAAGTTCAACATACAGCTGGACTCAAGCAATTTTGAAATGGCTTTCATTGAGCGAATGTGAAACAATAGGAGAGAAGGGACTTCGTCCTTTCTCTCTTTAGTTTTGTTCAATTTCCGAATAAACCTAGAAAAATAGGTTTGAAGTTGATAGAATGTAAATGAAAGTTGAACATTAAAGAGAAAAGGAACATAAAATGTTCGTAAATAGGGGGATATGTATGAGTCAGACGACATTGAAGAGAACGCCATTGTTTGAAACGATCGCACCGATGGGGAAAATGGTCGATTTTGCAGGGTTTGAAATGCCGGTTCTGTTTTCATCAATCAAGGAAGAACACATTGCAGTACGTGAACAAGTAGGGATGTTCGATGTATCTCATATGGGAGAATTGTTAGTGACAGGTCCTGAAGCATTAGCGTTTCTTCAAAAGACGCTGTCGAATGATATCTCTAAGATTGCCATTGGACAGGCTCAATACAATGTTTTATGTCAAGAAGATGGTGGGACGGTCGATGACTTGCTTGTATATCGACTGGAAGAGGAAAAATATTTACTAGTCGTCAACGCCTCGAATATCGAGAAAGATGAAGCGCATCTTCGTTCGTATCTAGAAGGAAACGTGTTACTTGAAAACCAATCGGATGCGTATGGGCAGATTGCCGTCCAAGGTCCTAAAGCAGAAGAAGTCCTGTCGGCGATGACGGAGCTCGCATTAAATGAAATTAAATTTTTCCGGTTCGTTTACGGGAAAGTGGCAGGCATCGACATGTTAGTTTCGCGCAGTGGTTATACGGGAGAAGACGGATTCGAGTTATATATGCCGGCAGCAGATGCAGAACATGTCTTTAAGACACTACTTGAAGCAGGTGTCGTTCCATGTGGTCTTGGCGCGCGTGATACTTTACGTTTTGAAGCGTGTTTACCACTCTATGGTCATGAGTTATCGGCGACGATTTCACCAATCGAAGCAGGGATGGGGTTTGCCGTCAAACCACAAGCGAAAAAATTCATCGGGTCAGATGTGCTCGCACAACAAAAAGAACAAGGCGCACCACGCCGTTTGATTGGACTTGAACTCGTCGATAAAGGGATTGTCCGTCAGGATGCTCCGGTTTTACTGAATGGAGAGACTGTTGGTTTTGTGACGACAGGGACGTTGCCGCCGACAATCGGTAAAGCCATTGCCTTGGCGCTCGTACCAGCAGAATATGCGACAGAGGACCAGTTCGAAGTGGAAGTACGTGGAAAGAAACTAGCCGCAAAACGTGTGAACACACCGTTTTATCGTCGAGCCAACTAAGGGGGACTTATAGATGGATTTTCGTTATTTACCGATGACGCAAGAAGATGAAAAAGAGATGTTACAGACGATTGGTGCAAATTCGATTGAAGATTTACTAGCAGACATTCCAGCCGCTGTCCGCGACCAAGGGACGTTAGAAGAAGTCGGGATTCCGCTACCGGAAACAGATTTGATTCGGACACTCTCGAAGCTTGCTGACCAAAATATGAATACGAAGCAATATCCATCGTTCCTCGGTGCAGGCATTTACGATCACTATGCACCGGCTGTCGTCAATCATATGTTGTTGCGTTCAGAATTCTATACGGCGTATACACCCTATCAACCTGAAATCTCACAAGGGGAACTACAAGCGATTTTCGAGTTTCAGACGATGATTTGTGAATTGACAGGAATGGATGTCGCGAACTCATCGATGTACGACGGCATTACAGCACTAGCGGAAGCGGCAATGCTTGCCTGTGCCCATAAAAAGAAAAAGACGATCGTCTTGTCGGATGGGGTTCATCCGGAAGCACATGATGTCGTTCGGACGTATGCGAAAGGGCCGGGGCTCGATGTCAAGACGCTTGCGTTACGGGACGGCGAGACGGCAATCGAACAATTAGACGGACTTGATGATATCGCATGTGTCATCGTCCAATACCCGAACTTTTATGGACGCGTCGAAGATTTACAAGCGTTAGCAGATGCAACACATGCAAAAGGCGGTTTATTTATCGTCTCAGCCAATCCGCTTGCCCTCGGACTGCTTGAAGCACCTGGGAAACTCGGTGCGGATATTACGATTGGCGATTGCCAACCGTTCGGGATTCCCCAAAGTTTTGGTGGACCGACGTGTGGCTACTTCACGACGACAAAAGCCTTAATGCGTAAAATTCCAGGACGCCTGGTCGGTCAGACAGTGGATGAGGATGGCAAACGCGGTTTCGTCTTGACGCTCCAAGCTCGCGAACAGCACATTCGTCGTGATAAAGCGACATCAAATATTTGTTCCAACCAAGCATTGAACGCATTGGCGGCATCGATTGCGATGAGCGCGTTCGGAAAACAAGGGATTCGTGATTTAGCGGTCCGCAACTTGCAAACGGCACATGCCTTGAAAAAATCATTGAAAGCAGCCGGCTTCCGCATCGTCGATGATGGACCGAGCTTTAATGAATTCGTCGTCGAATTACCAATCGATGCGGAAGAAGCAAGTCGTCAATTGCTTAAAGCGGGAATTATCGGTGGATTGCCGCTCGGCACATACGACGCAAAACGAAGTCGTGAAATGCTTGTCTGTGCAACAGAATTACGGACGAAAAAAGAGCTCGATCAATTCGTGTCAGCGTTAGGGGGATTAACTCATGCATAAATCAAGCGAACAAACATTGATTTTTGAAATCTCAAAACCCGGTCGTGTCGCATATGCGTTACCACTCGCGACGGTCGAAGAAGAAGCAATCGAAGACATGTTGCCAGCTTCTTTTGTCCGAAAAGAAGACGTCGCGTTACCGGAAGTTTCGGAACTGGATCTCGTACGACACTACACGGCACTTTCAAACCGGAACCACGGTGTGGATTCCGGGTTCTATCCGCTCGGTTCATGTACGATGAAATACAATCCTAAAATCAATGAAGATATGGCACGACTTCCCGGGTTTGCCCACATTCATCCGCTTCAACCGGTTGAGAGCATTCAAGGAGCGCTCGGTTTGATGTATGACTTACAAGAAAAGTTAGCAGTCATCACGGGAATGGATGAAGTGACGCTTCAACCAGCAGCAGGGGCACACGGAGAGTGGACTGGATTGATGTTGATCAAAGCCTATCATCATGCGCGCGGCGACTTCAAACGGACGAAAGTACTCGTTCCAGACTCGGCACACGGCACGAACCCGGCATCGGCGTCTGTCGCAGGATTTGATACCGTGACGGTCTTGTCAGATGAACGAGGTCTTGTTGACTTAGAAGACTTAAAGAGCAAAGTGGGAGACGATACAGCGGCTTTAATGTTGACGAACCCGAACACGCTCGGATTGTTTGAATCGGATATCGTCGAGATCGCAAAAGCAGTCCATGAAGCAGGCGGGAAATTGTATTACGATGGAGCAAACTCGAATGCCATCATGGGGATTGCACGTCCCGGCGATATGGGCTTCGATGTTGTTCACTTGAACCTCCACAAAACGTTTACCGGCCCTCACGGTGGTGGTGGTCCTGGTTCAGGTCCGGTCGGTGTCAAACAAGACTTGATCCCTTATTTACCGAAACCGATCGTCGCAAAAACAGACGAAGGATTCATCCTTGATTATGATCGCAAAGATGCAATCGGACGTGTCAAACCATTCTACGGAAACTTCGGGATTAATGTCCGCGCCTACAGCTACATTCGGACGATGGGCGGAGAAGGTCTCGCCCGTGTCTCGAAAGAAGCTGTCTTGAACGCAAACTATATGTTAGCACGCCTCAAAGGCGCATATGACGCACCGTATGATGTCTATTGTAAACATGAGTTCGTCTTGTCGGGTCGTCGCCAAAAGGCACTTGGCGTGCGGACGCTTGATATCGCAAAACGACTGCTTGATTTCGGTTACCATCCACCGACAATCTATTTCCCGTTAAATGTCGAAGAGTGTATCATGATTGAGCCGACGGAAACGGAATCGAAAGAAACACTCGATGCGTTCTGTGACGCGATGCTCCAAATCGCACGTGAAGTCGAAGAAATGCCAGATGTCGTCCTGAACGCACCGCATACGACGGTCGTCAAACGGATGGACGAGACGTTGGCAGCGCGTAAACCGGTGTTGCGTTATGAGCCGAAACAGGAAGTCCATGCATAACGGTTACTGAAAACGAACTGACTCGTAAGTCAGACTAAGATCGATTCCTATGACGGACGTTTCCAGTCGACATTAATTAAATGACCGATGATTCTATTTTTACTGGATCATCGGTCATTTCTATGCCTATTTTTGTCGTTCACGACCTTTTTAATCAGAGCGTCTCGTCAATGAGTCGACAAGCGAAAAACCCTTCCTGAGCCTGAGGCGTAGGAAGGGTTTTTCGCTTGAATAGTGAATTAGCTACGTTTGACTTTTCCAGTCCACTGTTTGAAACCGCCTTTAAGCTGGTACAAGTTCGTGTAGCCGGCTTTTTTCAAGACTTTAGCTGCTTGTGAAGATCGCATGCTGCCTTGGCAATACAAGTAGATCGGCATATCTTTACGAAGCTCTTTCGAACGCATCTTCATTTGGCTAACCGGAATGTTACGCGCGCCAACGATATGACCGCCTTTAAATTCTTGTGTTTCCCGGACGTCGACGATTTGTGCCTTACGGTAGTTCGCGCGGAATTCCTCTTGCGAGAGTTTTGTGATGCCTTTGACTGGCATGAAACGCCAGACGACATAAGCAATCAATGCCACCCATAAGACGATTGTGATGATTGTGCCTGTTTCCATATTCAACTTCCAACCCCTTCGTTCATATAACATCTCTATCATTATAGTAAACGAAATCGATTTCGGCAATCGACTCGTCGTTGCGCAGGATAGAAAGGGTCTGATACACTTATACGGAAACGTTTTGGGGGTGTTCGCTTGGTAAAGAAATGGCAAGTATTGACGACCGAAGCATTAGAGCCGGCAATGAACATGGCAATTGATGAAGCATTGATTGCTTTTGTCGGGCGAGGAGAGATTGCGCCTACGCTTCGTTTTTACTCATGGGAACCACGCGGACTCAGTGTCGGTCATTTCCAGCGTGCGACACGTGATATCGATCGAAAGCGAATTGAAGAACTCGGTATCCCGATCGTTCGACGGATGACTGGTGGTCGAGCGGTTTTACATGCGGATGAACTCACATATAGTGTCGTCATTCAAGAGGCGACAGAAGGACTACCACGAACTGTAATCGAAAGTTATCGCCTGTTGACGGAAGGAATCCGGAAAGGCTATCATCACCTCGGTATTCCCGTTGAATTTTCAGTTCCGATGACGGAAGAAGAAAAGGAAGAGTTACGAAAGCCGAAATCGGCCGTTTGTTTTGATGCAGCCTCTTACTATGAATTGGCAGTCGGAAAACGGAAAGTCGCGGGGAGTGCTCAAGTTCGTCATCAAGGCGTTGTGCTTCAGCATGGATCAGTGCCTCTATCGGTTGATGAAGGTGAATTGTTTGACTGCTTCCTTTATGAAGATGAAACGATGCGTCAACGGATGAAGTCACGCTTTGCAGGGAAAGCGGTTGCCTTGAATGAACTCGCGGGCCGGAAAGTGTCATTCGAGGAAGTTCGTGATGCGTTTACACGTGGTTTTGAGGATGCGCTTCAATTGGAATTCGTTCCGCTTGAATTCAATGAGCGGCAATGGCAGGAAATTGAACAGTTAGCCGAGAAGTATCGTAGTGATGAATGGAACTGGAAACGTTAAAGCGAAAGATTGGAAGGTGATGTCGTGCCGACTCCGAGTATGGAAGATTATTTAGAGCAAATTTATATCTTGATCGAAGAAAAAGGATATGCCCGTGTATCGGATATCGCAGAACTATTAGGCGTACACCCTTCTTCTGTAACGAAGATGGTGCAAAAGTTAGACCGTGAAGAGTACCTCGTCTACGAAAAGTATCGCGGTCTCATGTTGACTGCAAAAGGTAGAAAGATTGGGAAACGACTTGTCGAACGGCATGCGCTGTTAGAAGATTTCTTGCGCCTTGTCGGCGTAGAAGAGTCACTAATCTATAAAGATGTCGAGGGAATTGAACATCACTTGAGTATCGAAGCACTTGATAAAATCAATGGGATGATTCAATTTTTCGCTGAACGCCCGGCTTTACAGGAAGAACTTCATAATTATCAACAAGCACACCCAGAAGACTGAGTGGGCTTGTTTTTTTACGTTAAACGCCTTATAAACGAACATTTGGTTATAAAATAATAAAAAAGTACGTGAATTGAACGGATTATGCTATACTGACGATGAAAATGACCGAAGGGGGTGACGGGTGGAAATTCACCCGGATACTATGGAAATCGTCATCAAAGAAAAATTGGTTTCAGAAACTGATTTAGCTAAAAAAGTGAGTGAACTCGCAATCGAGATTGAACGGGATGCGGCCGGGCGTCAAATTGTCCTTGTCGTCGTGTTGAAAGGGTCGATGGTTTTTGCAGCGGACTTGATGCGGCAAATTAAAGGAAGTGTTCAAATCGATACCGTTGCCTGTTCATCATATGGTGCGAAGACGGTCTCTTCTGGACGCGTTCAATTGAAAAAAGATTTAGACCTGGATGTCGAAGGGAAGTATGTTGTTGTTGTCGAGGACATTATTGATACGGGACATACACTGAGCTTTTTGTGCGAGCATATGAAATTGCATAAGCCGGGTGTCTTAAAGATTTGTACGTTACTTGATAAACCTGCGCGTCGTGAAGTCGAGTTGACGGCAGATTATGTTGGATTTGAGATTCCGGATTACTTCGTCGTCGGCTATGGCATCGATTGTGCAGAAGAGTATCGCAATTTGCCGTACATTGGTTGGGTCGAGACAGAATAAAAAACCGTCAGCAGACACGAGTCGCTGACGGTCGAACGATAGAAGGGGGCTGCGTTTAGCAGCTCTCTCTTTTTAATATTAAAAAGCACGTTTTTTCTTTTTACCTTTTTTACCTTCGATGACGGTCAAATTAGGACCTTTCGACCGATCGCGAAGTGGGCGTACTTTGTTCGAAGTCGAAGATTTCGTCGCCGTTTTGATTTGTTTTTTCTTAAAATCTGTTCGACGCGGACCTTGATCTCGTTTACCGTGCAATTTTTTCGATTGCGCGACTGATTTTCGATATTGTGCGTTTCCGCCGCTTGCAGCGCCGCTATTGCGCGTCATGAACTTAAAGATCAAGAAAATGATTCCCGCCACAACTGCAACGAACAGTAATTGTGAAAACAGACCGCCAGGATCATTGATAAGCTTATATCCAAAGCCGACGAAAGCAAACAGTAACACGATAAGTGCGAATGTAGAGCCGATCCGTTGTCTAATCATATTATCACCCCTGTTATCGATTAACCCAGTGCATTCTCATGTATGTTATCTTCCTGTTTTTCGAGTGCTTCAAACGCATAAATCGCAACCTCAATCTGTGAATCGTCTGGTTCTTTTGTCGTCAAGTACTGTAACCATAGGCCTGGCAAGGCGATGACACGTAATCCCTTGATATTTTGGGCTTTATTTGTTAATTGAAGAACTTCAAAAGACAGACCGATGACAACGGGAAGTAAAGCGATTCGGAAGGCGAGTCGAACCCATAATGGATCGGTCGGGACGATTAAATAAACGAAGAAACCGACGATGACTGTGAAGATCAGGAAGCTTGAACCGCAACGATAATGGAGGCGACTACTTCTTCTGACGTTTTCGACGGTCAGTGGATGACCGGATTCGACACAATTGATGACTTTATGTTCCGCCCCGTGGTATTGAAACAATCGTTTGACGAGTGGTGTCAATGAAATCAAGTACAAATATCCAAACAGTAGGGTCAGCTTAATCAACGCCTCGATGACGTTTTGGACGAAGTGGCCGGATAATGCTGGGAAAGAACTGAATAGTGAGGCTAAGAATGCCGGCAACAGCGTAAACAGTAACTTTCCGAAAAAGAATGATAAAACGCCAAGTAAAGCGACGCCGAGCCATTTTGTCAATTGCCCTTGATTCGCTTCTTCGGGTTCTTCCTCTCCGGGATTAACGCCGTAACGATCACTTGCGAAGTTCATGTGGCTTGCTCCATTCGCAGATGATTCGACAAGAGCGAACAGTCCGCGGAGAAGCGGGATTCGTTTACCAATCGCAATCCGTGGACGAATCGGCTTTTTCTGTTCAAATGTCTCAATCGTCGCATCATTTCGACGAATTGCAGAAACAGCATGTGTCGCATTTTGGAACATTACGCCTTCGACGATGGCTTGTCCACCGACGGGAGCTTTTGCGGTTTTCATATTTAAACGCATCCTATCTCAAATAAAATATCGTGTATCGTCAGTTTACTAGATTCTATTCAAAAAAACTATGGGGGACTGCTTGATGACGGGTGAATCTTTAGGAGACGGAAAACGTCTTATGATACAATCAGAAGGACGAATGGAGGTGATGATGTGCGCGTATTGGTTTTAAATGGACCGAATTTGAATTTACTTGGAACGCGTGAGCCGGAAACATACGGTGCAAAGACGTTGAATGATTTAGAAACGTTGATGATGGAACGTTTTCCCGAAGTTGAGTTTACGTTTGAACAATCGAACCATGAAGGAACGCTGATTGATTCTCTACATGCAGCGCGGGGGTATGATGGCATTGTGTTGAATGCAGCTGCATACACACATACGAGTATCGCCTTACGTGACGCGATCGCAGCGATTGAAGTGCCGACAATCGAAGTGCACCTATCGAATGTTCATGCGCGAGAAGAGTTTCGACATCGCTCACTCATCGCACCGGTCTGTCGTGGTGTCATCAGTGGACTTGGGATGACGGGGTATATACTCGCTACTGAAGCGTTACTTCATCCGGACGCTACATAACTTAAAGGGGGAAACAGACATGCAACATCGTATTGAAGCATTACAATCCGCTTTAAAAGAACGTGACTTACCAGGACTTATCGTGACGAAGTCAGAAAATATTCGCTACATTTCAGGATTCACCGGTTCAAGTGGCGCGTGTCTCGTTACGGCAGAACATGCTTATTTCGTGACGGATTTCCGCTATACGGAGCAAGCTGCTGATCAAGTCAAAGGAATGGAAATCGTTCAAATCGATCGGTCGATTCCGGCGACGATGGGTGAACTCATCGCAGGCGCACGCGTGCGAGCGGTTGGGGTCGAAAAAGATACGATGACACTTGGTTTATTCGAAGCATATGATGAAGCTTCTGCAATCGAACTGATTCCAACGACCGGAATCGTCGAAAACCTACGCTTGATTAAGGATTCATCAGAGATTAAGATGGTTAAGGAAGCGGTAAAACTAGCAGACGCTACCTTTGAACACATTTTGACGTACATCCAGCCGGGGAAAACAGAACTCGAAGTGTCGAACGAACTCGAATTCTTCATGCGTAAGCATGGAGCGACGTCGTCTTCATTCGATACGATTGTCGCATCTGGTTACCGCTCAGCGTTACCGCACGGTGTCGCGAGCCAAAAAGTGATTGAAACGGGTGAGCTCGTAACACTCGACTTTGGTGCATTGTTGAACGGTTACGTCTCTGACATTACGCGAACGATTGCGGTCGGTCCAATTAATTCCGAGTTACAAAAAATCTACGATACGGTCTTGCAAGCACAACTTGCGGGCGTAGACGGACTTCGTCCAGGGATTACTGGAATCGAAGCAGACGCGTTAACACGTGACATCATCAAAGAAGCTGGTTATGGCGAATACTTCGGTCACTCGACTGGTCACGGCATTGGTCTTGAGGTGCATGAAGGACCGGGACTTTCGTTCCGTTCGGAAACGAAGCTCGAACCAGGGATGATCGTGACAGTCGAACCAGGAATCTATGTGCCACAAGTTGGTGGATGCCGAATTGAGGATGATGTCTTGATTACCGAATCAGGGCGCGAAATTCTTTCGTCTTCATCGAAAGAACTCATTACACTCTAAGTAAGATGAACATTTAGGAGGAACCAGTATGGTATCAGTAAACGATTTAAAAACAGGCTTGACGATTAAAACTTCAGACGGAATGATTTGGCAAGTCCTTGAGTTCCAACACGTAAAACCTGGTAAAGGTGCAGCATTCGTGCGGACAAAAATGCGTAACATCCGTAACGGGAACATCCAAGAGATGACATTCCGTGGTGGCGAGCGCGTCGAACGTGCCCACATCGAGCGTAACAAAATGCAATACCTCTACCCAATGGGTGAAACGTATGTCTTCATGGACACGGAGTCGTATGAGCAGCTTGAATTGACGACAGCACAAGTTGAAGCAGCACTTCCATATCTCCTTGAGAACATGGAAGTTCAAATCGCAATCTACAACGGCGAAATCCTCGGACTCGAACTTCCGAACACGATCGTTATGACGATTGTTGAAGCAGAGCCAGGCGTCAAAGGCGATACAGCTTCTAACGTCAAGAAAAATGCGACAGTTGAAACGGGTCACATCATCCATGTGCCGCTTTTCATCGAAGCAGGAGAAAAAGTAACAGTTGATACGCGGACAGGTGATTTCACAGGACGCTACAACGGATAATACAGATATGCCAATGCCCCTTCGTACTCGTTTCCGAGTCAAGGGGTATTTTTTCACTCGCCGGCACTTGCATCCTCTGGTATGACCAGTTAAACTTAATATTTGAGTAGGCATTAGCACCTGGTATAATATTAAGAATGAATGTTTAGATGGGGGATGGAAAGAAGATGAAAATCGATCAGTTGAAACAAGTGTTAGAAATGCTTGATCAATCAAACGTAAATGAACTTTCTCTAGAAACAGACACGTATAAATTAAAGCTTAAAAAACAAGGGGACGGTGTCGTAGTATCTCAGCACGACGCGGTCGCGGCAGCACCTGTCCAGCAAAAAGTAGTGGAAACGGCACAAAAGCCGGCCGTTGTACCTGAAGTCATGGAAGAGAAGGATGATACGGTCACAATTAACGCGCTAATGGTCGGTACGTTTTATTCACGTGCAAATCCTGAAAAACCTGCTTTCGTCAAAGTCGGCGATCAAATCGAAGTGGGTCAAGTCGTCTGCATTTTAGAAGCGATGAAACTATTCAATAACTTAAATTCGGAAATTGCCGGAACTGTCGTCGAAATTCTCGTCGCAGATGGAGACCTTGTTGAATTTGGTCAGCCACTCTTCCGGATTCGTCCTTGAGCGGGGTGATGGGAATGGAAAAACTACTAATCGCGAACCGTGGAGAAATCGCCGTTCGGATTATTCGTGCGGCTAAGGAACTTGGGATCCAGACGGTTGCTGTCTATTCGACAGCGGATCGAGAAGCACTTCATGTCCGAATGGCAGACGAAGCATATTGCATCGGCGATGTCAGTTCGACGTCTTCTTATTTGAATGTGACGAATATTCTCGCCGTTGCGACAAATCGAAACGTAACGATGATTCACCCGGGATACGGATTCCTGGCTGAAAACGTTGACTTCGCGGAGATGTGTGAAGCATGTGGTATTCAATTCGTCGGTCCGACGTCGCAAGCGATTCGCCAGATGGGCATTAAAGATGTCGCGAAAAAAACGATGATTGAATGTGGTGTCCCGGTCGTGCCGGGCTCTGACGGAACGGTGACGGATCAAGAAGCAATTGGTCTCGCTGAAGAAATCGGTTATCCGGTCATCATTAAAGCGACGGCAGGTGGCGGAGGGCGCGGGATTCGTGTTGCCCGGACAAAACAAGAACTGATTGATGGACTGGAAGAAACACGTCGCGAGGCAAAACAAGCATTTGGCAACAGCGATGTTTATTTAGAGCGTTTCATCGAAGAATTCCGTCACGTCGAAGTTCAAGTGCTTGCCGATCGACATGGGAACGTCATTCACCTCGGAGAACGAGATTGTACGGTGCAACGGCGGATGCAGAAGTTGATTGAAGAAGCTCCTTCGCCAGCCGTCAGCGCAGCGACACGGTTGAAAATGGGAGAAGCAGCTGTCAAAGCGGCAAAAGCCATCAACTATACGGGTGCCGGAACAATCGAATTCATTTTTGTCGAAGAAACAGAAGAATTTTTCTTTATGGAAATGAATACTCGGATTCAAGTCGAGCATCCGGTGACAGAAATGATTACAGGATTTGATCTTGTTCAAGCACAACTCCAAGTCGCGCTCGACCACCCGTTAGCAGTTCAACAAGAGGATATCGAGTTCCGTGGGCATTCAATCGAGTGCCGGATTAACGCAGAAGATCCAGATCACGATTTCCGACCACATGCGGGTCGCGTCACACAATACGTCGCGCCAGGTGGTATGGGTGTCCGAATCGATAGTGCCGTTTATCCAGGTTACATGATTCCTCCGTACTATGACTCGATGGTTGCGAAATTGATTGTCCATGCAGAGACGCGCGAGGAAGCTTGTGCGAAAATGGAGCGTGCTTTGGCTGAATTTTGGATTGAGGGTGTCAAAACGACAATTCCGTTCCATCAAAAGGTCTTACAGCATCCTGTATTCCGCCGGGGAACCTTCACGACGAAGTTTGCGGAACGTGAGTTAAAAGCAGCAATCGTAAAATGAACGATGACGGGAGTCGATGGATTTTACTCCCGTCTTTTTGGCGTTCACTATGTTTTTTAAAAGGGGAATGTGCTAAACTAATTGATTGAGAACGACAAAAAAAGGAGCACGTGAAATCATGATGAAACGACACATGGCACGCGAACTCGCAGTACAATCTTTGTTCCAAATGGAACTTTCTGACTTGTCTGCACAAGAGGCCATTGAATTCGCAGTAGAAGGCAAAGAATATGATACATTTGTAGAGCAATTAGTAGTTGGTGTAGAGACGAACAAGGATGAGATTGATCAACATTTACGGGCAGCGCTCGTCAACTGGTCATTTGAGCGTCTTGGTAACATCGAACGGACGATTCTTCGTCTTGCCGTCTATGAATTGATGTTCGAACCGAAAATTCCAATCCGCGTTACAATCAACGAAGCAATCGAATTAACAAAAGCGTTCGCAGACGAAGAAGCAACGAAAATCGTCAATGGTGTGCTTGGTAAGGTCGCACAACAAGCAGTCAAAGAAAATTCATAAGTAGATAAAGATAACCTTTTTCAAGGTGCAGAGTGAAACGAATTTTTTGGGGGAGTGGACAAATCATGGCAGTAGTAATCGATGGGAAAGAAATCGCAAAATCGTATCGTTTGAAGCTGAAAGAAGAAGTCGCACGTCTGAAAGAACAACGTATTCAACCGAAATTGACCGTTGTATTAATCGGTGAAGACCCAGCAAGCCAATCGTATGTCCGCGGGAAAGAAAAAGCGGCACAAGAAATTGGCATGGAGTCGGATTTGATTCGTTTACCGGCAGAGACATCAGAATCGGAGTTACTCCAGTTGATTGAACGACTAAACGCAGACGCGAGTGTCCACGGAATTCTCGTTCAACTGCCGCTGCCGGAACAAATCGACGAGAGTAAAGTCATCTTCGCTATTTCACCGGACAAAGACGTCGATGGGTTCCATCCGGTCTCAGTCGGGAAAATGATGATCGGTGAACCAACGTTCTTACCATGTACCCCAAATGGAATTCTGCACCTCGTCAAAGAAATGAATGTTCCGATCCAAGGCAGCCACGTCGTCGTCGTCGGTCGGAGTCAAATCGTCGGCAAACCGGTCGGGATGTTATTTTTAAATGAATCCGCGACAGTCAGCTACTGCCACTCGAAGACGGCAAACCTTTCTGAGATGACGCGTCAAGCGGATATCTTGATTGTCGCTGTTGGTGTCCCAAAATTGATTACGGCAGATATGGTCAAGCCGGATGCTGTCGTCATCGATGTCGGTGTCAACCGTGTTGACGGTAAACTTGTCGGGGACGTCGAATTTGATTCGGTCAAAGAGGTCGCCTCGATGATCACACCCGTTCCTGGCGGTGTCGGTCCGATGACGATCACGATGTTGCTCCATAATACAATCGAGGCAGCACGATGAATGACCCACTTCAAGTTTCCGAGCTCGTTGGGTATGTGAAACGTGAACTTGAAAGTGATTCGCTGTTACAGCAAGTGCAGGTGGTGGGAGAAGTGTCGAACTTTAAACGACACTCTTCCGGTCACCTTTATTTTACGTTGAAGGACGACCAGTCACGGATGAAGGCGGTCATGTTCGCACGTGACGCAAGTCGCCTGAAATCACCGATCAAAGACGGGATGCGTGTCGTCATGACGGCGCGGTTATCCGTGTATCTCGCTTCCGGCGAGATGCAACTCTACGTCGAGCGGATGACGGAAGATGGCGTCGGCGCCCTGTATGAAGCTTTCGTCCGCTTGAAAGAACAACTCGAAGAACGTGGGTGGTTCGATCCAGCGTTAAAAAAAGTGCTCCCGGCGTTTCCGCAACGTGTCGGAATCATCACATCACCAAAAGGTGCGGCACTTCACGATATCGCGACGACACTACGAAGACGGTATCCGCAAGCGGCAATCGTCTTCGCCCCAGTGCTCGTTCAAGGGAAAGAGGCGGCACCGCAAATTACTCGTGCCATCGAACAGATGAATGCGCGTCAGGCGTGTGACGTGTTAATCATTGGTCGCGGTGGCGGCTCGATCGAAGAACTTTGGGCGTTCAATGAAATGAACGTCGTTACGGCGATTTATGAGTCGCAGATCCCGATTGTTTCTGCAGTCGGTCATGAAACGGACTTTACTATCAGTGACTTCGTCGCGGATGTCCGGGCAGCGACACCGACTGCTGCAGCCGAACTCGTAACACCAGAGGCGGCCGAACTGGAAAAACGAGTCGGTGAACTGAGTCGACGTTTGACACGAAACTATGACTATTTCGTCAAGAGCCGACGGGAACAAGTAACCCGGCTTGCAATGAGTTATGGATTAAAGTCTCCCCGCGTTTTGCTTGGATTAAAACAGGAGCGCCTTGACCGGGCCGATATGAACTTGAATCGGATCGGAAAACAACTCATTTTAACGAAACAGCAAGGCGTGTTAAACCTATCGAACCGTTTAGCACGGATTCCGGTTCGGGAGCGTCTTGAAGAGCAGTCGCGTGAAGTTGAGCGGATGCGTAAACAGTTGGAACGGATTCGCCCGTACATGAAGATGAAGCATGAGCGATTGCACCAAATGGTGGCACGCCTTGACTCGGTTAGTCCGACCCGTGTCTTATTACGTGGTTATACGTATGTCGAACAAAACGGAGAGGTCGTTCGATCGGTAAAACAAGTGACGGATGACGCCTTCCGGATTCAGTTTCATGACGGAAGTATTCTAGCGAAACGAGAGGATGAGTGAGATGGACACGGAACAATCATTTGAAGCGGCGTTAGAACGCTTAGAAGAAATCGTCGAATTGCTTGAAGAAGGGGAAGCCCCACTTGAGCAAGCGATGACGTTGTATGAGGAAGGTGTAAAACTGACTGCTCTTTGCCAGGGGAAACTATCGACAGCTGAAAAGAAACTCGATTTAATCTTGGAACAAGATGGAACGTTACGTGAAAAAGGGGGAGCACAATGATTGCCTTGATGGAATGGAAAGCTCAAGTCGAGCGTGCGCTCGAATCATTTATGACCCGACTCGATGCACCAGAACAATTACGTGCTTCGATGCGCTATTCACTCGATGCTGGAGGGAAGCGTGTCCGCCCGGCGTTGATTTATGCTGTCCTTGATGCATACGGTGTCTCGCGGACAACAGGGGACGCGACGGCAGCAGCGCTTGAGATGATTCATACATATTCTTTAATCCATGACGATTTACCAGCAATGGACGATGATGACATGCGTCGTGGGCGTAAGACGAACCATATCGAGTTTGACGAAGCAACAGCGATTTTAGCAGGCGATGCGTTGTTGACGAATGCCTTTACCTGTTTACTCGAGACGGACGCGTCGGCAGACGTCAAGATTCAATTGCTCGAGCGTCTCGCCATGGCAGCTGGAGCGGCCGGGATGGTCGGTGGACAGCTTGACGATATGCTCGGTGAACGTGGTGGCATTGATGACGTCGAGGCTCTTGAATCGATTCATCGGCGCAAGACGGGGGCATTACTCGTGTTTGCTGTTGAGGCAGGAGGAATTCTTGCTGGAGCAAACGAAGATGATGTAGTCCACTTACAACGTTACGGACGTCATCTTGGAATCGCCTTCCAAATTCAAGATGATATTTTAGATGTAACGGGAGATGCTGAAAAGATTGGTAAGCCGGTCGGGAGTGACGAAGGAAACGACAAAGCGACCTATCCGAAACTACTTGGTCTAGAGGGTGCGAAGACGGCTCTTGCGGCACAAGTACAAGCTGCTGAGGAAGCGATTGATGCGTTATCGGTCGAAGCGACGACACTTAAGGACTTGCTCGACTTCGTCGTCAAGCGTGACCATTGAGATCGACGACGCCTGGCGTCGTCTTTTTTATGTGCCAGTTATGTGGCGTTCATTAGATTGTTCTAGTACAATGTAGGGTACAAACGATATAAGAATGTAAGGAAAAGAGGCGGTAAGGTATGAAGTTGACAGAAATACAGGATCCGTCATTTTTAAAGCGTATGTCAGTCTCAGAACTCGATGTGTTCGCAGGCGACATCCGACGCTTTTTGATTGAAGAATTGGCTACGACGGGTGGTCACTTAGCACCGAATCTAGGTGTCGTCGAATTGACATTAGCACTTCACCGAGAATTTGATAGTCCGAACGATAAATTTGTTTGGGATGTCGGTCACCAGGCATACGTGCATAAAATCTTGACGGGACGTGCGGGACAGTTTGATACGTTACGCAAACACAAAGGATTATGCGGATTCCCGAAACGAAATGAAAGCATTCATGACGTCTGGGAAACTGGGCATAGTTCGACCTCGTTGTCGGCAGCGATGGGTATTGCCGTCTCAAACGAGTTAAAAGGAAATGACGACCGCGCGATTGCGATCATCGGAGATGGTGCATTGACTGGTGGAATGGCACTTGAAGCTTTAAACCACATCGGTGCGGAACAACAAAATGTCATCGTCATCCTTAATGATAACGAGATGTCGATTGCACCGAACGTCGGTGCGATGCATCAGATGTTAGGTCGTATTCGTTCTTCACGTAAAGTCCGTTATGCGCAAGATGAACTTGAGACATTAATCAAGAAAATCCCGCTGATCGGTGGAAGTCTTGAAAAAGGTAGTGAAAAACTAAAAGAAGCCGTCAAAGGCGCACTTGTTCCAGGAATGTTCTTTGAAGAACTCGGTTTTAACTACTACGGTCCAGTCGATGGACATGACTTGACGGATTTGATTGAACAGTTGAATTACGTCAAAAAAGAGCAAGGTCCGGTCCTGCTTCATGTCATCACGAAAAAAGGAAAAGGGTATCGCCCAGCTGAATATGATGGAGTTGGAACCTGGCACGGTCTCGGACCATACAAGATGGAGTCTGGTGAAGTCATCAAAGGTAAATCGAAAGCGCCGAGTTATTCATTCACGGTCGCGAATACGTTGACGAAGATGGCACGAGATGATGAAAAATTAACATTGATTACACCGGCAATGAGCGTCGGTTCAAAACTCGATTGCTTTGAGAAGGAGTTCCCAAACCGAATGTTTGATGTCGGGATTGCGGAACAACATGCCGTCACGTTCGCGGCGGGTCAAGCGACGCAAGGGATGAAACCCGTCGTTTCCATTTATTCGACCTTCTTCCAGCGAGCTTACGATCAACTCGTCCACGATGTCGCGCGTCAAAATCTTGACGTGACGTTTACGATTGACCGGTCAGGTCTTGTCGGAGCAGACGGAGAAACACACCAAGGCGTCTTCGATATCGCGTTCATGCGCCACGTTCCGAATATCCGGATCGTCATGGCGAAAGACGAGAACGAACTGCAACATTTACTTTATTCGGCTGTGAAGTATGAAGGACCAATTGCTGTCCGTTTCCCAAGAGGGGAAGGAATCGGTGTAACGATGGATGAGACGTTACACGAAATTTCGCTCGATACATGGGAAGTCGAACGTGAAGGAACGGATGTTGCAATCATGGCATTCGGACCACAAGTCCAAGATGCGTTGAAAATCGCAGATCTGCTCGAGGGAGAACTGTCTGTTCGTGTCATCAATGCGCGGACAATCAAGCCACTCGACGGGAAGATGTTGGATGCACTGTATGCGGAAGGTATTCCACTCGTCACGCTGGAGGAAGCAGTCTTAAAAGGCGGCTTCGGTTCTGCAGTTCTTGAACATGCGAATGAGCAGGAAGCGTTCCCGCGCGTCAAACGATTCGGTATTCCAGATTGGTATATCGAGCACGGTGGCGTCAACGAGCTACTTGAAGAAATCGGATTATTGCCTGGACAAATCGCGGAAGAAGTACGTGCTTTTGTCAATCAAGGAAAGAAACAGAGTGTGTAACGATTAATGGAAAATGTTAAAAAAATCCGCCTCGACGTGTTACTCGTCGAGCGCGGTTTATGCGAAACACGTGAAAAAGCGAAGCGGACGATCATGGCCGGGCTCGTCTTCAGTGGAACGGAACGATTAGAGAAGGCAGGAGAAAAAGTGAAGTCCGACATCGACTTGGCCGTTAAAGGACAAGTGATGCCATACGTCGGGCGCGGTGGTTTTAAGATGGAGAAGGCACTTGAGGTCTTTGACATCGACGTGACGGACCGGACAGGGCTCGATATCGGTTCATCAACAGGTGGTTTTACGGACTGTGCCCTTCAAAATGGTGCGGCACATATGTACGCCCTCGATGTTGGATCAAATCAACTCGATTGGAAACTTCGGTCAGATCCTCGTGTGACGGCGATGGAGAAAACGAATTTCCGTCATGCGACACGAGACATGTTTCCCGTTCAGCCAAGTTTCGCGACAATCGATGTCTCCTTTATTTCACTTCGTCTCATCATTCCACCACTGAAAACGATTTTAGCTGAGGAGGGCGACGTCATTGCCCTCGTCAAACCACAGTTTGAAGCGGGACGGGACGATGTCGGGAAAAAAGGAATCGTTCGGGATGAACGTGTTCACGGACGAGTTCTTGAGGAGATGGTCGAATTCTTCATTCGTGAAGGGTTCCATGTGAAGCAACTTGATTTTTCACCGATTACAGGTGGTGAAGGAAATATCGAGTTTCTCTTACATGCGCAGCTGACAACACCCGGCATGGAAACAATCGTTGACCCAGCGGATACGGTTCGTCTGGCACATCAAGCGTTGTAAAAAAAGAAAACTATCATGGAAGCAGACTTCGTCATGTTGGAGTCTGCTTCTTTTTTCGACCCGTACGAAAAATGGCAAACGTGGACTTTTCATGATTTATTGGATTACAATAGTAACAGCGAAGAATATAGCGAGGTGCAAGGATGACAAAGGGGCAACGGTTGATTAAGATTCGGGAAATCATTACGCAATCTGAAATCGAGACTCAAGATGAATTGGTCGAAGAACTTCGGAATGCTGGATACAAAGTGACGCAAGCGACTGTATCGCGAGACATTAAGGAGCTACATCTTGTAAAGGTGCCGTTAAACGATGGCCGTTATAAGTATAGTTTGCCTGCCGATCAGCGTTTTAATCCATTAGGGAAATTACGCCGTTTACTAGGTGATAGCTTTATTTCGATTGATTTTGCTCAAAATTTGATTGTCATGCATGTCTTACCGGGTAACGCCAATGCAATCGGTGTCCTACTCGATCACTTAGGCTGGTCGGAACTGCTCGGGACGGTTTGTGGCGATGATACGATTTTAATGATTGCTCGAAGTGAAGATACAGCAAAAGAAGTGACGGAACGAATTTTAGGGATGCTTTAAGGAGTTGACAAGATGTTAGCTGAATTATCGATCAAACAATTCGCGATCATTGACCAGCTGCAGATTCATTTCAAAAAAGGAATGACTGTCTTGACTGGAGAAACGGGTGCTGGTAAATCCATCGTCCTCGATGCAATCGGTTTATTGATTGGCGGACGGGGTTCTGCTGAATTTGTTCGTTACGGCGAAGATAAGGCGGAACTCGAAGGACTGTTCATGATTGAGGACGGGCATATGGTCTACACATTAGCTGAGGAATATGGCATCGACGTCGAAGATGGATCCATCATTTTACGCCGAGACTTATTTGCTTCTGGTAAAAGTGTTTGTCGTGTCAATAATAAGCTCGTCACGCTGACGATTTTACGTGAGTTCGGTCGTGTGCTCGTGGACCTCCATGGTCAACATGAACACCAACACTTGATGGAAAATATGTACCACCAATCGATTCTTGATGATTTTGGTCATGAGACGATTTCCCCGCGTCTGCACGAGTATCAAAAAAAGTTCGGGCTGTACGAGGAAAAACGGATAGCATTACAATCACTGGCACAGAGTGAGCAGGAACTTGCCCAACGGATTGATTTATTATCATTTCAGACAGAAGAAATCACGAGTGCGAACCTTCGTCAAGGAGAAGAAGATGAACTGTTGGGTGAACGGAACCGACTCGCGAACTTCGAAAAGCTGCACGATTCGTTAAAAGCCGCCTACGATGCACTTCATGATGAAATGCGCGGGATTGATTCAGTTGGGGATGCGATGCGGGAGCTTCAACAAGCATCGAGCATCGATGATCAGTTCGCGAATCAAAGTGATGCCATCGCGAGCGCTTTTTACGGTCTTGAAGAAGTCGGGTACGCGATTCGTGATCAACTTGAGACATTAGAGTTTGATTCGAACCGGTTAGACGAAATTGAACAGCGTTTATCTGTTTTCCAACAGCTGAAGCGGAAATATGGTGCGACAATCGAGGAAGTCATCGCCTATGGTGAAAAAATTGGGATTGAGCTTGATACGATGACGAATCGTGATGAACGCATTGAAAAGCTAAAGGCAGAAGTCGAGTTGCTTGAAAGTGAGCTGTTTGAGATTGGCAATAAGCTATCGAAGGCACGCCGAAAAGCGGCACAGTTGCTTGGCGAGGCGATTCATTTAGAACTGCGTGAACTCTACATGGAAAAAGCACGGTTCGAAATTCGGTTCATGCAAGATGGAAAAACGCCGGCCTTACGAAAAAATGGAATCGATCAAATTGAATTTTATATCATGACCAATGCGGGTGAACCGTTTAAATCGCTCGGGAAAGTCGCTTCCGGAGGGGAGCTATCTCGGATCATGCTCGGACTCAAGTCAATCTTCTCGCGTTCGCTCGGCGTCGCATCAATTATTTTTGATGAAGTCGATACGGGGGTATCGGGACGGGTCGCGCAAGCAATGGCGGAGAAAATCTATCGTCTATCGATTGAAGGACAAGTGCTCTGTATTACACACTTGCCGCAAGTCGCCTCGATGGCGGATCAGCATCTCTATATTCGTAAAGTCGAAGAGACGGACCGGACGACGACACAGGTCAACGTATTGACGGAAGCAGACCGTGGAAATGAGCTTGGACGGATGATTTCCGGAACACATATGACGGACTTGACGCTTCGTCATGCGGAAGAATTGATGGACCAAGCAATGAGTATGAAGGAATCGCTTAAAAATGGGGTGTAAGGATTGATTAGAGTCGGGATCGCAGATGACAACCGAGAGATGGTCGAATTGATTCGCCAGCATCTCGCTACTCAAGAGGATATGGAAGTCGTATGTGTCGCATATGATGGGGAGAAGTGTCTTGAGAAATTAAAAGAAGTCGAGACCGATGTGTTGTTGCTAGACATCATCATGCCGCACCTGGATGGATTAGGGGTCCTCGAAGAATTGATGAAACAAAAAAATAATCCGGCTGTCATCATGTTGAGTGCCTTCGGTAAAGATGAGGTATCACAACAGGCAGTGACGTTAGGTGCTGCTTATTTCTTGTTGAAACCGTTCAGCATGAATCAGTTAGTCAACAAAATTCGCCTTGTGACGAACAATAATCCAACGATTCAACCGGAAACGATGGATTCGAAAATAGCGACCGTTTTACGAGAAGTCGGGATTGCGCCGCATATTAAAGGATTTACTTATTTAAAAGATGCGGTTGGGCTCGTTTTAGAACGTGAAGAACTGCTCGGATTAATCACAAAAGAGTTATATCCGACGATTGCCCGCACCCATAAAACGACATCTTCCCGTGTGGAACGGGCGATGCGCCATGCCATCAAATCGGCCTGGAAAGAAGGGATGAGTGATCATACCTTGTTCACAGGACGGATTGAGCAAGAAAAGAGTCCGAAAAACTCGGAGTTCATCTCGTACGTCTCAAATTATATGAAACCGTCTTGAAATTAACCACTCGATCCGTGAGATCGAGTGGTTTTTACTGTGAATCAAAATGATTTTTGCTAGAAAGAGTACCTTGTAAAGCTGATAGCTCGTCCGTGAGAACGAAGAGGGGGAGATGTGAGAGGCGCGAGTGACGAAGTAATAAAAGAAATTATTTATATTTATTAGAATATTCAACAAAAAAATATTGCATAAACTGAAATGTTTGTTATAATAAAGGTACCAAATCATTTGGAAAGACGTCAGATGAACGTCGAGTCGAATCGGTTTCCGGAGAACCCATTCTACAAGCCTCATCTCAGGACGCTACCTGTAAATAGCTCAAGAATGATGGACAACATTCTCTTGATAGATGTTTTATCAAGACCTTTCGTATCATTTCTAGATGAGAATCTCGAAGTGATAGGGACTTCCATGATTTCAAAGCAAGGGGAAAGTGGAAGGTAACGTAAATGTCCGAGATACAAGTACAGTTCGTGAAAAGGAGTGTTGTCTAGCAGTGATTGTTAGCAACCGAAAGTGTTACTGCTCGAAGCGGATGACATTAAGCTTCACCTAGGTCCAAGTACAGTCAGATAATGGAGTAGTATCACCATTCTATCGATCGCTCGATAGCCAGATCTGATTTCTTTCAACCTCTTCATTAAGAGGACAACCTATGGTATTGAAGTACACGAATAGTTCTACTATGAGAGGAGTTCATCCGTACGTGAATCCAACTTTATATGAGTAAAAGGTCCCGCGCTTGAAATGAGTTCAAGAGATGGGGACCTTTTTCTGTGTTCACTTTTTTTGATACCGTTCGGAGACTTTTCCACGTTTCTTATCACGATAAAAAACATACCCTGCGACAAAACCAATCCCACCCATCGCTAAGGCGAGTCCGACAACCCCCTGTAAAACATATACATAGGCCGAGTCCCCAAGGTATGCAAACGGGAACTGGGCAATTAAAAAGACACTGTCACGCATAAGTTTGATTCCGATGGCTCCAATGATGCCAGGAATCAATAAAGTTAGTAGTCCGATGATTCGCATAGAAGTGACCCCTTTCCAAGCGTATTGTATCAAAAATCAGGTAAGACTGCGAATCGGGTTTGCCCTCTTGTTTTATTATAGGTAGGATAAAGATGTAAGCAGTTTCAAAGGGGGAATAACGATGCACCATCTTCTGATTGTTGGTGCCGGACAAGGCGGGACGGAAGTGCTACATGCCTTCCAACGTTCACCGCTCTTGACGGTCATCGGAGTCGTTGATTCAAATGAACAAGCACCAGGTCTTCAGCTGGCAAGACGCGGAGAAATTCGTGTTGAGACATCTTGGACGGCCTTTGAAGGAACGACGGTCGACTTCATCATCGATGCGACGGGAAAACGTGGCGTATTCGAACAGTTGATTCAATTCTTTCCCGAAGCAGCCGTTCTGCCGGGGGAATTCGTACGTGTTCTGATTGAACGGCTGACGGAAAAAGAACGAATGCTTGAAGCCATCATCCATTGTACAAGTGAGGCAATTTCGGTTGCCGATCAAGACGGTCAAACGATGTTAATCAATCCGGCCTATACACGAATGACGGGGTACAGTGGACAGGACGTCATCGGTAAACCAGCAAGCGCTGACATCGGGATGCAGGAGTCGGTTCACCTGCGCGTCCTTGAGACGGGTGAAAGTGTTCGTGATGCGCGGATGAAGATTGGTCACGATCGACGTGATATCATCGTCAATGCGGAACCGGTCGTCGTGGATGGGCAAGTTCGGGGGTCGGTTGGTGTCATTCGTGATATTTCTGAAATGAAGGCGCTCGCGAAAGAATTGAAAGCGGCACGTCAAAAAATTCGGACACTCGAGGCGAAATATACGTTTGACGATATCATCGCTGAAAGTGAAGCGATGCGTTTCGTCGTCGATCAAGCAAAGCTTGCTGCAACGATGCCGGTTAATGTCTTGATTCGGGGAGAGTCAGGAACAGGCAAAGAATTGTTTGCGCATGCGATTCACGCTGCGAGTGAGCGGCGATACGAACAGCTTGTCCGTGTTAACTGTGCAGCAATCGCTCCAAGTCTGTTAGAGAGTGAGCTGTTTGGTTATGAAGAAGGAGCGTTCTCGGGAGCGCGCCGTGGTGGAAAGCGTGGTTATTTTGAAGAGGCGCATGGCGGATCACTTTTTCTTGATGAAATTGGAGAACTGCCGCTCGATGTACAAGTGAAGTTATTACGGGTCTTACAAGAAAATGAAGTCGTTCGCGTCGGTGGGACGAAATCGGTACCGGTCGATGTAAGAATCATTGCAGCGACAAATGCGAACCTGGAGCAAAAAATCATTACCGGTGAGTTTCGCGAAGATCTTTACTACCGGATCAATCGACTTCCGATTCACATACCAGCCTTGCGTGAACGCCCGGATGATCTTTTGCCGCTATCAACGCACTTGCTACGGAAGTTAAATCAAAGTTATGGCCGGTCCGTCGCCCGGATTTCGGAAGATGCACTGGAAGTGATTCGAAAGCAGGAGTGGAAAGGAAATGTCCGTGAGCTTGAGAATGTCATCGGTCGTGCGTTAATCTTTACGGACAAGACGGAAGATGTTTTACGAAAAGGCCACCTCCAGCTCGATTATCCGGTCGCTAAAAAACAAGTTGAACGTCCTAAAAAAGAAATTAAGCATCTGTCTGACGAGATGTCTTATGTCGAGGAACGTTTGATTCGCGAAGCTCTCGAGGCTTTTGATGGCAATAAAACAGAAGCCGCAAAACAACTCGGCATTTCCTTGCGTGCTTTGTATTATAAAGTGGAACGATTTAATATTTATCAATAATTTGCAGTTTTTTGCGTGCAACATATTGCATTAAATGCAATTAAATGCAAAATTAAGAAAGGGTTCATGCCGAAAAGAGAGCGTTTTCATATTGGCACGAAAATTGCTATTAAATAATTGAATGACAGGTTAGGGGGAAACAAAGTGAAGTTTGATCAAATGCTAAAACAAGCTGCTCAGCTTGAGGATTCAATCGTTGCGATTGCTTCCGCGGATGACGAAGAAGTCATGGATGCCGTCGCACTTGCGATTGAACATGATTTAGCTCGCTTTCATTTATTTGGGGATGCGACCCGGATTCAACAGATGATCCATGCGCGTGGATTGTCAGAGTCGCAATTTGTGATCACACACACTGCGACTGCTCAAGAGGCAGCAGAACGTGCAGCTTACGCTGTACGTAAAGGGGATGCGAGCGTCTTGATGAAAGGACTTGTTCCGACAGCAACGTTCATGAAAGCCGTTCTGAACAAAGAGATGGGATTACGTTCGGGGAACGTCTTATCTCATGTCGCATTGTTTGAAGTAGCAGGTCGCGAATCGGCAATTGGTTTGACGGACGCTGCAATCCATATCGCACCGACGCTTGAAGATAAGGTCCACATCATTGAAAACGGGGTATCGGCACTTCGCGCAATCGGCTATACACTTCCGAAAGTAGCCGTCCTCGCAGCAGTCGAGGTCGTTAATCCGACAATGCAGGCGACGATCGACGCCGCCTTATTGACACAGATGAACCGCCGCGGTCAAATCAAGGATTGTCTTGTCGATGGACCACTTGCGCTTGATAACGCCGTCAATCTAGACGCAGCCAAACAAAAAGGACTGACAGGTGACGTTGCGGGGGCAGCAGATCTTCTTGTCGTGCCACAAATTGAAGTCGGGAACGTCATTTATAAATCACTGATGTATTTCGCACATGCTTCAGTCGCGGCGATTTTAGTTGGAGCGAAAGCACCCGTCGTATTGACAAGTCGGGCAGATACGGCAGAAGCGAAACTCTATTCATTAGCCTTTGCTTTACTTAATGCGCAACAAACGAAAAAAATCAAACAAACAATCTGAGGAGGAACTTAAAATGGTTGAAACAAATGTAGAAACACGCTTTAGTATCTTTGAAACAATGGAAATGGAAGATTATGAACAAGTCGTGTTCTGTCATGATAAAGTTTCGGGGTTAAAAGCCATCATCGCCATCCACGATACGACGCTCGGTCCAGCGCTTGGCGGTCTTCGTATGTGGAACTATGCATCTGACGAGGAAGCATTAGTTGATGCTCTTCGTTTATCAAAAGGGATGACGTATAAAAATGCAGCAGCGGGACTAAACCTCGGTGGCGGGAAAGCCGTCATCATCGGTGATGCGAAAACACAAAAATCAGAAGCCTTGTTCCGTGCATTCGGCCGTTATGTCCAGTCATTGAACGGGCGTTACATCACAGCGGAGGATGTCAATACGACGGTCGCTGACATGGATTATATTCACATGGAAACAGATTTCGTGACAGGTGTCAGTCCAGCCTTCGGTTCAAGCGGAAACCCGTCACCGGTCACAGCGTACGGTGTTTACCGTGGGATGAAAGCAGCAGCCAAAGAAGTCTACGGAACAGATTCGCTTGGTGGAAAAACAATTGCCATCCAAGGTGTCGGGAACGTGGCATTCAATCTTTGCCGTCATCTCCATGAAGAAGGAGCAAAATTAATCGTCACGGACATCAATCAAGATGCCTTACGTCGTGCGGAAGAAGCATTCGGTGCTTTAATTGTCGGACCAGATGAAATTTACAGCGTTGACGCCGATATCTTCGCACCATGTGCGCTTGGGGCAACATTGAACGACGAAACGATTCCTCAACTGAAAGTCAAAGTCATCGCCGGTGCGGCAAACAACCAGCTGAAAGAAGATCGCCACGGTGACATGCTCGAAGAACGCGGTATTCTGTACGCGCCAGACTTCGTCATCAATGCAGGTGGTGTCATCAACGTCGCGGACGAACTGGATGGATACAACCGTGACCGGGCAATGAAAAAAGTTGAACTTGTGTATGACGCTGTCGCAAAAGTCATCGAGATTTCAAAACGTGACCACTTGCCGACGTATCGTGCAGCTGAAAAAATGGCAGAAGAGCGGATTGCGACGATGCGCAGTGCACGCAGTCAATTCTTACGTCGTGATAAAAATATCTTAGGGTCACGCGGATAAGAGGAGGATTCAGATGAGCGAACGTATTTTAACGATCAATCCAGGCTCGACTTCGACGAAGATTGGAATCTTCGAAGGAACGGAGCAGTTGTTTGCGAAGACGTTACGCCACCCAGCTGAAGCGGTCGGAGGACCGCTTCACGCTCAGCTGGAAATACGGCGTCAAGTGGTGTTGGATGTATTGGCACAAGAAAAGATTGAATTGAAAGCGCTTACTGCGGTTGTTGGACGCGGCGGCCTGCTTCGTCCGCTCGTCAGTGGGACGTATGCCGTCAACCAGGAAATGCGTGAAGATTTATTGAGTGGCATTTTTGGGGTCCATGCATCGAATCTCGGAGGTCTACTAGCAGACGAAATCGCTCGCACGTTATCGATTCCATCGTTCATCGTCGATCCGGTCGTCGTAGATGAACTTGAGCCGATTGCCCGACTTACGGGATTACCTGAACTTGAACGCAAAAGCATTTTTCATGCCTTGAATCAAAAAGCAGTCGCGAAACGATATGCGAAACAAGCGGAGATGCCGTATGAGGAAATGCGTCTGATCGTTGCACACATGGGGGGCGGGATTACCGTCGGTGCACATCTCGACGGACGGGTCATCGATGTCAATAATGGTCTTGACGGGGAAGGCTCATTTTCGCCGGAACGAAGTGGGTCCCTTCCTGTTGGTCAACTAATAGAACTATGTTATAGTACCAAGTATAAACTCGAGGAAATGAAGCGTCTGGTCGTAGGGTCAGGCGGACTTGTCGCGCACCTAGGGACATTTGACGCAATCGAAATTGAACGTCGAATCGATGCCGGGGACGAGAAGGCTGCCTTACTGTACGACGCGATGGCTTATCGGATTGCAAAAGAAATTGCTGCCCAAAGTGCAGTCTTATATGGTCAAATCGATGCCATCATTTTAACGGGTGGCTTAGCATACAGCGACCGGTTGACGAGTGCAATCGAAGAACGCGTCGCACACCTCGGACAAGTGATCCGGATTCCGGGTGAAGATGAGTTACGTGCACTTGCGGAAGGTGTAATACGCGTGTTACGTGGAGAAGAAGAAGTTAAGGAATATGGAGGCGAACCAACATGGCTAGAGAATTCGACGTCGTTGTCTTAGGTGGCGGACCGGGCGGTTATGTCGCAGCAATTCGCGCTGCACAAGCCGGCAAGACGGTCGCAATCGTAGAACAAGGAAAACTCGGGGGAACCTGTTTACACCGTGGCTGTATCCCTTCAAAGGCACTCTTGAAATCAGCAGCGGTCTATCAGACAGTCAAACACGCCGCTACATATGGCGTCGACGTACCGGAGTCGTTTTTACGATTCGAACAGGTCAAACAACGGAAACAAGACATCATCGATGGACTGGAATCCGGGATTCAACATTTGATGAAAAAAGGCAAAATCGAAGTCTTCCATGGTCGGGGATCGATTCTTGGGCCAAGCATCTTTTCACCGATGCCGGGGACAATCAGTGTCGAACCGGAAGAAGGGGAAGGGGAATTGATTTTACCGCGTCAATTGATTGTCGCGACAGGATCACGCCCGCGTCCGCTAGCCGGTCTGTCGTTTGATTCCGAATATGTCCTCAGCTCGGATGAAGCACTCGACATGAATGCGTTACCTGCCTCGATCGTCATCATCGGCGGCGGGGTCATCGGAATCGAATGGGCATCGATGTTGACGGACTTTGATGTCAATGTCACGGTCGTCGAGTTCAGCGACCGGATTTTACCGACTGAAGATCAGGCGGTCAGTCGTGAAGTCGCTCGTCAGTTGAAAAAACGCGGAGTCAAGATTTTGACGAGCGCGGCTGCGCAAAGTGACAGCTTCAAGATGACGGAGTCCGGTGTGACGATCGACGTCAATCGAAATGGTGACATCACGACGCTTGCGGCGGACAAGTTGCTTGTCGCGATCGGACGGATGGCGAACGTCGAAGGGATTGGGCTTGAGAATACGAACATCGTCGTCGAAAACGGGTTTATTCAAGTCGATGATGATTTCCGGACAAAAGACAATCATATCTATGCGATTGGCGATGTCATCGGACGTCTGCAACTGGCACACGTTGCATCTGCTGAAGGCGCAAAAGCGGTCGAAGCAATCGTCAATGGATCGACGACGCCACTCAATTACGCGTTTGTCCCACGCTGTATCTACAGTGTACCGGAAGCTGCTTCGGTCGGTCTGACGGAAGCTGAAGCAAAAAATGCCGGAATGGACGTCAAAACGGGGATGTTTTCGTTTAACGGACTCGGTAAGGCACGCATCGAAGGCGAAGCCGCCGGATTCATCAAGCTGGTCTCTGATGCCAAAACGGACGATTTAGTCGGCGTCCATATCGTCGGACCAAAGGCGACGGAACTGATTAGCGAAGGCGGGCTGGCACTTGTCTTGAATGCGACGGCATGGGAAGTCGGGCAGCTCGTTCACCCGCACCCGGCCCTGTCAGAAGCATTCGGTGAAGCAGCATTAGCAGTTGACGGATTAGCGGTTCACGCATAAGGAGGAATAACGGATGGAAAAAATAGAATTTAAAGAACTCGTTGAGCTCGGACTGACGGAGCAGGATGCAATCCAGATGTTTGAGACGATGGTACGGGCACGAAAAATCGATGAGCGGATGTGGAAATTGAACCGGGCCGGTAAGATTCCGTTCCTCGTTTCTTGCCAAGGGCAAGAGGCGGCGCAAGTCGGGGCGGCATTCGCACTCGAAAAAGGAACGGATTATATTTTACCGTACTACCGTGATTTAGGGGTCGTCCTTCATTTCGGTCAAACATCGCGTGACATCATGTTGTCTGCGTTCGCGAAAGCGGAAGATCCGAACTCAGGTGGACGTCAAATGCCGGGACACTACGGCTCACGTGCTTTAAACATCGTCACGGGATCAAGCCCTGTCACGACACAAGTCCCGCATGCGGTCGGGATCGCCCTGGCTGCGAAGATGCGTAAGGAACCACTTGTCGCGTACGTTTCGTTTGGTGAAGGATCATCGAACCAAGGGGATTTCCACGAAGGAGCAAACTTTGCCGGGATTCATAAATTACCGGTCATTCTATTCTGTGAGAACAATAAATATGCGATTTCAACACCCCTCTCGAAACAATTGTCAGCGAAACATGTCGCAGACCGCGCAATCGGCTATGGCATGCCGGGTGTGACGATTGACGGGATTGATCCACTCGCCGTCTATAAAGCAGTCAAGGAAGCACGTGACCGTGGCATTCGTGGGGAAGGTCCGACGTTAATCGAAGTCGAAGTTGAACGTCTTGTCCCCCACTCGTCAGACGATGATGACAAATCATACCGTTCGGCAGAAGAACTGGCAGAACTGAAAACACGTGACGGCATCAAGATTTTCCGTGCGAAATTGATTGATATGGGTGTCTTGACGGAGGAGTCAGCGACAGAAATCGAGACGACGCTCGAACGTGAAGTCGAAGAAGCGACGGCTTATGCAGAAGCAGCGGCGTATGACTTACCGGAAAACGCACTTCGTTACGTGTACGACGAGGAGGAAACGAAATGACGACATTAAGTTTAATTGAAGCCATCAATAGCGCAATCAAAGAAGAAATGGAACGGGATGATTCCGTCTTTATCTTAGGAGAAGACGTCGGTGTCCGTGGTGGAGTATTCCGGGCGACACAAGGATTGCTCGAGCAGTTCGGGGAAGAACGTGTCATCGATGCACCACTCGCTGAGAGTGCGATTGCAGGTGTTGGAATCGGAGCCGCCATGTATGGCATGCGTCCGATTGCTGAGATGCAGTTCGCCGACTTCATCATGCCGGCCGTCAACCAAATCGTCAGTGAAGCGGCAAAAATCCGGTACCGTTCGAACAATGACTGGATTTGTCCAATCGTCATCCGCGCACCCTTTGGCGGCGGCATTCATGGTGCGTTGTACCATTCACAATCGGTCGAAGCGATGTTCAATTCGACGCCGGGTCTAAAAATCGTCATTCCGTCAAACCCATACGATGCCAAAGGGTTATTGAAGGCTGCGATTCGCTCGAATGATCCTGTGCTGTTCTTTGAACATAAACGGGGCTACCGGTTGTTAAAAGGTGAAGTTCCGGAAGAAGATTACACGGTTGAAATCGGGAAAGCTGATGTCAAACGGGACGGAGAAGACGTCACCGTCATCTCATACGGACTTTGTGTCCAAATGGCGCTTGACGCAGCAGCACGTCTTGAAAAAGACGGCATCGACGTCCATATCCTTGATCTTCGGACCGTCTATCCGATCGACCGGGCGGCAGTCGTCGCAGCGGCACAAAAAACGGGTAAAGTCTTGCTCGTGACGGAAGATAATAAAGAAGGCAGTGTCATGAGTGAAGTCTCGGCGATCATCGCGGAAGAAGCATTGTTCGATCTTGATGCACCAGTCGAACGATTGTGCGGACCCGATGTACCGGCGATGCCATATGCACCGACGATGGAGAAATTCTTTAATATCTCAAGCGAAAAAATTGAAGATAAAATCCGGACGCTCTACGCGTACTGAGGGGGACCCGTCAATGAAGACAGAAACATTAACGATGCCACAACTTGGTGAGAGCGTGACGGAAGGAACGATTTCGTTATGGCTCGTCAAACCAGGAGATACCGTCAAAAAGTATGATCCGATTGCTGAAGTCATCACCGATAAAGTGACAGCCGAAGTACCATCATCGTTTGATGGTGTCATCGACAAGCTGCTCGCTGAAGAAGGGGACACGCTCCAAGTCGGGGAAGCAATCGTCACGTTACAAGTCAGTGGTGGATCGACGGAAGTCGCAGCGACCGAAGAAGAAATCCCGGCTGTAAAAGAGCAGACGGTAGAAACGGTTCAGTCGATGAAAAAACGCTATTCACCAGCTGTGCTGAAGTTATCAGCAGAACACGGCATCAATCTCGATCACGTCAACGGGACGGGAGCGGGCGGCCGGATTACACGCAAAGATTTGCTGAAGCTCGTTGAATCCGGTCAAGTCAATCAGCCGGATGTTGTCGAGGCCCCGACGATTGAGACCGTACCGACAAAAGCGGAAGCGGCAGTCGAGACTCCGGCACCGAAGTCTGCGCCAAAACCGACGATGAGTACGACGGAAGACGGCGATATTGAAATTCCGACGGCAGGTGTCCGTCAAGCGATCGCCAGTAACATGGTGCGCTCGAAACAAGAAGCACCGCACGCCTGGTTGATGGTTGAAGTCGACGTGACGAATCTGGTCGAAGCACGGAATCGTCATAAAGATCAGTTCTTCAAACAAGAAGGCGTCAAATTGACGTTTTTACCGTTCTTCATGAAAGCGACAGTCGAAGGACTGAAGAAACACCCAATCATGAACTCGCAGTGGGCAGGCGATAAAATCATTCAAAAACGGGCAATCAACTTATCACTCGCCGTCGCGACGCAAGAAGCGTTATTCGTCCCGGTCGTCAAACATGCGGATGAACTTAGCATTAAAGGACTCGCTCGGGCAATCGATGACTTCGGTAAACGGGCGCAGGCCGGTAAGTTATCGTCAAGCGAGATGCAAGGTGGTACGTTTACCGTCAATAACACGGGTTCGTTCGGTTCGATCCAATCGGCACCGATCTTGAACTTCCCGCAAGCGGCGATTTTATCCGTGGAATCAATCGTCAAGCGCCCGGTTTGGGTCAACGGCATGTTCGCAGCACGTGACATGGTCAACTTATGTATGTCGATTGATCACCGTGTACTTGACGGGTTAGTGGCCGGTCAATTCCTGCAGACCGTCAAGCAGGCGCTCGAATCGATCGACCCGGATCAACTCGCTTTATACTAAATAGTTGACAGGTCGCCCGAAGCGACGTAATATAATAAACAATTGAACAACATAACGCTACGACGAAGAAGAGTAGCCCGTGAAACGATTGAAGAGAGCTGATGGGTGGTGCGAATCAGTATCGGGAAACAGGTGAATGGGCTTTTGAGCATCAGACCGAACTTGAAGTAGGCTCTGACGGTGACCTCCCGTTATCGAGGACGACGAATCAGGTGCGCCGGTTCGTTCGAGGGGACTATTGTATAGTCAACGAAGGTGGTACCGCGGGTTTTCCCGTCCTTCATGTGAATGATCACATGAATGGACAGGAAGACCCTTTTCGTATACAACAACATAAAAAAATCGATGAATGAGTTAAGTAGTTAAACACATCACTGTTTCAGAGAGCCGGAGAAGGGTGGGACTTCGGCACAGGGAGGTTTAATGAATGGTCTCATGAGAGCATGGCTGAATTTACAGTAGGTCATGACGGAAGCCCCCGTTATCGCAGGCTACGGTGTCCTTGAAATGAGGAAGCACCGGAAAAGTGGGAACGCAACAACCGTTCCAATCGAGGTGGCACCGCGAGTTAATCGTCCTCCATGTAGCAATTGCTATGTGGAGGACTTTTTTTATACCAGGAGGCGAAATCAGGATGATTCAGACAGAAGAATTAGTAATCGAACGACTTGAGATGAACGGGGACGAGCTGACACCAATTTCGATTTTTCGACGGATCGACGGGAATCGAAAGTGTTTACTCGAAAGTTCGACCCAGTCCGGGAATGCACGTTACTCAATCATCGGGGTCGACCCAGTCGCTTTGCTACGGGCAGAGGGGAATCAAGTCACGCGGCATGATTTAAAGACGGACGAATCGGTTACGACGATCGGCGATCCGGTCCATTTACTGCAACACTACATCACACGACCAACAAGTGAACTGGACTTACCTTTTTTAAGTGGGGCGATCGGTTACGTCGGCTATGACACGATTCGCGCCTATGAAAACATCGGAGTGATGCCAAAGATTGACCGGAACCTACCGGATGCGTTACTCGCCGTCTATGATGAAATCATTTTATACGATCATCTTGAACATCGCGTCCACTTGGTCCATACGTCACTCGGTGGTGTGACGGACCGCAGTGAAATGATGGAGCGGTTAGAACAAAGAAAGCAACAACTCGAACGGACAGGGGAGCAAACCTTACTGGAACGTCCCCTTGAAAACATTTCATATCAGCCGCAGATGGAGAAGGAAGATTTTATCCAGCTCGTGGAACAAGCGAAACAACATATTCGGCAAGGAGACGTCTTCCAACTGGTGTTATCGCAACGACTCGATGCGACCTTCGCGGGGGATCCGTTTCACTTCTACCGGAAGTTACGGCAAGACAACCCGAGCCCTTATCTCTTTTATATCGACCTCGGCGAGTTGATTGTCCTTGGGGCATCGCCGGAAAGTCTCGTTCAGGTCAAGGGAAGACGCGTGACGACGAATCCGATCGCCGGGACACGGCGCAGAGGACAAACGAAACAAGAAGACGAACGGTTGGCAGCTGAGCTCGTTGCAGACGAGAAGGAGCGTGCCGAACATCGGATGCTCGTCGATCTTGGCCGCAACGATCTCGGCAAGGTCTGTCAGGTCGGAAGCATTAACGTATCGCGCTACATGGAAATCGAACGTTTCAAAAACGTGATGCATCTTGTCTCCGTCGTCGAAGGGACGTTAGCGAACGGGCAGACAGGAGCCGACGCCTTGATTTCTTGTTTACCCGCTGGAACGGTCTCCGGGGCGCCGAAAATTCGGGCGATGCAATTGATTGAACAGTATGAAACGTTGAAGCGGGAAGTGTATGCGGGCGCCGTCGGTTACTTCGATGTCAGTGGAAATCTTGATTTTGCACTCGCAATCCGGACGATGGTCATCAAGGACGGTACGGCCTATGTCCAAGCCGGTGCCGGAATCGTCTATGACTCGGACCCGACGCTCGAATATGAAGAGACATTGCATAAAGCGAAGTCGTTACTGGAGGTTTGGAAATGATTTTATTGATTGATAACTATGATTCCTTTACCTATAACCTGTATCAATATGCGGCGGAACATACCGCCGTACAAGTCGTCCGTAACGATGCGATGACAATCGAAGGCATTCAAGACTTGCAACCGGACGGAATCATTTTATCGCCGGGACCAGGTAATCCGAATGATGCCGGGATTTGTCTAGATGTCATCAAACAACTGTCCGGTTCGATTCCAATCCTTGGCGTCTGTCTTGGTCACCAAGCAATCGGACAAGCCTTCGGGGGACAAGTCGTCCAGGCAACGGACATCATGCACGGCAAGACATCGATGATTCGACAGAACGGGAACTTATTTAAGGGACTCGCAGAACAATTCGAAGTCATGCGGTATCATTCACTGATTGTCGACCGGCAGACCGCACCCGACGTGTTACGCATTACGGCGGAAACAGTAGACGGGACGATCATGGCATTTGAACATATCGAACACCCGACATACGGGATTCAGTTTCACCCAGAGTCGGTCGGAACGATCAACGGAAAACAAATCGTCAAACGATTCATTGAACTGACAGGGGAGTGACAAGACATGAAAGAGATATTAACGAAACTAGCAGCTGCGAAGCATTTACGATACGAAGAGATGCAACAAGCAGCACGACAACTGTTTGAACCGAACGTGACGGACAGCGAAATCGCCGCCTTCCTCGTCGCCTTAAAAGCAAAAGGCGAAACAGCGGATGAACTGGCGGGACTCGCCTCAATCATGCGGGAAGTCGCACTCGACATTCCCGTCACAGGAACGGACTTCATCGACAACTGTGGTACGGGTGGCGATGGCTCACAGTCATTCAACATCAGTACGACAGCCGCCTTCGTTCTCGCAGGTGCAGGCTCGAAAGTCGCCAAGCACGGTAACCGGAGTATCTCGAGTAAAACGGGCAGTGCCGATGTCCTCGAGGCATTAGGTGTTAAACTGGATGAAACACCCGAGCAACTCGCAAACCGACTCGAAGAAAACGGGATTGCGTTCTTATTCGCTCAGCGGATGCACCCGCGTGTCAAACAAATCATGAAGGTCCGGAGCGATTTACGGATCCCGACGATCTTCAACTTGATTGGTCCGTTAACGAACCCGGTCTCTTTAAAAACACAATTGCTCGGGATTTACCGGGAAGATTTACTCGAGACGATGGCGTTGACGTTACACCGTCTCGGACGCAAACGGGCAATCGTCTTACACGGAGCGAATGGAATGGATGAAGCGTCTCTCGCCGGAACGAACCAACTTGTGTTACTCGACGACGGAGAACTGATTCGCTTCAGTCTTCACCCGGAAGAAGTCGGATTGACCGTCGCCCCACTCGAAGCAATCCGTGGCGGGTCGGCACAAGAAAATGCCGACATCTTACTACGTGTCCTTGACGGGGAAGCGGGACCCTACCGGGATACGGTCTTACTCAACGCCGGCATCGCCCTGTTCGCGGAAGGACGGGTCAAAACGATTCGGGAAGGAATCGATTGTGCGATCGTCAGTATCGATTCCGGACAAGCACGAGAAAAACTGCGACAATTGCAACAGACGAAACGACAGGAGGCAATCGGATGAATATTTTAGACCGCATCATTGAAACGAAGAAACGCGAAGTAGCTGAACTCAAAGTGGCAGGAGTCAAGCAAATCGAACGGTCACCGTTACACCGTTCGATTCACGAACGACTCGGCCAAGACGACCTGTCGGTCATCGCGGAAATTAAACGGGCATCTCCTTCAAAAGGCGACATCTCGCTCGACGTCGACCCTGTCGCTCAAGCAAAACGGTATGCAGCAAGCGGGGCAACGGTCATCTCGGTTTTGACGGATACGACGTATTTCAAAGGAAGCATGGCAGACCTTGAGGCAGTCGCAAATGCAGTCGATGTGCCCATCCTGTGTAAAGATTTTATGATTGACCGGATTCAAATCGACCTTGCGAAAGCGCATGGAGCGAGCTTGATCCTGTTGATCGTCGCGGCACTTGACGAAGCGACACTGGAAGACTTGTATCACTATGCCTACGCAAACGGTCTCGAAGTTTTAGTGGAAGTCCATGATGAAGCGGAACTGAAGCAAGCAGAACAGCTCGGTGCACGCATCATCGGCATCAACAACCGAAACTTAAAAAAGTTCGCCGTCGACTTAGCGACATCGACACGGCTGTTGCAGACGAAGCGCCCGGGCGTCCGGTATATCAGTGAAAGCGGGATTCAGACGGTCGAGCAGGCACGTCAGCTCCATCAGGACGGGGCAGACGGCATTTTAGTCGGTGAAACGCTGATGCGCGCAGAGGATCCCACCGCCTTCATCCAAGCAGTCAACGGACCGGTCTATGACACGCATTAAATTTTGCGGGTTACGGCGCGCCGATGATGTGGTGGTCGCGAGCCGACTCGCCGACTACATCGGTTTCGTGTTCGCGCCGAGTAAACGTCAGGTCACGCTTGAACAGGCCGCCGAATTGCGGCAATTGGTTCCGGCAACGGTCCAAGTCGTCGGTGTGTTCGTCTCGCCGACCTTACAAGAAGTCGAAGCGGCGATTGAAACGGTGGGACTGGATTTGATTCAAATTCACGGTATGGTGGACGAAGCGATTCGTACACAAACGAAAGTTCCGATCATTCAGGCACTCGTCGCGGGCGCCACTTCAATCGATACGGAGGCTGATTACATTCTCTATGACGCGCCACAAGCTGGAAGCGGACAACCGTTTGATTGGTCGACGGATTTAATAAGTACACGACCGATGTTCGTCGCAGGTGGTTTGACACCATCGAACGTCGCAGCAGCAATCGCGCGCTATCAACCGTTCGCAGTGGATGTCTCGAGCGGAATCGAAACGGAGTTTCAAAAAGATCAACAAAAAATGCTGGCATTCGCACATGCCGTAAAGGGGAGATGAGCACGATGGGTTATTCACAACCAGATGCACTTGGTCAATATGGGGTTTATGGTGGACGCTACATTCCGGAAACATTGATGCAAGCCGTCCTTGAACTGGAACAGGCCTATGCCGAAGTCAAAGAGGACCCGGCGTTTTATGAACGGATGAACGATCTCTTAAAAAATTACGTCGGGCGTGAGACGCCACTCTACTTCGCGGAACACTTGACGCGGGAAATCGGTGGCGCGAAGATTTACTTGAAACGGGAAGACCTGAACCATACGGGCGCTCATAAAATCAATAATACGATTGGACAAGCTCTACTCGCAGAGCGGATGGGGAAACGAAAAATCGTCGCCGAGACCGGTGCCGGACAACACGGTGTTGCCACGGCGACCGTCTGTGCCCTACTTGATTTAGAATGTGTCATCTTCATGGGGGAAGAGGATGTCCGGCGTCAAGAATTGAACGTCTTCCGGATGGAACTGCTTGGGGCGAAGGTCATCCCGGTCACACAGGGCAGTCGGACCCTGAAGGATGCCGTCAATGAAGCGTTACGTTACTGGGTCAAACATGTTGAGGATACACACTATTTGATGGGATCGGTTCTCGGACCGCATCCGTTCCCGGAGCTCGTCCGTGATTTCCAATCCGTCATCGGGAAAGAGACGCGGGCGCAAATCCTTGAAAAAGAGGGTGTCTTGCCGGACGCGATCGTCGCTTGTGTCGGTGGCGGGAGTAACGCGATTGGTATGTTCCATCCGTTCATCGATGATGAAACGGTTGCGCTGTACGGAATTGAAGCAGCAGGAGACGGGATTGAGACGGACAAACACGCAGCGACGATGACGAAAGGTGAAGTCGGTGTCTTACACGGGTCGATGATGTACTTGCTACAGGATGCACACGGTCAAGTCACGGAAGCCCATTCGATTTCAGCCGGGCTCGATTATCCAGGCGTCGGACCGGAACATAGTCTCTTAAAAGACATCGGTCGTGTCCAGTATGAAGCCGTCACCGATCAAGAAGCACTCGATGCGCTCCAGTTGTTATGCCAAAAAGAAGGCATCATTCCGGCGCTCGAAACAGCACATGCCGTCGCCTATGCGACGAAGCTTGCGAAAGACATGTCGGAAGACGAGATTCTCGTCATCTGTTTATCCGGTCGCGGTGATAAAGATGTCATGACGGTCAGATCGGCCTTAAAGGGGGAAGCGTGATGCGATTAGAACAAGCAATCCGAACAGTCAATGACCGCGGTGAAAAAGCGTTTATCCCGTATGTCATGGGAGGTGACGGCGGAATCGACCGTCTGCCGGACATTTTGGCATTCCTCGAACGGAGTGGGGCCACAGCAATCGAAGTCGGTGTCCCGTTCTCGGACCCTGTTGCGGACGGTCCGGTCATTCAAGAAGCCGGTCTTCGCGCGCTTGCACACGAAGTCAGCTTACACGACGTCCTCGAGGCGATTCGGGTCGCCCGTCAAGAAACGACGGTCCCGATCGTCGTCATGACCTACTTGAATCCGATTTTCCGCTTTGGCATCGATGCCTTTCTTGCGACCTGTCGTGAAGTCGGGGTCGATGGCTTAATCATTCCGGACTTACCACTCGAACAGAGTGCGCAGTTTTTTGCGAAGCATGACAAACAAGACATCGCCCTCGTCCAACTCGTTTCACTGACGAGTCCGATCGAACGGATTCAAAAAATCGCGAATCAAAGTGAAGGGTTCCTCTATGCCGTCACCGTCAACGGGACGACAGGAGGGCAGACGACGTTCGGCGAGTCGCTCGAAGCGCATCTTGCAAATGTCGCGGAACTGAGTCCTGTTCCGGTCCTCGCCGGGTTTGGAATCAGTACGCCGGCACACGTCAAACAGTTAGGGGCTTCGGTCGCAGGTGTCATCGTCGGTAGTAAAATCGTTGAGTTGTTACAACAAGAAGATACATCAGCGATTGAGCAATTGATGGCAGCCCGGTTACCCGATCTTCACGTCTAACTAAAAAAGATCTGACGCATCCGTCAGACCGACATCAATCAAATGGCCGATGATTCCACTTTTTACGGAATCATCGGCCATTTTACGTTTCTTCATAAAAAGCGGTGACGGGCGACCCTGCAGCAAACATCAGCTGAAATCGCACCCTTGACCAATCGCTTTACTTGGCCTCTTTCAAGACTTCGGCGACGAGACCGGAAACATACGGACTGCCCCGGTCTTCCTGCTCGACCGATTCAATCATCATCGCGACGAGTAGCGTCGGGTCATCGTTGTCATAACCAACGAAAAAGCCATTTTCCTTCCCCTTTGTTTCTCCAGCTTGCTTAAGTTCAGCCGTTCCCGTCTTACCGGCAACGGCGACTTCCTGTATGTCGGCAGGTAAGTCATATCCGGCATGGACGACATCATACAAGTCTTTCCGGATCATCGAGGCGTCGTTCTTAGAGATTAAATCCTGTTTCCAGATCTGTTTTGTTTTTTCATCCGCCCGTAACGTTGGCTGATAGATGATTCCGTCCGTCAAAAAGATTTCGTACATCGAAGCGAGGTGGACGATGTTCGTCAACATCTGACCTTGTCCGTACGATGTATCCATTAATTGACCGTCAGATGAAATGGTCCCGTCGTTTGAAATCTGTGAAGCCCGCATCGGATAGGCGAACGGAATTTTTTCACCGTAACCGAGTGCCTCCAGTCCATTCGTAAAGGTGTCAGCACCTACTTCAAGTGTCGATTGCGCGAAATAAATATTATCCGAGTAGACTAGCGCATTGTGTAAATCGACAGGGTCCGGTGTCTCGTGGATCCGGGTGACATTGAAGCCATCCTTTTTCCACTTTAAGCCGTCAATCGAATAGGCTTTATCGGGATTTAACTTTCCGGCGTTTAGACCGATGGAAGCCGTCAACGGTTTTTGTGTCGATCCGGGTGCAAAGGCACTCGTAAAACGATTGAGTAACGGTTGATCTGAATCATTCGTCAATGTGTCGAGTCGGTCTTGCGAGATGCCGAGTGTGAACTCACTCGGATCAAAACCGGGGGAGCTGACGAGGGTCCGTGTTTCACCGGTCCTTGGATCAAGTGCAGTTGCGACACCCGGTTCACCGTTCATCGTCTCGTACGTCGATTGTTGGAGCGCACCATCGATCGTCAGCGTAATGTCTTTCCCGTCTTTGACCTTCGTCTCGGCGACGGTTACCGGTTCGTCCTGGTCCGACTTCACGATTTCGATGCTCGTTCCGGACTGGCCACGAAGTTCATCATCGAAAACCTGTTCAAGTCCGCGTTTACCAACCTGTTCACCAGCTTGGATTTTATTGTTCGATTGTTCGACGTCTTCAGCGGTCGCCGATCCAACATAGCCGATTAAGTGGGACGTCGCTTCACCGTATGGGTAAGTCCGCACTTCTGTTTCCTTGGCGCTGACCCCTTTAAGTGCCGTCAAGCGCTTAACGGTTGCTTCGTCAGACGGATCAAATGTTTTTAACGGAACGAACTGACCGTCCTTGACCCAAGATGCCGATAGAGCGTCGTCAATCGAATTCGTCGACCGGTCGAGGAGAGAAGCGACTTTCTTTTTGGTCGTGTCATCCAGCTGGCCAGCTGTCACACCGACTTCAAAGCCTTGACCGGTCGTCGCGAGCGGTTTTTCATTCCGGTCAATTAAATCACCGCGTTTTGCGGTAAGCGTGTTCAATTTGATTTGATCCGCTTGTTCAAAGTCTTCGAACAGGAAGGAAGGATCCCAGTCGACGTACCAATTGTCTGTGTCTTTGTTTGTCTCGTAGACGAGCGGGACCTCTTTCTTGAACGATACAGGTCCCGCGACCGTATCGAATTTGACGGTGACAGGCAATAGTTGTTTCTTCTCATCATCTGTGTCGGGTGCTTTTCCCGGTGTAATGGAAATATTTTTGATTTCAAGCGTATCGTTCAATTTTTTCGTTCGTTCGATGAACTGACTTTCTCCGTACTCTTTTTGTGTCGTTTGACTGACATAATCGGCATACATCTTGTCATAGTCTTGTTTTTCCCAAAGCTTTGAATAGGAAGCGAGTCGTTCTTCTGCTGTCGGCTGATCTTGACAGCCGACAAGAATTCCGATGCTCGCAGCACTTGTTGCGGCAAACAAAAGTGAGCGTGATTTCAAGGTGAATCCCTCCTTAAAAGCATTTATTTAATCACCGTACCATTGTTTTGTCTAACTTTCACCTAAGACACCCTTGACGCACGAGAAACGTAAGGCACAAAAAAACCACTGACGAATTTAAGTCAGTGGTGGTTGAGTTAATTGAAGTAGTTTAATGGATTGATACTGCTTGCAGCAGATGACGCACTGTAGACGTATGAACCACGGTGTAGTTCAAAGTGAAGATGGGCGCCGAAGGCGTTTCCGGTTGCACCGACCGTCCCGATTTTTGCTCCTTTTGCAATCGTTTGACCGGCATATACCGAGCGACTGTTCAAGTGAGCGTAGACCGTCGTGTAAGCAAGTCCATTGATTGTGTGCGTCATCATAACGTAATTGCCATAAGCACCGTAATTACGGGACGTGATGACTTTACCGGCAGCAGAAGCATAGACGGGCGTTCCTGTTGCAGCGCCGATATCGATTCCGTTATGGAACGTATAACCGTAAACGCCGCTCGCTGCACCGTATCCTTGTGTGATTGGACCACTTGTCGGTCGCGAAAAGCCACTCGATGCTTTTGTTGCCGTCGTTGTTGTGACTTTATACTTTTTGACATACTTGGAAGCGACATAACGGGAAGAACCTGAGTATGAAATTTTCGTCCATGATCCGGATACGCCGAGGTACTTGTATGTTTTTCCTTTATTGACGGTTCCGACTGCTTTATAGGCAGTCGAAGGACCCGTTCGAACACGGAGACCGTCAGCCATTACTTTTACTTTATATGTAGTTGCTGCTTCGACTTTTTCGATGCCTGTCGTAGCGAAGCCTGAAACCATTAGTGCTGTCATTGTCATTGTTGTTAACATACGCTTCATATGTGAGTTCCTCCTAATTGGGAAAAGGCGACGGACGTCAGTAAAACTAAGTCTTTCAATATTGTAAGGTGAAGGTTCTATGTAGTTAAGGTAGAAAATGTTTTCTTGATAGAATGATTATAGCATCGGAAATAAAGGGGAAATATTTCAGTTTTGTTTCAAAGTTATCACTCTATAACATATATTGTAATGGTCATTTTTGGTTTATTTTGTCCATGCTAAAAAGCCCACCGATTCTATGCAGCTTGGTGGGCTTATATCCATAAAGGATAGTACTTAGGACGTGGGAGCGATGACGTTTAAGTGCTGACCAAGAACTTGGACCGTAATCGGAAGTTTGCCTGCCGTATCGCCATCAGCATTAATCGGAAGTGTTTCCGAAGATTCGATTTTGACTTCCTTCGTTGTAAAGTACTCGACTTGATCTGCTTCAGATAAATCACCTTTCAATAGTTTAGGTAGCGCTTGTAAGGCGTCTAAAATACCAAGTTGTTTTACAAGAAAAACATGAAGTAATCCGTCATCGACACGCGCCTCTTGCGCAAATGATTCGAAACCGCCGACGGAATTCGTCAACGAAACGATAAGTAACGGTGTTTCGCCGTCGAAAGATTTTTCTCTGGCTGTTAACTGGAGCGGGTAGGGACTATGATCCTTGAAGGCTTTTAATCCTTCAATGAAATATGCGATAGAACCGAGTGATGTCTTCTGTTCGACACTCACTTCTTCGACGGCATCGGCAATCAGCCCAATCGCAATCACGTTCATGAAATAGTGTGATCCATACTTACCGATGTCAAAAGGACGAATCGGAGCATCTTCGAGAACGTTGATCGCGTCGCGGGCATCCGTCGGAATATGGAGCGCACGTGCTAAATCGTTGACCGTCCCGAGTGGAACGATGCCGAGCGTCGGACGGTGGTCTTGTTCTGCGATTCCCGTGATGACTTCATTGACCGTTCCGTCACCGCCCATTGCGATGACGGCGTCATACTGCTCAGTCGAAGCAGTACGTGCAAATTCTGTTGCGTCGAGTTCTTTTTCAGTGAACCGGACATCGACCGTTGCAAAGCGCTGAGCGAGTGTACCTTCTGCAAATTCTGCGTATTTTTTACCTAATTCTTTCCCGGATGAGGGATTAATAATTAACATGGCCTTCGACACATTCAATTCCTCCTTAGTGACTCTCTGTTCCTATTTTCCCAACTCACGACCAAGATAATCCTAGCGCAGCAAAAAAACCTTGGAGGCGATTACACGCGCCTCCAAGGTTTTTAGTAGAAAAGAAATGTTTACCGTCGTGCGACAGGTGGTGCTTCACCAGCAGCTGGACGCGCTTCTTCTTCATCGTCCCAACATTCGGTATTTTCGATACCTAATGCTTTAGCAGAGAAGACAGGATCAAGACCTTGCTTACGTTGGTTTTGGTAGTCATTGATGACTTTGATTGCGACTCCACCTAAGAGCGAGATGGCTGTTAAGTTGATTAATGTCATACCGGCCATGAAGAGGTCGGCGAAACTCCAAACCATTCCGAGGCTGAGGAGCGATCCGATGAAGACGAATGCCATCGTAGCAATTCGGAAGCCAAAGACAGTTGATTTACTTTTCTTGATGAATTCAATGTTCGTTTCACCGTAGTAGTAGCTACCGACAATTGAACTGAAAGCGAACAAGAAGACACTGATTGCGATAAAGGCTGGTGCGACGGCACCGAGTTGCTCAGAAAGCGCATTTTGTAACATGGCGATACCTTCACCATTACCGGCAGCGTAGCTGTCACTGAGTAAGATGATTGTCGCTGTTGCTGTACAGACGATCAACGTATCAAGGAAAACACCAAGTGTTTGTAAGAATCCTTGTTTTGCTGGGTGAGAAACTTCAGCGGCAGCAGCAGCGTTCGGAGCAGAACCCATACCGGCTTCGTTCGAGAAGAGACCACGTTTAACACCGAGCGAGATTGCAGCACCGACAGATCCACCAACAGCCTGGTCGATACCGAATGCACTCTTAAAGATCATTGCGAAAACCCCTGGAAGTTCAGTGATGTTCGTGATGACAACAAAGATGGCAGCAATCAAGTAGAGTGACGCCATGATTGGTACAACGATTGCTGAAACTTTCGCGACACGGTGGACACCACCGAAGATGACGAGACCTGTAAGAACGACTAAGATCCCACCGACGATCATTTTGTCGATTCCAAAGGCGTTGTCAAAAGCAGCGGCAATCGTGTTCGATTGAACCGAGTTAAAAATAAGACCAAATGTGACGGCGATTAAGATTGCAAAAATGATTCCGAGGACGCGGTTGTTCAATCCTTTTGCGATGTAGTAAGCAGGACCACCGCGGTAAGCGTTATTGCCTGTATCACGTACTTTATACACTTGAGCAAGCGTACTTTCAATAAGGGCTGTTGCTCCACCAAGGAGGGCGACCATCCACATCCAGAAGACCGCTCCGGGTCCACCAAGTGTAACAGCGATCGTAACACCGGCCAAATTCCCTGTACCGATTCGAGTCGCGGCACCGATGAAGAATGATTGAAGGGATGTAATACTCTGACCTTCATCATCTGTTGTCTTTTCATTTTTATCGAGTGTGACACGGAACATCTCTTTCAAGTAACGGAATTGGATGAACTTCGTTTTAATGGTGAAGTAGATGCCGACTCCGATTAAAGCGGCGATTAAGATATAAGACCATAAGATGTTGTTGGCGAAATCGACGCCCGATTGTACAGCTTGTTGAAATGCATCCATGTGATAGTTCCTCCCAAAGTGTTTTTGCTAAAAACTGATAATAGCTATAAGTTGAATTATACGAATTTTCAGACAACTTGCAAGCTTTTTTTCGAAACTTTCTTTTAAAATATTTAAAATATATTTTTTCGGGTTCAGAAAAACAGATCGTCATCAAAGCATTTTTAATTTAAAAAACCACCGCACTTAATGAAGCAGCGGTGGTGAAATGATGCGTTTTTTGATTAGTGATCGACTGCCAACAATTTTTCATAGAAGTCATCAATTTGACTAACGAGCTGTTCTCGTTCTGAGAATAATGTCGTGAGGACTTCATAATCATGTGTCGCCGCGAGTGATGTATCGAGTAAAGCCACCTCATCCTCTAGCTGTTGAATCTGCTGTTCGAGTTCGCCTGCATTTAAAGCCGGATGTTTCCCGGCTACCGGCGTCCGGGTAGCGCGGGGCGTGAGTGCCGCTGATTCGACGATTGACCGGGCATGTCGTTTTTCGGCAGCATATTGGTAAGAACCGTGAAAGATTTCTGTCGTGTCATCTAGCCAATAGGTTTTCGAGAAGAGTCGGTTCAAGAAATAACGGTCGTGCGATACGGCAATCAGCGTTCCGTCAAAGTGCTCGAGTGCTTCTTCAAGCGCCTCGCGGGATTCAATGTCGAGGTGATTCGTCGGTTCGTCAAGAATCAGGACATTAAGCGGCGAATGGACAAGAATCGCGAGCATCAAGCGCATCTTTTCCCCGCCGCTTAACGCAGTAATCGGTAAGAAGACACGTGGACCGAAAAAGAGGAAACGGGCCAACAGGGAGCGAGCTGTTCCTTCGTCCGCCGAAACGTGTGAGCGGAAGTAATCGATCAGTCGCTCTTCACCCGGCATATCGACGTGTTGCGATAAAAATCCGACCTGATTTGACGGACCACGCGTGACACGTCCGTTCGTCGGCTGGAGTTGTCCAAGTAAGACACGTAATAACGTCGTTTTCCCACTTCCGTTCGCACCGACGATTCCAATCCGGTCACGTGCCGCGGCTTCGAAATCGAGCGACGCGAACAACTTCCGGCCGGCGACGGAAAGCGTGACATCCTCAAGACGGTAAACGATTTGACTGAGTTGCCCTTGCGACGAAAAGCGGATGTCAGGCACCGCTTTTTCCAGGAGCGGCCGTTTGAGTCGCTCAATCCGTTCGAGTGCCCGTTCCATGGCTTTTGCTTTTCGGAACAGTTTTTCGCTTGGCGGAGAGGCTTCATTTGCCCACTGGCGCAAGCGCCGAATCGCATCCTTCATCTGTTTGATTTTCTTTTGTTGTTCCGTGTAGGCGTGGAATTGTTCGAGGAGCAGGCGTTCTTTCGCGACCGTGTACGCCGAATAATTTCCTGGGTAGATTGTCAGTTCACCATCTTCAAGTTCAGCGATCAAGTTGACACTTGCGTCAAGAAACACGCGATCATGCGAGACGATGATGACAGCGCCCGGATAACTGTTTAAAAATTGTTCGAGCCATTCGATTGCTGCGAGATCGAGGTGATTCGTCGGTTCGTCGAGAATCAACAAGTCTGGTTCCACCAGCAGCATCCGGCCGAGGCAGATTTTCGTTTGTTCGCCACCACTTAATTGAGAAAAGGGACGTGTCAGCAAGGCATCGAGGTGGAGTCCGTTAATCATGCGCTGGATTTTCGAGTCGAGCAGGTAACCGTCCTGTTGTTCGAATTGTTCGGTCACACGCGTATACTCATTTAGCACATCGTCCAGGTGGTCAGCACTTGCCATTTGTTGTTCAAGCTGATGCATCGTCGTCCGTAAGGCGACGATTTGGGCAAATGCGGTCCAGAGAACATCAAGGCCCGTCAATTCTTCTGCGAACTGTGGAATTTGAGCCAAATAACCGATGGAAAGTCCTTTTTTGAGATAAAGGGTTCCGCTGTCCGCTGTTTCGAGTTGCGCGATTAAACGCAGTAACGTGGTTTTTCCGGTTCCGTTTCGACCGATCAATCCGATGCGGTCAGCTTGTTTAAGATAGAGCGAGACATCGGTTAAGACGGATGCTCCCCCAAATTGTTTTGTCAGGTGTTGGATGTCGCAAATCATGATCAGTAACTTCCTTTCATGCGCATCAAAAAACGGAGAACGCAAATAGCGCTCTCCGTTTACCGTAAAAGGTGCGCTTTGCTTTATTTTTCAGATGGATGTTCCTAAGAAAAGGGCAGACTCGTCCTTTAGAACGCCATTTCATGAAAAATCGCGCGCAACAGATAAAGTTGTTCCATCAACCATTGCTTACACGCAGCAAAACCCATCTTTTACACCACCTTTTCGTTTCGATAAAGTTAGTTTACCATGTTTTGAACTGAAAATGAAATCGTTTTCAGTTACTTGAACAGTCCGGAAATCGAGTTAAAGAACTTACTTAAGCCGTCAAACAGTTTTGCAAAAAATCCTTTCGTTTCTTCGGAGGTCGCGAACGCGTGGATATCTTGCCCGGCACCCTTTAATCCGGTCTCGATTTGTCCCCAGTTCAAGTCAGCTTTCTCCATTTGACTGAACAATGACGTCAACCGCTCCATTTGGGCGTCCGACAACTGGATGTTGTTATTTTGAATGACTTGGATGATGACATTCTCGATATCGACTTTGGTTTCCGGCTTTTGTTTGGCGATCTCTGCTTTGATTTCATTCATCAGTTCGGCGACTTTGTCCGTCCCGACCGTTTTTCCGACATCGGAAGTGACCGATAACTCTTGTTGGGCTAAATCTTTTCGTTCATCCGTCAATTTAATGCCGGTCTCAGCCGACGTTTGATCGTATGCTTTCATGATCCCCGTCAAAGCAGAGGTCCCGGTGACTTTATAAGGGGAAGTGATTGTGATGTCGGCGTCCGTTACGCCTGCAGTGACGAGCGCGTTCAAGTACATGTCTTTTGTTACCCAGGTAATGTTTTCGGTCGCGACAGATAAACCGTCGCCTTTTTCAGCGAGTTCGATTTTTGCGGAAGAGTACATATTGCCGCCGAGTTGCGATTGGGGAACGTTTTTCCCTAAATATTTTTCTTCATCCGCTGCCGTGGCGATGACGGGCGTAATGCCTTCCGGCGCATTCAATCGGGCGAGTACCCAGGCTTTATCCTTTGCCCCGAGCGATTCACCAAGCGTGATGATTGTTTTATCGACGACTTGCTCTGCTGAAGCAGCAGTCGGTAGAAGTAAACTTGTCGCTAAAAGCGTCGTGGTCATGATTTTTGTTGCTTTATTCATAGTATAAATCCTCCGAGTATAGTAGGTAGTATCAGGTGCTAATTTCATTGTAAGTGACGTCTTCCAGAACGGAATCGGTCTTGAGGCGGAATGAACCGCCCACCTCGTGTCCCTAATCCTATACTACATTTCATTTAAAATCCTGATCATGTGACTGAAAAAATGATATAGTGAAGAGGAATTAAATAATGACCACTAGGGGAGTCGGTAGGCCGACTGAGACGACGAAGACGTTCGGACCCTTTGAACCTGATTAAGTTTGGACTTACGGAGGGAAGTGGCGTGAATATCTCTCTTGTTGTCTCTTCACGTCATGCCCTGTTCGTAGGGTGTGGCGTTTTTTGATTCAACAAAAGGGGGAATTAGGTTGAAATTCAGTCAAGAAATTCGGCAAGCCGCAAAAACATATTGGGACAGCAGTTTTTCCCATCCATTCGTCACAGGCATTGGTGACGGGACGTTACCGCTCGAAAAATTTCGACATTATGTCATGCAGGATGCGTATTACTTAAAACATTTCGCAAAAATTCAAGCCCGGGCCGCCTCAAAGGCAACGGATTTTGCGACGATCGCGGAACTCGCGGAACATGCGACATCGACCTATGCGGCTGAGCTATCACTCCATCAATCGTTTTTTGAACCGCTCGCTATTACGGAAGCGGATTTAGCAGCGTTCGAACCGGCACCGACTGCGTATGCCTATGTCTCACATATGCATCATGCGAGCGAGGGGACACTCGGGGAAACGATTGCAGCGATTTTACCGTGTTACTGGCTTTATTATGAAGTCGGACAACAACTGTTGACGAAGTCACCGGCGTCACCGATTTATCAACAGTGGATTGCAACATACAGCTCGGAATGGTTCGAACGGGTCGTCTTTGAACAGGTCGACCGGCTGGATGCTTTGGCGGCGCAAGCGACTGAAGCAGAACGGGAACGGATGAAACACCATTTCGTCAGAAGCTGTTATTACGAATTGATGTTTTGGGAAATGGGCTGGACGGAAGAAACGTTTGAACGTCTCTTTACACAAGTTACGCGTCAACCAAAAGTAACGAAACGATAAGTACAGCTTTAGCCGCTGTTGATCAGCGCGATCAGACGGCAGACTGCACAAAACCTGAGCAATTTTCAGCTTTCGTAAAGAAAGTCATGGCAATCGCTCAGGTTTTTTTGTTGGTGGATTACAGGCATGATGAAAATTCTGGTAAGGAAATCAGCTGTACCGTTCAATCAAATCGTTTAATTGTTGTTTGACGGCGTTTCGGTCCATCAAATCGTGGTTCGATAAGGATAGCTTCGTCATCGTCTCATCCGCACCCGCCATCTCACTGAAGAGCGAACCTAAGTCGTGGGCACGACGGTCGATTTGCAAGACGATGTCGATGCCGGTACGGTCTTGGAGCATGATGAGTTCGACTTCATCGAGTTTATGGGCGAAGTACGTATTGCGTGCCGAATACTCGAGTTCCTGGGCGATCGGTAAATCCTTCCGGTAACGCCCGGGAAGTTTTTCCGTGTCCGCTTTCTTGAGTCGGAAGCCAAGTTCTTCCATCGCTTCTAAGATAACGGATTGGAGGTCATTGGCTTGGACGATGATGGCGTCCCGGTCTGACGGATCGACCGCCTGGGCGATATCGAGACCCGTTTCAATCCATGACTTCGATTGACTGACCGAGAGCGGCGTATTGAATGGTACTTGAAGCGTAAACGGAATTTCGCGTTCGACACCTGCTTCAATCGTAAAGGCGGCTTCGTTTAGCGAAAAACGATCGAGTGTGAACGTCGTAAATGTCGTGCTGTCCCTGACTTCTTCTTTATATTGTGTATTAAACGCTAAATAAATCCGATCGATTTCTTGGTCGACATTGCCGCCTTTAATATGGACGGTTCCGTGAATCTGTCCGCCTGGCTCACAGCGTTCGCTGTCGAGTCGTGTATCGACTGTGGCGGCACCGATTCCGATTTGTGATAAAAGTTTTTTGAACATCGTTCGTTCCTCCTTTAATGATGAAGCTACCTTACTTGTCGAATAGGGTGGAATTTGCTACAGTTTCGAAAGAACAATCAGAAAAGGACGGGACTACAGTGGAATTACACCAAGTAAAAGAATTACTCACTCAAAAGCTCGAGGCTGCTGCTCTCGTGCATGCAACGATTAGTGGTCCGCGCCAAAAGTCGAATGATCTTCGAAGAATCAAACTAAAACCGATTCTATTGAAAGATACGTATGCAATCCAGTTAGAGTTTCAATATGAACGGATAATTAAACACGAAAATTTGTCGGTTGATGAATTTTTAGAACGACTCGACGGATTGATGGAGGAATTCCGTCAATTTTTATTCCGTTTCGAGACGGAAGAAGTTCAGTTCCAGTTATCCAAAAAAATGAAAGTATCGTTAAAAACAACGCAACAGTCACCCCTGCAAGCAGAACTGTCGCATAACCGTAAAAAAAGTCATCTCCTTGAAGATGGTGTCGTCGTTCCGTTTTTAGTCCGACTCGGTGTCATGACGGAAGACGGACAAGTCAAACGGCAAAAGTACGATAAATTTAAACAAATCAATCGGTTCCTGGAGTTCGTCGAAGATAGTATTTCCGCGTTACCGACAGACCGAACGTTACGGATTCTTGATTTCGGTTGTGGAAAATCGTACTTGACGTTTGCCTTGTATCATTATTTAAGTGTCGTCAAAGGCTTCGACTTGAAAGTGACCGGACTTGATCTCAAAAAAGAAGTCATCGAAGAATGTACAGCGATTGCGCGCGATCTCGACTATACGAATCTCGAGTTTCGTGTCGGGGACGTCCATGATTATAACGAAGATACAGAGGTTGACTTAATGGTGACGCTTCATGCCTGTGACGTCGCAACGGATGTTGCACTTGCCCGCGCCGTTGATTGGAATGCGTCTGTCATCTTAAGTGTCCCGTGTTGTCAAAAAGAACTCAATCGTCAACTCGACTGTTCACCACTCGACGTCATGTTGCAACACGGGCTGATTCAAGAGAAGTTCGCTTCGCTTGCGACGGATTCGATCCGTGCCGAAATCTTGACGCTCGTCGGTTACGAGACACAATTGCTTGAATTCATTGATTTAGAGCATACACCAAAAAATGTCTTGATTCGTGCGTATAAAAATGACCGTCAGCCGTCGGAAGAAAAAATTGACCGTTACGTCGCCTTCCGTGATCTACTACATGCGAAACCATATTTGGCGCAAGAATTAAGCGGCAGACTTGGACAGATTTCATCTAAACTCGTACAATAAGGAAGAGAACGAATAAGGGAGGAATTAGACCGATGGATTTCCAAATGTATTTTGAAGACGTCGTCCAGACAGCACGTAAAGAAGCGGCAGCTGCTGGTTTTGAAGAATTAACGACAGCTGAAAGCGTCGATGACGCGATGAAGCGTGAAGGATTGACACTTGTCCTTGTCAACTCAGTATGTGGATGTGCAGGTGGGATTGCTCGCCCGGCAGCTGCTTACGTCAATCGAATGGAAGGCGTGAAGCCAGATCATTTCGTAACGGTGTTTGCGGGACAAGACCGTGAAGCAACGGACCGGGCACGCGAGTACTTTGAAGGGTATCCACCTTCATCACCATCATTCGCTTTGATGCAAGATGGCAACATTCTTTCGATGGTTGAACGTTTCGACATCGAATCGTTTACTGCAGAAGAAGTTGTTGAAAAATTAGAGTCATTGATTGAAATTTACGCATAAGTGAATCAACTGGAGCCGTGTTTCTTAATTGAAACACGGCTCCAGCATGTATACAAACGCTTATGAAGAGTGAACATGCGACATCTAGGTGCGATCCATTCGCTTTTCGCGGTTCTAAAGCGATTCAAGACAGATTGCGCTCTAAACCGTCTGCATGTCTGGATTTCCTTCACGGTATTTCCTAAAGAGCGTCACGTTTCGTTGACTCCTACGGGAAAAAGTGCGTTTTTAACGCACTTTCAGAGGCAGGCAAGACCCTGCTCGTTGTCCATTAGGACCAAGGAGCAACGGCTTGCGCCTCGCCCGAGGAAAGCAACGAAAAAAACGCTTTTATCGCCCAATGGCACTTTGACTACAGTCTAGAGCCGTGTTTCTTAATTGAAACACGGTTTTAATTTGTCGTGAAAGTGAGTGTGCGCGAAAGAGATGTTTTTTTAGCAGTCCCCCTGAAGCAGAGGCCGACTTATTGAAAGAGCAATGAAAAAAGAAAGACGAATCGAATCAATAGCATCCCCTTTTTCGAGTTAGAAAGTACCCATGATTAAAATCCGAGGATAGCAATAAAAATGTAAGCGGATTCAAAAGTGGTTATTTACTCATGTTTTGTATAAAAAGAATCGATTTATGCATTATTACGAGATAATTATACTTTACAATGAATAAATATTCGTATATCCTAAAAGTAATAAATCGGATCAGAGCTATTTAGTATTGAATTAGAAAAAAACATAAGTCATACTATTGTTAAAGTTCTGACAATTGAGCGTTGGAAGGGGAATTTATTCATGAAAAAATTAGTAGCAACGGCAATGGCAGGCATTCTCGCACTTACGATGGCAGCATGTGGTGCATCAGATGATTCATCAGGCGGTTCAAGTGATGACAGTAAAGTATTAACGATGGGAACGTCAGCAGATTACTTCCCGTTTGAATACATCGATACGGCGAAAGGGGACGACATCGTTGGATTTGATGTCGCAATCGCAAAAGAAGTTACAAAAAACCTCGGTTATGATTTGAAAATTGAAGACATGGAGTTCGGTAGCTTACTCGGAGCACTCAGCTCAGGTCGGGTTGATTTTGTCATGGCAGGAATGACACCGACAGACGAGCGGAAGAAAAACGCTGATTTCACAGATGTTTACTTCGAATCAAAGAACCTCGTCATGACAAAAGACGAAGCGATTAGTTCGGAAGATGAACTGAAAGGTAAAAAAATCGGCGTCCAACTTGGATCGATTCAAGAAGGCATTGCAAAAGATCGTTATAAAGACAGCGAAGCCGTCTCGTTGAATAAAATTCCGGAAATCATTCAAGAACTCAATACGGGTCGGATTGATGCGCTCATCATCGAAGATGCTGTAGCGGTCAAATACATGGATCAAGACGAATCGTTAAAAACGTATGAAATTAAAGAAGACGGACCGACGGGTTCAGCCGCCGCTTTCAAAAAAGGCGACAAGATGCGTGACGAGTTCAACAAAGAGTTGAAAAAGATGATCGATGCGGGTGAAATCGACAAACTTGCAGAAGAATGGTTCCAAAAAGAAGCAAAATAAGAGAAGCACATAGGGGTGGGGGTAAACCCATCCCTTTTGCGCGACGTTAGGAGTTTGGTTATGATAGACTTTACAAAGATTCAAGATTCAATCCCATATATTCTGCAAGGGATTCCAGTTCTGTTCCAAGTCGTGCTCGTCGCTGCCGTCGCAGGGATGTTGATCGGAATCATCGTGGCAGCCCTTAAAATTACGAAAAGCAAATTCATTCGCTTCATTGGACACGCGTATACGGCAGTCTTTCGTGGAACACCCTTGATTTTGCAACTGGCAATCATTCACTTCGGTTTACCGCAACTGACAGGTTACGTCACGACAGGCTATCAATCCGCTGTCATCGCCTTTTCATTAAACTCGGGTGCTTACATCTCGGAAATCATCCGGGCAGGAATTCAAGCAGTCGATCGTGGACAATGGGAAGCAGCGGATGCACTCGGTATCCCATACATGAAACAATTGCGGTCAATCATCTTACCGCAAGCGTTCAAAAACATTCTACCAGCCATCATGAATGAAATGATTACGTTAACAAAAGAGTCGGCACTCGTCTCGACAGTCGGTGTTCTCGATATTATGCGCCGAGCGCAAGTCGTCGGTGGAGAAAAAGCATTGTACTTCGAACCCTTGTTATTTGCGGGACTCGTCTATTTCGTCCTTGTCATGGGATTGTCCTTGATTGGTCAACAAGTCGAAAAAGCTATGAGAAAGAGTGGGTAATCAGATGGAACCTATGATTCAAGTCACCGATCTGTACAAACAGTTCGGAAAGTTAGAAGTATTAAAAGGCATCACGACGACAGTCGGCCGTGGGGAAGTCGTCGCAGTTATCGGACCGTCGGGTTCAGGGAAGTCGACGTTCTTACGTTGTATCAACCTTTTGGAGCAACCGACAGGTGGAATGATTAATGTCGACGGCTTCGAATTGACAAAACCGAAAGCGAATATCGCGAAAGCGCGTCAAAACATCGGGATGGTGTTTCAACAGTTTAACCTGTTCCCTCATAAGTCAGTGCTCGATAACTTAATTTATGCCCCAATCAATGTCCTCGGTTTATCAAAAGAGGACGCAATCAAACGTGGCGAAGTATTACTTGAACGCGTGGGTCTCGCTGAAAAACGGGATAATTTCCCGAACCAGCTATCCGGTGGTCAAAAGCAACGTGTTGCGATCGCGCGTGCCCTCGCGATGGAGCCGAACGTCATGTTGTTCGATGAACCAACATCAGCACTCGACCCGGAAATGGTCAATGAAGTCCTCGATGTCATGAAGCAACTCGCGGAAAGTGGGATGACGATGGTCATCGTCACGCACGAGATGGGCTTCGCAAAAGAAGTCGCCGACCGTGTCCTGTTCCTCGACGAAGGCATTTTGATGGAAGAAGGAACACCGGTCGAGTTGTTCGATCATCCGAAAACCGACCGTGCGAAAAAATTCTTGGAAAAAGTCTTATAACACATAACCGCCATCTCTTTCATCAAAGGGGTGGCGTTTTTTGAGGAGGATGAATGAAGTGAAGTTACTAGAGGGGAAAGGCATCCGGCTGACACGTTTCCAAGCGGCAGATACAGACGTCTATCGGGGCTTTCTTGACGATGCGACGTTTGCACGAAACTTGAGTGCGACACCATATCGCTTCTTGTCAGATGAAAAAATCAACGGGATGCTTGCGAGTGATGCCCATGAGACGTTTCGGTTCGCCGTTCGTCGGACGGATGCCGAGCGTCTGATTGGTATCGTCTCCCTCGAAGATATCTTATGGTCGAACGGGACGGCTTGGTTGATGATTGGAATCGACCCAAGTGAAACCGGGAAAGGGTATGGGCGAAAAGCATTACAGCTATTACTGCGATACGCCTTTTATGAGCTCAACCTCGAGCGGATCCAGTTGACGGTCTTTGCCTATAATGAGCGTGCGATTGCATTATACGAACGACTCGGCTTCGTCCACGAAGGCACGTACCGGCAATTTTTAAAACGGGATGGTAAGCGGCATGACATGTTGCTTTACGGATTGTTGCAGACGGAGTGGGAGGATTTTTATGATTAACGAAACGGAACAGTTCGTCCGTGCCTTTCACGCGACGGATTTTTCAGGACATGACTATGCCCATATCGAACGGGTCCGGAAGATGGCTTTACAGATTGCTGCGACGGAAGGCGGGGATTTGCTGACGATTGAACTGGCGGCACTCCTGCATGATGTCGCGGACGAGAAACTCGGCGGAACACTTTCTTCCGTCGATGCGTTTTTATCCGGGAAAGTCTCAGACACTCGGAAACAGAAAATCCTTCAAATCATTGATGGGATGTCATTTAAAGGGGGGGACCGTCCACCACTTGAGACGCTGGAAGGGAAAATCGTCCAGGACGCAGATCGGTTAGATGCAATCGGTGCCATCGGGGTCGCCCGGACCTTCCAGTATGGAGCATTGACCCAAGCACCGATGCATGTACCCGGTTTAAGACCACGCAAGCCGGGAGACCGGACGAGTCCTTCGAGCACAATCAATCATTTTTATGAGAAGTTACTTTTGTTAAAGGATTTGATGAATACCGAAACGGCAAAAGGCATCGCAGAGGAACGGCATGCGTTCATGGTTGAATTTTTGGAACGTTTTCAGACGGAGTGGGAGTTGTGAAAAACGGACACAAGAGTTGATTCAAGACTCAATCCGTCCGCGCTCTCTGTTCCGATAGTTCCGTCCTGTGCGCAAAAAGTGCCGGTGAATCCGTAAATGATGCGGATTCACCGGCACTTTCTAGCTCGGTCCTTATCGTCAAGCTCTTTTAAAATCACCGAGCTTCAGCTAAGGATGATGGCAGTGATGAGACCGAGTGAGGCGAGTAGTCCGACGATCGTGCCACCTTCCTCATGCGCCTCCGGCATCATCGTCGAAGCGAGCATCGCGATGATGCCACCGCTTGCGAAGGCGCCGATCATCGCAAATTGCATATCGGGTAGGTTAGCAAGCACGGAATAGCCGGCGAGCGAGGCGAGGGCAGAAATCAACCAGACGACACCCCACATGATTAAGATTTTTTTCTTCGAAAATCCGTCTTTTTGAAGTCCGGTCGTACTCGAGAGACCTTCCGGAATATTGCTGACGAAAATCGCCGCAACGAGTGCCGCACTGACATTCCCCGACAATAAGCTTGCCCCAATCATGATCGATTCCGGAATCGCATCTAAAATCGTTCCGAAAAAGATGGCGGTGCCGGTCCCTTCGTTTCCGCCGCCTGAACGTTTCCGTTTACTCGCACCTCGCGAAGAAACAAAAAAATCAAATCCTGTAAAGACGAGAGAACCGACGATGAACGAGATAGCGACGATGAACGTCGTTGATTTATTCAAGGCTTCGTCGAGCAGTTCGAACGTCGCTGCCCCAATCAAGATCCCCGTACCGAATGACATGACATATCCGATGTACCGTTGCTTCATCGGTAAAAATAATCCAATCAATGCCCCGATGACGACTGCGCCCCCGGCGAGTGCGCCCCAACCTAAAGCCATCCACATAACTGATTCCTCCCTTATTCCATTGTTCTTTTTTCCTTTCGATAATGATTTATAAACATAGTTAATTTTTAGAGGAGAAACGAAATGAAAAAATCACCTCCCGCTTCGGAAGGTGATTGTGATAGTCAGAACGGTTGTTTGTTCAGCCAGTGACCGCCGTCCAGTGCGATGCATTCTCCATTTAAGTAGCTTGCTTGATTGGAGACCATCCAGACGGCGAGTCCAGCGATTTCTTCCGGTGTCCCGAACCGTCCGAGTGGTACATTGCGACGAATTCGTTCCGCGTGTTCCGGTGACATCGCCAGTTTATCGGCACCACCCGTCCGTTCGATCGGCCCCGGACTGATCGCATTGATGCGGGCATGATACTTATACCCCCACTCGACGGCAAGCGTCCGCGTCAAATTCAAGACTCCGGCTTTTGCGGCAGCACTCGGAGCGACACCGGCTCCAGCTTGCCACGCGTAAGAAGCGACGATGTTTAAAATCTGTCCACCTTTGACGTCATCTTCTTGCCAGCCTTTGACAAGCGCGTGTGAACAATTGAATGTCCCATTGAGGACAATGTCGATGACCGTCTTCCATCCGTTCGGAGACAGCTCATCCGTCGGACAGATGAAATTTCCGGCCGCATTGTTCACGAGTGCCTCTAAGCGACCGAACGTTTCCCGTGCTTGATTGACAGCCGCGATACAGGCATCGGTATCACGAACATCCATTTGAATGGTCAGATGCTCCCCCTCAATCTGCTTTAGTTCATGATCCGTTTGTTGTAACCGTTCCAAGTCACGTCCTGTGACGACGACGTTCCAGCCGGCTTCTTTTAAGGCGAGTGCCATTGCTTTCCCCATACCGCTCGTACCGCCTGTCACCATGATCGTTTGTGCCATTAACTTCTCCCCCTTTAGTCTGAATGAACAACCATTCATTATTAGTATTCAAAAAAGAAGGAGTGAACTCCTTCTTTTTTGTAGTCGATTATTTTGAACTAACGGCAGTATCTGTCAGGATTGGAACAACTTGTTTCTTCCGTGAAACGACACCTTCGAGGTAAACGAGGTGGTTGGTTGCTTCAATTCCATAAGCTTGTTCGACGAGTGGTGCTTGTTGTCCGAGTACGAGCGCAACTGAATTATTTGTTAAGATGTCAGTCACGAGGAACACGAACAGATCGAGTTCTTTTTCGAGAATGATCGTATTGATTTGCTCTTCAAGCTCAGCTTGACGAAGTAACACTTCAGCTGTATCGACCGTATTGACCTGAGCAATCTCGACTTTGTGTGCGCCCATCGAAAACTCTTTTGCGTCAAGTGAAATCAATTCTGTGATTGATTTTTTCGATAAGTCAGCACCTGCTTTGAGCATGTTCAAACCGTAGACGTTTGCATCGACACCGGCGATTTCTGCAAGTTCACGTGCAGCGACGATGTCTTCTTCCGTACATGTCGGTGACTTGAACAACAATGAATCGGAAACGATTGCCGATAACATCAAACCTGCGATTTCCGGTTTGATCGCGACACCATGTTCTTTATAAAGTTTGTTCAAAATCGTTGCCGTACAACCGACGGGCTCAGCGCGGTAGTAGATCGGATCTGATGTCTCAAAGTTCGCAATCCGGTGGTGATCGATGACTTCTGTGACCGTGACGTCAGCGATGTCGTCGGCACTTTGTTGACGTTCGTTGTGGTCGACGAGAATGACGTGTGATGCTTCGGCAGCGACTGCCGTAACAAGACGCGGTGCAGCGATTTTAAATTGATCGAGTGCGAATTGTGTTTCATCATTGATTTCGCCTAAACGTATCGCTTCGGCATTCACACCTAATGCTTTCTTCAGTTCAGCGTACGCGATTGCTGACGTAATCGTATCCGTATCCGGATTTTTATGACCAAAAATCAATACTTTTTCCATGCTGAATCACTCCTCAATGGTTAATGTCTCGCCCATTAGTGTATCATATCTCGGAATTAGAAGGCGTCCATTTTGTACAGGATACCAGCGATTTTTTCGCTCCAGTAAGGATCCGATGCATAAAAAACGTTCATTCCTTTTGCTTTATTTCCGAGGAACGGTCCACGGTGGTACTTACCATCCGTCGCGAGGTAGTCGCGGGCGATAAACTGACCCGTTTTTCGAATCGAGTCGTCAAGCGATTTATAAGCCGTTGCATTTTGACCAGGTGCAATATCCGTCGCATTGACGCCAAACAGATTGAATTTTTCACGGGCAATCGTCGACCGACCGTAATTTGATTCATGAATCGCATGAGCGAGGAGATAGGCGGCATTGATATCAAAATCACGCTCGACTTTTTTGAACGTCTTCCCAGTACCGATCAACGGACTATCGGGCGCATTGTTTTTGATGAAGGCATCAAGCTCTTTTGCGGACAAAGGAGTCGGTTTCCGTAAATCTTTCGTCAATGTCGTCACTTCGACATAGTCGGTCGTCCGCTTCGAAATGTCTTTTGGGGCACGTCCGACGGTAATCCAGCCGCCGAGTCCGGCGTTCGCGACGATGTAGTGACATAACGTATCACCCGTTCGTTCGTAAAACGATCGGTTCGTCGATCGTTCAAGGGGGTACAAGGTCAACCGATCCGACGCAACGAAGCCGCGGACACCGGCAATTTCAATCCGACTGACGTCTGGACCGAAGTCGCGCAGTGTTAAACGGCTACCGGACGCGACATATGTCAACCGTTTTTTTAACGATTCGTCTTGATAGATGTTGAGCGTACCACCTTCGTCGACGATCCCGATACCGGGACCAGTCAAGTAGAGATAACGGTCATCCTCGGTTCGTTTAACGGCACCACGGTCGTCACCAAGGTAGGTTTTCGCTTCGCTGAACGTATCGAATTCTTGTTCCGTCGCGACTTGACCTTCTTGATATTTTTCAGCGATGTACGGAGCAGCCGGTTTTAAGACGGACGGTGGATCGTCCTTCAACAAATAGAATAGAACGATCCCGAGCAAAAAGAAAAATAACAGTCCTTTCAGGGATCCCGCTTTTTTTGCGGGACGGCCGGGACGAATCGTGCGTGTACTCAAAAAATCACGTCCTTCAAAAAATCGATAGACAACTTGGGTAAAGGATAGGTAGTCTAACAAAGAATAGGGGGGAACTCGATGTTCATTGGATATCGGACTTTAAAAACGGCCGTCGCAGCCGCACTTGCGATGTGGATTGCAGAGCAGATGCAACTCGACTACTATGTTTTCGCCGCCATCATCGCCATCTTGAGTATTCAAGCGACGCGGAAAAAATCAATTCGTTCATCGTACGAACGCATCATGGCGTCGATTCTTGCCATCGGAATCGGTTTCCTGATTTTCGAAATCATCGGTTATCGGCCAGTTGCTTTAGCACTTTATTTCATTATATTCCTTCCGTTGACGCAACGCCTCCGTCTACAGGACGGTTTTATTACGAGTGTAGTCATCTTGACGCATCTTTACACGGCACGACAACTCAACCTTGCGATTTTTTTAAATGAAGTCTACTTGATTTTGATTGGCGTCGGTGTCGGATTACTCGTCAATATGTATATGCCGAGCCTTGACCGTGTCATCACGGAGCGCCGTCAGCAAATCGATAAACGGATTGCTGCTTTGTTCTTTGAAGTCGCCGCGGCGATCGAGACGGGGCGGATCAATCATCATTCGCTGACGCTCGAAGAAACGGAACGCTTGTTGCGGGAAGGAAAGGACGCTTCGTTAAAACGGATGGGCAATGCCATCGGTCGTCGAAATGATGACGAGGACTACAGCTATTTCCGGATGCGGGAGCAACAGTTCGAACTGCTCCGCGGGATCGTCCGTAATGTTGATGATTTGGTGTTAATCGTCGAAGAAGGCAAAAAAGTCGCCGACCTGTTTCGGACGATTGGTGACAATGTCCGTCCGGAGGCCGACGCAAGGTTATTTTTACAAGAACTGGCGGACTTACTCGCGACCTTCCGTGCTTCGCCGTTACCGACGACGCGTGAAGAGTTCGAAGTCCGGTCCGCGCTGTTGCACATGTTGCAAGAAACGGAGCAATATTTACAATTAAAGCAGCGTTTCGTCGCGAGATCAGAAGAAATAAAACATCGTCGAGGCAAAAGTACCAAGTAAGAAGATTGCTAAGATCGCAATCGTCGTCCACTTGATGAGACGTTGTTGTTTGGATGGGCGTGACATGACAGGTGCAACTCCTTTCTAAAATGCAAACGTAATTACTGTTATTGTACAAACAACCCTTCTGAAGTGCAAATCAGTCAGTTGATGGTATACTGAAAAAGCGCTAGTCGAATAGTACTTACATGAGGAGGAATCTAGCATGGTCAATGAGAAACGTGTACTTGATACATTTTTAGAGTTAGTCCAAATCGATTCAGAATCAAAAGAAGAGGCACAGATTTGTGCCCATCTGAAAAAAACGTTCACAGAACTCGGATGTGACGTCTTTGAAGATGATGCATCATCGAAAACGGAACATAAAGGAAATAACTTAATCGTCACACTTCCAGCAACAAAAGACGGTGTCGATAAAATTTATTTCACGTCACATATGGATACGGTATTCCCGGGACAAGGGATTAAACCGATCATCGAGGATGGGTATGTCAAAACGGATGGTACGACAATCCTCGGGGCAGATGATAAAGCGGGTCTTGCATCAATCATCGAGCTGGTCCACGTCTTGAATGAAACGAAGCAACCGCACGGACAGATTCAATTCGTCATCACAGTTGGCGAAGAATCAGGTCTTGTCGGGGCGATGGTCCTCGATCCATCAAAAATCGATGCAGACTATGGGTTTGCCCTTGATTCAGACGGTAAAGTGGGCGATATCATCACGGCTGCCCCGACACAAGCGAAAGTGAATGCTAAAATCTATGGCAAAACGGCACATGCTGGGGTTGCGCCTGAAAAAGGTGTCTCTGCCATTACGATTGCTGCAAAAGCCATCGCGAAAATGCCGCTTGGTCGAATTGATGAAGAGACGACAGCAAATGTCGGCCGATTCAGTGGTGGTGGTCCATCGACGAACATCGTCTGCGATTATGTAGAAATCTTCGCAGAAGCACGTTCACTCGTTGCACCGAAGATGGAAGCCCAGACAGAAAAAATGAAAGCTGCCTTTGAAGAAGCAGCCGCTGAACTCGGCGGACGTGCTGAAGTCGAAGTCAAAGTCATGTATCCTGGCTTCAAGTTCGAAGACGGAGATCAAGTCGTCGAAGTTGCGAAAGCTGCAATCGCGCAACTTGGGCGGACACCGCGTTTACTTCATTCAGGTGGCGGTTCAGATGCGAACGTCATCGCTGGTTTCGGTATTCCGACCGTCAACTTAGCCGTCGGATACGAAGACATCCATACGACGAATGAAAGAATGCCGATCGAAGAACTCGTCAAGACGGCAGAACTATGTGTTACGCTCGTCGATTACATCACAAATAAGTGAGAAGATAATGAAAAGAGTGTACCGCTATATTGCGGTACACTCTTTGTTCGTTTACGATTAAGTTAATTGAGGACGTTCGACGAACTCCATTGACTCAAGAACAAATTCTTCAGTACATAATAAGGTCGTCGCGATTTCTTGAATCTGAATCGACTTGCCGTACTTTTGCCGATAGTTCTCGTTCAGCATCCGGGCTTCGTGTACGATTCGTGCATAGGTCCGTTCGATTTTGGTCATGGAAAAAACCACCTTTCGAATCAGTATGGGTACAGTTTACCATGATTCATTGTGTGAAAGATGTATTTTGTGTATGAAAAATGCTAATTTTACGAAAAGGGGAAAAAGATGGAATTTTATTTTTTAGGTACAGGAGCAGGTATGCCTTCAAAACAACGCAACGTGTCGTCAATCGCCTTGATGCACCCGAAGATGACGTGGTTGTTTGATTGTGGTGAGGCGACGCAACACCAAATCTTATACAGTCCGATTAAACCACGAAAAGTCAGCACGATTTTCATCACTCATCTTCACGGGGATCATATTTTTGGTTTGCCCGGTTTCATCAGTACGCGGGCAGCGCTTGAAGGAACGACACGATTGACGATTTATGGACCGAAGGGGTTACAGGAATGGCTCGATGCGACACTTCGTGTCACAGGGACATATTTACGCTATCCGCTAGACGTGATTGAAGTCGAAGCGGGTCAAACGTACGAACATGAAGGTTTTACGATTACGGTCGCCGCACTTGAGCATCGTTTTTTAGCGTATGGGTACCGGATCGAAGGGCATCAAGAAAAAGGGATGTTGCTCGTCGATCGCTTAAAGGAGCACGGTATTCCGTCCGGTCCACTCTATAAACAAATTAAACAAAGCGATTCGTTCGAGTTTGAGGGAACGCTTTACGAGTCATCAGATTTTTTAGGGCAACCGAAACCAGGCGTGAAGTTGGCCGTCTTAGGCGATACGACACCTTGCGAAGCGAGCATCCGCTTAGCGCGGGGAGTCGATGTGTTGATTCATGAGGCGACGTTCGCCGATACCGAAACAGAACATGCGGGACGTTTCGGACACTCGACAGCACGTCAGGCGGCGGGAATTGCAAAACAAGCGGAAGCGAAAAAATTATTATTGACACATGTCTCAGCCCGTTATGTCGAGCAAGAGGATCACTTAGAACGTGAAGCACGGGAAGTATTCCCTGAATCGTATCTCATGGTGGATCATCAATCCGTCCAAGTGAAGGCGTAAGTGATGGACGTATTGATTCGGTGGGCACTCTTTTTATTAGCAGCCGTCCTACTCGCATTCTTACTAGAAAAAAGGACGGAAAAAGAACGTTATCTCTACATGAAACTTGTCTTTTATGCCTGCTTAGGTTCCGTTTCATTTCCAGTCTATGATATTCAGTTACCACTTGGAATCATTCTATTTTTAATCGTGCTTCATCCGCAAAAAAACTCACGCTACAAACGGTATATGGCCTTGTTCGGATTTTTATTTTTTTTATTGCAATTATTCGCCGGTCCGTTTGATACGTTTACAGTCCGTGAAGAAACACAACAGATTGGGCGAGTGATGATTACGGATCAGTCGTTCAATCACTTGTTGAACCAAATTGAGAAGCGGGTCGGAGATGAGTCGTTACGGCTCGAGCAAAGCGAACTATTATTTGACCAGGGTGGCAATTTGCGGAATGCGACGTTCGAAGTCATTGCTAAAAGCCCGAAGCGGTTCGTCCGCTATGAAATTTCCTATCAAGAAATCACAGGCACAATCACGTATCGACCACGTGAAGAAGTGATGGAACGATCGCTCGAATCGTATTACCAGAAACTGATTGATGCGTCTCGTTCGTTTGATACGTTACGCCAGCTGTCGATTAAACAAATATTACATGAATCAAAGACACCGTATGTCGAGATGGATATGGATGGTCTTTATGAAACGTTTAGTCTACAAGATGCGACCGTGTTATTAATTGATGATCAAGGGGAGTTGATCCCTTATGTCAATACAGGAGAAGACGTCCTCGCGAACGCAATTCGCTTGACCTATTTGCGGGCGGACGGACAATCCCTTCGTGAGAAAAAGATTTTGTTGTACAATTACAGCTTTGAGACATCAAGGCGAAAGGGAGTCGTTCGATGAAACAGTGGATATTAGCGGGAAGTTTACTTATCTTAGCAGGGTGTTCTGAGGAAGCGGAGCCTAAGAGCTCGAAAACAGAGGCCTGCGACGTGAAGGTTGACGTCTCGGTCGTCAACCATGCAAAGGACAAGACGTTGTTTGAGGAAGCAATGTGTTTTGATCAAGAAGAGACGGCGCTGGATGCGCTCGAAGAAACGAAGTTAGATGTCGTCAAAACAGGAAAAGGTGAGATGGCTTATGTCACAGCCGTCGAGGGAGTTCGAGAAAAGTCAGCTGGAGCAAGCAGCGGCTGGGTATTCGGCGTCAATGAAAAACCGGGTGAGGTCGGAGCGGGAAGTTACGAACTTCAAGACGGAGATCGCCTTGAATGGCGATTTGAAAAAGATGCAATGGCTTATTTTCAGTAAGACAGAACGGGAGCGACTTCATCCATTGAATGTTGCTCTTTTTTTGATGGTGATGCTATCGGTCCCGTTCGTCTTGCAGGATCATATAGGAATGCTCGCGCTCGTCCATCTCATCTTTTTCATTACCATTCGTCAGTTCGAGGTCTTTCGTTATCTCATGTTACCGCTACTCTATACATTGATGATGATGGTTCCACTTCTCTATGGCGCATCGATTGATGTGATTGGGATTCTGGCGGTCAGCGTACAAATCACCTTATTTATCACGTCAAGTCAACTCGTGTTCACGCTTGTTCGTCTCGAACAGATGGGACCTTTGTTTCGGATGTTACCACGACTGACGCGACTAACCGGGCTCGTGCTTGCACTAATTCCGTCTTTGCTCCGGACATGGCCGGAAGTGAAGATGAGCCATCGGCATCATTCATTATCGGAGCAGTTAGAACGAATGGCGATGTATCATTTATTACCGATTGACGCCGTACCGAGCAGACTTCGAAAACTAACGCTGCGTGACATTCGGACGGGTGTGATTTTGCTTAGTGTCAGCAGTCTGTTGTTGACCTCGTATGCTTATGTTGGTGCAGTCGTATTGCCGATGATTTTACTCTGTTCGAAAGGAGCTTTTCGTGATGCCAACGATTATTTCAAACGACAGCAAAGCGACCGGACAGCTTGAGCGTCTCGCGGCCGAAGCGGGACAGCCCATCATCTATCCGGAACGACTGCTACATGGGCGAGTCCGTGATTTACTAGCGACAACAAGTCTGTTTGTCGCGGGAGAACTTACGACACTCCTCGGACTAGAACCGTTCTTTGAGCGAGAGGTAAGTGAGTTATCATCCGGAGAGCAGCAACTCGTTTCAGTTGGATATGCGCTCGCTTCGTTACCGCCAAGTCTTTTCTTAGACAATCCCTTCCTGTTTTTAGATCACGTGCGAAAACGGCGATTGGTCGATTTGCTGAGTGAGATGGAACGTCGTTTTACATGTCGTATCTATTATTCAGTCACTGATCAAGCGGATTTAGAACAGATTGTGTTCGAGCAAGCAACTCAAGGAGACCTCTATGATGAGATGTGGGCCGTCGAACATCGTTATCCGATGCAGACGCGCTATGCGTTAGACGTATCCCGCCTCAGTTTAGCGGCAGGGGAACGAGTGGTGCTCGTCGGTGCCAACGGGAGTGGGAAGTCGACGTTGCTACGGCTCTTACTCGGCGTCGAGCGTCCCTTGTATGGAAAAGTGAAACGACGCGGGCGAAAGAATTACTTGCCTGCGCATCCGGCCCTTGCGCCTCAAGTTGACAGTCGACCGGGCACGTTCGCTTCACAAAAACAGCGATTGTTTGAACGGCTTGACTGGAGCGACGATGCTTATTATTTTGACGAACCGACAGCAGGATTAACGGACGCACAACGGCAGCGATTCGTCGAAACACTCGTCGAACAATCAATGAAGTTAGTCGTGATGGCGACGCATGACGACTTTTTAATCCGTCACGCGACACGTGTCCTTTATCTCGTTCAAGGTGAAATTGCGTTTGATGGTCCGGCGGCTACTTTTTTAGAACAAAGTAGGTTATATGGATGGGACTGATTCTCCTCGCTTGTCTGTCCATTTTGATTCTGTTTATCCGTTTTGAGCGTCGACCGCTGTCAGAAGCGATGTTACGCTTCATCGCGCTCGTCACTGCGGCGGCGATTGTCGGACGGATTCTTTTTTCGAGTCTGCCGAACATTCAACCGGCCACGGCACTCGTTCTGTTACTTGCCGTCTACGTCAGTCCGGTCGTCGGTGCAGTCGCGGGTTTGTTGGTCGTCGTCCTGTCGAGTTTATTCTTAGGGAGCGGACCGTTCGTTTTATTTCAAGCGCTTGCTTACATGGCAATCAGTCTCGTCGGACTCGTACCGCTATTGAAATCGAAATGGCTGTTAGCCTGTTACGGGCTTCTCGCCGGATTTTTGTATGGCTGGATCAGCAACCTCGGCTTTTTAATTTTTACAGCATTTTCACGAGAAGCTTTTTTGACACTTGTCGTCACAGGCGGGGTATTTGATTTAGTACATGGAATCGGAAATGTTTGCTTTATTTTATTACTTCATCCGACTTTTTTACGGATTTTGCACTCAATCGACCGAAAGGCGGGTAAAGAACATTAACCTGATTCGATTGGAGTGAAAAAAGATGCTTAGTTCATCCGTGTCACTACCATATGTCGTCTTATTGTTACTTATGTCGAGTTGTTGTTTACTGTTTGGCAGTATTCTATTGTTAAAACACACTGTTCGTGGACGCTATGCGGGCTTTTATTTACTGGCTGCAGCAATTTTTCCGGCAGCGATGCTCATCACGTCCGCTGAAGGGGCATTGATGTCACAACTTTACTTTGAAGCGGGTCTCTTTTTAGGATGTGTTGCGTGGTTACTCGTATTAGCGACGGGGTATATGCTCATGGTGACGAGTGCCGTCACGTTTCGTTATCTGTATCGCTATACTTCGTTACCGAAGACGCTCCGGACACAATTTGTGAGTCGGTTTGAGCGAAAAAAACAAATACATTAAACCTTTAAAAAAAGTCTCCTCTATAAAACAAGTCCCGCTAGCCGAGCTAGCGGGACTTGTTTTAAGAAAGCGTCGATTAATTGGAGTACGCGAGATCTTCTTCCGTTGTGTCTTGATCTTGACGAGCAGGATCCTGGATGCGACCTGTTAATTCTGTCAAGAGACGGCGAGGTAAGAATTTAGCCAGTGAGACCATTGCCCGATTGCTCGCGCCTGGAACGATTACACGTTTCCCTTTAAGCGTACCGCGGTAACCCGCGAAGGCGACGAGGTGTGACGGCATGCTTTGGAAAGGCAATGTGATGTTCGCCCGATTAAAGAAGTTTGTATCCGTCGGTCCCGGACAGAGGCATGAGACCGTAACACCTGAACCATCAAGTTCAGAAGCGAGTGCTTCAGAGAAGGACAGGACGTAGGCCTTTGTTGCGTAATAGACGCTCATGTATGGACCCGGCATGAAAGCAGCGACGGAAGCGACGTTCAAGATACGTCCGAAGCCACGATTGACCATACCTGGTAACAAACGTTTCGTCAGTTCCGTTAAAGCGACGACATTCACATGAATCGAGTCGATGTCTTCCGATGGATCGATTTCCGCGAAACGGCCGGATGTCGCAAAACCAGCGTTGTTGAATAACAAATCAACAGTCAATTCTTGTTCATCGAGGTACGTCAGAACACGTGAGACGCTGTCGGCCTGTGATAAATCCGCTGCGAACGTATAGGCTTTGATTTGATAACGTTTTTCAAGAACATTTTTAAGTTCCGTTAATTTTTTTTCGTTTCGGGCGATTAAGACACAATCAAACCCGTCGCGCGCTGCGAGCACGGCAAGATCAAGTCCGATTCCGCCAGAAGCCCCTGTAATTAAAGCTGTTTTTCGTAACATAACAAAATCCTCCATTCACATAATTGAATCATTTTCTAATTGTACCATTCCCTATTGTTCCCTTGAATCCTGCCGAGTAAGCATTTACTTTCGAAACAAGGGGCAGAACCGGTATGATAAGAAAGAGAAAGGAAGTGCGGAAGCATGAGAAAAAATGTCACGATTGCGCTGTTGTTAGCAACTTTTTTAGCGGCAATCGAAGGAACGATTGTCGCGACGGCAACACCCGTCATGGCAAGTGAATTAAATGGGGCGAAGCTTGTCAGTTGGATTTTTGCAGGATTTCTCTTATTTATGGCAGTATCGACGCCGATTTACGGGAAGATGGCTGATTTATACGGTCGGAAACGCGTCTTGTTATTTGGAATTGGCGTTTTTACACTCGCTTCGTTAGCGTGTGGGCTTGCGCAGTCGATGGAGACACTAATCATTTTCCGCGCGGTCCAAGGAATCGGAGCAGGAGCGGTTCTGCCGATTGCCATGACGATCATCGGCGATTTATATACATATGAAGAACGTGGAAAAATTCAGGGAATCTTGAGTGCCGTTTGGGGGATATCCGGCGTTGCCGGACCACTCCTCGGTGGATTTTTAGTCGAATCGTTATCCTGGCGGTATATTTTCCTGTTGAACGTTCCGTTTGCGCTTGTGTCGTTCATCATGATTGTCGTCTTCTACAAGGAAACCGTGAAGGAGACGTCGCGAAAAATCGATTATCGGGGAGCGCTCTTGTTTGCGGTCGGGATGAGTGCGTTACTATACGGTCTGTTATCAGGAAGTGAAGCGGAACAATTTTTACGTCCGACGGTCATCGGTAGTTTTTTGATCAGTGCGGTTTTATTATTCTTTTTCTATCAAGCCGAGAAAAAAGCGAGTGATCCACTCTTACCGCCGGCTGTTATCAAACATCCGGTCATTGCCGTGATCAATCTGGCAGTGTTCTTCTCCGCCTGGGTGCTTGTCTCGATGTCAGCCTATATCCCGATTTTCGCACAGGGCGTCCTCGGAAAAAGTCCGACTGAAGCCGGCTTCATGTTGATGCCGCTCTCGTTATTTTGGACGATTACGGCAATCATCGGTGGCCGATCGATTGGGACGGCGTCACCCCGTTATCGAACGATGACCGGAATGGGGTTACTCGTCGTCGGGATGCTGATTTTAGTCTTCATCTCACGTGAGACGAGTGATGTGTTCCTCTATCTTGCGGTTTCCTTGATTGGAATCGGGTTCGGTTTATCGCAACCGGTCTTCATCGTTGTCTTGCAAACATCAGTCGGTCGCTCGCTCCGTGGTTCAGCGACGGCCGTCAACTCCTTTTTGAGTACGACGGGACAAACGCTTGGTGTCGCCATCTTCGGGACGATTTTTAATCTATCAATCATTCAAGCGTTTAACGATTCGAAAATATTATCCGGTTATTCAATTGATCCATTTTTCCAAGCGACGACGGCGAACCGGTATGGAGATGCCGTCCATACGGCGGCGGAACTGGCCTTAGCAGACGGGTTACGGCTTGTCTTCATCGGCGGTGTATTGTGTGCGCTCGTCGCGTTCGCGATGACGTTCCGCTTACCAAAAGTTCGTCCGGACGATAAACCAAACTAAAAAAACCGCTGAACGTCCGACTCGCAGGTGAGAGGAGGACATTCAGCGGTTTGCTTATTCAGTAACAGAAGTCGCCGTTTCACGTGCGACGAGTTGCGCCCGGATGTCTTTTTCATTCCGGCGTAAGAACAGACCGATGCCGACAAGGAGTAGCGCGGCACCCGTGATTTGAATCCAAGTCAGCGATTCCTGGAATAAGAAGTACCCGAAAATCATTCCCCAGACCGCTTCACCGAGAATCGTGATGCTGACGATGCTCGCACTGACACGGGACAGCGCCCAGTTGAACAAGTTATGCCCGAGCAACGTCGGGAAGATGGCGAGCAATACATAAATCAACCAATCCGTTTGAAACGCCGAGACGAGATCGACGGACTGAATCAGTGAGAACAGCAGCAAAACGACGGACGCGACGGCATAGACGGCAAAGGAATATGTATTCGTCGAGACACTTGTCCGGACGTGTTGCCCGAGCAACCAGTATCCGGCGACTAAAATCGTCGCGAGTAGGGCCAGCCCGTCACCAATCAAGGCACGTGTTCCGACGGCGATATCACCGTATGCGACCAGTCCGCCGCCAATCAGGGCGACGCCGACGAAAAACAACGCTTTTCGCGACGGGTGTTGCTTAAAGAAGACGGCGTTCCCGACTAAGACGAAGATGGGACTGGCGGTTACGAAGAGCGTTGAGCTGGCAACTGTCGTATAATCAAGAGAGAGAAACCATAACCAAAAGTGCCCGGCTAACAGGACGCCACTTAAAATCATGTGGCGGATCGTTGAGGAACTGAGGCTGAACAATTCTTTAACTTGAATGAGCGGCAGTAAAAGAAACGTCGAGAATAACATTCGGAAAAAAGCGACGGCCTCGATTGGCGTGTCTGCCCATTTCACGAAAATAGCCGATGTCGAAATAAAGAATAACGCCATGAACAAAGTAAAATACGGCATGAGTACCTCCACGTGTCTGTAGTTAGGAAATGAGGGTGTAACAATGCAATTGATCATTGCGGAAAAACCAAAACAGGCTGAAAAGCTCGCAGCGCCGTATCCATCGGTCAAGCGGGACGGATACATCGAAATCAAACCGTGTGAGCGTTTCCCGAGTGGAGCGAAACTGGCTTACGCCGTCGGTCACCTTTGTGAATTACAGGAACCGGCCCATTATGATGCTAAATGGAAACGCTGGAACTATGACCATTTGCCAATCATTCCGGAACGGTTCGATTACCGGCTCGCTAAAGGGAAAAGCAAAGCGTTTCAAGTCATAAAAAAACTGTTGAACGAGCGGACGACGACTTCCATCATTATAGCATCTGATGCCGAGCGAGAGGGAGAGGCAATCGTCCGATTAATTCTTCGCCTGGCCAACAATGCAAAACCGATCGAGCGACTGTGGATTTCAAGTTTGACGCCGCAAGCCGTCGATCATGGATTTGCGAATCTACTGGACGGAAAAGCAACGGAAAATATTTTTCATGAGGCGATGAGCCGCGCTTGCGCCGATTGGCTGATCGGGATGAATGCATCGCGTGCCTATACGACGTTACTGAAGAAAAAAGGCATTGCCGATGTCTTTTCGCTTGGGCGTGTCCAGACACCGACACTTGCCTTGATCGTCGAACGTGAGAAACAAATCGAACAGTTCAAGCCGGAAACCTATTTTGAAGTCGAGGCTGACTTTTCGCTGTATAAAGGAAAATACATCGATCAAAAAAAACAGACGAAGCTGACCGATCGGGCACTCGCGGAAGCAATCAAGGCACGGACGAAGGGGGAAGGAATCGTTGCGTCCATCACGAAGACGGAACAAATCGAGAAACCGCCGTTCTGGTTCAGTTTATCGTTGTTGCAAACGGAAGCGAGTCGACGGTTCGGACTTGGCGCAAAAGAAACACTTGATATCGCTCAAAAACTCTACATTCGCGGTTGGATCAGTTATCCCCGGACGGATTCATCGTTCGTCTCAAAGGAAGAAGCGGGTCAGTTCCCGACGATTTTGAATCGACTGTTGAAGCAACCGGAATACGGTGGACTGAAGGAAATTTTGACGAAAGATCCCACACACGATAAACGGTATGTCAATTCTGCGAAAGTCAGTGATCACTATGCAATCATCCCGACAGAAGAAGCGGGAGCGGTCGCGAAGTTATCGGGGCGTGATGCACAAGTGTACGATTTAATCGTCCGGCGGTTTTTAGCAGCTTTTGCACCCCCCGCGCGCGCTGAAAAAACAGACATCATCACGACGAGGGAGCAGGATCGTTTCTTGACAAAAGGTAGCCGGACGATTGCGCGCGGTTTCAAAGAAGTCTTGCAAATTGAGGCGAAGGAAGTCGAACTGCCGGCAGTCGAACACGGACAACACGTCCCGATTAAAGGGGCAAAGTTACTTGAAAAACAAACGGAGCCACCGAAACGCTATACGGAAGGAACATTAATCCTCGGCATGAAGACAGCGGGGAAAGTCCTTGAAAATGAATTACAGGCGATCATGAAAGAAATCGAGGGACTTGGTACGGAGGCGACGCGTGCCGGAATCATCGACGGATTAAAGCGACGCGATTACATCCAGCTGAAGAAAAAAGAGATCCATCCGACAGCAAAAGGTCGGATTTTAATCGAGGCGGTCAGCGGGAGCATCTTGGCATCACCTGAGATGACGGCAAAGTGGGAAAGTCGGCTTGACCAAATCGGTAAAGGGGAAGCATCCGCTGCCCAGTTCGTCGAACAAGCGAAAAAACTGTCGCAACACCTCGTCGATGATGCGAAGTCGCGTGTCGAGCAACTGCACGTCGATCCGTCGCAAGTTAAATCAAAAACGCGTCACGCCGCCGCAACGAACCGCCCGGTCGGACCATGTCCGCTCTGTCAGGCGGAAGTGCTTGATCGTGGGAAGTTTTATGGCTGCAGCGGGTATCAAAAAACGAACTGCGGTTTTACATTACCGAAAACAATCCTCGGAGCGCGCGTGACACAGGCGGAAGTCAAAAAAATCTTAACGACTCAAAAAACAAAACCGCTCGAGATGAAGAAAAATGGCCGGACATTCAAGGCGATGTTGTATCTAGAGCGCGATCAATTAAAATTCGAGTTTATGAAAGGAGAGTCATGATGCATTACGATTTAATGGAGAACAGGGCGTTCATTCCGATATTCGAACGGTTTTTGAAGGAAGGAACAAAATTGACGGTTTGGTTTCCCGATGAAGTGACGATCGGACAAGCCGATGATTTGATTTTTGAAGCGGAAGAACTATTCGGTGTAGTGGCTGAAGTCATCGATGACCCCCAATCATTTGGCAAAGCACTGTTGTTGCCATATTTGAAAGAACAGCAAACGCGGGAAGACGGATTTGTTCAGTATGAGACGAGGATGACAGAAGAAGTCAAAGCGGTCTTACGGGAACTGACCTTACCGATGATGACAGAAGGCGATTTTTCCGTTTTGTATTCCTATCAGATTGATGGACCGGCCGGGTCATTGTTTGTCGAAGACTGGTTTAATGCGGAAGTTTTACTTGGAGATGGAAAGAACTAGAAACCTTTTGTGCGTCGTTTGCGTATGAACAGATATCAAACGAAATAGGGGGAAATCTTCATGTCAGGTAGTATTTCGGGTCCGTTCCTGTCGCTGCTGAAAGCGGGAGGAACGATGGCTTACGTCGAAGGAGAAAGTTTCTTTTCAGACATGCCGGTCTTCATGGTCATCTTTTTTATCGTAATCTTGTCTTTTATGGCTTTTGCCTTGATCAGTGCCGTCACGAAAGGCGTCTCGACAAGCAGTTTGACGAATCATTTGCGCCATCACGCTTCTGAGCTCGTTACACCGACGGAAGAAGGGGCACAAGCCTACGTCGCCTATCTCCGCTCCTTGTCGACGTTTCCGGTCGAGAAAACAAATTTAGAACCGGTCCGGTTGGTGAAAGGAATCTCAACGTTGATCAGCACGACAGATCAAATCACCGAGATGACGAAACAAGACATCACGGCACAGTATGCAAGGCTTGGTCTGTTCGACGGCGAAATCTTGGCAGATGAAGCACCTATCCATCATCATTCGACACACCATTCGCATCATGCATGAACAAGAATGTCCGGTCACGAGTATGTGGCGGGGCATTTTTTCTGACGAAAAAGGAGTGAATCCGAACCTTTTTGTCATGTTTTTGTAACATACAACTATTTTTATTAAAATTAGATGAAAAGTAAAAAAAAATGAGCATATTTAATGGAAAAGTATAAAAAACCTTTACAATAGAAAGGACAGGTATCTCCTATACGTATTATTCAACTAGAGGAGAAGGGGGAGGATCGATCGTTTATGAGAACATGGCTTAATCGAACAATCGGACGCCAAATCATGTCCGCTTTCTATATTATTTTAGCAATGTTATTGCTGACATCAGCAGGTGTATATTTCTATACGAAACAGCAGGTGCAAGAAGCTAAACAAGAACTAGCGACGTTAAACGAACACCGGACCAATGCGACGAATTTATATGAATCGTGGCAAAGTCTTCAATATGAGATGCGGGGATTCGTCTTACTTGGAGACGATGAAATGTTAGAGGAAATTAAAACGAAACAACAAAATATCGATCAACAAACGACGTGGTTCGAAAAAAATGCGGCATTTACAGAAGAAGAGCAATACGCGAATGATGCACGGGAGCTGTATGACGCCTACACGACGCGCGTCATGCCGAGCCTGATTAATTATGTTGATGCTAAAAAAGACGGTGAAGTCGAAGAACCGTTCTTACAAATGGCGACGCTCGGTAAAGTCACGCAAACACCGAACCTGGATGAGGATCGGAAATTTAACATCGATACGAAAAGTGCTGCGGACATGAGTTCGAGTATCGTTGACATGGAGACCGTCTTTACGGATTATCGTAATTCATTAAATGAGAAGGAACTCGCTGCCCAAAATCGACTAGGGACACAAGTTAACTCATCTCAAGTTCTCGGCTTAATTAACTTAGCGGTTCTTTTATTCATCATCGTGTTATTCGTTCGACCATTTGTCGCGAAAATTACACGTCAATTGCGTCAATTGAACCGAGAGAGCAGTCGATTAGCAAAAGGTGAAGATGCTTCACCCATTGAGGTCTTAAATGCAAAAGACGAGATTGGCGAGTTGACGACGACATTTAATTTAATGGCTGCGTCGATTTCAAATCAAAAATCGCAACTCGTCTCAAGTAACGATGAATTACAAAGTCAACAAGAAGAGTTAGTTGCCCAACAAGAGGAGCTTCAAACACAACAAGAAGAACTCGAAGAAGCGCTTGATGTGACGTTACGCAATGAGACGCATCTGCGGTACCGGAATGAATTGACAGAAACGCTCGCTTCACGCGAGACGTTAACAGCTTATCCTGCCATCATCGAAAAATTAATCTCGATTACAGATGCCGAGTTCGGAGCGATTGTCTTTCTTGACGAGGACGAGTATACGGATATCGTCTCTTACGGCATGACGGTCGATCAAGAACGGAAACTTTTGACGTCATCACTTTCTCTACTTGAGCGAGCGCGCATGCATAAAAAAGCCGTACGTTCAACGAAACAAGTGACGAGTGATCATCCGTTGCCGTACCCTTATAGCATGTATGAAACGGTCGTACCCGTCATGGACCCATCGACGAACATGATGATTGCAAGCATCTATCTTGTCCGTTACCGTGATCAATTCAATGAAGACCAAACGGCTGAAATTTGGTCGTTCTCTCGTCAGCTCGCCTTGTCCTTACTACGGATGCGTGTGTTCGATGAAATTGAGCGGGAACGTGAAAAAACATCGAAACTGCTACACTCGATTCGTGAGGCAGTCATGTATATCGAAGAAGACCGGATTTTTGCCAATCGTCCATTGCTTGCGTTGTTCCATCATCCAGCGCACGATCAGTTCAATGACGAGGGTTTGATGACGCTCGATGTCAAAATTGAAGAATTGGCGGTTCAAGTCGATCAACACGAGGCATTCCTTGAATACATGAATCAAGTCTGCAGTCATCAAGTACCGACGGAAAGTCTTTCGCTATCACTTAATAAAGAGGAGCGTTTCGTCACGCTCTATGCAGAAGGAATTCATTACGGTGGACGTTTCCGTGGGACGATGCTCGTCTTGCGTGACGTCACGGTCGAAACAGAAGTCGACCGGATGAAGTCGGAATTCGTCTCGACGGTGTCGCATGAGTTGCGGACACCACTCGCTTCGATTTTTGGCTACACGGAACTGATGTTAGCAAAAGAGTTGACACCTAACCGCCAACAACGCTATCTCGAAACGATTCATGCCGAGACTGAGCGATTGACGGGACTCGTCAATGACTTCCTCGACGTACAACGGATGGAATCCAGTCAGCAACACTATCATTTTAAAGAGCTTGACGTCGTAGCGATGATTCGTGAAATCGCTGAGTTCCAAGTCGGTTCGTCTCAAACTCATACTGTCTTGCTCGAGACGGATGACGCAGCAGTCGAAATGATTCAAGCCGATGAACAAAAAATGCGACAACTGTTCGGTAATTTAATCAACAACGCCATCAAGTATTCACCGGATGGCGGCGCGATTACGATTGGAATCGAACCTGCCGATGACTTATTGCGGATTCGGATTCAAGATGAAGGAATCGGTATTCCCCGTCACGCCTTGCCAGAGTTATTCAGCAAGTTTTACCGGGTCGATAATTCCGATAGCCGAAAAATTGGTGGAACAGGACTTGGACTTGCAATCTGTCAAGAAATCGTTCGTGCCCATGAAGGCATGATTCACGTCGATTCGACAGAAGGCGCCGGCTCAAGCTTTACAGTCGAATTGCCCATCATTCAAGAAAATCCGACAGCACTCTCACCAACACTGGAAATAACTGATTTTGAATGAAGGAAACCCTCTGCGTCTATACGGCGTAGGGGGTTTGTCTATCTACGATATAATCACGGACATGGGATTAACTTGCTTGAAATCGGGAAATGGAAACTAACGGTTTTTTTAAAAAAATAAGAGAGGATGTTGACTGATGCGTACAATCCGCCCTCCTTGTTAAACGGCGATTCAAGCGAACGTCCGTAAATTATATATGATGCGTTTTGCAACAGCTTTCGTACCTGCTTATGTGATTGAGCGGTTGTTTTGGGAAGCGCGTGGAATGAGTGTTCTCGATGTGATTTACGCAGAAATTGTCTTCGCTTTGACTCAATTGTCGCTTGAGTTGCCGTTCGGACGAGCCACCGATCGCTTCGGGCGAAAGTGGTTTCTCGTCTTCGGGATGATGGCAGAATGTCTATCCTTCGCGATTCTATTAAACGCGTATACGTTGACTGCTTTTTTAGGTGCGATGGTACTCGCAGGGGTCGGGGCTGCTGCGATCAGCGGGACAGAAGAAGCCTTCTTATTTGAGACGCTTGAACAAGTCGGTCGAGTCGAGCGATTCGAACGGACAGTTGGTCGACTGAATGCAGTCAGCCTCATGACAGCGGGACTTGCTGCCCTCACCGGCAGTTGGTTGACGCAGTCCACTGCGTTTGAATTTCATTACAAGATTTCGCTCATCAGTTTAATGAGTGCGACACTGGTTAGCCTGACGTTACATGAAACGCGACTCGTGGTTGAAGAATCGACAGCCCGTCCACTTCGTCTCGTTTGGCGAGAACTGAGAACACGCCCCATGTTGATCCGGATTTTTCTATTTAGTGTCCTATTCGGGACGACGATTAATTTCATCGAAGAATTTTGGCAATTGTCAATGCGTGATCGTGGCATTCCCGTGACTGGATTTGGTCTCGTGTTCATTTTAATTATGGTAGCGCAAGGCGTTGGCAACCTGTTGCCCGCATTGAAGAAGGGTTCGTTGAAGGTAAACTTGAACGGGATGTTAGTCGTCTTTTTCGTAAGTATCATTAGTTTTTCTTTGACGGGAATGGCAAGTATCCTCTTCCTGTTCATGGTGTTTCTGTTATACGGTCAGTCGGAGCCGATGACGAGTAGTCTCTTGCAAACTTATGCGTCAGCAAAAGAGCGGGCAACAATCGTTTCCATTGCTTCCTGGCTAGAGAGCGTGCTGATCATCATCGTCGGTCTCGGGTTCGGATTCATCAGTGAGCGGGCGAGTTTGGACATAGCGTATGTGTATCTGTGTCTCGTGTCGTTCGTCCTTTGGTTATACGTTGCGTGGTTAAGCAAACGATGGGAATGACGCCATCGTCGATTTGACGGCTACATGGGAAGGCCTGCTTAAAACATGGTGTTCGTCGTCATGGAAGATATCGAAAACGCCGCTGATTCCGTATGAAAAACGGAATCAGCGGCGTTTCATTGTGTGCAGAAAAACGTTTGGGAAAAACCAAGGAATCTCCAACACATCCCTTCAGCTCCACTTCTGTATAACGAACCGTTGCTTAAGAAATCTGTTGCGTCCGTTCGGTTGCTACTTGCTTGCGTAATTGCCGGGCCGGACGAATCATTAACAACGCGATTATACTCGCGATGAGATAGACGACTTCGATACTCAGCCAATCGGCGAGAAGACCGAACAGGAGACTCCCGAGACAAAAGCTAATCGTATAGACGGTCTGTTGAACACTGTAAACGTAAGGTAACCGTGCGATTGGGGTATCTGCTTGAAGCCGTGTATTTAATTCTATCGCCCGGAGTTGACTGGCGTAGCCCTGGACGACGCAAGCAATCAAGGCGACTACAACATACGGAGCGAGACCAAACAGAAGCGTCGCGACAATCGAGAGCAACACACTGAACTGTAGCAGTGAACGTTGCTTTCGGCGTCGGAGCATCTGGTAACTCCCGACAATCATGCTGAGCAGATAAAATGCATTCAAGATGCCCCACCAACTGTCCGACACATGCAGGTGCGTAGCGATGTAGACGAGGAATAACGCAGAAATCCAGGCGGTACTCGCGAAAGCATCGATGCCAAGCAATGCCGTATTCAAACGGGCCGGTACGTTAGTCCGGGTATACTGCAAACTTGAACGAAACGTCGGTTCCTCGTCCGCTTCTTCCACAGACCCTTGAAGGGAGCGCACTTGATAACGAAATAGCGCCGTTCCGATACTTGCAACAAGAAAAAGCAGCAATGAGACGAATAAGACGGACTGGGGCGACCCTGTACTGACTAAAATCGCGCCGAGCGGCCACATGATCAGTTGGACGACTTGATTCGTTCCTTGGACGATGCTGTTTGCTTTTTGGAAATCGGTCGTGATTTGCGGAATAAAGGCACTTTCAATCGGTCGGGCAAAGCCGTCGAGAAAGGCAATCCAAACCACGAGAAGGAGCAACGCCACGAGTGGTAAATCAAGCAGGACGATCAAGACGAGCGAGAGGGTCTTCATGAGCTGGCTGAGCAACAAAAGCGTTGCATGGGGCATCTGCTTCGCAAGGCGGGCGAAAAAGAAGCCGCTGACCGTCATGCCTGCCGTTACGGCAATCGGAAAGAGCGCAGCTGTGCTCGCCTGTCCTGTTTGTTGATACAAGGTAGCGATGAGGGCGACGATGTAGAGCGCGTCCCCCGCATTCGCCATCCACTGGCTGACCAGTAAAGTCGTAAAACGGTTCATCTAAAAAACCTCCACATCAATCATATTTAGTTAGTGGTTAGGAGTTTAGATGAATTTACATTGGACGGCCTCATTTCGGTCAATTTTGACTAAAGTATATAAGGAAAATAATGGATTGTCAATTCCCTTTGTACGAAGTGCCCTTACACCGGCCGCTGTTTCCGTAAGGCACGCATGTTCAGGAGGACGAAGACAAGCATAAATCCGGCAAGGACCACAAGGTCGAGCCAAATTTCACGGAAACCGTACCCGCGAATCATGATGTTTTGCAGGGCATCGGCGGCATAGGTCAACGGCATCAGCCGATTGATGACTTCGACCCAGGTCGGGGCATCCGTCAAATCAAATAGACCGCTGAAAAAGATTTGCGGGACGATTGCGAGCGGGATGAACTGAATCAATTGGAATTCCGTCCGTGCGAAACTCGACAGCAGGAGTCCGAGTGACAGGGCGACGCTTGCCGTCAATAAATTGACGAAGAGTAACAGAAAATAGTTGCCTTGTTGTGTCACGTTCAAGATATTAACGATGAATAGTTGAATAAGGACAGTTTGAATCGTGACGAACAAGAAAAAGCCAACGAAGTATCCGAAGACGATGCTCGACCGTTTGAGCGGAGTAGCGAGTGTCCGTTCGAGTGTCCCGCTGGACCGCTCACGGAGAAAGCTGACCCCGGCGATGATGAAGACAAATAAAAAGATGAAAAATCCCATCAAGGCAGGTGCAATTTGATCAAACAGTTCTGCATCTTTATCTCCATATAAAAAGCGGATATCTGGTTCCATCATTGATTGTGAGGCGATAGGGGGAACGGTCAATTTTTGATTCGTCAATTGTTCGAGCCGTTGTTGCAGTTGATTAACGGTTTCGCGTAACTGTGCATTCGCTGTCGTCGCCTGCTTCATCTCGATTGCCGTTAACGTTTCGCGGATGACCTGGATGGCGTGGGCATTTTTAGAGACGTCGCCGCCTTCAATCAAAATCTCCGGGGCATCATCCCGGTACGTGATCAATGCCTCGATGTGTTGATCTTCCATCGCCTGTTTTCCGTCCGCATAACTCGGATAGGTCGTCGTCGCCGTTTTCGATGCGAGAACCTCGTCAAACGTTTCGGGTAGGTCGACGGTGCCGATCGTGACTTCATCCGAACTCGAACCGAGGATTGATGATAATAAAAAGAGAACGAATAGGGGGGCGAGGAACATCATCGCAATGGTCCGTTTGTCCCGAAAAATTTGCGAGATGACACGTTCTGCTACGGTCAGTGTCTGCATCAGACTTGCTCCTTTCGGATGAAAGCTTCATCGATTGAGCCGAATCGTTGAATTAATTCCGCGGGCGTACCGGCGTCGATCAATCGCCCATGTTGAATCAATAATAAACGATCGCACCGCTCGGCTTCATCCATGACGTGTGTCGTGACGAGGATTGTGACGCCAGACTTCCGCAGTTGGTCGAACTCGTGCCAGAACGTTTTCTTGAGGGCGGGATCAATTCCGACGGTCGGTTCATCAAGCAGAAGCAAAGTCGGTTCATGAATCAAGGCGATCGCAAGACTGAGGCGGCGCTTCATCCCACCGGAAAATTGATGGGTCGGGCGGTCGGCATCCTGCTTTAAGTCGACGAACTGGAGGACGGATTCGATCCGGGCGCGGAGGCGGTCTTTTTTTAAGCCGTACAGCTTGCCGAAATAGCGTAAATTGCCACGTGCCGTCAAATCCTCATACAAAGCATCGGCTTGCGCCATATAGCCGATTTTTTCTGCCTGACGTAACGACGGCTGCTGTGACCCGAGTACAGTGACGGTTCCGCTTGACGGGGTTTGGAGGCCAATCAGCGACTTGATTAATGTTGTTTTACCGGAACCGCTTGGTCCAATCAGCCCGACGATTTCACTTTGACCAATTAAAAAATTGACATCTGTCAACACGTCGGTTTTTCCGAAGCGTTGAGAGTAGTTCTTGACTTCAATCATCATTTTCACGTCCCTTCTCTCTTTCTATACCCGCAAAAGACCAAACGCTTGTTTTTTAGAGGGATTAAGTAGTTTAAAAGAAATTAAGACATACTTAGCGCCGTCATATAAAAGAATACGACGGCGCTAAGTATATTTTACATAATTATTTCGTAATTGATGGTGAGACAGAATCAAACGGATTCGTCAAACGTGTCGTAGCGGCTTCTGCCTGTGCGACCGGTTCCGTGAAGATTAGCTGTTCACGTCGTAAGCGATAGGCACGCTCGAGACGACTCGTCAGCAAGTTCCCGAGGAAGACGAGCGCAGCGATGCTGATTGCCGGGATCAGGAACAGGTGATTGATCCAGGAAACGGCTGAAAACTGAAGGAAGTAGAAACCGAACTGGGAAGACCATTCAAAAATCGTCGGTGAAACATCGTTCGCAAAGCGTGAAAGTGTCCCGCCGAAAAATAACCCGAACAAGGACAGGTGAATCAAGACCATCAACGTTTGGACGAACTGTTGCATGAAAACAATGGCAAGCGTCGGTAAAAGATGCGGCCAAATGTGCTTTCTAAATTGGTAATGGGGACTGCCACCGAGTGTTCGGGCGACGACCATGAACTCTTGCGTCAACAAGTGACGCGTTTCACTGACTAAATACATCAGTAAGGCAGGTAACCCGAGTAAAATCAGTACGCCTGTCTCAAAGAGGACACGGGAAGACAAGGACGGAATGTCTTCTGGACTTGCAAAAAATAAGCCTGTCAACAAAATGAAATAGGCCAGTAAGGAAATCGGTAAAATTAAAAAGCCGTCAAGAACGGTACGAATTGCCGTATTTAATCTTTTACCCCTAAAGGCGAGCGGCACGCCGATCAACAGAGCGAGCAGGATGCGTCCGAAGGCGACGGCAAAGCAAATCCCGATCGTCCACTTGGCACCGGCAATCATGATTTGGAATAAATCGTTGCCCGCCCGGTCCGTTCCGAACCACTGCTCACGCGATGGTTCAAGTGGAGATGTCGCGAGGAACGTCCCATCCGCCGCGTACCGGTTCGAGATTTGGTCGACTTGTCCGTCACGAAATATGGTATGTCCGACACTAAGTAGGAGGAGCGTCGCAAAAATCAGGATACAGCCCCAAAAGAACGGATCACGCAATAAGACACGTCTCATACAGCACCACCTTTCCAAGCTTTTGGAATACAAAGCTCAGCAATCAAGTCAATCAAAAAGAACGGTAAGTAAATCAAGAGGAGCGTCACGAGCAGGACAGGAAGTTGCGGATTCATGATTACGAACCGAAACAGACCTTGGACATTGAATGTGTATTCGATGACGACGAGACTCGATAAAATCGTGATGACGTTGGCGCGGAAAAACAGATAGAACCGATAAAACAAGTTCGGAATCAAGTGTGACCAAAATAAATGATTCGCGTGTGTCCCTTTGGCGCGGGCAAGTTCGATATAGCTGGCTCCTTCCTCTTCTTGGATCTGCCCCGTCAACCATTTGATGAAGAAGAAGAGGGTCGTCAGCGACAGCGTCAGAATCGGAAGGAAACGGATCGAATCAGCAAAACCGCCGGCGACTTCGATTTGATCGAAACCGGTCGTCTTAAAAAGAACGATGATGATGTACTGTGAAAAAATCACCCAAAATAAATCCGGCACCATCTCGAGTACACGCGTCGTCTGCTTCAACAGGTTACGTGTCCGCAGACGCGCGCGATAAAAGAAAAACGCGTAGACAAGTGCGGCGATAAACGAACAGACAAGGGCACTACTGAAGATCAGCAGCGTCTCCTGGATGAACGGTTGTAAGTCCGGCAACAACGGACGAAGCTGTTGTGCGGTCACATTGTAATAAAGAATCGGTTCGACACCAGTCAAAAACAGGACTTGTTGTTTGAGCGCATCGGTGTAATTCGAAAAGTTCGGACGTAACTGGACGATCAATGCCGGTAAGGCGCTGATGCACAGTAAAACGACCAACGATACGATGAACTGAAGCGACTTTCGAATGACTAGGGAAACCATGATAAAACCTCCTTCTTTGATCGTCAGCCAATCGCCTGGATCCGGTCGTTCCCAACCAGGATCAGCTGACTGTTAAGATGTTTTCGACGCACGACATACCGTTCGAACTGTTTTGTTGCGATATAGGAATCCCGGTCGGATAACGTCGACAGGTGGACAAGGACGTGCTTCAAGTGCGGTTGTCCTTCACCTAACGCCAAGTGGGTCATGTGGTTCGCTTCGTTGAGACGGTTCAGGAACAATTCAACTTTACAGCCCTCCTTAATCAACTCACTGATTAAGAACGAAGCTTGTTCGATGAAGCGTTCCGATTGATTATGTAAGCCGTATCCACTTGGACCCGACAAATTGAGGGCGATGGTGAATGTGTCCTGATTACTCGTCTCATAGACTTTTGCTTGCAGACGGCCGGTTTTTGCTGTCGCGTACCAATCGATGTCCTTCGACGGTTCCGTCGTATACGCTTTTGATCCAAGCTGGACCAATTTGTTTTTTAATGGTGAATAGCGGTCCGGACGATCACCAATCCGTAAGCGGTTCAGCAGGAAAGGTGTCGCTTGTGCCGTTAACGAAGGCAGCACCGTGAACTGCGGATAACTGTCGAATGAAAATAAGTAAACGCCCATCCGCCAGGGCAGACGAATCGTTAAGATGATTTCGTCGAGTGCCGTCGGACCACGTTTGACGGTCTGGATTGGGATCGTAAACAATTCTTCCGTCAACACCAGTTTGGTATCATACGTGTGGGGATGGAGCGCGTCACTCGTCGTGAAAACAATCCCGTCAGCAGCATGGAGACGGAGGGAGGCCTTAAGGCCGAGTGACGAAAAAAGTTCGAGTCCGAAAAGTTGCAGCTGGAGGTCCGTTTGTTCTTGGTTGAACATCAATCGTTCATAGTGTTTCCATTCTAAAGCGACTTCCCGGCGGAGTTGCCGTTCCGTCCGGTTGACGACGACATGAATCGTCGCGAGTGCGGCAAAGAGAAACCCGAGTCCCGAGACGACGGGGAGGAATAAGAATAAAAATGTCAATATGCAATAGACGGGAAATAATTTTTGTTCGAGCCAAAAGGGGACGGAACGTTCGATTTTCATCCGCGTCACCCAATCTCGACAGGAACTGGAATGGCATCAAGGAGATGGTACAAGACTTGGGCCTTTGTCGTCTTGATGCCCCCTTCAAGTGTCAATGTCAGGCGGTGGGCCAAGACATGTTTTGCAAGGTGTTTGATGTCCTCCGGAATGATGAAGTCGCGTTGATTCAAGAAAGCATAGCTTTGGGACGCGCGAAGCAGGGCAATCGCACCACGTGGACTGACACCGACTTCAACGAGTTCATGATTCCGTGTCGCCTGAACGATATGCAGCAGATAATCGAGCACGTCTTGCGACGCATGGACACGTCGTGCTTCTTCCTGCCATGAAATCAAGTCCCCTCCTGACGCAATCCCGACGGCTGATCGGCGGACGTTCGTCAAAATCTCAGACAGCAAGCGGCGTTCGTTCTCAAAATCCGGATAACCGACTTCGATCGCGACCATGAACCGGTCGAGTTGGGCGTCCGGTAGCGGGAATGTTCCTGCTGACTCGATCGGATTTTGAGTTGCGATGACGAAGAATGGTGCCGGCATCTGATACGTTGTTCCGCCAATCGAGACTTGACGTTCTTCCATCGCTTCAAGCAATGCCGATTGTGTCCGCGGGACGGCGCGGTTGATCTCATCGATCAAGACGACGTTTGCAAACAACGGTCCGCGTTTATTCTCGAACTCCTGCGTCTTTAAGTTGAAGAAGTCTGAACCGATGACGTCGGACGGAAGCAAATCCGCCGTGAACTGAATCCGGGAGAAGGCACTCTCGAAGCTTTGGGCGAGTGCTTTCGCAAGCATCGTTTTCCCGGTCCCCGGTACATCTTCAAGCAGGATGTGACCTTCGGCGATGAGTGCCGTCAGACAGAGATCGATGACGTCCGGTTTGCCGAGATAAATCGAATTGAGTTGGTCTTTTAACTGTTGTAGCTTCATAGGAAATCCCTCCAAGGTTAAGGTGATGAGTAGCGTGATAATTGTTGTTCGAAGCGTAGAACCTCATCGTCCGTATTGAGATAGTGGAACATCATCCGTCACACCTCCAAAAGAAGGGCGCCGTTTTTTCACGCGACGTGACTGTACGAGTTTCCAAAGCATAAAGCAGAATAGACTGACTTCCTGTCTTTATCGAAGAAAAAAGATGGTCGTTCTTTTAATTAAGGAAAAAATATCCATATGTACTTAGGGAGATTTTAGCATACACTGTTAATAAATAAAAATAATTTTCTGAAAATAAGGGTGAGGGAAGACGATTCATTTTCAAGCGGTAAGGGTATCATTCAAACAGTGGATCTTGAAAGGGAAAGGATGTTATGCATGAAATTGATTATTTTTGGGGCTACGGGTCAAACCGGACAAGAACTCGTCAAACAGGCGATTGCGCATGACCATGAGGTGACGGCGTTCGTCCGTAATCCGGATAAGTTGGAACTAAAAGATGAACGACTTCATGTCGTCACGGGGGACGTCTTGAACCAAGAGGATGTCAATGCGGCGCTTGTCGGACAAGATGCTGTCTTGACGGCGTTAGGGACAGAAAGCCTTGCCTACAGTGGATTTTTAGAACGAAGTCTCGTCCGGATCATCAATGCGATGAAAGTCAGTGGTGTAACGCGGATTGGTTACGTCGCATCAGCAGGTGTTGATAAGGAATTACCGGGTGCACAAGGATTACTCGCACAGCAAATCTTAAAGAATCCATTACGTGATCACCGGCAAGCAATTGACTTGTTGAAACAGGCAGACGTCGACTATACGGTCGCACGACCACTCCGTTTGATGAATGGTCCGTTAACCGGGATGTACCGCCAAACAGCTGACGGTGTACCCGACCAAGCGAAACAAATCAATCGGGCCGATGTCGCCCATTTCCTGCTTGAAGCGATTGAACAGGAAGAATCGATTCGCGAAAGTGTCGGTCTCGCTGAATGAAAAGAAGCCCCCATCCACGAACCTTCCTGAAAAGGAAACGGTACCGGATGGGGGCTTTTAAATAGGACGAATTATTGTTGGCGGTAGATCGAGACAGAACCACCATTGACGAAAAATTGACCATACCCGTCTGCATTGATCGTGACGGAAGCTGAATTGTTACCGGTGATGTCTGTCCAGAATTCGCCTTTATTTTGCGTACCGACATACATCCACTTGCTCCCACCAGGGCCGTCAGACAGGATTGTCGCAAGCCCTGATTTTGAGCGGTCACTGACGCCTTCCCGTGTCCAACCGATGATGTCTTGGTTATCGAGGTAATCATTTTGTTTCCCGAACGCGAAGTCCTTCCGTGCTTTTAGAATCGGATCGATTTTTGACGCGAGGGCAGGGATTTCGCGGTTCGATGAGCCTTTTGTTCCGTAGTAGTCCCCGTAAAAGACAGATGGATACCCTTGTTCCCGCGTTAAAATCATCGCGTAAGCAAGGGGCTTGAACCAGGATTGAACGGTCGATTCGAGCGATTGACCAGGTTGAGAATCATGGTTTTCAACGAGTGTGACGGCAAGCGTCGGATTATCTTGGACGAGTGTGCCGTTAAAAATTGTGCGCATGTCATAAAAGCCGCCGCCTTTACTCGCTTGTTCGAATTTGTAATGAAGTGGAGCGTCAAAGACCGATTGTTTATAGTTCGTCTGACTTAAATAGTTTTTAAGTGTCCCGAGATCGTTCTGCCAGTACTCGGCGACTGTGAATAATTCCTTACCCGTCGTCTGACGAACATTCGTCAACCAATCTGCGAGATACGTATGTTTGATGTGTTTGACGGCATCAAGACGGAATCCATCGAGCCCGAGTTCATTGACGTACCATTTCCCCCAGTTTTTCATTTCCTGCTGCACTTCCGGGTGATCGAAATCAATGTCTGCATACATCAAGTAATCATAGTTTCCATTTTCAGAAGATACATTCGAGTCCCACGACTTACCTGTTCCTCGGAATTTATAGATGGCACTTTTTGAGCGGGATTGATCCCAATCCGTTCCGTCGAAGTGATACCATTTCCATTTGAAGTTTGAATAGGCGTTGCTCCGCGCCGCGAAGTTGAACCCGGTCCAGGCCTGGATTTGATAGTCGCCAGAGACTTCTTGATTACGGTTACCCGGATTGACTTCGACGGCCGTGACGGATTCCGTAAAGTCAGCACCACCCTTGTGGTTCATGACGACATCACCATACACATCGATTCCAGCCGTGTGCAATTGCCCGATGGCGGATTTCAATTGCGTTTTCGTGCCGTACTTCGTCCGGACTGTTCCTTTTTGATTAAACTCACCGAGGTCATATAGATCGTAGGCACCGTAGCCGACATCATTTTGAGTCGTTCCTTTGTAGGCAGGAGGAATCCAAACAGATGTAATTCCGAGTTGATCAAGCTTAGAAGCGTCGTTTCCTAGACGGTTCCAGTGGTTCCCGTCGTTTGGTAAATACCATTCAAAGTATTGCATCATCGTCCCGTTGTCTGCTGTTGCCCCTACTGCAATCGGTTGCGCAAGTGGCACTAAAAACGTCACGCTTGCAAGAGATGCGACAATCAAGCTTTTATGTTTCATCAAAAAGCCTCCTCTATCAAATTATGAAAACGCTTGCATTAATTATTATAGCAAGTTGAAACGTGGGGAGTATCATCCTCATACCTTATTTATGTATCCTTTATAATCATGACTTTTGCCTCTAGAATAGTTCTTCTAAATAATAATTCATCGTTTATTGATTCGTGATTCACTAAAAAACAGGACCTTCTAACCGTTGAACAATTGTGCTAACTCTGATTTCTGGATTCCTCTAAAAAGAAGAGGTCTTTCGTCCATCTTCCATAAGAAAGACAAGTGATGTGAAAATGGGAGTGTAATACGGTTTGACATTGCATGTCCATACTTAACCTGAGGGGGAAAAAGCATGAACTGGAAGTCGAAAATCAGTGGGGCACTTGTTGCGACACTCGCGTTAGGATCACTTGCCTTCACGCCGGTCATCGCCAAAACAGATTCAACAAAGGTAGTAGCGGGACCACAGGCGGTAACGTCACAATCAACAATCGATGCCTATTATCAGCCGGCAGCGGGGAAAACGGGTGCGGCATTAAAAGCATCACTGCATGACATCATCGATAATCATACGGAAGTCTCGTATGACACGGTTTGGACGGCATTAAAAGAAACCGATCAAGATCCAGGTAATGTGAACAACGTGATCGAATTGTACACGGGGAAGTCCATTTCAAAAAATAGCAACGGTGGGAATGTCGGTCAATGGAACCGAGAGCATGTCTGGGCAAAATCGCATGGAGACTTCGGAACAAGCATGGGACCAGGGACAGACTTGCATCACTTACGTCCGTCAGACGTCGTCGTCAATAGTGCTCGTGGGAACCTTGATTTTGACAATGGCGGAACGAAATATAGCGGATGCGATTGTAACCGAGATGGTGATTCATGGGAACCACCGACTCGCGTCAAAGGTGATATCGCGCGGATGATTTTCTATATGGCGGTTCGTTATGAAGGTGGCGGCGAAATCGACTTAGAGACGTCAGAAAACGTCAACAATGGCTCAAACCCACTTCACGGAAAATTATCGACGTTAAAAGCGTGGAACAAACTTGACCCGGTCGATGCATTTGAAAAGAAACGCAATGACATCATTTTTGAAAAATGGCAAAAAAACCGCAATCCATTCATTGATCATCCAGAATATGCGACAGCAATTTGGGGAAATTAATCTAGCAAAAGGGGTCTGAATCAGAAGTCGGACCAACATCAATCCGTGTGACGGACGTTTCCGTCCTCCATTTAATCAAATGACCGTTGCTCCCGCGATTCACGGGACCATCGGTCATTTCTATTGTTCAAGATAGTTTAGTGCTTGCCGGAGGTATGGATGAAAAAGTCCGGATTCCTTTTAATCGGGAGACATCCCCATTTTTGAGTCGCCCCTGTTTTGTGATTGAAACTTTTCTTAGAAAAACATCGTAGAAACGGATGTAATCGAAAATAGCAGTCTGAAAGGAATCATATGACTCATGGAACGGATCAAACAAGTTTTGAAAAGATATCGGCTTGTAGTGGCCGGAATCGTAGGTGGACTCGTCATTTTCTGGTTTAGTATCGGTTTATTTGTCGCAGAAGGAAAACGTCCCGCAGCGAACGGGAAACACTCGTTTGTCATCGTCCTCGGTGCAGGTGTCAGAGGGGAAACACCGTCACTGATATTGGAAAACCGGATTCAGGCTGCAGCTGCATACGGAAAAAAATATCCGCGAACGACTTTTATCTTGAGCGGTGGGCAGGGGCAGGGTGAAGCGATTTCAGAAGCAGAAGCGATGCGCCGTGGCATGATTGACGAAGGAATCTCTGAAAAACGTCTTGTGCTCGAAGACAAATCGACGTCGACCACTGAAAATTTACGTTTTTCAAAATCGTTATTACCAAAAGGTGAAAATCAAGTCTCGATCGTGACGTCAGATTTTCATTTGTATCGTGCTCGTACCGAAGCGAAGAAAGTAGGATTGAATAGTGATGCGATTCCTGCAAAAACACCGTTATCTGGTGTATTGCGATATGGTATGCGTGAACGTGTCGCAATCATCGTGAAATTTTTTGAGTAATGGATTGTTGTGACAACGTTAAAAGAAACCACCATGCCACAAGCATGATGGTTTTTGATAAAACGGTTTATTTATTTTGCTGTGAATTGTCTGATTGATTGTTTTGTGGGGCTTCTTCTTTTCCAAGCGCCACGTCTTTTGCTTCGACCACTTTTTCACTAATTGAAGACAGGTCACCCTTAGCTTCCGTTGCAGTATCTTTTACAGAAGAAGCATCCGATTTGACGGTATCAAGTTCATTGTTAACCTTGTCATACACATTTTGGACGTCACCAGCGACTTCTTGAATGATTCCTGAAGCGCTTTTTACTTGTTCGATGACTTGTGAAGCTTTTCCTGACGGATCTTCTTTAATAGTAGATGCTAATGATGAAACGGAATCTTTTGCGCCGCTAAGTCCTTGTTTTGTGTTTTGTCGATTCGTTGAGCTCAGCATTGTAAGCAATCCGCCGACGACAGCTCCTAGCAACATCCCCGTAAGTAAATTGACACGACGACCTGACGAAGCTTCTTGATCGAATTGACGATTTGGATGTTCTTGTTGAGCAGCATGTGGATCATTTTGTAGATTAGGTTCCATGAATAGACACTCCCTTAAGATAATATTTGACCATGATAGATATGTACCCTCGTCATAAAAAAGGAAAACATGCACTTTTCATGCAACAAAAAAAGACCACCGATGTTAAAATGGTCTCAGACGGTCAAAGTTGTTTAGTTTTGCTTCTCTTCATCCTGCTTTTCAGTCAGTTTACGGTTGATTTCATCGTAGTCAATTTCGATATCGTCTTGATTGCCTTTATATCCGTAGCCTTTTGAAATGACGATGATTGAAGCAACTAAGACAAACACGATGATTAGAATGGAAACAACATAGAGCCACATGATCCATTCCTCCTTTCATTCTTCTCTTTTAGTATGACGGAAAACTGTCCGTTCGTCTAAACGAAAGTGGTCATGATGTGATAAACTATGTTCAGATTAACATGTTTAGGAACGAGGTGACGGTATGAGTATATTAGTCGTAGATGACGAATTTACGAATTTAATGATTTTGGAGCGACTGCTTGAAAATGAAGGATACGATGTCGTAAAAGCGATGAGTGGGGAAGAAGCGATTGAATTGATGGAGGACCCGGCCTTTATCGACAACTTAGATGTCGTATTACTGGATGTAGAGATGCCCGGCATTAGTGGGATTGATACAACACGGTTGATCCGAAAACGATTTGGTTTAGATGAACTGCCAATCGTCATCGTGTCCGGTCGTTCCAATGAAGAGGACATCGCGGATGGACTGGATGCGGGAGCATCAGACTATACGACAAAGCCAATTCGAAAAACGGAATTGCTTGCTCGTGTTCGAAATGCGATGTCATTAAAACAAGCGATAGATGCACGGAAACGATATGAAAAAGTCTTACAAGAAGATTTTGATCTTGCTCAAAAGCTCCAGCAAAGTGTTTTGAGTGCAAATATCGAAGATGAAGACATTCGAATCATGGCAACCTATATTCCTTCTAAAAAACTAGCGGGAGATATGTATGCCTGGTACCGCATCTCGCAAAATAAATATGGCATCATCTTGTTTGACGTCATGGGCCATGGTGTCTCGTCAGCGTTGATTACGATGGGGATGAGCTCGATCTTGTTTGAACTCGTGCATCGCATCGGTGATCCGGCAAAAGTACTTGAAGAACTGAACCGTCAGATGAGCCGCCTTTTCCCAGGGGATGAAACGGAAATTTATTTTACTGCCGTTTATTTGTACATCGACTTGGATGAGATGAAACTTAGTTATGCGAATGCGGGACACCCACCTGGTTTGTTACGGATGGGGGATCAAATCATCGCCCTCGAGAACACAGGATTGCCAGTCGGGATGTTTGAGGACTCACAATATACGAGTCGGACAATCGACTTGACGTCTCCTGGATGTATCTACCTCTATACGGATGGTTTCATGGAGCTGTATAGCAAAGGGATTGACGAAGGGATCAGTGCGATCCGTCAGTTGATCGAACAACAAGGACCAAACATTCACCACTTGATTCAGCCCGATCAAAGTGATGAGGCCGATGATTTATGTCTCGTCACGGTCGAAATCAATTAAAAAAGCCACTCGCTTTTGTACATGCTACGTCTTCAGCATGTAAAAGCGAGTGGTTTTTTTGTGCTAGAAAAAGCGTCTCCGCCACAGAATAAAGGCAGCGAGTCCGGAGAAGAAAATCATCATCCCAAAGACAATCCAAAAGCCGATGACTTCACCTTCCCACGGCACATGGACGTTCATCCCGAACATTCCGGAAATCATTGTCGGGATTGAAATAACAATCGTGATTGAGGCTAAAAACTTCATGACGAAGTTTACATTGTTCGAGATGACGGAACCAAACGTATCCATCGTCGAACTGATGATATCTTTATAGATTTGTGCCATCTCCATTGCCTGGCGGTGCTCGACGAAAACATCTTCTAGTAAATCTTCATCGTCTTCATGTTTCTCGAGACTCGGTGTTTTAATGATGCGATCAAGAACGCCATCGTTTGATTTAAGTGACGTCATGAAATAGACGAGGGATTTTTGTAAGTTCATCAGTTGAAAAATTTCTTGATTTCGCATCGAACGTTGAAGTTCATCTTCGAGTTCGTCCATTCGGCGATCGATTTGACGAAGGAAACGAAGGTAAGAAGAGCTGACTTTATAAAGAATTTGAAATACAAAGCGTGAACGATAATTCGTCCGGAATGTCCGTAATTTACCGTTCGAGAACAAGGTCAACACGTCGAGTTGTTGCGAACAGACGGTGATGAAATGCCTCGACGTCACGATGATACCGAGCGGGATCGTGTTGTAGCGTCGTCCCGATGACTCTTCTTCGATGTACGGAACATCGACAATCATCAAGAGCCCTTCATCATCTTTTTCAAAACGAGGTTTTTCCTCAACGTCCAGTGGGTCATAGATAAAATCCTCAGGAATCTTTGTGGCAGCAATGACTTGGTCGGCTTCGTCTTTTGTCGGATTGACAAGATGAATCCAAGAACCTTTCGTGAATTCTTGAATTTCGTTGACTGCCCCGGTCACATCACTTCGATAAATCGTCAACATATGTCTATCCCTCCTGCTCTTCACTTGCTTATTATAGGGACAGAAGATAGGGCGTGTAAATGATTCTCAGATTTTTTTTTACGACATTTAATGTTAAAATGAAACCAGAGGGGGGAACCAGATGCCTTTTTTTAATCAAAAGAAGTTAGAGGAATTACGTTCAATCGCCGGTGGGGACCACGTATTTTTACAAAAGATTGGTGAAACATACATTGCGCAGTTTGATCGTAAATTTCCTGAACTAGAGCAAGCGATCAATAACAATGATCCGGGACAGACAGAAAAAATCGCACATTTACTTAAAGGTGCCTCCTATTCGGTCGCGGCGGACGATTTGGCAGATGAGTTCGAACAACTTGAAAAAGAAGCAGAAACGGGTTCGCTTGAAAATGCGAATCAGGTTTTGCAAAACATTGATCAATCTATGGTGGAGTTCAGAAAAGTCTGGTTGGATGCTTTTATTGGAAAGAATTCGGACTCGATCAAGTAATTGATGAAAAAAGTAAACCGGCGTTCACGATTTCGTGGACGCTTCTTTTTTTTTTGTGAATTGAAAAATCGGAGCCCACTGGAAAGTGAGCTCCGATATAACCGTCAACAACGTCTTACAAGACGTATGAATCGACCGTTTCGATCAAACGACCGATTTCTGGTTTTGTAATTTGTGCATTGACCCCAACAGATTCACCTTTATGGCGAAGATCATCTGAAATCAAGGAAGAGAAGACGATGATTGGCAGTTCGGCATACCGGTCGTCTTCACGAAGGCGTTTCGATAAATGAAGTCCGTCCATTTTCGGCATCTCGATATCTGTGATCAACAAGTCACAATCGCTACCTGCTTCGAAGGCGTCAAATGCATCTTTTCCGTTGATGAACCATTTTAAGCCGTGATATCCTGCTTCTTCAAGCGTCTCAATGATGAGTGTCCGGAGCATTTCTGAATCTTCGGCAATCCAAATCGTTTTGTTCGATCTGTCACGCGGTTGGACGCGACGTCCTTCTTCACGTGCGAAGATGTCTTTACGAGACAGTTCGAGTGCGATTTTTTCATAATCGAGTAAGATGATCATCTTATCGCCTGTCTTGACGACGCCGTTCGTCAATCCTTCGATTCCACGTGCGAGTTCGTTCGGTGTATCAATTTGTTCCCACGAGATACGTCTGATCTCCGTGACAGAATCGACGCGAAGGACACTTTTCTCGCCATTGAACTCACAGATGATCAACCGATCTTCCGTCGCTTCGTCATGGGCTACACCGATGACAGTCGGCAAATCGATGACCGTCATGACTTCACCGCGTAGTTCGATTAATCCTTTGACGGCATCTGGTGTTCCTGGGAGTGGTGTCATCGGTAACGGAACGATGATTTCACGCACTTTCATGACGTTAATCCCAAATGTATAAGGACCACAATGGAAAATGACGATTTCTAATTCATTCGTACCCGCTTCTAACAAAATATCGTGTTGATTGTACACGTGATTTATCCCCTTTCGTTCCTGCACATTCACTTCTGCCTAGTTATCGGCACATTTCGTAAAACATTCCATATCAAATTCAATAAAAAAACTATTGTAATCGCTTTCATAATATGTTAAGCAAAATGTTTGGCATTTGTCTGACCAATTGTTTACAATAGCTATGCAGCCACACACTGAAGTGACAGAGAGAAAAAACATATGGAGGTAGAGTGGAATGAATACAACAAAAACAACGTATACATTTTTATTGGATGGACAATGGTATGAGAGTGAATCAAAAGAGACAATCGAAATCTCTTCACCATATAAAGAAGAACTCGTTGGTCGTGTACAAGCGATGACGAAACCAGAAGTCGACCGTGCGATTGCTTCAGCAAAAGCGGCACAAACGACTTGGGCGAAACAACCAGCAAACAAACGTGCTGAACTATTACATGCATGGGCAACAGAACTTGAAAAACGCGCTGACGAAATCGGCGAAGTCATCATGCGTGAAGTGGGTAAAGGACGTGCAGATGGCGTTAAAGAAGTGAAGCGGACTGCGGAAATCATTCGGTATACAGCAGAAGAAGGTCTTCGTTTTGACGGTCAAATGATGCAAGGCGATTCATTCCCAGGTGGGAGTGCCAAAAAACTTGCAGTCATTAAAAAAGCGCCACTCGGCGTCGTCCTTGCGATTTCACCATTTAACTACCCGGTCAATTTAGCGGCAGCAAAACTTGCACCGGCGTTGATGACAGGAAACGCGGTTGTCTTCAAACCGGCAACACAAGGTTCAATCAGTGGAATCTTGATGATTGAAGCACTCGTCGCAGCAGGTCTTCCGTCAGGTCTCGTTAACGTCGTGACAGGTCGGGGATCAGTCATCGGTGACTATTTAACAGCACATCCAGGAATTGATATGATTACTTTCACGGGTGGTACAGGGACGGGACGTCACTTGTCTCGCCAATCAGCGATGATCCCACTTGTACTTGAACTCGGTGGAAAAGACCCGGCACTCGTCTTAGAAGACGCGGACCTTTCATTAGCAGCGGATCACATCATCAGTGGAGCGTTCTCTTATTCTGGACAACGCTGCACAGCGATCAAACGTGTATTCGTCTTAGATCATCAAGCGGATGCGCTCGTTGACGAATTAACAACACGGATCGCGAAGTTAACGGTCGGTTCACCTGAAGACGACAGTGTCGTAGTTCCATTGATCGATACAAAATCAGCGGATTACGTGGAGGGCTTGATTACGGATGCGAAAGATCAAGGTGCAACAATCGTTACTGGTGGAAACCGGACGAACAACTTGATTGAACCAACACTAATCGACAACGTGACACGTGACATGCGTGTTGCTTGGGAAGAACCGTTCGGACCCGTCTTACCAATCATTCGTGTCAGCTCAGTCGAAGAGATGATTGCGTACTCGAACGAATCGGAATACGGTCTTCAAGCAAGTGTCTTTACGGAAAACATTGATTCAGCTTTTGCTGTAGCGGATGCCCTTGAAACAGGTTCTGTTCAAATTAATGGTCGGACTGAACGTGGCCCAGACCACTTCCCATTCATCGGCGTTAAATCATCTGGACTTGGTGTGCAGGGTGTCGGACGAAGTCTTGCTTCGATGACGCGTGATAAACTGACTGTCCTTAATTTAAAATAAAATTTGCAATAAACGAGCGACCTTTCATTCTGCGAAAGGTCGCTTTTTTTGCATCCAATTCCAGACGGTTTACGTATGCTTTAGTGAAGGGATGCAAGAGAGTGACAGACAAAGTTTGCGGCTCGGGTTCATTTTTCTCTATAATGAAGGAAACTAGTGAGAGAAATGAGGGGATTCCAAGTGAACAGCAAAGATGAAATCTTCACGCTACCGATCCCAACGCCGTTTCCAGTCGGTGATATCAATTGTTACGTCCTCAAAACGGACAATGAAAATATTTTGATTGATTGTGGACCGGATACGGCAGAAGCTTGGCACGCCATGCAAGAGGGTTTGCAGAAAATCGGCTTGTCTGTCGAAGAACTCGATAAAGTAATCGTGACGCATCACCACGCCGATCATGCCGGAATGGCTTATCGTTTTTCTGAAAAAGGAATTGCGATTTACGGGCACGCACGACTTCGTCCCTATTTAGAACAGGATACGGACTTCTTGAATAGTGGCGATGCCTTTTTGCAACGCTTAGCGATGTCGTTCGGGGTGCCAAAAGAAATACGAGCGTTGCTACCGAGTTATCTGTCGGCCCTCAAATGGCTCGGAAAAGGACAACTCGACTATGTCCTAAAAGAAGGGGATTCCATCACGGCGGCAAGTACATACCGCGTGATTGAGCTACCGGGACACGCAAGCGACCAGATCGGGATTCTCGGTCAAGACGGGACATTGTTTGCAGCCGACCATTTACTGGCACGGATTGAGCCGAACCCGTTACTTGAACAGCCGCAAGCAGGAGATGCGTCTGATATAAAACGCCCTGTCCTTGCATATATGCGCTCGCTCGAAAAGCTTCAAGGTGAACGAATCACGATCGCCTATACCGGTCATGGCGAAACAATCCGTGATGTTCCATCCTTGATTGAAGAACGATTGCTCCAACGTAAGGCCCGCGGTGAGCAACTTTTGAAACATCTGACGGGAGAGCAGACGTTATTTGAGTTAGCGCAGTTGACGTACGGCAATCGTTTAAAAAAATCGTTTCCGCTCGTGATGAGTGAAATGAAAGCACGACTCGATTATTTAGTCGCAAGCGGTCAAATTACAGTCGAAAAACGAGATACGGTTCTTTATTATTCGAAAGCGGGAGTTAGCGGATGAATCTAATGAATAAAACGGTTGTCTTGACTGGAGCATCAAGCGGTCTCGGTGAAGCGTTAGCGCGCGTCTTGAACCGGCAAGGAGCGAATTTGATTTTGATTGCCCGCCGTGCCGATCGGCTCGAACGCTTAGCAAGAGAGCTGCATGCTGACTATATCGTCTATGACTTAGAACATTCACCGGAGCATTTAGCCGAACGAATCCAGGTCGACTATGGCATGATTGATGTATTGATCAATAATGCCGGATTCGGAGAATTCAGTTTCTTGCAGGATACCTCGATTGAGACGATTGAATCTATGCACCGGATCAATGTCCTGACGCCCGTTCGGTTGACAAAAGCGTGTCTACCTTTCCTGCGTCCGAATGGAATGATTGTCAATGTCGCCAGTCAGGCAGGAAAGCTGCCGACTCCGAAATCGACCATCTACTGCATGACAAAAGCAAGCCTGCTTCAGTTCTCAAATGCATTGCGACTTGAATTACGACCAAAAGGAATTCATGTGATGACGGTTAATCCGGGACCGATTGCGACTGAATTTTTCATTCGCGCCGATCTCAGTCGCAAATATGAAAAGAATGTCGCCTCGATTTTGTTATCGAAAGAGTCGCTTGCAAAAACGGTGGTCCGAGCGATCGAGCGTCAAAAACGAGAGGTCAATGCACCGTGGTGGATGGAACTTTCAGCGAAAGCATATGCCGTTTGTCCCCGATTGATTGAATGGCTCGGTAAGTCCGGATTTGACAAAAAATGATGGGGTGGAATGAAAATGTTAAAAAAAGTAATCGGTATCGCTGTCGGTGGGTTGTTGCTTGCCGGGTGTGGCGCAACTTCTGACTTGCCGGCAAAGGACGAAGTGCTAGGTTCATCCTATAAAATGATTGAACAGGAAGCAGCGAAAACGACGGTCCGGATGTACATGTGGGGTGGAGATGACGGAATCAATGCCTATATCGACGAGTACGTCGCACCCAAGTTGAAAAAAGAGCATCAAATCACATTGAAGCGTGTGCCGATTGAAACAGCGGATATCATTCAGAAATTGCGTGCTGAAAAAACAGCCGGTAAGGACACAGGCGTGATTGATGTCGTCTGGATCAACGGCGATAATTTCCGAAATGCGAAAAAAGACGGTCTGTTATATGGTGACATCGCGCGCGTCTTACCGAACATCAAGCAAGTCGACGCCGCGGCGCAAGCTTCAGATAGTGGGACGAAGACGGAAGGGCTCGAAGCGGCCTGGGGAAAAGTCCAGTTTGCGTTCCATTATGATCAAGCCAGTGTTGCCAAACCACCGGTGGACTTAAACGAGTTAAAAGACTGGGTCAAAGCAAACCCAGGAAAATTCACTTATCCGGAAGTGACGGATTTCACGGGAAATACGTTTGTCCGTCACGTCATGTACGGGGTCGAATCTAATGAAACGTTGAAGAACCCGAAAAGCGATTTTAAAAAGACATGGGCTTATTTAAACGATTTAAAGCCGTACCTTTGGAAAGAAGGGAAAACCTATCCGAAGACGCTCGCTCAGCTCGATCAATTGTATGCGAAGGGGGATGTCGCATTCACGATGGGCTTCAATGAACGCCGGGCCGAACAGGAAGTAGCGTCCGGGACCTTCCCGGAAGAAACGCGTCCGCTCATCTTAGAAGAAGGTTCGATTGCGTCGACCCACTTCTTATCGGTTCCATTTAACGCACCAAACCCAAAAGGGGCGCTCGTTGCAATCAACGAATTGTTATCGGCAGATGCGCAGTTGAAGAAATATGACGCGACCTACTGGGGAGATGGGACAAGTCTTGATTTAAGTACGTTGACGTCAGTAGAACAACAAGCGTTTAAGGATGTTCCGGCAGCAAAATCGACACCGACACCAGATGCATTTGAAGGAAAAGTCCGAGCGGAGCTCGACCCGGAATTCTTCGAGATCATTCGAAAGGATTGGCCGGAACGTGTGGCGCGGTAATCCTTACCCCGCTGTCTTCTTGATTGCTGGAATGGTTCTTTATGGACTGTTCATCAGTGTATCGATGACGACAGTCGCCGATTATCGTGCATTGTTAAGCGATACCGTGTTTCTTGAAAGCATTGTGTTAAGTCTGTACGTCGCACTGAGTAGCACGTTACTTTCGTTAGGGGTCGGTTTCGGCTTAGCTCAATTTTTCTCAAGGCGAGGGGGGATGGCGGAACAAATCCTCGCACTTCCGCTGTTTATCCCGCATCTTGGTGCAGCATATCTTGCGATTCTCTACTTCAGTAATGTACCGATGATTGGTCCGCATGAGACGAATCATTTCAGTATCATCTTGACTTACGTATATAAAGAAACACCGTTCATCTTTTTTTATCTCATTCCTGTTTTTCGACGGCTTGATCACCGGTATGAGGAATTGGGGCAACTGCTTGGATTATCTAGGATTCGCCGATTTTGGCATGGAAAAGGTGTTTTTATTTTGTTTCCGGCACTTGAAGCTAGCTTCATCGTTTTTGCATTTGTTCTATTTGCCTACGAAGTGCCGGCATTGCTTGGTGTGACGTATCCGAAAATGATTGGTGTATATGTATTTGATTTATATACGCAAGGAGACCTGTCGCAACAACCAACGGCTTTTGCCATCAGTGTCGTCTTGACGACGTTGCTCTTCATGATGTTAGCCGTCTTCACGTGGTGGATTCGACCGATCACAGAGCGAATCAGTAAGGGGCGGATTGAATGAAGCAACGAATCGTTACGCTATTGATCGCTTGTCTCGTCGTTGCACCGCTGCTGGGAATCATTCCGAAATCATTTTCTCTAAATCCGCGAATCGTCGAGACGTTGACGACGACGCTCTTCATGATTGCAGCAGTGACGTTTTTGAACCACGTAATTGGTTATGCGGCAGGGAAAGCCATTGCCTTTCAGACGGGACGAATCATTCAACTGGCTGAGTTGTTGATTAGTCTGCCACTGTTTTTACCTGTATTATTGCTCTCATTCGGTCTTTATTTGACGTGGATCCGTTTAGGTTTGGCTGATCAATTCCTTGGCGTGTTACTCGTCCTTTTGTTACCGACACTTCCGTACACGGTCCGCCTTTATACGAACGGATTTCAGGCGCTCGGTGAACAACTACTCGAACAGACGGTCCTTGTTGAGGCAAACCGCTTGAAGCGATTTTTCTTTTTAGTCGGACCGTTGCTTCGTCCGACATTACAATCGGTGACATTGCTCGTCACCGTCATCACACTTAGTCAGTATGCACTCGTCGTGCTCATCGGCGGTGGCGTCGTTCGGATGCTCGCACTTGAAGTCTTCCCCCTTTACTCTGGGAATGCGGTTGATGCGGCTAAAGAAGCGACGATTTGGTTGATCGGGTTACCATTTTTGATTTATCTAGGGCAAATGTTGTTCTTTACCTTATGGATAGAAGGGGTTCGGAGGTTATTAGATGGACGTAAGAATTAATAAAGTGATGAAGCGTTTCGGTAAAACGACCGTCTTGCAAGACATCGATCTAACCATCGCCTCGGGACAATGCGTTGCGCTTGTCGGACCGAGTGGAAGCGGGAAGACGACGTTACTGCGCTTGATTGCCGGATTAGAAAAGGTCTCAGGTGGAACGATTCACTTCGGAGAGCGTGACGTTACGAAAACAGTCCCGAGTAAACGCGGAGTGACGATGCTGTTTCAACGACCGCTACTGTTTCCCCATCTCACGATCGGGCAGAATATCCGCCTTGGCATGCGAGGGGACGCCCGACAAGTCTCGGAGTGGCTCGACCGCGTCGGGTTACCGGGACGTGAAGCGGACTTTGTCCATCAACTGTCGGGAGGCGAGCAACAACGTGCGAGCTTAGCACGTGCCCTTGCGAGTCAACCGAACTTTTTATTATTAGACGAGCCGTTTTCAAGCCTCGATTTGCCGCGGAGGCGTGAATTACGGACGTTGATTCGTCGCCTGACGGAGCAACAAGGCGTGACGACGTTGCTTGTCACACATGATCGCGAAGAAGCGATGGCAATGGCGGACTATGTGTATGTCATGCAGGCAGGACGCATTATCGAGCAAGGGCGACCTGTTGCTTTAAGCGAGACGAGTCCGTTTTTTGGAGATGGTCTTGCCTTAGACGGGACATGGTATCCGCTGTCTGCGATCGAGTTGGTCTTAAGACCGACGAATCAAACGAATGAACGTGTTACGATTACGAAAGAATTAATCCAATATGGTGTTCGGTTCTATGAAGTCGAACGGGCAACCGGCGAGCGACTCGTCATTCAGACAAGAAGAGCGTTCGACGAAGCGACGACTGTTTATGTCGTCAGAAAGGAGGACTAATATGTTAGATACACGAGCACGAAAGATGGTCCAACCTGTGTTCGACCAAGCGGCGACCGGTTTGAAAAAGCTTGGTCTGTCGGCGAATCAAGTCACAATCATTTCCGGCATCATCGGAGGGGCAACAGGATTCTTCGTCTACAATGACATGATGGGAATTGCGATTCTCTTATTGTGGATTTCTGGAATGCTTGATGTCGTCGATGGGACGATGGCACGTCGCGAAAAACCGACAGCGATTGGAACGATCCTTGATCTTGTACTAGATCGAATCGTCGAGTTGTCCGTGCTGATCGGGATTGCGCTTCGTTTTCCGGAAACACAAATCGTCATGCTCTTTTTAATTGCGTCCTTTGTCATCGGTATGACGATGTTTCTCGCAATTGGGGCAGTCAGTGAAAATTATGGCATCAAGTCCTTCCAATACCAGCCGGGTCTCGTTGAACGGACGGAGGGGTTCTTGTTTTTAACGGCAATGCTGTTATTCCCAAGTGCAATCATCTGGATTGCGATCGTCTTCTTGATTGCAGAACTGTATACGGTAGGCGAGCGCTTCTATCAAGCCTCTAAGGTGCTGGGATGAGTGAACAGGAGTTAATCATGGTCACGGATCAGGCCGGGCATCCATTATTCACGGCGTCACGAAACCGGGTACATGCTGAAGGGTTATGGCATGAGACGTTCCACTGCTTCGTCGTGAATCGAGAGCAACGAATCGTTCTTCTTCAAGAACGGGCGACTGAAAAAAAGGATTTTCCAAATTGTCTCGACATTACAGCGGCAGGACATTTACTTGCCGGTGAAACCGTTGCTGATGGTGTTCGTGAACTCGAAGAAGAGCTCGGACTCGTCCGGGCGATGGATCAGTTGGAGCACGTTGGTATTTTTCTAGAAGAACTGACGTTGCCGGGATTCATTGATCGCGAGCGGACTCAGGTCTTTTTGACGGAATCGAACCAAGCCATTTCTGACTATCATTTACAAGCGACTGAAGTCAAACGGCTGGTCGCTTTTTCATTCGACGCATTTGCTACGTTAGGTGACGAAACGACAACGGAAGTCGTCAGCATCGAGGGTGAACGTTTCGGGCGGAACCGCTTCGTCCCGCATCCGCCGGAGTACTGGGCGATGGTCGAACGAAGCATTGAACAATCTAGCATGTGACAGGAGGAACTGTAGATGAGACAGCGATCTACAGTTTTTTTTTGCTTAAAAAAGTACAAAGTGGCGTAATGCAACGTAATTTGAGATAATTAACAATATATATTATTGATGAAAGAAGGTGCAGCCAGTGGGATTACGATTCGCACTGCTCGGACTGCTAACCCAGGGAGAAGCGACAGGCTATGATTTAAGTACGACGTTCAAAAAACAGATGACGCATTTTTGGACAGCACACCATACGCAAATTTATCGAGAATTATTAAAAATGGAAGAAGCATCACTCGTGACGAGTGTTCATATCGTCCAGGAGGATCTTCCAGATAAAAAAGTCTATTCGATTACAGATAAAGGCCAAACAGAGCTCGTCGCCTGGCTGCGGGCACCGAGTGAATTTAAGCCGAAAATGAAAGATGAGAACTTAATGCGCGTGTCGTTGTTACACCTCTTGCCGCTCGAGGAAGCGATCGCTTACCTTGAAGAATCAAAACGGCATCATCAATTTGCGGTCGACATGATGCAAGTGTGGCGAAAAGATCATTTAGAGAACGGGGCGACACTCGGGGAGACATTGACGAGTGAATACGGTCTACGGATGATGCTGAATTACCTCGATTGGTGTGACTGGGCAATCGAAGAAATCAAGAGAAGTCAAACGAGTGTTTGATTGTGATGGGATAGGGAGTAGAGAACGTGAGTGTATTTAAAGATTATCAAGACTGGCTGGACGAAGAGACGGAGGACATCATCAAACGACATGCAACATATGCCGCCGCTGAATTGAAATTAGGTGGAGAAGTCGGAGACTACTATGTTGATGCGGGGCTAATCGATCAATTCGTCATGCGACATGTCTCGTGGTTGTCGATCAGTGAAATCGAAGACATTCTGACAGAGTCTGAAAACAGCGACCGTGTGGAACTTCTCGAACCAACAGATCACGAAGAAGATATGCAACGTCAGCAAGCAGAACACGTGTTACGAATGGATGTAAAAGAAATGTTGGCGTCAAAAACACGCCCCTTCGTCGACGAACGATTACAGGCGTTCACTCAACAGATTCGTCCGCTTCAAGACCGTCAGGCAGAAGCGCAGGCGGCATTCGATGAAATCGAACGGACGATTGAGACAGGACCAGCACCAAAAATCATTCCGAAGCGTTGGTATCGACGGGAACGTGTGGTTGAACAGTCGTTTACCGATGAAGAGCGTACGAACCTTGACGAGCAGCTTGAAGCACGACAGCAGCAGCTCGTTATTGAAGACCGCACGGTTGCGGCAGCCGAACGTGAAATACTGATGCTTCAGCGGGCGCTTAACGAAGGGAAATGACCCGAAGCGAAAACAGCACCTCCAGCTTCGTTCAGTGGAGGTGCTGTTTTGCATGTAGACAACGTCACGTGGGGGGAGAAAAGCACGCAAAGACGCATTTTTTCCCGTAGAAGTCGACGAAAAGGGACGCCTTTCAGGTGGACCGTCTTGAATCGTTTCCAAAACGACAGAGTATCTTCACTGATCTTAAAGAAAGCTAAAAAAATCTCGCTTTCTAATCTAATCGCTTCCTAGTGGAAAGCAAACAGGAGCGACCCTGCAGCTTTGCTGTAGCGGCGCGATGTTTGCCACAGGAAGACGATTAGGAAGGAAAGAGAGAGCAAAAAAAGATGGAAAATCACATTCAAGTGATCTTCCATCTAAGTTTGTCTACACGCTGAGCACTTCCACTGATGTTCAGTGGAAGTGCTCAGCATCAATTAAAATTTTAGACAGTCGCGAGTTTAGCGACGATCAATTTAGCGACAGCTTCACTTGAAGCTGGGTTTTGACCTGTGATGACGTTGCCATCGATGACTGCGAATTCTTTACCTGCGTCTGAAGTCAAGAACGTTGCACCTTCATTACGCAACGTTGTTTCGAGTAAGAATGGAACTTTCTCTTCAAGACCTGTTGATTTTTCTTCTTCATCTGTAAAGCCGTTGATTTGACGACCTTCGACGAATGGTTTGCCATCAATCATGACGTGAGCGAAAGCGGCAGGTCCGTGACAAACAGATGCGACGATTCCGTCTTTCTTGACCATTGCTTCGATTGCACCGGCAACTTGTGGATTGTTCGGGAAGTCAACGACCGCACCGTGTCCACCCGGGAAATAAACAGCGTCGAACGATGAAGGATCGACTGTTGAGAGTGAAGCTGTATCTTTTAGTGCTTTACGTGCGTCTTGGAACTTCGGCAGAATTTCTTTGACGAGTGATGCTTTATCGATTGGGACGTCGCCACCTTTAACAGAAACAACAGTGACGTCATGTCCTGCTTCATTAAATAAGTTAAACGGTGCAGCAAACTCTTCGAACCAAAGTCCTGTTGCGTGTCCGTTCATGTCATCCGCGCTTGTTGAAACGATTAAAATACGTGCCATAATAAAATTCCTCCTCTAGGGTTAACGTTACAAATAAGAGGATTCCCCGGCTTGCTAAAACTCAAACCTTATTGATGTGCTGTATAAGGATGGACCGGCAATGTCTTCAGGACGTGATTGATTTGTTCAAGCGTGACGGGTTCCCGCATCGCCTTGAGATTGGCCTGTAATTGCGACACGCTCGACGCACCAGGCAGGACGATTGCGGCTTGTTGATCGATTGCTTGGAGAGCGAGCGCGGGTAGTGGGTAGTCTTGCAAGAAATTCAATGTTTCTTCGAGTTTTTCTTTATTAAATTGCTCGAACTGGTCAACGGATTGGAGGCGCGACGTACTCTCAGTCGTCAATAATCCTTTTGCGAGCGGACCACGAGCGACTACCTTGACATTTTTTTCATTGAGTAAAGGCAAGAGTGCTTCGATGCGCCGATCGAGTAACGAGTAAGGTGTCATCAAATAATCGAGATCACTATGCTCGAGCCAATACTTAATGACGTTCGGCCGTAAAGAAGAAAGACCATAGGCCTTAATCTTACCGTCTGCTTTTAAATCCTTCACGGCTTGAATCGATGCATCGAGGTCGTCTTCCATCGTTCCGCCGTGGACATAATAGAGATCGAGGTAAGGTGTTTCGAGTCGGTTCAGACTTTCAAGACATGCTTGTTTTAAGTACTCGTAACTCGGATCCCACGTCCAACCCGTTCCCGTTGCATTCATTCGGTTCCCGCCTTTAGAGGCGAGGAAAATCCGGCTGCGGTCTTCTTGCGAAAATGTCTGTCCAATCAACGATTCGACGGCTCCGTTCGCGTAGACGTCCGCTGTGTCAAAATGAATGACCCCTTCGTCGAGCGCTGTACGGAGGATTTCTGTTGCTTCTTCTTGTCCGCGTTTTAATATTGTCATTGTGCCTAATCCGAGTCCCATGACTAATCCCTCATTTCTTTCGATATGTGCTACTACAGAACAGTTTATCATATTTATTTCTCCGTCCCCCTGTTGAGGAACTGTTTCATATTTTGAGTTTGAAAAAACAAACTTGCATCAGGAATCAGATAACAGGCATACTGAATAAGAAGAATAAATTACGGCGCGGATAGTTATAGAAGGAAGAGGTGTTCGGAATGGAAGAAAAAACAATCGAACGAGAAGTCATTTATGAAGGAAAAGTCTTTAATGTCGAAAAGCATGTCGTCAGCTTACCAAACGGTAATACATCAGTGCGCGAGCTCGTTTATCATAACGGAGCCGTCGCCATCATCGCCTTTGATGAAAAAGGTGATTTGATTGTCGTCGAGCAGTACCGCAAAGCATTCGAACAGCTATCGATTGAAATTCCTGCGGGAAAACTTGAGGCGGGTGAGAATCCAATTGATTGTGCCGGAAGAGAATTGAAAGAAGAAACAGGTTACGCGGCAGAAGAATTGAAACATGTCTTCGATTTTTACGGGGCACCGGGATTTTGCAGCGAACGCGTACATATATATGAAGCAATCGGTTTGACGGCTGGTGAACGTCAGCTGGATGCAGATGAATTCCTTGAAAACCAGACATTGTCACTTGACCGGGCCTTAGAACTGATTGCAAATGGCACGATTGTCGATGCAAAAACAATCATGGCGATTCAACATTGGCACATCCGTACATTAAAATGATTCTAATTTGGTTGATTTTCAGTTGATAATCATTTTAATTTGAAAATTGATTGAGAATCAGCTATGATAAAAGCATCAGTTTCGACCTAAGGGGGCGCTATGATGGAAAGTCGTGTTGAACGCATTAAAAAACAGCTGAGCGGTAAAGGATATAAGCTGACTCCCCAACGTGAAGCGACTGTGCGTATCCTGCTAGAACATGAGTCGGATCACCTCAGTGCTGAAAATGTCTTTTTATTAGTGAAAGAAAAAAACTCTGATATTGGACTCGCGACCGTGTACCGGACGCTCGAATTATTGACGGAGCTTGAAGTCGTCGATAAGGTCAACTTCGGAGATGGCGTATCTCGATTCGATTTACGACAAGAAGGGGCGAGTCACTCGCATCACCACCTTGTATGTATCGAATGTGGTTCCGTCGAAGAAATTTTAGATGATATGTTAGAAGATGTCGAAAAAGAAATCGTCTCGCGGTTTCACTTTAAAATTAAAGATCATCGCTTGACCTTCCACGGAGTTTGCCGTGTTTGTCAGGAGCGTCATGCACGTGAAGCGCTTGAACAAACGCAAACACAAACTGTCTAACCGTCCTTCCACACACAGGGCGGTTTTTTCTTTTTGAAAATATAGGTCAGACCTCTTCACAACGGTTTACACCTTTGATATGATGGGAAAGTAAGCGATTTCTTAAGCCAAGAGGATGAATTCAGTGAGACAACAACTGGAAGCATTTATCAACTATCTCGTCATTGAACGGCAAATGTCAGGAAATACGGCAGCAGCCTATCGAAATGATTTAAACCAGTATCTTCATTCGCTCGAACAAGCAGGGGTGACTTCGCTTGAATTCGTGACACGACATCATATCGTGCTCCATATCGAGAGCTTGTTGAACGCTCAAAAGTCACGGTCGACGGTCAGACGGGCGACGAGTTCGATCCGTTCGTTCCATCAATATTTGGTCGAAGAGCGTCAAGTGGAGAGTGATCCGTCACGTCATTTGGATTTACCGAAACCAGAAAAAAAGCTCCCGGTCGTCTGGAGTCAAACGGACGTCGTTAAGTTGCTTGATTCCGTGGTCGGAAACGATCCGCTCGTCAGACGGGATGCGGCGATGCTTGAACTGTTATACGGTACCGGTATGCGGGTCAGTGAACTGCTACAGTTGACGTTAAACGATCTGCAGCTCGAACTCGGTTACTTATCGTGTCTTGGGAAAGGGAACAAAACGCGAATCATTCCAATCAGCACGACAGCGATTGAGAGCGTCACGACCTATCTCGAATTAGCACGAAACAGTTTAGGGGGCCAGCAAACGGATTATGTCTTCTTGAATAGTCGGGGAAGCCGGTTATCGCGACAAGGTTTTTGGAAGATGATTAAACGACGTGCAAGAGAAGCGGGTATTGAAAAAGAGATTACGCCACATGTGCTCCGTCATTCATTCGCTACTCATCTACTTGAAAATGGTGCAGATTTACGGGTTGTCCAAGAGATGCTCGGTCATGCCGACTTGTCGACGACGCAAATGTACACGCATGTCAACAAAGGTCGGTTACATGAAGTCTATAAGAATCATCATCCACGTGCATGATGTTCCTTATAAAACAAAGGTCTGACTTCAGACAAATGAAGCGTTTTGTCTAGTCGGTTTGTGGGAAAATCATTAGGGCAGTCGTTCATTACAGTACGTATTAGGAGGAAATACAAATGGCACAACAATTCAAACGTGTATTTTTAGTCGTCATGGATTCTGTTGGTATCGGTGAAGCACCCGATGCGGAACAATTTGGAGATTTAGGAGCACATACGCTTGGTCACATCGGAGAGCATATGAATGGCTTGAATATTCCGAACCTGGAAAAGCTTGGTCTCGCGCATATTGAAGCCGTTCAAGGTGTTTCGGCTGATGCCGCACCAATCGCATCATACGGTAAAATGGAAGAAGTATCGGCGGGGAAAGATACGATGACGGGACACTGGGAGATCATGGGTCTTCGCATCGATACACCATTCCGTGTCTTTGAAAAATTCCCGGCTGACTTGATTGACCGTCTTGAAGCATTCTCTGGTCGGAAAATCATCGGTAACAAACCAGCTTCTGGTACGGAAATCTTAGATGAGCTTGGTCAAGAACACGTCGAAACGGGCGCATTGATCGTCTATACATCTGCTGACTCTGTCTTACAGATTGCAGCTCACGAAGAAGTCGTCCCACTCGAAGAACTTTACCGGATTTGTGAATATGCACGTGATATCACGCGCGACGATCCATACATGCTCGGTCGCATCATCGCACGTCCATTCCTTGGGGAGCAAGGCGCATGGGTTCGGACATCGAACCGTCACGACTATGCCTTAAAACCGTTTGACCGGACTGTCATGAATGAGCTTGAGACAGCTGGATTCGATGTCATTTCGCTCGGTAAAATCGCTGACATCTTTGACGGTGAAGGTGTGACGGATGCAATTCGTACGAAATCGAACATGGACGGAATGGACCAACTCGTTGGTCAACTCGAACGTGACTTCACAGGGCTTTGCTTCTTGAACCTTGTTGACTTCGATGCCTTGTTCGGACATCGTCGTGACCCGCAAGGTTACGGGGATGCACTTGAAGAATTTGATGCACGTCTCCCGGAAGTATTCGAGCGGATGCAAGAAGATGATCTCTTAATCATTACAGCTGACCACGGAAACGATCCGATTCACGCTGGAACAGATCACACGCGTGAGTACGTCCCGCTTCTTGCGTACCAAAAGAGCGGTGTCGCAAACGATTTAGGAACGCGTGCAACATTTGCTGATCTTGGAGCGACGGTTGCTGCAAACTTCGGTGTTAAAATGCCGGCACACGGAAAAAGCTTTTTAACAGAACTTTAATTTCAAAGGAGCGATTTTGGATGACAGTCAACTGGAATGAAACACGTTCATATTTAGAAAGTAAAATGCAGGCAAAGCCGGAAATCGGTTTGATTCTCGGATCAGGTCTCGGCGTACTGGCTGATGAAATTGAAAATCCAATCGCGATTCCGTATGGCGATATTCCGAACTTCCCTGTTTCGACAGTGGAAGGACATGCGGGACAACTCGTCTTCGGGACGCTCGAAGGCAAACAAGTCGTCGCGATGCAAGGACGATTCCACTTCTATGAAGGCTACTCGATGGAAATGGTCACATTCCCAGTTCGTGTCATGAAAGCAATCGGCGTCGAAACATTAATCGTGACGAATGCAGCGGGTGCTTGTAATGAAGCATTCGAACCGGGAGATCTCATGTTGATCACAGATCACATCAATTTCTTCGGAACGAATCCGTTGATCGGAAAAAACGTCGATGAGATGGGACCACGTTTCCCGGACATGTCGAAGCCGTATGATAAAGAATTACTGGAACTTGCCCAAGCGACGGCAGATGAGCTCGGAATCAATGTTCGTCAAGGCGTTTACTTCGGCAACACCGGTCCGACATATGAAACGCCGGCTGAAGTCAAAATGGCACGGATGCTTGGTGGAGATGTCGTCGGCATGTCGACGGTTCCTGAAGTCATCGTCGCACGTCACTCAGACATGCGCGTACTCGGAATCTCATGTGTATCAAACATGGCAGCAGGTATCTTAGATCAGCCGCTCCATCACGATGAAGTCATCGAAACGACGGAACGGGTCCGGGCACACTTCCTGTCGCTCGTTCGTGGTTCGATCAAAAAAATGTAACAACACCTTAGAGGAGGAAATAGATTATGCGTATGGTAGATTTGATTGCAACGAAACGAGACGGCGGCGAGTTACCAACAGCCGATATTAAAGCAATGGTCGAAGGATTCACGAACGGGGACGTTCCGGATTATCAAATGTCAGCCATGTCGATGGCCATTTTTTATCAAGGGATGTCAGATCGTGAAATCGCAGATTTGACGATGGCGATGGTCGAATCAGGTGACGTCATCGACTTATCACGGATTCACGGCAAAAAAGTCGACAAACACTCAACAGGCGGCGTCGGCGATAAAATCAGTCTGATTGTTGCACCACTCGTCGCGTCAATCGGAATTCCGGTTGCGAAGATGAGCGGACGCGGTCTTGGTCATACAGGTGGAACAATCGATAAATTGGAAGCCTTCCCTGGTTTCGATGTTGAATTATCGGAAGAAGCCTTCGTCAGCCAAGTCAACGACATCAAGATGGCAATCATCGGTCAGACCGGGAACTTAACACCTGCTGACAAAAAACTTTACGCATTACGTGACGTGACAGCAACAGTCAATTCGATTCCGTTGATTGCAAGTTCAATCATGTCGAAAAAAATTGCGGCCGGCGCTGATAGCATCGTTCTTGATGTTAAAACGGGTTCAGGTGCTTTCATGAAGTCGTTTGAGGACGCGAAAGCACTTGCGACAGAGATGGTTTCAATCGGGAAAAGTGTCAACCGGAAAACGATTGCCGTCATCACGGACATGGATCAGCCACTCGGAAACGAAATCGGGAACGCAAACGAAGTCAAAGAAGCAATCGAAGTCTTACAAGGTAAAGATGTGCGTGACTTGAAAGTCATCGCCTTGACGATTGCCTCACATATGGCAGTCCTTGGTGAGTTCTACCCGACGTTCGACGAAGCGTATGCCGATCTCGAGACACGCCTCGCGAACGGTGCAGCACTCGACGTCTTTAAAAAGTTCATCGCAGCGCAAGGTGGCGACGCGTCACTCGTTGACGATATGTCAAAAGCACTTGAAACGAAATACCAAAAAGACTTCGTGGCATCAAAAGCAGGTTATGTCTCTGAAATCATCGCCGATGAAGTTGGTGTCGCAGCGATGATTCTTGGAGCGGGCCGAGCGACGAAAACAGACGTCATCGATCATGCAGCAAGCGTCACGTTATTGAAAAAAGTCGGCGATCGTGTTGAAGTCGGCGATGTCATCGCGACACTTCGTTCGAATAAAGAAACGCTTGATCAAGCAATTGAGAAAATGGATCATGCGTATCATATCAGTGAAACGAAACCGGAAGAACGTCCGCTCGTTCACGCTGTCATCGATTAAATCATGTAAAGTAGCAAGTTGGGTCTTCTTCCCAATTTGCTACTTTTTTTGTTATGATGAAAGTCAGGTTTTTCCAAAAGAAGAAGGAGGAAAAAAGATGAAACCAGCTCGATTAAAAGAAGGCGATACAATCGCGATCGTGTCACCCGCATCAGCGATTGCAGCCTACGTGCCGCGCCGATTGCAACGCGGCATTGAAACATTGGAACGGATGGGCTTTCAGGTCCTTGTGATGCCGAATGCGACGGCAGTCCATAGTCATACGGCAGGAACGATTGGCGAACGGGTGCAAGACTTACATATGGCGTTTCGCGATCCGGAAGTCAAAGCGATCATCGCGACGATCGGCGGCTTCAACTCGCATCAGCTGTTAGATGAGCTCGATTATGACTTGATTCGGGACAACCCGAAAATTTTACTCGGCTATAGTGACATCACGGCACTGCATGCTGCGATTTATGCAAAAACAGGTTTGACGACGTTTTTAGGGCCGGCGATTTTGCCGCAGTTCGGTCTACTGGACGGTCTTGACGACTATACTGAACAGTCGTTCAAGCGAACGTTGATGCAGACGGAACCGATTGGGAAAATCGTCGCCTCATCCGAGTGGACGGATGAAGTACTCCGCTGGGACGTACATGACGACCGTCCGAAAAAACGACAACCGAATGCGGGGATGTTGATTGGTCGTACAGGCGAGGGGACAGGACCGATTCTTGCCGGAAACTGTGGCACACTCTTGTTACTTGCAGGTACATCGTATATGCCGTCTTTCGAAGATGTTGTCTTGATGCTCGAAGATGACGGAAGCGAAACACCGGAAACGATCGACCGTTATTTTACACAGTTGCGGCATCTTGGTGTGTATGATGAGATTTCAGCACTCGTTATCGGCCGGTTCGAGAGTCAGGTCGATTTTGATCCGGACTTTACATTGAAAGACATCATTTTACGGGCAACACGCGGCTACGACTTCCCGATTGTCCTCGACGCTGACTTCGGTCATACGGATCCGGTTCTGACATTGCCACTCGGTGTAACAGCTTCCGTTCGTGTCGGTGATGAAATTGAAATTGAAATAGTAGATTCTGCCGTCAACTGAGTAAAAAACCTGCGTTTTCCGAAAAAATTTGGTACACTGTTCCATGGAGTCACAAGTTGCTTGTGACGAACACCATTAGCTGAAAAGCGCGAAAGGTTGGTATACAATGCAAAAAACTGGATATATCTTATTAGAAGACGGAAATAAAATTGATTTTGAACTCTTTAACGACGATGCACCGATTACAACAGAAAACTTCGAGAGCCTTGCGAACTCGAACTTCTACGATGGATTGAACTTCCACCGTGTCATCCCGGGCTTCGTCTCACAAGGCGGCTGCCCAATCGGGAACGGTACAGGCGGTTCTGGGAAAACAATCCCATGTGAAACGTCAACTTCGTACCCGCACAAACATAAAGCAGGTTCACTCTCGATGGCGCACGCTGGTCGCGACACAGGTTCGAGTCAGTTCTTCGTCGTTCACGAGCCGCAACCGCACCTTGACGGTGTGCATACAGTCTTCGGACAAGTCACTTCAGGACTTGAGCATGCTCAAAAAATGAAGCAAGGCGCAGGCATTAAAGAAATTCGCGTAGAAGCATAAGTGTCTGACTCCTCTTCAACTAGAAGGGGAGTTTTTGTTTTTTAGACTAAGGGAACAGATAATAAGGCACAAATAGAATTTCAGGAGGCGTTTCATGATGCGTTTACAAGGTAAAAAAGTGATTCAACTCGTCAGTAATGATTTTGAGGATTTAGAGTTATGGTACCCGGTCCACCGGTTACGTGAAGAAGGGGCAACGGTCGACATCGTGGGTGAGAAAGCAAATGAAAAGTATATCGGGAAATACGGTGTTCCAATCGTCTCCGACATCGCGTTTGCTGACATTAATCCAGCAGACTACGACGCGATTCTCGTTCCGGGTGGTTGGTCACCGGATTTATTACGGCGGTTTGATTCGGTCTTGAAAATGGTCCGACACTTCGACGAACAAAAACAGCCGATTGGTCAAATCTGTCATGCGGGATGGGTTTTAATTTCAGCAGATGTACTCAAAGGTGTCAACGTCACGAGTACCCCGGGGATTAAAGACGACATGACGAATGCGGGCGCAGTGTGGCACGATGAGCCGGTCGTCGTCGACGGACACATCGTCTCAAGTCGGAGACCGCCCGATCTACCTGACTATATGCGTGAATTCATCGCCGTGTTAGAAAAGTCGAAGTCATAATTCGGAAAAGGTGGGGTGAAGTGATTCACTCCTTCTTTTTGTCCTTCTCGACAAAAAAATGAAGTAATTCTAGCCGATAAGGTGTAGAATAAATGAGTCTCAGTCGTTCATGGTCCTGAGAGTTGTTGAAATTAGGAAGGTGTAGAATCAGATGCTAGTAAAATATAAGAAGCTGAATGAACGGACCGCGATGGGGTTAATCGCCTTTTCGTGTGAAGTGAAGGATCCGAAGTATTTGCTTGAAACGGTTCAAGCCTATGAACAAGAAGAAGATCGTCAATTGTATCTTTACAAACAGGATGAAGACTTCGTAGGAGTGATCGGTTTTCAATTAGTGGATGGCCACGCTGAATTGAGCCACATCGCATTGTCTCCATCGTTCCGCGGGGAGCGGATGTCGTACACATTACTCGACGCTGCGGCGAAGATGATGCGTCTCGATATCATCGGCTCGACTGAAGAAACAAGTCGTCTTGTTGAAAAGTGGAAAAATCAATGAAAAAAACCGGTCCGTTTATTTCAGGGCCGGTTTTTCCATTTCCCGCGATTTTTAAGTGCGGCTTGCCTTGCGTCGATGACGTCTTGCCGGTTTCGTAACCGGTGTTTGTCGATTAAAAAGGTTCGATCAAGCGGTTCGAGTGATTGGGTCTTCATTCGTTGTTCGAGTCTTTCGTCTACTGGTAAATGGATTCTCCGGTATTCCGGCTCCATAAAAGCGGACTTTAACGTAAGCAGTTGCGTGGCATCGATGCCGAGTTGGGTAATTGACGCTGCATGCCGTTCGATTTTTTGAAAGGCTTTCGGATAGGTCCGCATCGCGCCGGTCACATTACCGCGCCGGTGATGATACCGGGCGACGGCTAATTGAATCAAAGCGACGAGTGATTCGTCCGTCCGATTGCCGGCTTGCCACAGTTCTTCTAATACTTCATGGCATTCGAAGTAATCTTCTTGTATATTGAATTCGAAAGTAAATTGTTCGATCGGGTGCATGAGAGCACCTCCTTTCCTTTTAATATAGCATAGTCGAACAGTAACGATGTATGGTATAATAAGGCGCAAAAAACGTTGATGGGCAGGGAGAATCATGGAATCATATAGTGTGAAGATGGATGCGTTTGAAGGCCCTTTGGATTTACTGTTACACTTGATTGGGAAACTAGAAATCGACATTTACGATATTTCCGTCTCAATCGTGACGGATCAATATGTGTCCTATATTCGAGCTATGCAGCATCTTGAACTCGATGTTGCTAGTGAATATCTTGTCATGGCTGCGACGCTCTTGCAACTGAAAAGTAAACAGCTGTTACCGATTGAACAATCGGAGTTCGAGGAGGTTCCTGATTTTGATGAGGAGCCGACGCGAGAAGGTTTGATTCAACAATTGATTGAGTACAAAGCGTATAAGGAAGCAGCGGTTGTGTTGAAGGAAAAGGAAGAAGCACGACTCGAGCTTTTTTCAAAACAACCGGAAGACCTGTTGCGTTATCTGGATACAGAAACAAATGACTATAACGGAACGTTATCATTTAGTGATTTGTTGCGTGCCTATGAAAAAATGCGACAACGTGTTGCCTGGAAAGTGAGACGGTCGAAGACGGTCAAACGTGAGGAACGGACACTGGAGCAACAGATGGTTCATGTATCAGAATATGTACTGTCGCGAGAACGGACGACCTTTTTTGGCTTCTTTACGGAACAACCGACAGTCGAAGAACTTGTCGTCAGTTTTCTTGCTGTCCTTGAACTCGTTAAACAACGGGTTATTGCTTGCGAGCAGATGAACGACGATATTTTATTACGGACCTTGGCGAAGGAGGAGAATCCGATTGGCGTATGATCGAATCATTGAAAGTCTATTGTTTGTCGTCGGAGATGATGGCATCGATCCACGTGGCCTGAGCCAAGTGCTTGAAATCAGTGAAGCAGCAGCGCGCGAACAACTGCATGCGGTCCAGCAATTGTTTGAGTCGGAAGGACGTGTCCTTCAAATTGTTGAGTCCGGTGGCGTCTTTAAGATGGTGACACGAAAAGAGATGTCACCGTACGTTCAAGCCTACGCGGGATCACTCGCGGAAGACAGTTTGTCTCGTGCTGCGATGGAGACGCTCGTCATCATCGCCTACAAGCAGCCTGTCACGCGTGCAGACATCGAAGTCATTCGCGGCGTCAAGACCGAGCGTGTCATTCATACGCTCAGTGCAAAAGGGTTAATTGAAGAAGCTGGACGCGCGAAAGGCGTCGGGCGAGCTAAATTGTATAAAACGACCGATCATTTCTTGGACCATTTTGGTCTCAATAGTATCGAGGAGTTACCTCCGCTCGAATTCGAAGAAACGTTCGAAGCGGATGGCGATCTATTTTTCAGGAATGAACCGTCACTAGAGGAGAGAATAAATTAATGGAACGTCTACAAAAAATTATCGCACAAGCTGGTGTCGCATCACGACGCAAAGCAGAAGAATTAATTACAGAAGGTCGCGTCAAGGTCAACGGAAAAGTCATCACAGAGCTTGGAACGAAAGTCGGCGGACGTGCTGAAGTCGAAGTCGACGGCGTCAAGCTCGAACGGGAAGAGCATGTCTACTATATGCTGTATAAGCCGACAGGTGTCGTCTCGACGGTTGAAGATGATAAGGGACGTAAAACGGTTGTTGATCTTGTGCCGCCGGGCCATCGTGTTTTCCCGGTCGGTCGTCTTGACTACAATACGAGCGGCTTACTTTTATTGACGAATGACGGTGAATTTTCAAACCTCTTACTGCACCCGAAATACAAAGTACCGAAGCGTTACATCGTTAAAATCAAAGGCGTGCCGGATTATTACCACGTCAAAGGTCTGGAAAAGGGGGTCGTCTTACCGGACGGATTCAAGACAGGCAAAGCACGCGTCGAAATGCGTGATGTCGACAAGAAAAAGAATACGGCAATCCTCGAGATGGTCATCTACGAAGGACATAACCGTCAAGTCCGTCAGATGGTCGAAACACTCGGCGCAGAAGTCATCAAGTTGAAGCGGGAGCAATTCGGATTCTTGACGTTAGCTGGACTCACTTCAGGAGACTGGCGTGAACTTTCAAAAAAAGAAGTCAATCAATTGCGTGAGCTAGCGGATCCCGTCGCGCCACCTACGAAAAGACGTAAGAACACAAAAAAACGTTAATTTGTAAAGCGGAAAGCTCATCCTATAGGTTGAGTTTTCTTTTTTTGTGACAAAACAATTAACGTATTTCACATTGTCTCAACATTTAAGCGATTTCAAGTACAATATGGGTGGAGGCGGTATAACATGAAAAAAACGAAGCAAAACCCGGAAGAGCGGCTCGAAGCCGCTAAACAAAAAAAGAAGAAACGCTCATTCTGGCGACTGATGATCATGACGATCGTCTTGTTTGCTGGTGCGGTCGTCATCATGCAGTTCGTCGATCAAGCGACACGGGATAAAAATGGTCGTGTCATGGCGGGAGACGATGCACCTGGCTTTACGCTCGTCGACTTGTATGGTGAGAAACAACACTCGATGGATGAGTATGCTGGAAAAGGACTCTTGCTTAATTTTTGGGGCACGTTTTGTGAACCGTGTAAAAAAGAGATGCCATTAATTAACGACAACTACAGCATGATGCAAGATGAAAATGTCAATTTTGTAGCCGTCAATGTCGGCGAAACACCGGTTCGCGTCTCGAGCTTCATCAAGGAAATTGGTGGAACGGACTATCCGATTTTGATGGATACGAACAGTTCCGTCGAGAAAGCGTACGGCATTTATAACTTACCGGTCACATTCATCATTAATAAAGAAGGCGAAGTCGTCGAAAAGTATGAGGGTGAAATTGATCAGGCAAAGTTGGAAGAAATGATTAAAAAAGCAAACGAGTAACGCATCGAGGGGGAATTGATGATGCAGGAATATAAGCAACTGGACATGCGTTATGAAGAAGCAGAGCTTCGTTCAAAACGAAAAAAACAGTCGTGGATTGACCGAACATGGACATTCTTCTCTTCCGTTAAAGTCGGACTGTGGTTGATTGGCTTAATCATTCTCGCAAGTGGTGTCGGGACGATTTTCCCGCAGGAAATGTATATCCCGCAAGCGACACCGCCAGAAGAATTTTATGGTAAGGAATACGGTACGGCAGGCGATATCTACTATGCATTAGGATTTCATAATCTCTTTGAATCGTGGTGGTACATCGGACTGATCACCTTATTACTTTTATCTATCATCATCGTATCGATCGACCGCTTCTTCCCGCTCTATCGAGCGTTGAAGAAACAACCGGTCATCCAGTCTGACCGTTTTATGGGCGGTCAGCGATTTGGCGCTGAGACGGCTGGAACGGTAAAACAAATTGACGCGATTGAGCCGTTGTTAAAAAAGAAAGGCTATAAAATCCGTCGACAGGACGGCGCTTTATTAGCAGAAAAACAACGGTTTGGACGTTGGGGTCCATACATCAATCACATCGGACTCGTCTTATTCTTTGGTGGCGCGATGTTACGGATTGTACCAGGGATGCATGAAGATGAGTTGCTGTGGCTTCGTGAAGGTGAAACGTTGCCGATCGAAGCGACGGACAACGAGTATTACCTTGAAAACAATGCCTTCAATATCGAATTTTATGACCCGGAAAAGGTCGACGCGAAATTCAGTGAAGCGTTGAAACGAGCGGGTGGTAGTGTTCCGAAAAACTACGATACGAAAATGACGTTGTATAAAAAGACGGGCATGACGGATGATTTTAAACCGGAACTTGAAAAAGTGAAATCTGGTGAAACGGCCGTTAACAAACCGTTTGAATTCGAAAACTACCAAGTCTTCCAGGAACAATATGCGGCAGATCCTGAATTCAAAACGATGTCGTTTAATATCGAAAATCAAAAAACCGGAAAAGTTGTCGATACGATTGAAGTCGATTTACGCAACCCGGACTCGACGTATGAATTGAAGGATGGGTACGAAGTCGAGTTAAAAGACTTTTTACCGGACTTCGTCGTCAAAGACGGAAAACCGACGACAAATTCTTCACGGCCGGTCAATCCGGCATTCGTCTTTAACATCAAGTCACCGGAGCACCCGGAAGGCGAACGGAGTCTGATCGGGATTAAGCTCAATGTCGGCGGGGACGAAAATCAATACAAGATGGGCTTTGCCGGGACTGAACTGTCGAACATCTCGGGAGTGCGGATTAAAAAAGATTTGACGCTGCCGTTCCTGTTCGTCGGTGGAGTAATCTTTATGGCGGGTCTGCTCATCGGCATGTACTGGCCGCATCGTCGCCTTTGGATTAGAGAAACAAACGGTCGGATTAACATTGCCGGCTTTACGAACAAGAATGCGTTAGGGCTTCAAAAAGAAGCCAATCTCGCCTTGACAGAAGTAGGTCTTCCTCAACTAGAAGACCGGCAGAAGTTGCGGGAAGAGGGGGAATCAGAATGAATTTGCTTAACTTGAGTGGGAATTTACTGCTGACATCGTTTATCTTGTATCTCATCAGTACCGGATTTTTTGCGGTTGCGACGAGTGGGAAAAAGGGACCGAGCCGGTCAGGTAAGATTGCCTTTACGCTCGCGATTATTGGATTTGCGACACAACTTGGTTATTTCTTTACACGCTGGGCAGGAGCGGGGCACGTTCCTGTGTCGAACTTATATGAATATACGACATTCTTCGGGATGATGATGGTTCTTGGTTTCCTGATTGTCTACGGGATTTACCGGAACAACGTTTTAGGATTAGTCGCGATGCCGATCGCTTTGCTCGTCATCGCCTATGCGTCGATGTTCCCGGATGAGGTCCAACCACTCATTCCGGCACTTCAAAGTGTCTGGTTGAAAATTCACGTCACGACAGCTGCACTTGGCGAAGGAATCCTCGCGGTCAGCTTTGCGACAGGATTACTTTACCTGATTCACGCAACAGATTTCAGAAAAGAATCAAAAACACGGACGTGGCTTGAAGTCGTCATGTTTTCGTTAACATGCGTGGTCGGTTATATTCTTGTCGGATTGTTATTTAACGCGCTTTCGACGAATGCGACGATTGAATATGTTGCGAAAAACGGCGCGACGATGCAACACGACTATACGATGCCCGTGTTGACTGGTCCGGAAGGCGGAAAAGTCATTTCGGGATCGGGCGCAGTCGTCGAACTGCCGAACTTCTTGAACGCGAACAAAGTCAATACAGTTCTTTGGTCACTGATCGGTGGTCTTGTCTTGTACGTACTCCTTCGATTTGTCATCTTACGGAAGCGTCTTGCGGAAAGCTTAAAACCGATCGCCCGTAAAATCGACTTAGAAACAGCAGATGAAATCAGCTATCGTGCAATTGCGATCGGCTTACCGGTCTTCATCCTGGGCGGTTTGATTTTTGCGATGATTTGGGCGCAGATGGCATGGAGCCGCTATTGGGGCTGGGACCCGAAAGAGGTTTGGGCATTGATTACGGCGTTATTTTACGTCTTCTACCTGCACATGCGCATTCAGCGTGGCTGGATCGGTAAAAAATCAGCCTGGTTATGTGTCGGTGGGTTTGGGGTCATCATGTTCAACCTGGTGTTCGTCAACCTCGTTGTCGCAGGTCTTCATTCTTACGCCTGACTAAAAAATGAAACAGGGAGTCACCGATCGATGAATGACATCGATTGGTGACTCCCTTTCTTCGTCCAGGCATCAAATATTTGATTTTAAAGGAAACATGAAATGAATCAATCACCCTTTTCTGTCTAACCGGTTAGGGAAGTTTTTTCTTTTTGTTTCATAGTATACTAAAAGAGTAGTAGGATAGAGAAGAGAGACTAGTTTATGGGAGGAATCAACCGATGTCAGAAGAAGCTCGTATTTTAGTCGTCGATGATGAAGAACGGATTCGACGCTTATTAAAGATGTACCTCGAACGGGAGAACTTTACGATTGAGGAAGCAGACAACGGCGAGATGGCGCTCGAAATGGCGCTTGAAACGGAATATGATGTCATTCTACTTGATTTGATGATGCCGAAGCTCGATGGTATGCAGGTCTGTGAAGAGTTGCGCAAAACAAAAGCGACGCCGATTGTCATGTTGACGGCAAAAGGGGAAGAAACGAATCGTGTTCATGGTTTTGAAATGGGAGCGGACGATTATATCGTTAAACCGTTCAGTCCACGCGAAGTCGTGCTTCGGGTCAAGGCCATTCTGCGACGTGCCAGCGCAACGAAGTTCTTGCATACGGATGCAAAAACGAAAGATGTTATCGTCTTCCCGCATCTGACGATTGATAATGATGCCCACCGCGTGACGGTCGAAGGGCAAGAAGTCAACTTGACGCCAAAAGAATATGAATTGCTCTACTTCCTCGCGAAGCAGACGGATAAAGTCTTTTCACGGGAACAGTTATTAAAAGAGGTCTGGAATTATGAATTCTTTGGTGATTTGCGGACGGTCGACACACACGTTAAACGATTGCGGGAAAAACTAAACCGCTTGTCACCGAACGCGGCTCAGATGATCACGACAGTCTGGGGTGTCGGTTACAAATTCGAGAATAGTCCTGCTTGACGATGAAGTGGTTACAGAGTGTCGTCATCAAATTATGGGGAACGATTTTACTGCTCGTTTCTGTCGTTTTAATTGCTTTGACGATTTTGTTGCTCGAATTTTTTAACTCGTTTCACATTGAACAAGAACGAGGACATCTCGCGAAGCTAGGTCAACAAGTCGAGACCGTTTTCCAAGCGCACGATGGGCTAGAGGAAGGGTCGGCGACCGCCGTCGAAATTACGGATATTTACGGGGCGACGTTGATTGCGACAACGAAGGACGAAACGATTCAAACGAATATTTCAGAGGAAAAGGCACGACGTATGATTAAGGAGCTCGAGCGTCAGAACTGGAAAGCAGTTGACGGTGAAGAGGGCGAGACGGCGATTGGGAACTATGAAGTATTCAATGGCAAGGCAGCACTCGCCTATCGTGCCCCGCTCGTCACATCAAGTGAGGCGGGAACGACGTATTTAATTGAAGAACTGACGAACATCGAACAGGCGAATGAAGGCGCGAGGCAGATCATTCAACTCTGTGTCCTGCTTGCGATCATCGGGACAACCGTATTCGCCTTCTTCCTCTCGACGCGCATTACGGCGCCGTTGCGGACGATTCGTCAAGCTGTCGTCGAAGCCGGAGAAGGAAAGTTCGACCAAAGTCTGACGCAACGTTCACGCGATGAAATCGGGGATTTGGCGTTGGCATTCAATGAAATGAGCAGCCAATTGAATCAATATGTCACGGATCTCGATAAAGAACGACATCTGTTGTCATCCATTTTACGCTGTATGGCAGATGGCGTCTTGACGTTCTCTGATTCCGGGGAGTTGCTCGCGACAAATCCGCCGGCAGAAGATTTTTTGGCAGGGGCACCGGTTCCGGAAGAACTGATTGATTTGTTCAAGACCGTCATGCGGACAGAGACAGAAATGACCGTTTCCTTTGAACGGGAAGGTCGTTATTACATCATTATCGTCAGTCCGTTACTTGAGCACGAAGAGCAGATTGGTGCTGTCGCCGTTTTACGTGACATGACAGAAGCGCAGCAGCTCGAGAAGATGCGCGCCGACTTCGTTGCGAACGTCAGTCATGAATTGCGGACACCGCTCGTCATGCTCCAAGGGTACTCGGAAGCTATCGTCGACGGGATGACGGAAAGCGATGAAGCGACAAAAGAATTTGCTTCAATCATTTATGATGAGTCGCAACGTCTATCGCGTCTCGTCAATGATTTACTCGATCTTGCCCGAATGGAGGCAGGTCATCAAGAGTTACGGATTGAACCGATGGAAGCAGTCCCGTTTGCAAAACGGATGATTAAAAAATTCAAGCAAATGGGGCGCGACAAACGTGTATCGTTTGACGTCGTCGGACCGAACGTCGAGTTCGAGGCGGATCCCGATCAAATGGAGCAAGTGTTGACGAACTTACTCGGCAATGCGCTTCGTTACACCGAGGATGGTCAAATCGAGATTAACATTACGGAAGATAGGGAAAACATATTCCTATCCGTGATTGATTCCGGTACAGGAATTCCGGAAGAAGATGTGCCGTTCGTTTTTGATCGTTTCTATAAGGCGGACAAAGCAAGGACGCGTGGCAAGACAGGGACAGGGATCGGTCTCGCGATTGTCGTGAACGTTGTCCGATCCCATGAAGGGGAGGTCGAAGTCGAGAGCCAGCTCGGCGAAGGCTCGACATTCCGAATTCGATTACCGAAAAAACAAAGGAAGCGAACTCTCTGATTCGCTTCCTTTCGCTATAGGAGTGAGAAAAATGAAGATTTATACAAAAACCGGGGATTCAGGGGAAACATCGCTCGTCGGTGGCCGCGTTAAAAAAAATGATGTGCAAATCGATTTGATGGGTGAACTGGATGAACTGAACAGCTTCGTCGGCCTCGCACGGACAAAAGCAACTTCGATTGAAGTAAAAGAACAATTGATTGTCATTCAACATGCCTTGTTTGATTGTGGGAGCGACTTAATGTACGTCGAACAAAAAGAATCCCGCTTGAGTCAAACTGCGACAGAAAATCTCGAGAGTTGGATTGATAGTTTAACGGAATTATCTCCCCCGCTCGATAAGTTTATCTTGCCAGGCGGAACGGAAGCGGCGGCAAGCCTACATGTTGCGCGAACGATTTGTCGACGGATTGAACGTTCGATGGTCGATGTCGCTCAAGCCCGTCACCTCTTGCCATTCATCAACCGACTGAGTGACTTTTTCTTTGCCGCAGCGCGTTATGAGAATGCAGTCAATCAAACAGCAGATATTGAATACCTTCGCAGTGCACATGTGTTTAAACGAAAGGATGGAGAGTAAATGAGTCAGTCATTCGAAACGTGGAAAAAAGAGGGGACGACGTACCATCTCGTCCCGACCGATAAATTCAAGACAACGACCGTACTCGTCACATTTTCTGCACCACTTGAAGAAAAAACGCTGACGAGCCGGGCGATCTTACCGTACATCATGGAAAAATCGACAGCGGCCTATCCATCGATGAAGGCGCTACGTGAACCACTCGAAACCTTATATGATGCGGGACTTTATGCAGATGCTTCGAAATTCGGCGAAGAGCATGTTATTTCATTCCAGCTCGACGTCGTCCGAGGTGATCTCGTACGGCATGAGACGTTGCTTGAAGAGGCGCTTGATTTGCTCGAACAAATGATTTTCTATCCTGATTTAACCGAAGGCGGCTTCCGTGAACAGTTCGTCAAACAGGAAAAACGTCTCCATGCGTTACGGATCAGCTCACTTTATGATGATAAAATGCGTTTTGCCCAGCAGCGTCTTCTTGAGTTAATGGCCCCTGGAGAAGCCGTTTCACTGTCGTCACTCGGTACGCTCGAAGGATTAGAGGCAATTACAACATCCTCCTTGCGCGATACATATCGGTCGATGATTGAAAACGACCGGATCGATGTTTTCGTCGTCGGTCATGTGACGCGTGATGAAATGGAAGAGGCATTATCCTTCTTGCCTTCGCACAGTGAAAAAACGAGTCATTATATCCCGGCCTTGAAACAAGTCGCCGGTGTGAAGCGTTCATCAGAGACACAACCAATCAAACAAGGAAAGTTACATTTAGGCTACCGTGTTGCAGTCGATCCGACATCTGCTGATTCGATTCGGATGCAAATCGTCAACGGTCTTTTTGGTGGATTTCCCCATTCGAAATTGTTCATGAATGTCCGGGAAAAAGAAAGTCTCGCGTATTATGCAGCATCGCGTTATGCGGCGTTGAATGGTGCATTATATGTCTACTCCGGTGTCGAAACTCAAAAAGCGGAACGGGCAGAAACAATCATCAAGGAACAGCTTGTCGATTTGAAAGCCGGGAACTTTACGGCTGAAGAGTTGACGCAAACGAAAGCGATGCTCATCAATGCGCGTCGTCAAATTCTCGATCAACCCGGACAATTGATTGGCTGGTTGAACGGATCGAAAATGCGTGGATTGACGCTAGAAGATGAAATTCATATCATCGAGACGGCGACGCGTGAAGATGTCGTCCGTCTAGCCGCTAAAATCGAATTAGAGGCAGTCTATTTATTGCGAGGTGAAGAATAATGGAACAGTTAACGTATCATGATACAGACGAAACGGTATTTTTCGAACAATTAGACAATGGCTTGTCTGTTTATTTACTTCAGAAAAAAGGTTATGAAAAAACGTATGCGACGTTTACGACCCGCTATGGTTCAATCGACAATCGTTTCAAAAAAGGTGAGGACTGGGTGAGCGTACCGGACGGGATTGCCCACTTTCTCGAGCATAAAATGTTTGAGTCGTTGCAAGGGGACGTCTTCCAAGAATTTGGTCGTCTCGGTGCATCAGCGAACGCCTTTACATCATTCTCACTGACAGCGTATTTGTTCTCTGCGACATCGCTGATCGAGCAAAATCTCGAAACATTGATTGATTTCGTTCAAGATCCTTACTTTACACCGGAGAGTGTCGAGAAGGAAAAAGGCATCATTACGCAAGAAATTCAGATGTACCAAGATAATCCCGGATGGCGTCTATTTTTTGGACTCATCGAATCGATGTACGCGAATCACCCGGTTCGGATTGACATCGCAGGTACACCGGAGTCGATTGACAAGATTACAGCCGATGATTTGTATACGTGTTACCGGACATTCTATCATCCGTCAAACATGGTTTTGTTTGTCGTCGGAAACATCAATCCTGCGGAAACGCTTGAGTTGATCAAACAAAATCAAGCGAAAAAAGATTATACAGACCGTCCGGCAATCGAACGCGATTACGGCGTTGAACCAAAAGAAGTCGCACGTCCGCGATTCGAACTCGAGCTCGACGTCAAGACACCGAAAGTCTTGATTGGATATAAGGATGAATCACTTCGCGGCGAAGAACAAGTCCGCCGAGAAATGACGAGTGAGTTACTCCTACATCTCCTGTTTGATCAAACCTCGTCGACGTATCTCGACTTGTATGAAGAAGGATTGATTGACGATACATTCAGTTTTGATTATTCGAGCGAAGAAGAATTTGCTTTTGCGACATTCGGGATGGAAACGGAAGATCCGGAACGTTTCATCGCAGCGTATGAGGAGCTTCTTACAAAGCGTCCCTCGTTCAGCGAGACGGAAGTCGTCCGGAAGCGGAATATGATGCAAGGGAAATTCTTACGGGCATTGAATTCGCCGGAATTTATCGCCAATCAGTTTTCACGTCATGCTTTAGCGGACACGAACATGTTTGCATTGCCGACACTGATTGCTTCGATTACGAAAGAGGAAATTGAAGCACGTTTTGACGAATTGTTTGCGCTTGAGAACCGAGCGATTTCAATCGTCAAACCATATGTCTAACCGATGCGGATTTTTATTACAGGTGCCAGTGGTGCCATCGGTCTAGCGACAGCGAGACGCCTGGCAGCAGCCGGACATGAACTTGTCTTGCATACACATCAACGCCGAAACGAGCTTGAGCAATTTGTACAGGAGTTGCCTGTGACGACTGAAATCGTCGCAGGCGATTTGTCGAATCGGGAAAAGATTGCCTCTCTTTGTGAGGGTTTGCCACCAGTCGATGGTTTCGTCCATATCGCCGGGACGAGCTTTAGTGGACTGTTAATCGATCAATCGACGAACTCAATTGAATCGATGATGACCTTGCACGTCGAATCGCTCATTCGCATCAGTCAGTTCTTGACACATAAGAAACCATTCTCCGCACCGTTGTCGATCGTTGTCGTCAGCAGTGTCTTAGGCGAGTTCGGCGTAGCCGGGGAAGTCGTTTATTCGAGCTGTAAGGCGGCACAACTTGGTTTCGTAAAAGCCTATAGCAAAGAACTAGGCGCAATGAACGGACGAATCAATGCTGTCACGCCTGGTTGGATTGATACGCCGATGAATGCCGTTTTTTCGAAGGAAGATCGCGAACAAGCCTTAGCGGAGATTCCGGCTGGTCGGTTCGGGACGGAAGAAGAAGTAGCCTCGGCTATCACATTTTTAATGGGGGAAGAGGCTGGATATATCTCGGGAGCCATTTTAAAAATTGATGGCGCGTGGATGTGATCGCTTGAGAATTGAGCGAGGAATGCTTTTCATTTTTCAAAAAATCATTTAACATGAGGAATGGATAACCGTATAGACGAGGAGGGCTAGCGAGTGGGTGAATTCGAACAGTGGTATCTTGAGTACGAATTGAATGTCGATCGTCCGGGGGTGCTAGGAGATATTGCCTCACTTATGGGGATGCTGCATATCTCGATTGTCACGATCAATGGTGTTGATCGTGAGCGCCGCGGCATGTTACTTCAAACGAAACAGCCTGATCAAATACCGCGACTCGCAGCCATCTTAAAGACGATGTCGACGATTGAAATCGTCAAACTCCGGAAGCCGAAGTTGCGTGACCGGATTGCGATTCGTCATGGTCGTTATATCGACCATAGTAGTGATGAATTAAAAACATTCCGTTTTGTTCGAGAAGACTTAGGGATTCTCGTCGATTTCATGGCTGAACTATGTAAGCAGGATGGGCATCTGCTGATTGGTGTCCGTGGCATGCCGCGGGTCGGGAAAACAGAATCAATCGTCGCAGCAAGTGTCAGTGCAAATAAGAAATGGTTGTTCTTATCGTCGACTTTAATCAAACAAACAGTCAGAACTTCGTTATTTGACGATGAACGGACGGGCGACTACGTCTACATCATCGATGCCCTTGTGTCCCAACGGCACTTCGATGAGCGTCATTGGCAAATTTTACGTGAAGTCATGCGTTTGCCAGCGACGAAAATCGTCGAACATCCGGATGCGTTCGTTAAGTCGAGTGAATACACGTGGGATGATTTCGATTACATCATTGAATTACGCAACACGACCGAAGAAATCATCGTGACCGAACCTCCACGTGCACTTGGCGGAAATGAATGGTTCAATTTTTAAATAAGTAATGAAAATGGAAGGTGTGTTACCGATGACCGAGCTCGGAACCTACTTAAAAGAACAACGTGAGACATTAGGCGTTTCGCTAGAACAAATTCAAAGCACGACTAAAATTCAAAAGCGCTATATCGTCGCGATTGAAGAAGGTGCCTACGATCAATTGCCCGGTGCTTTTTATGCACGTGCTTTCATCAAAACGTATGCCGAAGCACTCGGTCTGGACGTAGACGAAGTGTTTGAGACGTATAAACGAGACTTGCCGGAACCTGAAGCACAACCGGTCGTCGAGTTGTCACGACGCGCAACCTATTCGAAGTCGACGGCTCCGAAAAAGAGTGTTGCCAAACGGTGGATTCCAAACATCATTATCATCCTGTTAATCTTTGCGATTGGTGTCGCACTTTACTATGCGTTGCAAAATTTCCTCGATTCGAGTGATAAAGCCAATACGACAGCACCGAAACAGAGTGATGTGACGATTGATGAAGGAGACGCTCCGAGTCAGGAGACGGATGTTCCGGCAACGGAAGAGCCGGAAGAAGAACCAAAAGAAGAAGTGACAGAAGAACCGAAAGAGAAAGTCAAGAAGCCACTAGTGGCGAAAACGACCTCTGGGCAAGATATCACATATGAAGTACCGGCGGATAAAACGATGGATGTCTCGATCAGCATCAAAAAAGATGCATCGCCGTCACCGTTTGTCGGAGTACGTGATACATCGCTTGAAGGAGAGGCGCTCGCGCCAGACCATATCAATGCGTCCGATCCGAACCCGGTCGTCGTCAAAGATGCGAAAACAGATTTGATTCGGATTCGCATCGGTTCAATTAAAGGCATCGATAAAATCGTCGTCAATGATCAGGAGCTTAAACTTAACCGTTCGCTCCTCGTTCAAAATATTTACTTGAAGAAAGTAGCTACGCCGTAAGACGGCATAGCTACTGATCTTACATAAAAAGGAGGAGGATACCAGAATGAACTTGCCTAATCAATTGACGGTATTACGTGTCTTGTTAATTCCTGTCTTTGTCGCAGTACTCGCCATCGACCCAAACTGGGGTCAATGGGACGTTCTCGGTGCCGAACTTCCGGTTTCTCACTTTGTTGCGGCGATGATTTTTTCAGTTGCTGCCATCACGGACTGGTTGGATGGTTACTTGGCACGTAAAAATAAGTTAGTCACGAATTTCGGAAAGTTTATGGATCCACTCGCTGATAAGATGTTAGTCGCAGCTGCACTCGTTTACCTTGTAGAGCTCGATTTCGTTGCAGCTTGGGTCGTCGTCATCATTCTATGCCGTGAGTTTGCCGTGACAGGGCTTCGTCTTGTCGCATCAGACGAAGGAATCGTCTTAGCAGCCGGAAACTCAGGCAAGGCGAAGACATGGGTTCAACTGACGTCAATCATCGCTTTCTTGCTTCACGATATCGGATTCGCATTACTCAATATCCCGTTTGCTGAAATTACGATGTGGCTGGCGTTAATCTTAACGATTTACTCAGGCGTTGAGTATTTCTCAAAAAACATTAAATTAATCACGAAATCGATGTAACTTATCTCAAACAAGGCTGTTCGCTAAATCGGACAGTCTTTTTATATACTTTTGAAAGCGGGGAATGAAGATGAAAGCAGAAATCATAGCAGTCGGAAGTGAACTATTATTAGGAGAAATCGCCAATACGAATGCACAGTACCTCTCGGAATGGCTCGCGAGTTGCGGCATCGATGTCCATTATCATAGTGTCGTCGGCGATAATGAGGCGCGGATGACGGACGTCTTCAAACAGGCGCAAGCACGTGCCGACCTCCTCGTCATCACGGGGGGACTTGGGCCGACGGAAGATGATTTGACGAAAGAAGTGCTCGCTAAGCTGCTTGGACGTCGTTTGCAAGTTGACGAAGTCGCGTACAGCCGGATTGAAGGTTTTTTGAAAACACGTGGTCGCATGATGACGGATAATGAAAAAAAACAGGCGCTGGTCATTGAAGGGGCGGATGTCCTTTCGAACGGTGCGGGTCTCGCGCCAGGGATGTCGCTGAAGACGGCTGACCACCAATATATCTTATTACCAGGTGTCCCGCGGGAAATGAAGCAAATCATCGCCGATCATTTTGATCATTTGTTTGGACAGGAAACCATCAAATCGAGAACACTTCGCTTTTTCGGAATCGGGGAATCGGCACTGAACGACCGATTGACCGATTTGATTCGTTCCTCACAAAATCCATCGATCGCACCGTATGCGGAACTTGCTGAAGTACGGTTACGTTTGACGGCGAAAGCCGCGCAGGAACAAGTTGCCATCGAGATGCTTGACGAACTCGAACAACTTGTCCTTGCGGAAGTCGAGGAGTACTTTTATGGCTATGGTGAAACGAGTTTACCGGAAGTCGTCTTACGGACTTGTGAAGAGGCAGGCGTGACGCTTGCGGCAGCGGAATCTTTAACAGGAGGAGCTTTTGCGAGCGGTTTGACTGACATTGCGGGAGCAAGCAACAGCTTTCGTGGAGGTGCCGTCGTTTATGACGATGCAGCGAAGCGTAACCTGTTAAGCGTTAGCGAAACCTTGCTGCGCGAACAAACGGCCGTCAGCGCTGACGTCGCGATTGCGATGGCTGAAGGAGCGAGACGTCTCTATCAATCGAATCTTGCTATTGCGTTGACAGGGGAAGCGGGACCGACGAGTAATAGTGGAAAAGCAGTCGGAACGGTCTATTGCGCCCTAGCAACACCGGACGGAACGGAGGTCGTTGAATTTACCTACCCAGCATTCGACCGTGGTATGATTAGATTACGTTCTGTAAAAGATGCGTACTTCCTTCTGTTGAAATACCTTAAGAAAATTGCCGTTCAACCGAAATAAGAATAATTCCAAGTATGCGAATAAATGTTCGTAAAAAGCTTGTCATTCGGTCTCAAAAGAAGTACAATAATCTCAGTAAGATAAATAGAAGGAGGCCTGCTACGTGAGTGATCGTAAAGCAGCACTTGAAATGGCATTACGCCAGATAGAGAAGCAATTTGGTAAAGGTTCAATCATGAAATTAGGTGAAAATGCAGACCAAAAGGTATCTGTTATTTCTTCTGGATCAATCACATTAGATATAGCTCTCGGTGCAGGTGGATATCCACGTGGACGGGTAATCGAAGTATACGGTCCAGAATCTTCTGGTAAAACGACTGTTGCGCTCCACGCGATTGCAGCAGTACAAAAACAAGGCGGTCAGGCAGCGTTCATCGACGCAGAGCATGCGTTAGATCCAGCCTACGCCAATAAACTTGGTGTCGACATTGATGAGTTATTGTTATCACAACCGGATACAGGGGAGCAGGCACTTGAAATCGCTGAAGCCCTCGTCCGTTCAGGTGCAGTAGACGTGCTCGTCGTCGACTCGGTTGCAGCGCTCGTACCAAAAGCTGAAATCGAAGGCGAAATGGGTGATTCCCACGTAGGTCTTCAAGCACGTTTGATGAGTCAGGCATTACGTAAGTTGTCTGGTGCAACAAACAAATCGAAGACGATTGTCATCTTCATCAACCAAATCCGTGAAAAAATCGGTGTCATGTTCGGGAACCCAGAAACGACTCCAGGTGGACGTGCCTTGAAATTCTACTCGTCTGTTCGACTTGAAGTTCGTCGTGCGGAAGCATTGAAGAATGGAACGGATATCGTTGGGAATAAAACAAAAATCAAAGTCGTTAAAAATAAAATTGCACCACCATTCAAACAAGCAGAAGTTGATATCATGTATGGTCTCGGGATTTCTAAAGTCGGTGAGTTAATCGACATCGGGACGGATCTCGATATCGTTCAAAAAAGTGGTGCATGGTACTCTTATAATTCAGAACGTCTCGGTCAAGGACGTGAAAACGCGAAACAATACATGGTCGAGCATCCTGAGGTCGCTGAGGAAGTCGAACGTTTGATTCGTGAACACCACGGTCTTGTTGAACGTGCACTTGATGCGGAAGTAGAAGAAGAAACAGAAGATCTATTCGCAGAATAATATAGAGGCGGTTCCTTCTTGAAGGTGAATCGAACAATCGATAACGTTTACTCGCTGGAGTGAACGTTATCTTTTTTTAGATTTTTCGTTGAAGTTACCTCGATTCAAGGTGTTTTTTGTTGAAAAGAGGAAAACAAAGGAATTCTTTCCCGCCCGTTCGTTGACAATGAACGAGTGCTATCCTTACAATATAGATGTACGTTTTTTAGACAGCTTCGATGAAAAACCGAAATGAACTAAGAAACACCTTGCAAAGGGGAGGTGAACCCATGGATACAATAACTTGGATTATCATACTTCTCCTCACTTTGCTCATCGCATTCATCGTAGGCTACTTCTTGCGGAAATCGATTGCTGAAGCAAAGATTCAAGGCGCGGAAACCGAAGCGACAAAAATCGTCGAACGGGCACAAGTGTCAGCGGAAGCAACGAAAAAAGAAGCATTACTCGAAGCGAAAGACGAAGCTTTTAAACTTCGCAATGAAGTAGAAAAAGAACTTCGTGAACGTCGTCAAGAGCTAACAAAACAAGAAGCCCGCTTGCTCCAAAAAGAAGAGACTCTCGATCGCCGTGTCGACTCAATCGACCGAAAGGAAGATCAAATCAACACACGAGACGCTGAGATCGCGAAGCGGAAGCAACAAGCTGAAGCGTTAGAACGCAAAGTTGAGGATCTGTATGAAGAAGGTCGCCAAGAGCTCGTACGTGTTGCGAATCTTTCGCAAGACGAAGCGCGCGCTATCATCATGGATGAGACAAAACAAGCTGCGCTGCATGATGCGGCAATGCTACAAAAAGAAATCGAACAAAAAGCAAAAGAAGAAGCCGACAAGAAAGCACGTAACATCTTGTCCCTCGCGATTCAACGGTTCGCCGCTGAACATATCGCTGAGACGACGGTATCTGTCGTCAACCTACCGAATGATGAGATGAAGGGTCGAATCATCGGTCGTGAAGGTCGTAACATTCGGACACTTGAAACGTTAACGGGAATCGATTTAATCATCGATGATACACCGGAAGCTGTTATCTTGTCTGGATTTGATCCAATTCGTCGTGAAGTGGCGAAGATGGCGCTTGAAAAGCTTGTCCAAGACGGTCGAATTCATCCGGCACGGATTGAAGAGATGGTCGACAAATCACGTCGCGAAGTCGATGAGCGAATTCGCGAAATCGGAGAAGAAGCGACATATGATGTCGGGATTCATGGAATCCACCCGGATCTCGTCAAGATTCTCGGTCGCTTGAAATACCGGACGAGTTACGGACAAAACGTCTTGTTCCACTCACTTGAAGTCGCGCATCTTGCGGGAATGATGGCAGCGGAACTTGGCGAAGATGTCACGCTTGCGAAACGGGCAGGTCTCCTGCACGATATCGGAAAAGCGATTGACCATGAAGTGGAAGGAAGTCATGTTGAGATTGGTGTCGAGCTCGGTACGAAGTACAAAGAGCATCCGACAGTCATCAATGCGATTGCTTCTCACCATGGTGATACGGAAGCGACTTCGGTCATCTCCGTCCTTGTCGCGGCAGCAGACGCACTGTCAGCAGCACGTCCAGGTGCACGACAAGAAACGCTTGAAAGTTACATTCGACGCCTCGAACGTTTGGAAGAAATTTCAGAATCATTCGATGGTGTTGAAAAATCATTTGCGATTCAAGCCGGTCGTGAAGTTCGGATTATCGTCCGTCCTGACGTTGTCGATGATGTCTTAGCACACAAGATGGCGAGTGATATCCGGAAGAAAATCGAAGAAGAACTCGATTATCCGGGTCATATCAAGGTCACGGTCATTCGGGAAACACGAGCAGTCGAATACGCAAAATAAGCAAAGTGGCGGGCGACCGCCACTTTTTTAATGTATTGGAGGAATTAGCATGAAGATTTTATTTATCGGAGACGTCGTTGGCGCACCAGGTCGACACATCTTACAACAATTTACGGCACGTCTGAAGTCGAAGTACAATCCAACCGTCATGCTCGTCAACGGTGAAAATGCAGCACACGGTCGTGGCATCACGAAATCGATTTATCACCAATTACTCGAACTTGGTTTCCACGGTGTCACGATGGGAAATCATACGTTTGACAATCGGGACATTTTCGACTGGATTGATGACGCTGACCGGATTGTCCGTCCAGCAAACTATCCGGAAGGAACACCAGGTCGTGGCATGATGGTCTTAAAGGTCGGGAATAAAAAGATTGCCGTCATCAACGTCCAAGGAACGGTCTTCTTGCCAGCACTCGGAGATCCTTTCCGGACTGTTGACGCGTTGATTGCGGAAGTCGAAGGGGAAGTCGATGCGATTTTCGTTGACGTCCATGCGGAAGCAACGAGTGAAAAAATCGCGATGGGTTATCATCTTGACGGACGTGTTCAAGCGGTCGTCGGAACCCACACGCACGTCCAAACTGCCGACGAACGTGTGCTTGACGGTGGAACAGCTTACATCACGGATGTCGGCATGACAGGTCCACTGGACGGTGTCCTCGGGATGCGTAAAGATGATGTCTTACGAAAATTTAAGACACAGCTTCCAACTCGGTTTGAAGTTGCGGAAGGACGGGAACAATTAAATGGAGTCTTGATTCATATCGATGATGCGACGAAAAAAGCAACGAAGATTGAACGGATTCATTTGACGGATCAATCGATATTCTTTGATTAAGTGTCATTTTTGATTGGGAGGTACATTGCATGGACGCCCTGAAAGTATCAGCTAAATCGAATCCGAACGCCGTCGCAGGAGCGATTGCGGGCGTGCTTCGAGAGAAAGGTTCTGTCGAGATTCAGGCTATCGGTGCGGGTGCACTCAATCAATCCATTAAGGCGGTCGCGATTGCGCGAGGATTCGTTGCGCCGGCTGGCATGGATTTAATCTGTATCCCAGCCTTTACCGACATCATGATTGATGGCGAAGAACGGACTGCAATTAAACTCATCGTTGAACCACGCTAAGATCGTTCGGACATAGGTCCTAAATACACGTGATCATCTACTCGGCTAGAGTAGATGGTCTTTTTGTCGTGACGAAAATCAAAAAAACGAACGGATTTCCGGGGGAGGATTGTACAAGTATCTGTAAATCGGTATCATGAGGGAGGATAGTAAAGTAAGACGCTTCCATCATTTCAGGGGACAGAGAAGGAGCGAACGTCGATGTACAATCAATTATCATGGAAAGTAGGCGGACAGCAGGGGGAGGGAATCGAATCGACAGGTGAGATTTTTGCGATTGCCCTCAACCGTCTTGGTTATTATTTATATGGATATCGTCACTTTTCTTCACGCATTAAAGGTGGACATACAAACAATAAGATTCGTGTGGCGACACATGAAGTTCGGACCGTCGCGGACGATCTCGATATTTTAGTGGCATTTGATCAAGAGACGATCGATGTCAATTTCCACGAGTTACGCCAGGGGGCAATCATCATTGCCGACGCAAAGTTCAAGCCGACGAATCCGGATGCTTCGCGTGCCGATCTCTATCCGATTGCGTTTACGGAAATCGCAGCGGGTCTTGGAACCGCACTGATGAAAAACATGGTCGCGATCGGTGCTTCAAGTGCGATTCTCGGAATTGATCCAGAACGGTTTGAAGCCGTCGTCGAACAAATTTTTGGTCGCAAAGGTCCGGAGATGGTCGCAAAGAACTTATCGGCGATTCGGGAAGGAGCAGCTGCTTTTGAAGAGATGGCACTCCATGCCGAGCGGTTCATCCTGGAACCGGCCGACGGGAAGCAACGCATGTTCATGATTGGCAACGATGCGATTGCCCTTGGTGCCGTGACAGGGGGAGCCCGCTTGATGGCGGCTTACCCGATTACACCATCGTCAGAAATCATGGAGTACTTAATCAAGAAATTACCACAGTTCGGGGGAACGGTCGTTCAGACAGAGGATGAACTGGCAGCTGTCACGATGGCGATCGGCGCGAACTATGCCGGTGTCCGTGCCTTGACGGCGTCAGCTGGACCAGGACTGTCGTTGATGGCGGAAGCCATCGGGTTATCCGGGATGACGGAAACACCACTCGTCATCATCGATACACAACGAGGAGGACCGTCAACGGGACTCCCGACGAAACAAGAACAATCGGACTTGATGGCGATGATTTACAGTACGCATGGCGAGATTCCGAAAGTCGTCCTTGCACCGTCGACGGTCGAAGAAGCGTTTTATGATGCGGCGGAAGCCTTTAATATTGCGGAAGAGTACCAATGTCCGGTCATCCTTTTGACCGACTTGATGTTATCGCTCGGAAAACAATCGGTCGAACCGCTCGACTTAGAACGTGTCGAAATCCGACGCGGAAAATTACTGCAAGGCGACTTACCGGAACTTGCCGGGAAAGACTACTTCAAACGGTATGAAGTGACGGAAGACGGGATCAGTCCGCGTGTCGTCCCGGGAATGAAACACGGGATTCATCACGTGACGGGCGTCGAACATAACGAAGAAGGACGTCCCTCGGAAGCAACGAAGAACCGGGTCGATCAAATGACGAAACGTTTACGCAAACTCAATCAATTCCGTCTAGCAGACGCTGTCCTTGTGACGGAACAGCATCAGACACCAGACATCCTGTTCGTCGGCTTCAATTCGACGCGCGGGACGATTGAAGAAGTGATGCCACGTCTAGAGCATGCAGGGATGAAGGTCGATCACTTGCATATTCGTCAAATGCACCCGTTCCCGAGTGAACTCGTCCGGCCACATCTTGAGCGGGCGAAAAAAGTCGTCGTCGTCGAATACAATGCGACCGGTCAACTCGCGAAACTGATTCAGATGAACTGTGGGTTCGCAGACAAGATTGAACATATCTTGAAATTCAACGGTGATCCGTTCTATCCGGCAGAAGTCGTAGAACAGGTAGTAGCAGGAGGCGTTTTTAATGGCAACCTTTAAAGATTTTCGAAATGATGTCAAACCGAACTGGTGTCCGGGATGTGGTGACTTCTCAATTCAAGCAGCGATTCAACGTGCCGTCGCGAACGTCGGTCTTGAGCCGGAAGAACTGGCTTTGATTTCTGGAATCGGCTGTTCCGGCCGCATTTCTGGTTATATCAACACCTATGGTTTTCATGGTGTCCACGGTCGTTCGCTACCAATCGCCCAAGGCGTCAAGATGGCAAACCGGGAATTGACAGTCATCGCGTCCGGCGGGGACGGCGACGGATTTGCGATCGGGATGGGGCATACGGTTCATGCGTTCAAACGAAATGTCGACATGACGTACATCGTCATGGACAATCAAATCTACGGCTTGACGAAGGGGCAAACATCACCGACGTCAGCTCCCGGATTCAAGACGAAGTCGACACCGAAGGGATCGATTGAGAAGAGCATTTCACCGGTCGAGCTTGCTTTGACTGCCGGCGCGACGTTCGTCGCCCAAAGTTTCTCGAACGACTTGAAAGGATTGACGCGGCTGATTGAACAGGCGACGGAACATAAAGGGTTTGCCTTCATCAATGTCTTCAGTCCTTGCGTGACGTTTAACAAGGTCAACACGTACGATTGGTTCAAACAAAATCTGACGAAGCTGGACGAGATTGAGGGGTATGATGCAACAAATCTCGATACAGCGAAACGCGTCGTCCATGAGCACGACGGACTCGTCATGGGTCTGATTTATCAAGATGATTCGCGGCTCGACTATCAGTCACAAATCGATGGGTATGATGAGACGGGACTGACGTTTGCCGATCTTGAAATGAATGAAGAAACATTTAACCAACTCGCTGCGGAATTCATGTAAAATAGAGTCGAATGATGGTTTGGTTTTTGGGGATGCTAAACATTTGGTCATTACCGATTAGAGAAACAGGTAAGACCCATGAAGGAGTCGGGGAAATATGACAAAATTAGTGACGATGGAAGAACAGACGACGCAAACGAAAACGATGCGGGCACTCGTCAAAGAAGAGCGTGGTTTTGGAGCGGTCTTGAAAGAAGTCGAGGTTCCTGTCCCGGGACGCGGTGAAGTATTGATTCGCGTTGAAGCGACTTCGATTTGCGGGACAGACGTCCACATTTACGAATGGGATGCCTGGGCCGCGTCTCGTGTCAATCCGCCATACGTGTTCGGACATGAGTTTTCGGGAGAAGTCGTCGAACTCGGCGAAGGGACAAAACGTTTGAAGCTTGGGGATCATGTCTCGGCTGAGACGCATATCGTCTGTCATCAATGTAAACAGTGTTTACGGGGACAGTATCATATTTGTAAAAACACGAAAATCATCGGTGTCGATACGCAAGGCTGTTTTGCCGAGTACGTCGTCATGCCGGAAGAAAACCTCTGGGTCAATCCGGAAGAAATGCCGGCAAGCATCGCGTCGATTCAAGAACCGATGGGAAATGCCGTCCACACGGTACTTGCAAGCGACGTCAGTGCCAAGACGGTCGCCATCGTCGGCTGTGGTCCAATCGGTTTGATGGCCGTTTCGGTCGCGAAAGCGGCAGGGGCAGCGGAAGTCGTCGCGATTGATGTCAATCCGTATCGGTTAGAGCTTGCGAAGACGATGGGCGCAGATGTCGTCCTTGATTCACGCCATGATGATGTCATCGAACGGATCATGATGATGACGGATGGCGACGGAATCGATGTCGTCTGCGAGATGAGTGGTCATCCGGTCGCGATCAGTCAAGCCTTTGAAATGGTGACGGCAGGCGGAGATGTCAACATCTTAAGTCTGCCCGTCAAACCGGTTGAAATCGACTTGACGAACCATGTCGTCTTTAAAGGGGTCCGCGTCCAAGGAATCACGGGGCGGAAGATGTACGAGACATGGAGCCAAGTATCAGCCTTTCTTTCAAGCGGCAAGGTCGATGTCAAGCCGTTAATCACACATACATTACCGCTCGAACGATTTGAAGAAGGCTTCGAATTGATGCGCCAAGGGAAATGTGGCAAAGTTGTACTACAACCAAGGGGGACGAATTAATGGGTTTCGAACACTTACGGACAGAATTAGAGGAAATGAAAGCGGCGGGGACATTCCGCAAGCTCGTACCACTCGAAAGTGCACAACACAATCGTGTGACGATTGATGGAAAAGAACTGATTCAGCTATCTTCAAACAATTATCTCGGACTCGCAGCGCACCCGCGCCTCGCAAAACGGGCAGCGGATGCAGCGCTTGAATTCGGTGCTGGGACAGGATCGGTCCGGACGATTGCGGGAACACTCGAAATGCATGAAGCGTTCGAACAAGAACTCGCAACATTCAAACATACGGAAGCAGCACTCGTCTTCCAGTCAGGTTTTGCGACGAACCTCGGTGTCTTGTCGGCACTGCTCGGACCAGAGGATGTCGTCATTTCCGATGCCCTTAATCATGCTTCGATTATCGATGGGATTCGCTTGACGAAAGCGAAACGCCGCATTTACAAACACGTCGACTTAGCTGATCTTGAAGCAGCGCTCCAAGAGACGCAAGACGCACGGACACGACTCGTCGTCACGGACGGCGTCTTCTCAATGGACGGTAACATCGCACCACTTCCGGAAATCGTCGAACTCGCAGAAAAGTACGATGCGCTTGTCATGGTCGATGACGCGCATGCCTCAGGCGTTTTAGGAAAAAGTGGTCGCGGGACGGTCAACCACTTTGGGCTTGACGGTCGTGTCGCCCTCCAAGTCGGTACCTTGTCGAAAGCAATTGGTGTCCTTGGCGGGTATGTCGCGTGTGAACAGCATGTTAAAGATTACTTAATCCATAAAGGGCGCCCGTTCCTCTTCTCGACGTCACATCCGCCGGCAGTCGTCGAAGCAAATCGGGAAGCACTGCGGGTAATGGAAGAAGAGACGGAACTGTTCGATCGTCTTTGGGAAAACACAGAGTTCTTTAAACAAGGACTACGAAATCTTGGCTTTAACATCGGGACATCGACGACGCCAATCACACCGGTCATCGTCGGGGACGAAGCGCTTTGTCATAAGTTATCCGATCAACTGCGTGCTCACGGCGTCTTCGCGCAAGGAATTGCCTTCCCGACCGTTGCCAAAGGGAAAGCACGTGTTCGGACAATCGTTACGGCAGAGCATACGCGTGGCGATTTAGAACAAGCAATTGAAGCCTTCAAACAAGTCGGACAAGAATTAAACTTGATTTAACAGGATAGAAAAACAGCCGATGATTGATTCGGCTGTTTTTTCGATTGTATGATAGGGAAAAGAGAACTTCAGAAAGGAAGTGCACGTGCTTTATGACGATTCAAAAAAAGCTGTTGCTGGCGTCGCTGTTGATGCTGACGTTTTTGCTCGGTGGCTGCATTCGCATTCAGTATGATGCGACTGTCCATCTGGATCAAAGTGTCACCTTGAAGACGACGTATGCAGCAAAAGAACATCCGGTCGCACGATTGTTGAACTTTAATCCGGACTGGGAGATGTATGCGAAGCAGGCTGAAAAAAACGGCTATGCAGCGTCGACCTTCAAAACGAAGGACGACTATGAAGGACTTCGTATGGAAAAAACCTTCGCGAACCTTGAAGATTTGGCCTCGATTAAAGATGAATGGAAGACAGGTGTCGGGGGAATCTTGATTCCGCCCGATACGACGTATGATGTGGACAAGCATGAAGGCTTTTGGTTTAATACGTACCGTTTAAATACGAACATCGACTTAAGTATCGATCGCTTAAATATCAAGGGCTATCATCCTACAGGTCAAGTTAAAAAGTTAGCCGATCGTTACATCCGCCAAGCGGACATCGAGATTAAACTGCACGTCCCGGAAGTCGTCGCTTTGCAAAATGCGGAGAAAATCGACTGGGCGAACTACAATGACGTCTCGTGGAAATTATACGGGACGAAAGACAATCAATTGCAACTCGTGGCATACGTTCCGAATCCGACGGGCTGGATTATCACAGGGGTCGTCTTATTGATCGGACTCGGTCTCTTGACGTTTTGGATCATCCACCACGTGCGGAAATTACGCCGCAAGCAACTTCAGACAATCAGTATCTCGCTACTCGTTTGTCTGTTACTCGGAGGTGGTGCTTGGTTAATCTTTGCTGACGAGACGGCCAGTGCCCCGCCGCCGACAACGCAAATCGTGACGGAATCGAAGGGGGAGATTGTCCCGACGTTCATGGTGCATGGCTTGTTCGGGACGGAACGGACTTTCTTACCGATGATTGAAAACTTTACGGAAAAAAAGTTAGCGGATGACGGAGGGCGATGTGATGTTGATCGGACCGGGAAGGTAACCTGTAAAGTCAAGGACTCATCGACCGGTTTCCCGCTCGTTCGTATCATCTTCGAAGACGATGAAGCAAGCCTTGCGCAGCAACAGACGTGGCTTGAAGCCGCGATCGCTCAGTATGACAAGCAACAAAAGGCGACGTTTACCGACATCCAACTTGTTGGTCACAGTATGGGCGGAGTCGACGTCGTCGAATATACGTTGAATGAAAATCTTCCGTATACGATTCGAAAAGTCGTCACGCTTGATGCACCGATTGGTGGATCAAATTATGCGACGCTCGGCTTGACGCTTGCTCCGTTCGGGACGAATACGAACAGTCCGGCGATTCAGGATTTAGCAGAGAACTCAAAGGCGATCGAACGGTTGAAAGCGCGGCTCGAGACATGGCCGCGTGATGTCCTTGTTTACTCCTTCGGTGCCAAAGGAGGCGACTTCAATTTGATTCCGTTAGACAGTTCGTTCACGCTCGAAGATTATACGGACAACATCCAGACGAAGTCATATAAGTATGATCACTTCACGATTCACCGGCGCGAACCGGTCTTCCGCGAAGTACGCGATTTCTTATTTAAAGAAAATCTAGTCTTGGAAGAGGAGGACGATCAATGAAAAGCGTCGCGATTATTGGCGGAGGGATTGCCGGCGTGACAGCGGCGGCACTCCTCGCTCGAGAAGGGCATGACGTGACATTGCTTGAAGGAAGTCGCGAATGGGGGGGCTCCGCAGGCAAATTCACCCGGAAAGACTTGACGTACCCGGTCGGCGCGACACTCGGGATGGGCTTTCAACGAGGCGGCATTCATGACCGGGTTTTGCAACACTTGGGGTTAGATGTCGAAACGGAGTTACTTGATCTTGTAATGACGATTAAAATCGACGGGCACGATGTTGCCTATTACCGTGACCGTGCTCGATTCATCGGGGAACTACAGGATGTATTCCCACAACAGGCGCAGCAAATCGGCGCATTTTTTGAAGAAATCGATACGATTCAACGTCATGTCGCTCCTTTAATGGAGTCACTTCCGGCACTACCTGTACGAACTTTGTACGATGCACAGTTGATAATAAAAGAAGCGCAATCGAGCCTGCCTTTACTTCCGTACGTCACACAGACCGTCGGACAAGTGTTACGGCGCCATGGGTTGGAAGGATCGGTTTTCGCTCGGCTGGTGGACGGGATTTTATTAGACAGTATGCAGACCGGTCAGGAAGCGTCCGCGTTACTCGGTGCCGTTGCCTTATCGATTTATCACGATGGTGCGTACTATGTGCCGGGCGGTCTTTATCGAGTCGCAGAAATCCTGAAAGAATCGGCAGAACATGACGGCGCGACGATGTTACTTGGTCGTAAAATCACGTCGGTCATGCAAACGGCAGATGGTTTTTTACTAGAAGATCGTCGCGGTCGTCTATTGCTAGCGGATGTCGTCATCGGTGCGCTCCCACTCGAAGCGATGCAGCGTCTCGTCAGTCCACCTCTTTTACGGACGCTTAAACGGACGTACGCAAGACAAAGGAAACTGGCGCAATGGGCCACATTCACGTATTATGCTGCCTTTCCGGAAAAATTGGTTACATCCGATAGTGCCTTTCGACAAATTCATGATGAACGGCTACCGTCGGGTCATGCCTTTTTGTCATTATCACGTTCGGGTGATGTAAAACGTGCTCCGGAGGGCGTACGGACATTGACGATGTCCTGTCACGTCCCGATTGGTTACTTTGATGCTACGGACAACGTACATTACGGGCATCAGATTGAAAGAATGCAGGATGTATTCGAAACGATTGTCGAACAGGAGTTTCCCGGCTTTCGCGAGCAGGCAATCGAACGTCATCCTGGTGGACCGGGCGCCTGGGTGCGTTACACGTCACGACCGGACGGTGGCGTCGGCGGTTATCCGCAATTGCGTTCAACGAGTTTGTTCCGCGCGGCATCATTTCGGACCGGTGTCCCGAATCTCTACGTCATTGGCGATACCGTCTTTCCGGGGGCAGGGACAATCGGTGCGTCGACGTCAGCGATTCATGTCGCCCGACAGTTAGGTGTCAAGATTTGAATGACTTTGTGAAATGATGAAAGAAGCGGCCGAATGGTCGCTTTTTTGTCAGAACAGGATTATGATGGGGGAGAGACGGGAAGTAAGTAGTCATGACCATAAAAAGAGAGAAGGAGTGAATCGCGTGAATCCCTTTGAGGAAAAATGTCAACTCTTCATCCAGGAGCGTCGTCCGGAAGTCGGGCCGATTGTTTTTGCAACGGCACGAACGTTCATCAATGCCCGAGGACTGAGTGTCTATGAACGAATTTATCAAGGCAAGGAAGAGGTTCGGTTAGCATTTGTCGAACAAACGAACGGACAACAGCTTGTTTCTTTAATGGAGAACACATTCGGAAACGGATTAGTCTATTTCGTATCAACGGCAACGGCGACGTGGGACGGCAAAAAATTCGGAGAATACACGTTTTAATTACATAATGAGTCCCAGTCAGGTGAGGCTGGGGCTCTTTCTTGTCGAAACTTATCAGAATGGGGTAACGTATAATCAACTATACGCTCAATCAATCCCTTTCTACGAAAAGGAGGAAGTGTTTTGCAACACGAGGTGAACACACCAAAATCTTCGACACGACGCCTCGCGACCGTCTCGTTGATTTTTATGGCAGTCGGTTTTGTCGCGTCGCTACCGTTTAAAGAAAATGCTTGGATTTTTTGGCTTCAAAGTGGTTTTGAGGCCGGTCTCGTCGGTGGAATCGCCGATTGGTTCGCGATTACAGCCCTGTTCCGTCATCCGCTCGGTTTAAAGATTCCACATACGAACTTGCTGCCGAAAAATCGGGAACGGGTCATCGAATCGATTGTCCAGATGCTCGAAAAAGATTTATTGAACAAAGAAAGCATCGTCGAAAAGCTGCGCCACATGACGCTTGCAGATCGCTTCATCAAATTATTACGTTCACTTGTGTTAGTCCCAGCGTTTCGATCGACCGTGACGGAATTATTGATCGGGATTTTACGAAAGCTTCCGCGGGCATCAATCATCAAGGCGGTCGATGAGCGAATCGTTGAAACGATTCGTGCTTACCCGGCGAAGAAATTAGCCGATCGCTTAATCGATTTAAACGATGAGCGCCGACTCGATGAGTTGGCGATTGATCAACTGCTCGGTTACGGACAAAAACTCTTGCAGGACCCCGTCATCCGCGATCAAATCGGACGACTTGCCTATCAGGCAATGATTGATCAAGAAAAAAATACCTTCTTACGTGTGACAGCGAAGACGGTCCAAAAAGTCTATTCGGAGGAACGCCTCAGCCTTGTCATCCAAAGTGTCCTTTTGAGTGTGATTCAAGACATGAAACACGTCCATCATCCAAATCGGTTGGCGATCATCGATCACATCCGTCGGAATTTGGCACAGCTCGCACAAGATGATGTCCGATTAGGGAAAATCGATGCGTGGAAGATGCAAGAAATCGAACGGATTGATTTAGAGCCGATCCTCGATCGTGCCTACACGTCAGGCATCGCAGAGCTAGAGACGTACTTTATATCAGATGCATTTTGGGAACAACGGGCACTGCCTTTAATGAACCAGGCGCTTGATGAGTGGGAACACCATCCGACGTTCAAAGAGGAGAGCAACCGCTGGATGAAAGACCAACTCGTCCGGTTCGTCGACCAAAACCATGCGCGGATCGGCGGACTCGTCCGTGAGAACTTGAACCGGTTCGATACGGAAACGTTGATTCATATGATTGAGGATAAAGTCGGAAACGACTTACAATGGATTCGGGTCAACGGAGCGATTTGTGGATTTTTCATCGGTTTAATTTTAGGTGGAGTCAAACTATTTTTTGCGTAAAAGGAGACTTCTGATGTGGCAACAAGAAGTAACATTGACGACTGATTATGATTTTGAGGGCGTCCGGACCCGCCTGTTGAATGATTCGTTACAGCAACAATCGGCAGATGCCTTACGGATTCCAATTCGTATCGACGAAGTGCCGTGGATTGGTCAAATCCGGGCGGACGATCGTCGAACGATCGTGTTGGCGGGGGATGGACCAAAACAACCGATGGTCGACGCGATGCGCCGGCGGTTTCGTTTAGATGAATCGAACCCGGCCCTTGAATTAAAGCGGACGACGCTGGCACCGATTGTTGAAACGTTTGGTGCGGAACGGCTTGTGCTCGATGTTGATCCGTTTACAGCATTGATTCGCTCCATCATCCATCAGCAAATCAACCTGTCGTTCGCACGTGTCTTGACAGACCGGGTCTTTCGGACATTCGGGACGACAATCGACGGCGTCGTTTTTCCGCCGACGCAAGCTGAACTTGCGGGTGCTTCGGAAGAACAACTTCGGGCGCTGCAGCTATCGGGTCGTAAAGTCGATTATTTGTTACGGGCGGCGACCGCAAATCTTGACTTTGAACAACTCCGTCAGGCGGAAGATGCGGTCATCGCGGAACAATTGATTGCCTTAAAAGGCGTCGGTCCCTGGACGGTCCAAAATGTGTTGATGTTCGGATACGGACGCAGAGATTTATTTCCGGCGTCCGATATCGGAATCTTGCGGGCATTCGAACGCTTGAATGGCGTTCGTCCGACTGTCAATGAAGCGATTGTTCTCGCCGAACAATTTGCCCCGTACCGCAGTCACGCTGCTTACTTATTGTGGCGTTCGATTGAATAAGGAACTATTCTTGTCACCCTCTAGTGAGAACGGTATAATGAATGCGACAGAACGAGTCATCGTTCGCAGAAACGACGAGTAGCGGTCTGACCGCTCGACATAGAGGGGACGAATGTGTATGTATACAGATGAACAAATCATCGAAAAAGCAAATGAAATCGCGAAAATGATTTCTGAAACGTCAGAAGTCGAACGGTTTAAAGCGGCAGAGGCAAACATCAATGGCAACGAAAAAGTCCAAAAGATGATGAAACAAATCAAGTTCCTCCAAAAAGAGGCAGTCAACTGCCAGCACTACGGAAAAACAGAGGCACTCGCGCGTGTTGAAGCAAAACTGGATAAATTATTTGCTGAGCTCGATGAGATGCCGGTCGTCCAACAGTTCCAAGAGTCGCAAGAAGAAGTCAACGGCTTACTTCAGTACATCACGGTGACAATCTCGAACGGGATTACGGATCAAATCATCGAAGCAACGGATGGCGATGTCTTAGCTGGAAAAACGGGCAGTGGGATGGAAGCTGAAAACAAAAGCGGCGGTTGCGGCTATTAATCAATGAAACGAATGGGGAAGCCGACGGAAATCCGTCGGCTTTTTCTACGAATGAGGTGGAAAGATGGAAGCAGTACACAACACACCAATGATGAAACAATATTTTTCAATTAAGGCGGATTATCCGGATGCCTTTTTATTTTATCGACTCGGTGATTTTTATGAATTGTTTTTTGATGATGCCAAACAAGTCGCCCATGAACTGGAGCTGACGTTGACGGCGAAGAACGGGAAGAATGCTGAACATCCGATTCCGATGTGCGGCGTGCCGCATCATGCGGCGAACGGGTACATCGAACAATTGATTGAACGGGGATATAAAGTCGCTCTGTGTGATCAAGTCGAAGATCCGAAGTTGACGAAAGGACTCGTCAAACGAGAAGTTATTCAAGTCATCACACCGGGTACTTTAATGTCGTCCTTAACGGAAAAGGAAAACCGTTACCTCGTCGCAATCGCTGAACAGGAAGGACGGTTCGGGATTGCCCGCGGGGACGTCTCGACAGGCGAGAGTGCTTTGACGAGTGTTACTTCGCTCGACGCCGTCATCAAGGAACTGAGTATCATCTTGCCCCGGGAAATCGTCGTGACGAATCCGGAGCACACAGCAGCATTACAGTCGTTACGGATCCCGTTGACGGAAAGCACGCGCCGTGAAAGTCATCCACACGGTGACCGGGCGATCGACGCGGCACAAGCGGATGCGTTCGCTGTCCTCTATGCCTACATGCATGATACGCAAAAACGTGCCTTGTCGCACTTGCAACCGGCGCTCGTCTACGAAGCGACGGACTTTATGCAGCTCGAGCCGAATACGGTCAAAAACCTGGAACTCGTCCGCTCTGCACGAACAGGCGACAAAAAGGGTTCGTTGCTTGGATTACTCGACATCACGGGAACAGCGATGGGCGGCCGGATGCTTAAGCGTTGGCTTGAAAAACCGCTCTTGTCGGAACAGACGATTACGGAGCGGCTCGACGCGGTCGAAGAACTGCTTGGACACTACTTTGAGCGGCACCAGTTGAAAGATACGTTAAGAGAAGTCTATGATCTCGAGCGACTCGTCGCAAAAGTCGGCTACGGAACGGCTTCTGCCCGTGATCTCGTCCAACTGAAAACGACGTTACGATTGATTCCACGGATACAGGCAGCGCTCGAAGAACTGCTCAGCCAGCGTCTCGGGCAATTAGCGATTGGACTTGATCCGCATGACGAGTTAACGGCGTTGCTTGATGCGGCATTCGTCGAAGCCCCACCGATTTCAACAAAGGACGGTGGGATGATCCGGACCGGCTTTAACGCTGAGCTCGATGAATTGCTGACGGCTTCAAAAGACGGGAAGACGTGGCTTGCGACACTCGAAGCGAGTGAACGGCAGGCGACGGGCATTAAAACGTTAAAAATCGGCTACAACCGTGTGTTTGGGTATTACATCGAAGTATCACGTACCAACGCCAAGTTGCTCCCAGAAGGACGGTATGAACGAAAACAGACGCTTGCGAATGCTGAGCGTTACATCACGCCGGAATTGAAAGAAAAAGAAGCCTTGATTCTCGGAGCGGAAGAAAAAAGTATCACGATGGAATATGAACTCTTCTGTGGTGTCCGTGACCAAGTCAAAACACACATTGAGAGCTTGCAACGGGTCAGCCGCCGGATTGCGGAACTCGACGTCCTCGTCGCGCTCGCGGAAATCGCCGAAACACATGATTACGTTCGTCCGGTGACGACGAACGGTCGAAGCGTAGCGATTGAAGACGGCCGTCATCCGGTCATCGAGACGGTCTTACCACGCGGGGAATATGTCGCAAACGGAATCGCATTAGACGAAGCACGTGAAATGTTATTGATTACGGGACCGAACATGTCCGGTAAATCGACCTACATGCGCCAGTTCGCCTTGATTGCCTTACTCCACCAGATCGGTTCGTTCGTCCCAGCGTCACGGGCAGAACTTCCCGTCTTCGATCAAATCTTCACCCGGATTGGGGCAGCAGATGATTTAGTCAGTGGACAATCGACGTTCATGGTCGAGATGGTCGAGACACAAGAGGCATTGGCACGAGCGACGGATCGGTCACTTATCTTGCTGGATGAAATTGGTCGGGGCACGTCAACGTATGACGGAATGGCCCTCGCCCAAGCGATTGTCGAGCACATTGCCGATTCGGTCGGCGCAAAAACGCTTTTCTCGACCCACTACCATGAGTTGACGGTGCTCGAGGAAACGATTGCGAAGCTTGCGAACGTCCACGTCCGCGCCGTCGAACAAAACGGGCGGGTCGTATTCCTGCATGAAGTCCGGGACGGGAAAGCCGATCAATCCTACGGGATTCATGTTGCCCGTCTCGCAGATTTACCGGAAACCTTGATTTCGCGGGCAGAAGTGCTATTGTCTGAGTTCGAGCAAGCTGATCAAAGCGTCAAACCACCGGTCGACGTCACGCCGCCAGTACTCGAGGCACCAATCGATCAGATGAGCCTGTTCGCAGAACCGGACCCTGTCAAGGAAACGATTGCGACACTCGACTTAATTAACATGACACCGCTCGATGCACTCAATACGTTGTATCGGTTGCAAGCAGAAGCCAGAAAGTGAGGAGATAAGGGATGGGCATCATTCGTGAATTATCGGATTCGTTAGCAAACCGGATCGCGGCGGGAGAAGTCGTCGAGCGACCGGCTTCCGTCGTCAAGGAGCTCGTCGAAAATGCACTCGATGCCGGAGCGACACAAGTCGATGTCGAACTTGAAGAAGCAGGGATGAAACGGATGACGATTCGCGATAACGGACACGGGTTTTATCCGGAAGATGCGGAACTCGCTTTCGTTCGTCACGCGACGAGTAAGATTAAGGATGAACACGATTTGTTCCGGATCAAGACACTCGGTTTTCGGGGCGAGGCATTGGCCTCGATTGCGTCCGTCAGTAAAGTCACGCTGAAGACGAAACGAGCCGATCAAGAAGGGGTCCAATTGATTCTCGAATACGGAAAGTTACTCGATCGTTCGGCTAGCGCGATGAACCGGGGAACAGAACTGACCGTTGAACACTTATTCTTCAATACACCAGCCCGCCTGAAGTATTTGAAGACGACACATACGGAGCTTGCGGCAATCACCGATGTCTTGAACCGGATGGCGTTCGCGCACCCGGAGGTCAAGTTCCGTGCCGTCCATGAAGGGAAAGTGTTGATCCAGACGAATGGCTCCGGAGACGTCCGGCAAGCTTTAGCGAGCGTCTATGGGCATCAGACGATTCAAGGGGCACTTGTTGCGACAGCATCGAATGCGGACTATCAATTGACGTGTCATCTCGTTAAACCCGAAGTCACACGGGCGTCGAAAAACTACATCACCTTGATTTTAAATGGGCGGTCGGTCAAAAACTTTGCTTTGTCGCAAGCTGTCCTGAATGGTTATCATACGTTACTGCCGATCGGTCGTTTTCCGATTGCCGTCATCGAGGTGACGATGGACCCGCTATTGATTGATGTCAACGTCCACCCGGCAAAACGGGAGGTTCGTTTGTCGAAGGAAGCAGAGTTATGTCAATTGATTCAAGAGACGATTCGAATGACACTCAGTCGCGAGACGTTGATTCCGCAAGTGACGAAACAAAAACCTAAAAAAGACCCGAGTGCGCAGGAACGGCTCGATTTCTCATATAGCGTCGATTCGGTTGAAGATACGTCGTCGCGTGCAGTCTGGAATTATCCGATTCCAAAACGTGAAGCGGTTCATGAGACGGAAGGACGACAGGCTGATCAAGCAGTCAGCTTCGAAGGGGAGCAACGGGAAGAAGTAATAGCGAACGCTGGACAAACGGAGGACAATCGTCCGAAGTTTCCCCATCTCGATGTCATCGGTCAACTGCACTCATCCTATATCGTCTGTTCCGGCGAGGACGGGATGTATTTGATTGATCAACATGCTGCCCAGGAGCGCATCAAGTATGAAACGTACAAAGTGATGTTTGGTCGTCCGCTCGAGCAGCAACAGCAACTGTTATTGCCGTATACGTTTGAAGTCTCGTCTGACGATATGAAACGAATGGAAGAAGCATTACCGTTACTGCTCGAAGTCGGAATTGAGCTGGAGGCGTTTGGACCGCAAAGCTTCATCGTCCGTGAAGTGCCGACCTGGTTTCCCTCGCACCGGCAGGAAGAGACGATTCAAGAACTGATGGATGAAGCGTTGTTAAAACAAAAAGTCGACATCGAACAGTACCGGGAAGATGCGGCGATCATGATGGCCTGTAAAAAATCAATCAAAGCCAATCATCCTTTAAATGAAGAGATGATGCGACGGTTGATCGTCGACCTGTCACAAACCGAGATGCCGTTCACGTGTCCACACGGCCGACCGGTCATCATCGAATGGACGACATATGAACTGGAGAAGTTGTTTAAACGCGTGATGTGAGAAGAGTATTTACCTCTCGCAAACGAAAAGAATCTTCCTGAAAAAACGCCGATGATTCCGTATGAAAAACGGGATTATCGGCGTTTCGTGTGTCATGGTCCATCCCGTCAAATATCGACTGTCTAAGCATAGTCTTAGGCAATAACAGCTTCTTTTTTTCGTTACTTGCCCGCCTCTTATCATCGCGTGAAAACGCGCTTCAGGCTTTAGACAAAGTGCCATCGGGAGATCAAGCGTCTTTTTTCGTTGCTTTCCTCGGGCGAGGCGCAAGCCGTTGCTCCTTCGTCCTAACGGAC
>NZ_JACSMI010000011.1:0-21415 GCF_018618605.1 Exiguobacterium sp. s125
ACACCGTTCGTCTTCCTAGGTGCATTGTTGCTGATGATCGTCCCACCTTTACTCCAACTTGGTAGTTGGGGAGAGTGGTTCTATAAGGGGTAGCGTCAGGAAAATGCGGATTTACAATGCTAAGGAAATTCCCATACTAAAAAGCCAAATTTCTCAACATCAATTGAGAAATTTGGCTTTTTCCGTTGCTCAGTTAAAGCGTCCTTTAGTTGTATATTTCCTGTTAATATCCCTTTTGAAGCATAACATTGTTTTCAATGATCGCACCCGATAGTTGACGCCCATTTTAGAACCTATTCTTTGATTTTCAATAAGCGTAAACTGTTTAATGTTACAAGTAAAGTTGCTCCCATATCAGCAAATATAGCTATCCAAAGTGTTAACCAACCGGGCATGACCAAAAGTAATGCCACTAATTTAATCGCCAAAGAGAAGGTAATGTTTTGCTTGATGATTGCTAAAGCCTTACGGCTTAATTTTATTGTATATGGCAATTTACTCAAATCATCAGACATTAAGGCGATGTCAGCCGTTTCTAAAGCTGTATCAGTTCCAGCACCACCCATTGCTACACCAACGGTAGATGCCGCAAGGGCTGGAGCATCATTCACGCCATCTCCGACCATCCCCACACTTTGATGTTTTTCTCGAAGTTCTTTAATAAAATTAAGCTTATCTTCTGGAAGTAAGTCAGCTTTAATATCCGAAACACCAACTTGTTTTCCGATGGCTGTTGCCGTTCTTTGGTTATCGCCTGTTAGCATCACTGTTTCGATTCCCATATTGTTCAACTTGCCGATAACTTCTTTAGACGATTCCCTCATTTCATCGGCTACGGCAATAAACGAAAGAATTTCTTTTTCTGTTCCTAACACCATCACCGTTTTACCTTGAGTTTGCATATCGGCAATTTTTTCTTTCCTATCGCTTGAAATGCTTCCGTGTAATTCCTCAAAAAGATTTGGACTTCCCACATAATACATTTCATTATTTATTTTGGCTTTAACGCCTTTACCTGTAATGGATTGAAAATCCTCTACTGTTACTTCGTTGAATTTTAATCCATTTTCTTCTGCTTTTCGCATAATCGCTGAAGCAAGAGGGTGCTGTGATCCTTTTTCAATGGCTGCTGTTATGGTCATTAATTCATTTTCATTTCTACCATATGTCACAATGTCTGTTACAGCAGGAATCCCTTTGGTTAATGTTCCTGTTTTATCAAAGGCTATCGCTTTTAAGTGTCCTGCTTCTTCTAAATGGATACCACCTTTAATTAAAACACCATTTTTCGCTGCATTTCCTATTGCTGTAACCACAGCAACTGGAGTTGAGACTACTAAGGCACAAGGACAACCAACCACTAATACAGCTAAGCCTTGATAAATCCATTGGCTCCAGTCTCCGCCAAATAATGGTGGAACTACCGCAATTAAAAGAGCTAGTATGACAATAGCTGGTGTATAGTATTTTGCAAATTTATCGACAAACGCTTGAGAAGGGGCCCGTTCTGCTTGGGCTTCTTCTACCAAGTGAATGATTTTTGAAAGAGTAGTATCTTCAACTCGTTTTGTTACTTTAACCTCAAGTAACCCTTCTTCATTCAAGGTTCCTGCAAATACTTCATCATTTGTGGTTTTCGTTACTAGAACACTTTCACCTGTAATCGCAGCCTGATTTAATGTCGATGTACCTTTAACCACTATTCCATCCATTGCTAACTTTTGACCGGGCTTAACAATCATGATGTCTCCAACTTGAATATCATCAACATGAATCATCATTTCTTCATTGCCTCGTCGAATTAACGCTTCTTTTGGGGCAATATCCATTAAAGATTCAATAGATTGACGTGCTTTATCCATTGAATAACGCTCTAATGCTTCACTAATCGCAAATAGGATAACAACGGTTGCCCCTTCACCCCATTCACCAATGATTGCAGCTCCTATAATTGCAATAGTCATAAGCGTATTCATATCGAAATTTAATCTGCTTAGATTTTTGAGACCTTTAATGAATAACGAATATCCACCGATTAAAATGGACGCTGCATAACCAATTGTCGGTAGAACATGCTCTTCACCATACTGCTCTCCTAAGAACCAGCTAACTACAAGTAAAAGAGCTGATATATATACCTTAATGTTTTCTTTCTGCTTCCAAAAAGGTTCTCGTTCTACCCTTTGTTCTTTTTCATCTCGAATTTTTAAATTTTCAAATGCTCCTGCTTTTTCTAATTCTTCAATGGTTGTCGTCCCTTTAACATAAACTTTAGATGCTCCGAAATTTACTTTCGCATCCTGAACACCGGGAAGTTCTTTAACATTATTTTCAAAAATGGCTGCACAGTTAGTACAAGTAAATCCTTGAACACGATAGGCTTTCATTTCTTCTTCAGACAGTTTTGCTTTCCCACTAGACATTGATCTTCACCTCTTTCTTATGTGCCAATGCAATCATCATAATTTGTCTGATATGCTCATCATCTAATGAATAAAATGCAAGTTTTCCCTCTTTTCGAAACTTAACAATCCCTTGCTTATGGAGCGTTCGCAGGTGATGAGAGGCATTTGCAACCGTAACACCTATAATATTTGCTATATCACACACACACAGTTCGTCATCTTGACATAAAGCATAGGTAATTTTTGCTCTATTTTCATCTGCAATAGCTTTTAACATTTGGGCAACACTAGAAATATCTACTGTCTGTAAATTACCTTGTATTCGATTGACCTTTTCTTCGTCATAACAATAAATTTCACAAGTATCTTTCTTAATCACATTCTCACCCCAATATCATTCAAGTGTTTATTTGAATATAATATAACCATTTTTAATAATTCATTCAAGTGTTTATTTGAATGAGTAAAAAAAATCATAAAAAAAGAATTGGAGTACCCAATTCTAATAACAAAATAACCAAACTGCATAAGACTTTAAGTACATAACATTATCTGGCCAATTAATGGAATAGGACTGAACTATTTGTTCTCTTCCGATAGCTTTCTATATAATGAAGCCCTAGACACATTTGTAATTTCACAAATTTGATTTACAGTCATATTTCCTTCTTTATATAGCTTTACTGCATAATTCATTCCCGCATGATTTTTATGATATTTCTTTATCCGACCTTTAAACTTTCCTTCTTTCTTAGCCAGCTCAATCCCTTCACGTTGACGCATACGGATAAGATCTCTCTCTAACTGGTTAACACCAGCCATTACTGTAATTAAGAATTGGCTGTATGGATTATCCTCTGATAAATCTAGCCATGTATCCTTGAGTGATTTTAAGCTGGCTTTTTTCCTTCGTATGTAATCGATCAATTCAAATAAATCTTGTGTACTACGAGTAATTCGAGTTAAATCTGTAACATAAATGGTGTCACCATCTTGTAAGTCCTCTAACATTTTTTGAAGTTGCTCACGTTCCTTCGTTGCCCCAGAAACTTTTTCTTCGTATATAATATCCATTCCGAATTCGCTTAGCTGCTGAAATTGTCTTGAAGGGTTTTGACTAGTTGAACTGACACGTACATAACCAATTTTCCGCAAAATATCACCTCACTTTTGAGACAAGTCTTATGAGACGCTAGATCACAGCAATCCACTTCAAAATAAATGACTTGATGAAGTCGCTTCAGATTATAGAAAAACCCTCATTTCGACGTCGAAATGAGGGTTTTTCTATGATCTGAAAAGATGCTGTCTTAGGACATCCTCTCTTCTTTTTTTAGGTTACAAATAGTTCAATGGGTTGACACTATTCGCTGCAGAATAACTGCTGTATTTATAACTGTTTTTATGAATCTCAAAGTGTAAATGATTTCCGAACGAGTTTCCTGTATTCCCAACTGTTCCAATCTTCATACCTTTAGAGACTGTCTGACCACTTTTTACCGAAAGACTATTCATATGAGCATAAACGGTTACGTATTTTTGATTCTTTAGACTATGTGAAATCATAACGTGTTTACCATATGCACCGCTGTTTTTAGAGGTAGTGACTTTTCCACTCGCAGAAGCATAGACAGGTGTGCCTTTTGTTGCAGCTAGATCAACGCCATTATGGAATGTATAACCGTAAGCGCCATTAGATTTTCCGTATCCTTGGGTCAGCCTCCCTTTAGTAGGAGAAGCAAAAAGAGACTCATTATACGTCATTTTTTTTGCAACGTGGCTCTTATATTTTTTTAGGTAAGAACTATAGATATACCGTGTGTTCCCTTTGTAAAGTACTTTTGTCCAAGCTCCTTTTTTTCCTAAATAAGAAAAAGTCTGACCAGTGTTAGTCACGCCGACTATATTGTAATTGAGAGAAGGACCAGTCCGAACACGGAGATTGTCTGTCTTTACTTTTACTTTATATGCACTACTTGCTTCAACTTTTGGGCTATGCATTGAAAAAGTTGTTGTGAGTAAGACGCTAGAAGCGATAAGTATTACCTTGTTTTTCATTAGTTGTACTCCTTTAAAGATAAAGATACGGTGACAAACGATTTGTTAAAAGGAGTATAGCATCACTATATTACAAAAAAGTGTATCAAATTCATTTCAAAAATTGATACGAGATTTAATCAAAAAATGCATAGTTTTTTCACAAACAGATTTTATGTTTAAAATTAAACACATTTCTTTTTTATACATCTTAAAAAAAGATTTATTTTTTAGAGTTCGGGAGGAATTTGATGGAGTTATCTTTTTTGTTAGCTTTTGGAGCAGGGTTTTTATCTTTTATCTCGCCATGTTGCCTAGCTTTGTATCCTGTTTTTCTATCTTACATTACAGGAATTTCAGTTACAGAGTTAAAAGAAAATAAAAAGTGGAACTGGAATGGTGTTCCCCATACATTCGTTTTCTTACTTGGATTTTCGAGCGTATTTTTAGTGATGGGTTTTTCAACGTCATATTTGGCTGATTTTTTTATAGTGTATAAAGATGTTCTACGGATGAGCGGTGCACTTATTTTATTCATATTCGGTGTTATTTTAACTGGTCTGTGGACCCCAATATTTTTACTTAAAGAGCGAAGAATGAACTTAGGAAAAAGAAAGCGTGGTTATATCGGAACGTTTATTGTCGGAGTCGGATCGGCTGCTGGATGGACTCCTTGTACAGGACCAATCCTCGCTGGAGTTATTGCTTTGATCGCCACGAATCCTAGTAATGGATTTTTATATATGCTCTTTTATGTACTAGGTTTTTCTATTCCATTTTTCTTGATGTCGTTTTTGGTCGGGAAATCCAGATACTTAATGAATTATTCTTCAAAGGTTATGAAAATAGGTGGCTGGTTTATGATTTTATTAGGTATCATATTGTATTTCGATGGTCTGACGAAACTAACTACAATATTGATTGATTTTACAGGGTTTAGAGGGTTCTGACGCTCTATTTTCTATTTCGAAAGGAGATGCATCGTAAATGTCTCGTGAAAATGTCCTGATAATGGGAGTAGAGGAAAACTGGAAAGTGATGGAGAACATAAAACAACTTAAACCTGTAAGTATAGATATTCATATTTCTTCAAAAGAAGGATGGGTTCGAAAGCTATTTCCTGATTTTAAATATTTTGATTCATTTTCAAAAAAAGAATCAGAAGAAGGGTATATTAGTAATCTGATTGAATATTGTACTTCTCAAGAAATAGGCTGGATTATCCCTTTAAGCGAACAAGAAGCATCTACGTTATCAAAACATAAGTTGAAAATGAGAAAAAATAACGTAGCGTTTATAACATCCTTTGACTGGGATAAAACAGTACTTCATGATTCATTTTCGGTTCAAGGTAATACTTTCACTTATTCTTTTGACCAGATAAAGAATGCGCCTGAAGGTGTAAAGGTGGGGAAAATTGATGCATATGTCGATTATCGATCTAGTGAAGTGATTTGCTGTTTTATGAGAGAAGAGTATGAACGGTACCAAGATACTGTTCTTTCATACGAGGTGTTTGCCAACTCGATTTTAGAGGAGTGCGTAGCAATAATTGCTCAAAGGCTTAATATAAAGGGTTCTTTTTCTTTCGATTATCAACGTGATTCGGAGGGAATGTATACGATTACAAAAATAGAATGTTTCATGACGCATTCTACTCGTGAGGCTATTTTTAGTGATTATGATTTCGCTAATTATTTGTGGAGCAATATTCAAGGAATTGTCCTTTTAAAAGAATCAAATGATAAAAGCTCTTTTGTGTATCGCCTAAATGAAGAATACTTTCTTTTCTAAATCTCAACAGTTTGTTTTTATATGTAATCATCTTAAATGAGAAAGGTACTTTATGAATAAACTTTCATTTAAAATAACGTTATTTTATTTTTTCGGGATTCTCATGATTTTCATTCTCTCATCTGCTATTGTATACAACATTCTTGAGCATCAACAAGTAGAAAGTGAACTGGAGAGCCTTCAAGAGAGAGGCAATAGTCATCGAGATGTTCTTTCCACTAACTTCGACAAGCAAACAGTTGAACACGTTGTTTTAATGGAGGAAAAGGCGATGACTGATGTGATTATCTTAGACAAAAATAATCAAGTCGTCGATTCATCTAACGACGCTGAACAATTTTTGAACCCGGATTGGATTCAAAAAAAGGATGGAATCGTAGAAGGTAATTGGAGAGAGGGCAAATTTTTAGTGACGGTGAGTAATATTGAAGATGGCGGTCAAATAATCATGTTAGAGCCGACGAAGTATATACAGCATTTGATGGGGGAATTGAAACAACAAGTAGTGTTCTCTCTATTCTTGTTAGTACTTTTTCTATTAGTAAGTGTTTATTTTTTGAGTTATATCATTATAAAGCCACTTTTATCAATGAAAGAGGCAACGGTAAAGTTAAGTAAAGGCGAGGTGCTGAAAATCAGAGAAGCTGAGAGAAGCGACGAAGTAGGAGATTTAGCACGAGCGATCACTAAGTTATCTGTTGATTTACGTCACATTCAAAATACAAGAAAGCAATTTCTGACTTCAATCACACATGAATTGCGTACGCCGATTACCTACATCAAAGGATATGCAGGACTCCTCAAAAAAGACGAATCGAGATTTGGAGATATTATCTATGAGGAATCCGAAAGACTTCAAGAACTGATTGAGGATTTGTTTGAACTTGCTAGATTGGAAGAGCCACATTTTCAAATAGATCCTCAGATCACAGAGATGAATGATTTCTTAAAAAAAATCAGTGAAAGAATAATTTTTAAATTTGAGGAGAAACAAGTGAAATTAATTCTTCAAATTAATAAAACTCCCATCTACAAAGAGATAGACCAAGCTAGATTTGATCAGGTTCTCTTAAATTTACTGGATAACGCGCTAAAATATACACATGCGAACAAACGCGTATTTTTAAAACTTGATGAAAACTTTATTGAAGTTACGGATGAAGGTGGTGGTGTGGATGAGCAATCACTCCCGTATCTTTTTGATCGTTTTTATCGAGTAGATTCTTCACGAAATCGTGAAACAGGAGGTACTGGGCTCGGTTTGGCTATCACGAAAGAAATAGTTGAAGCGCACAAAGGGACCATCGTAGCTATTAATGTAGAAAACGGGCTGAAAGTTGTCATTGACTTGAGGGGGATTCCAGGATGAGAACCATTGCTTTGGTAGATGATGAGAATCGAATGTTAGAACTGATTGAACTCTATCTGCAAGACAGTTATACCTGTATTAAGCTGAACAGCGGAAGAGAGATATTGAACTTGATTGATGTAGATGAGCCTGACTTAATCATATTGGATGTGATGATGCCTTTAATGGATGGTTTTGAGACCTGTCAAAGGATAAGGGAAGTTTCGAATGTACCAATCATTTTATTGACAGCACTCGACGGAAAAGAAGAAATCGTAAAAGGATTACAACTGGGAGCAGATGATTACATTGTGAAACCGTTCGACGAGGCGGAATTGAAGGCAAGAATTCAATCGATTTTCAGACGAACTACAGTTTCTTCAGGATCAAAAATCGAATCGTCGGGTCTAATCTTAAATGAAGACGCCCATGAGCTGTATTATGATAATCATTTAGTCAAAGTCACGCCAAAGGAATTTTCATTACTTGCTAAGTTATTAAAAAATCCAGAACGTGTCTATTCAAGAGAGGAACTGCTCTCAAGTTTATGGTTAGCAAATGAGTGGACAGATGAACGAACGGTCGACTCTCATGTAAGAAACTTAAGAGAAAAACTTAGGAAACTCGAGTTTCCTATTGAAGAACACTTTCGCACAGTATGGGGAATTGGTTACAAGTGGGTTCCTTAAATAAGGAGAAATAAGACAAGAGAGGAACGGTTAAAAAACCGTTCCTCTCTTGTTTATCGTTTATTCTGCAGATAGTTCGTCTTCAGTCACCCATTTATGATTTTTCACTTCTTCACCTGTAGTCGATTCGAAATCAATCATATACACTGTTGTTTGCTTAGCTGAGTCGATAGTGGCCGTAGCATCCTTCATTCCTTTCATATGATCCGCGTCTACTTTTACTTCATCGCCTACTTCATAAGGAGATGACTTGGCATCTACAATCTCTTCTTGAATAATCCATTTATGATTCGTGACGCGTTTCCCGCCATTTGTAGGGTCATAAGAAATGCTATAAGCAGTAGTATCATAAGCTCCTACAATTTTAGCCTCGGCCCCTTTCATGCCTTCCATATGTGCTTCTTTGATCATCGCCATGTCGCCTACTTTAAATTTAGGGTTTTTAGCCTCTTGGAGCCCTTTCGGAACCTCTTTCGATCCAGACATGTCCATCGTCGAATGATCCATACCGTCCATATTTTTATCCATGCTTCCTGTTGATTTAGAATCATCACCATTGCTTCCGCACGCAGCGAGTGCTAAAGAAAGCGAAGCAGCCATAGTTGTCATAAAAATCTTTTTCTTTAATTTCATAAAAATTACCTCCAATTGTTTTTTTATGCTTTCCATAGACTCTATCACATAAATTTGCAGAAACATTGCAGAGAGCAGAAAAGTAACACATTGAAAAAAACTATAAAATTCATGGGTGGAAAGACATATTTTTTTCACAATCATTCTTTAAGTTAAAGATAATAATTAATTGAAGGGAATGATCCATGTGAAGAAAAGATGGTTAATCGCAACTATCGGTATCTTTACTCTCATGATTATAGTGGGCGGTTCGTATTTACTTTTTATCCGAGGTACTATGCCAAATAACAAACAGCACATGAAATCTATGATGAATGGAGGGAACACTACTACAAATCAGACTATGATGGAAGGTATGGGACATGGCGCGAGTGTCGATTTAAAATCAACTGAAGAAAAAGAGCGACGATTGAACATCCCTAAGATGCTAAAATCCGATCGTGAAACCAAGAATTCCATTCAATACACGATTGTCGCTAAACAAGGGGAGACACAGTTCTTCCGAGATAGTAAAAAAACTGAAACTCTAGGATATAACGGAAATTATTTAGGTCCTGTAGTGGAATTGAAAAAAGGAAAAATGGTAACAATCCGTACGGTGAATCGCTTATCAGAAGCGACTACATTCCATTGGCACGGTCTTGTTGTACCATCATCCGTAGATGGCGGACCACATCAAGTCGTGAAAGCTGGTGAAACGAAGGTAGTAAAGTTTAAAGTGAAGCAAGATGAATCGACATTGTGGTTTCATCCACATCCAATGGGGAAAACTGCTGAACAAGTATACAAGGGGTTAGCAGGATTGTTGTACGTAAAAGATGAAAAAACTAAAGAGACGATGCTACCTCAAAAATATGGTGAAAATGATATTCCATTAATTCTTCAAGATCGAAAAGTTAAAAACAGGAATGTCCTTGGATATGCTGATGTAGAAAAAACAGATGGGGCTTTAGGCGATACCCTCCTCGTAAACGGTACGATTAATCCATATTTCAACGTAAAATATTCGCAACTTAGAGTCAGATTGATAAATGGCTCCAATGCACGTAACTACGTAGTGAAGCTATCTGACGGTTCATCCTTTAAAAAAATTGCTGATGATGGTGGTTACATCTCAAAACCGAAAAACGTAAAGAAAATTGAATTAAGTCCAGGCGAACGTATAGAGGTATTGGTAGACTTTTCAAAAAGAAAAATTGGTGAGACTGTTTCATTTGAGACGAATGGAGTAAGGGTCGTTAACTTCAAGCTGAAGGATAAACAAGGGACGAACCTAAGTGCATTGGCGCCGAAAAGTGGATATGAAAAGCCGCTAAAGACCTTGTCTACAGTGAATCAAAAGTTAACTCTTTTCGGGATGGGCAAAAATGTTGAAATCAATGGGAAAAAGTTTGATGAGAAGAGAATCGATATTAAAGCGAAACAAGGAGAAACCGAAATTTGGGAGGTCTATAATAAAAAAGACATGATGGGTGGAATGACTCATCCCTTCCACATTCATGGAGTCCAATTCAAAGTATTAGAGCGAAACGGACAGAAACTGGATAATCAAGAAGCAGGTCTAAAAGACACTATCGCTATAAAACCAGATGAACGAGTTAAGATTCAGATGACTTTCAAGGAAAAAGGGGTATTCATGTACCATTGCCATATCCTTGAACATGAAGAGAACGGAATGATGGGTCAGTTGAAAGTGGACTAAAAAATAGGTGAATGTTTTCATCTTTTTTTCACAAACTAAGGAAATAGGCTTTGTGTAAGTCAAAAAAGACGGAAAATGGAGGTATTTTAGAATGAATACTGGACAACAAGAAATCTTAGGTGCCCTACACAACTGTATAGTGACTTGTAATGAATGCTTTGATGCGTGTTTGAGTGAACATCATGTTTCTTCGATGGCAGAGTGTATACGTCTAGACAGAGATTGTTCTGAAATTTGTAGTCTTTTAGTACAAGCTATTTCTCGAAACAGCAGCAATATTGATGTTCTTGCAAGAAGCTGTGTTGAAATTTGTGAAAGATGTGCCGACGAATGTTCGAAACATGATCATGATCATTGTAAAAAGTGCGCTGAGGCCTGTAATGAATGTGCAAAAGTCTGTCGTAAATTAATTGCTTAAAGCGAAGTGTAAAAAATGAAGGAGCATCTATGTCGCCATGCCGAAAAAGGTATGAGCTAAAAAGCTGATGCTCTTTCATTTATAAGCACTAAGATACTTAGTTATGAAAAAGTTCATAACCCTTATAGACCAGTAGTATGGTGAGAGAAAAGAAGGATACATAGAGGATAACGATCAAACTCTTCATAAACACTTTCATGAAAATCAACTCCATTCTATAGGTTGAATTGATTATAGAGAAAGTTCGTGAAATTTATGAGGAAATAGACTAACAATCATTTATTATTAAAAAATTTTAATGTAAGAGGTGGTGACTAGGATGGATAAAATATTAATTGTTGATGATGAAATAAGAATGAGGCAATTATTAAGACTCTATCTAGAACCAATAGGATATGAATGTAGTATGGCGAATGATGGGATCGAAGCTTTAGAGAAAGTGAAAAAAGAAACCTTCGATTTGATTTTATTGGATGTAATGATGCCAATGTACGATGGATTCGAAGTATGTAAGAAAATAACGGATTCTCACCCGGAAGTCCCTATCATCATGATAACGGCTCTAAATGATGCTGAATCCATCGTCAAAGGACTAGATGCTGGAGCTACAGATTATGTCACAAAGCCGTTTAACGGGGACGTACTTTTAGCAAGAGTTCGGTCTGTCATGAGAAGGAAAGCAAAAGAACCCGTTATCTACCACGGACTTACGTTCGATGAGAGCAACAATTTAATTTTACTAGATGGCAAGTCGATTGACTTTACACCAAAAGCACATGCATTACTGCGACTATTCCTTCAACATCCTGGAAGGCTGTTCAACAGACTAGAGCTTTATGAATTCGTTTGGTCTTATACGTCAGAATCGGATCCGAGGACAGTTGATTCTCATATTAAGATGATTAGAGAAAAGTTAAGAGAGTTAGATTACCCGATCGATAGGCATCTGAAAACAATTTGGGGGAGAGGATATCGTTGGAGTGAGAATGAAACGAAATGACACTCTTACTATAGGAGCAAAAGTGTCATCATAAAAATCATAAGGGAGTCGGTGTCGGCTTCGAGTATCCATCTTTATATGAAGAATCGATTGCAGAACGAATATCTTTAACCGATTCTCCGTCCCGTTGCTTCAAAATAGACTTTACAGCAATCTCGAGACAGGTGCTGCATGTCGTTCCGTGACTTGTCCATTTCACCGATCCATTCGTCGCGTTTTCTTCTATGAAGCAATCATAATTATTTTTATGATTGACTGTTTCACCGCAACCGCAATAGCAAGGTATTTTCTCTAGTAGTTTACGATTTTTCCCTACAGCTTGATAAACATTTCGTACATCTTCAGGTTGAGTTTTTAAAAACGTAGGAAGTATCAACGATGATGATGTTTCTTCAACCTTGTCACCGCTCATATGTTTCGCATGATCTACCTCCTTTGAATGATTGGGAGTAGAAGACTTCATCGGGGATTGAGCACAGCCGACCGCAATCAGGGATAGGCTAATAAGACTTACGCTTTTTAAGAGTATGTTAAGTTTCACGATTGGATTCTCCTTAGAGATAATTTTGTAGGTGCATAAAACAAAGATTTTTAATTGCGTTTTTTGTATTAGCTCATTTGTCTGCTCACGATAGTACCTATTCGTTCATTTGACCATAGTCTTCATTAGTTCAGTTAATTCATGAATTGTCATCAATCATTTGATGTCTACCTCGAACTTGTCCTTTAATTCTTTTTAAAGTTTCAGTACTTGTGATTTTGGCGCTAAATAGTCCTATTCAAACAAATGGTCTCATTTTTTTAAAAAATATCCTATACTTGTATGATATTTTTTATTTTTTAGTGTGTCAAAATACATTTTATATTTATATATATAAGTTTAACTGGAAGTAAAAACGAGATGTAACTCTATATAGTCATGATCTCTCTATATACACCATACAGGTATATAGTACGTAAGAGGAGGTTTTCTTATGGATCACCATATCCATCACGAACATACTCATCATGAAGACCAACAAATGAGTGCTTCACATCATGAACATGAAGGAATGATCGGAGACTTCAAGAAAAGATTTCTCGTATCGTTAATGTTGACCATTCCAATCCTGCTACTTTCCAAAATGATTCAAGAATGGTCGGGTATCAACATTAGCTTTCCATATGACGACGTTGTTTTGCTTTTGCTATCCACAATTGTCTACTTCTACGGTGGATGGCCGTTCTTAAAAGGTAGCTTAGACGAAATGAAACAAAAAAATCCGGGGATGATGATGTTGATCGCTTTAGCGATTAGTGTTGCATACTTTTATAGTGTGGGCATCATCTTAGGTCTAGGAGAGGGACATGACTTTTTCTGGGAGTTAGCAACGCTCATAGATATTATGCTTTTAGGACATTGGATTGAAATGAAGTCAATCATGGGCGCGTCTAACGCGCTACAAGAATTAGTCAAATTGTTACCCAGTATTGCGCATCGAATTGATGATGAAAAAATAGAAGATATTGCGGTGTCGGAATTACAGACTGGTGACGTGATTCTGATCAAACCTGGGGAGCAAGTTCCAGTTGACGGTAAGATAATAAAAGGAGCAACAACAGTTGATGAATCGATGCTGACAGGTGAATCTCTTCCCATCGAAAAGAAAATGGACGACAACGTAATTGCTGGCTCCATTAATCAAGAAGGAAGCTTGACTGTTGAAACGAAAAATACAGGTGAAGGCACGTATTTATCGAAAGTGATCGAATTAGTCAGCGAAGCGCAGGCATCTAAATCTAAAACACAAAATTTAGCGAATCGTGCAGCAAAAATTCTCTTCTATGTCGCTGTTTTTGCCGGTGTGTTGACATTTATCATTTGGCTTGCATTAGGATATCCGCTCAGCATTGCTATCGAACGTATGGTGACTGTCATGGTTATTTCGTGTCCCCATGCACTAGGACTTGCAGCGCCATTGGTCGTCTCTGTCTCGACGGCGCTGTCTGCTAAGAAAGGTTTATTGATTCGAAATAGGACGCAGTTTGAAGAGGCACGGAAATTAGACGCCATTATTTTTGATAAGACAGGTACTTTGACGCAAGGTAATTTTGGTGTGACGGATTTGATGCCGGTTGATGAAATTTCCTCAAACGAACTACTTCGTCTAGCAGCGGGAGTCGAACGTTCATCACAACATCCTCTTGCTAAAGGTGTAGTAAAAAGAGCAGAAGAGCTACAACTATCACTTCCATCGATTGAAGATTTTATGTCTATTACAGGAGTCGGATTGGAAGGGAAAGTAGAGGGTACGTTAATTCGTGTAGTGAGTCCTCGATATATTCGTCAAGAAAAAATAACGGTTGATGAGCTCGCTTTTGAAAAATTATCTGAAGAAGGAAAGACTGTCATATTTGTATTGAAAAACAAGCAATTACTAGGAATGATTGCACTTGCTGATTTAGTAAGAGAAGAAGCGAAAGAGACTGTGACTGCTCTTAAAAATAAAGGCATAAATTCAATCATGCTCACTGGTGACAATAAAAAGGTTGCACATTGGGTTGCCAAACAGTTGGGTATTGACGAAGTTCATGCAGAAGTTTTACCTGATGATAAATCAAGACAAGTAAAGAACATTCAATTGGAAGGTAGGAAAGTAGCCATGGTGGGTGATGGCATTAATGATGCACCCGCACTGGCACAAGCTGACGTAGGGATTGCGATTGGTAGTGGAACCGACGTGGCAGTCGAAACCGCTGATATCGTACTGGTCAGAAGTAATCCGAAAGATGTTCTCTCTATCCTTGAACTTTCCCGAAGCACTTATAACAAAATGATTCAAAACCTATGGTGGGCAGCTGGTTATAATATTATAACAATACCACTAGCAGCCGGCGTTCTAGCTCCCTATGGTGTGATCTTATCCCCAGCCATTGGGGCAGTACTAATGAGTCTTAGCACCGTCATTGTTGCTGTAAATGCTAGAACGTTAAAAATATGAAATCATTTGAAGTGATTTCAGAACTTATTAGTAGCCAAGCACTGGATTTAATCGCGTGTAAAAAGTCTATGAGTATTCGAAGACTTTTTACACGCGATTTTAATTTTATTAGAATATATGATTATGTCCATATAGAGAACATAAAACAGAGCTGTAACGTTCTGTGTGATGGAAGGGACTGTAAGCCGACTTTTAGATTGCTCCTAGTCTTTCTCCTCTCAAAAAAGCTTTTCGATTGCGAACACAGTAAGCCAGCGTCCTGATACGCTGTCCGTTTTTTTGAGGTCTGCCTCCGTTCGTCCGTGACCCTTCTAATTTTTTGTACGTTTCAGTTCGTATTTTCAAATCTTCGTAAATCGAATCGGATGAACGTATAAAAAATAATAACGAATGCTTCTTTAAAGCCAATAAAGTAGTACGTGCTAGTTCTCCGACCATGTTGTCACTCCAAAGATTATTTTAGACAGCAACAAAATTCGAGGGCACTATATTCAAATGTTCATTTGAATATAGTGCCCATTGTGCTATATTTATCTTAGAAATTAAAATTTAAAGGAGGAGATTCTGTTGGCGCACGACCATAATCATAGTCATAACAACATAAATATAAAGGCACTGAAGTGGTCTTTCATGCTAATCTTTTTATTTATGATTATTGAAGTTATTGGAGGGATTTGGACCAATAGTCTAGCGTTACTTTCAGATGCTGGGCATATGCTAAGTGATGCTGCTGCACTTGGGCTTAGTTTAACAGCATTAATGTTTGGACAACGAAAGGCTACGGATCACAAGACATTCGGATACAAGCGTTTTGAAATTTTAGCGGCCTTCTTGAACGGAATCACCCTGATTGCTATTGCACTCTATATCTTCTACGAAGCATATCGACGTCTGCTTGAACCTCCTGTAGTTTTAAGCTCAGGTATGCTGATCATTTCAACTATCGGCTTACTAGTTAATATTGTTGTCGCATTCATCCTCATGCGGGCGGACAAAGACGAAAATTTGAACGTCAGAAGTGCCTTTTTACATGTGATCGGAGATCTGCTTGGCTCAATCGGTGCCATTATTGCGGCAGTGCTGATAATATTCTTCGGTTGGACGATAGCCGATCCGATTGCGAGCTTAGTAGTCGCGATTCTTGTATTTATCAGTGGTTTGCGTGTAACAAAGGATTCATGGCATATTTTGATGGAAGGTGTCCCATTCAATTTAAACGCCAGTGAAATCAAAAGTGCGCTACTTGCCATTGAAGAAGTGGAAGAAGTACATGACTTTCGTCTATGGTCCATCACATCTGATTATCATGTACTAAGTTGCCATTTAGTAGTTAAATCGGATGAAGCACGAAAGGGTGTACTTAGACAGGCCCGTACGTTGATTCATGACCAGTTTGATTTACAAGATCTTACGATTCAAATCGAGTGTACAGGTATCGATGAATGCTCGCATGCGGCACATGAGAGCCACGCTCATTGATAAATGAACGTTGTAAAATACTTTAATCGAATAGAAGGAGGTGTTGACCTTTCCCTTTTCTGATTAACTTCAGAAAGTGGGAGGGTCGAATCATGTTATGAAACAAAAGAAGGTTTTAGTTGTTGTAACGTTGCTGATCGTGTTTTTAATAGTTATTTCAATGTTTTTGATCAAGAACAATGCTGTTCAAGAAAAAAAGAGTACAGTCCTAAATGATACGGTAAAAATAGAAGGTCAACCGACACAAGGAGAAAACGCTGCACCTGTTTCAATCGTCGAGTTCGGAGATTATAAATGTCCGTCTTGTAAACAATGGGGGGAAACGGTTTATCCGAAGTTGAAAAAGGAGTTCATTGACACTGGTAAGGTACAGTTCAGCTATATCAATGTTTTATTCCATGGGGAAGAATCGATTTTGGCCGCTAAGGCATCAGAATCTGTTTATCGCCAAGACAAGAAGGCATTTTGGACATTCCATAAGGCGATTTATGATGCACAACCGAGAGTCGAACAGCATGATGACCCATGGGTGACTGAAGAATCCCTGTTAAGAATCGCTGCAAAATCAGTACCAGACATTAATCAAGAACAACTCACATCTGATTTAAGAAATAATGCGGACATCCTTGATGAAGTGTCGAAGGACGATGCACTCGTGAAAGAACACGGTGTCGAGTTGACACCTACGATCGTGATCAATGGTATTAAACTCGATGACCCGTTTGATTACGATACGATTTCCCGTGTGATTGAAGAACAGGTAACGGCCGATGAATGAACAGGTGCGACGTTATGGTATGTATATAGCGTGGATCATAGCACTCGCTGCCACACTCGGTAGCCTGTACTTTAGTGAGATTCGTGGATTCGTACCTTGTGAGCTCTGTTGGTCACAACGTATTTTCATGTATCCGCTCAGTATCATCCTGGGCATTGCCGTATTCAATAATGATTCAGGTGTGGTTCGATATGTATTACCACTTAGCCTTATCGGGGGAAGTATTTCTGTCTACCACTACATGGTTCAAAAGATTCCAGGATTTGCTGAGGTCAAGCCATGTCTTCAAGGTGTCCCTTGCAACGTACAATATATTAATTGGTTAGGTTTCATAACGATTCCCTTCCTTGCCCTGACAGCATTTTTGCTAATTACGCTGATTATGATTGGAGTTCGACAAGCGTTTAAAAAAAATTAAGTTAATAAGAGAGAGTCACTTCATCTCATTTAGCGATTTTCTTCATGTCATGAGTACGACTAGAACATAAGGAGGGAAAACATAAAAGTTTCTTTTTTAATTTATAGCTTATTCCTGATTGAATCGACGGGATAAGGAAAAGAAAATCGATTATATAAAAAAGACAATGTCTCATTTCACTTTCGAAATGAGACATTGTCTTTTTTATACGACTGGAAGATTGTATATCGTTAAAACTCTTGATCAAGAAGATACTAAAGTGAATTTTTTAATCAAAACGTCAAAGAAATACTATACAAGAAAGCTAAAAATAAGGAAACAGACATTCCTAATCCTAAAAAAAGTGTTTTGATCGATTCATTCGTTTTTCTAATAAGGAATACTACCAATCCCCCGAAAAGAAGACCGATCACTAGGAACAAGACGGATGTCATTCCTGGTTCAAACTCGATGTTTGAATATTCAAAGCGTAGATTAGGGAAGACGAAAGCAGACAGCTGTCCGGCCCCACTTGATTTGAGTGTATCCTCTACGGAGTGAGGTGGCTCTTGCTGACCGAGCAACGCAGTTGCTGCGAAGATGAAGAGAATCAGTGTACCTTCCATGCGCATTCTCATCTGTTTGACTTTAAGCGTTTGTTTGGAAGAGGCATAACTCCATTTCCCATTCATGAAACCGATGATCAGCACAGGGAGAATTAAGACATGTTTCCATAGTAAGGCTTGACCATACGGTAAAATCCAAGAATTCGGATAGTCGTCTACTTTCACGACGACGGACATCAAATAGATGCCGGATCCGAGGATAATCAAAAAGCATAGTGTTACGAGCGGTCTGAACCATTCCAACACGTTGTCCCAACGGGGATTCGATGCGTTGGAATAACCTAATACGAGTAAACCGCCAGTCCAAATGAAGACAGACAAAGCATGAGCGGTATGTACGAGTAATCCTTCTGCACCTGTGATGCTGGAGGCGTGTCCGGACCATGCGAGTGTACCAACCATGGCAAGCAACAAAAAAAGGGCAAACTTTAAGCGTCCCGAATGGAGTGACGTATTCCTGACGACCAGAAAAAGTAATATGCAACAGATTGTCATCAAGATTAAGGCATTTCCAGCTTCGAATGTGAGCAGAACGGACCGCAGAGTCAACCACAGTCCGATGTCTTCTTGCAAATAAAGCACGATACGTATGACCGACAATGAAAAGAAAACAGGAATTAATAGGATGAGAAGTCGTATCCATCTTATCGGGAACGCTACATCAGGTCGATAAGTGGGAGGAATGAGCTGTAACGAGAAATGACCGATCAACAGTGCAAAACAGGCGTACAGCAATGTATCTCCTAAAATATAGAGCAAAGTCATTTTGTTCGCCCCTTCAAAACAATCTGATAAAAGAAGAACAGTAGCATGATAAATAATCCACCGGCGATTAGAAATGGAAAGAAATCAGTCTCTTCAGCGGTGGACGTTGTCGTCTTCACGGTTTCCGCATCGACGTCTTTCTGTTGGATGGGCTTCGGCTGATCGCTCGTTTCGCTCGTGGTCGTTTGGGTTTCGATATTGAACAGATAGGTTCCTTCGATAGGATGTCCATCTGTACCGATGATCTTCCATTGGACGCGATACCGACCAGATGTCAGTTCTCGATCGAGCTGGAACGTCATACGTCGCCTTTCTTGTGTGAAAGTACCCTTCAGTGCATCCGAAGACGTGGAATCAAATACTTGAATACTTCCACCAGCTTCGATGTTCGTCTCGAAGTTCAACGTGATGGTTTTTGTAGGAAGAACAGTCTCATCTGCCCGGGGTGTGGAAGATTCGAGCCCAGTGTGAGCCGAGACTTGTACGGGACACCACAAGAGCATTCCTGATAGCAGTAACAATAGGTAATTTACTCGAAGCATCTTTTCAACTCCTTTATGTTTGTTATGTACGGTCAAAATCATAAGGGATAAAAACAGACACCTCAAGATTTTTTTGACGCTTACATTAGGAAATGCTAATATGATGATAACATATTAATGAAAACGAGTATGAAAAAGGAGTGAACATTTTGGAACAATTACTGGAACCATTGGACTTGAAGGTGAGGGTCGTTCATGGTTTTTCTAATAAAACACGACTTCAAATCCTAGAGTGTATCTATGATGGTGAAAAGACCGTGACAGAAATCGTCGAGGCGGTCCAAGGGAATCAGTCCAACGTTTCACAGCATCTAGCTTGTCTAAAAGGATGCGGATTGATTCAAAAACGGACGCAGGGAAAGTATGGCTACTACTCCCTACGCAACGAGACAGTCAGGGAACTGTTACGACTATTCGGGACACTGACGCTCGAAATCGGACAGGAATCAGCTTGTTGTGAACATCACATCGAGGGGGCGGAATAATGGGCAGCTCCTGTTGTAACAACGGCTCTACAAAAAAAAGAGAAGCAAGTGAACCAAAGGCTGTTTCTGCATCAATCACAACAACGTGCTGCGCCTCGAACGAAGACGATCGACTCCAAACAAAGGATATACAGTCGAGTTGCTGTTCGAAATCGACATCCGAGATAGCCGGTACGAGCATACAAACCGAATCTTCCCTTCCTAAGGAAGAGGATACTTGCTGTAGCACGATGTCAAAGACAGAGGCAAAAAAATCAGAAACAGATACCTGTTGTTCTTCGGGTAATGCTTCCTCGGATTTGATTCAGCCTGATCATACAACTCATACCTACCGAATAGAAGGGATGGATTGTCCATCCTGTGCAGTGACTCTTGAGAAGGGATTAGTGACGATAGCGGAGTACCAGAAAGTGTCCGTCAACTACGGTGCGGCCCGCTTGAAAATTGAGAGCGAATCAGCACTGGATGATCGTCGGCTTCAAAACGAGGTGAAGAAGTTAGGATTTCAACTTATTGTTCCAAATAAAGAGGAAAAACATGTTCAGACGTATGCGGTTTCGGGGATGGATTGTAGTAGTTGTGCTAAAACGATTGAGCAGCATTTCCAAAAAATAAATGATGTGCAGACTGTCACGGTATCTTTTGCACGTGGAGAAATGGAGATCGAACATCATCTTGATGCACAACAGGTGAAAATTGAGCTAAATAAGATTGGCTTTGATGGACACGTCAAGGGAGAAGAGCCTTCCGAACCTTCGACACGCTCATTTGAAGGGATATCATTGGTCTTATCCGGTATTCTGATTGGATTAGGGCTACTCCTGCAAACCATAGAGGTTATGTATCTACCGAACGCGCTGTTCGGAATCGCATTGATCCTAAGTGGATGGAAAGCTTTCCGGAGCGCATTTTATGCGGTTCGCGCCCGATCGCTCGACATGAACGTGTTGATGAGTGTGGCGGCCATCGGTGCAGCACTCATTGGTGAATGGCTCGAAGGGGCGACTGTCGTCTTCCTCTTTGCCATCGGGAACCTACTCCAGAATCATTCACTTGCCCGGACGCGGAATTCAATTCAGAAACTCATCGAACTTTCTCCGAAGGAAGCATTCGTGCTGACAGCAGAGGGCGTTATCCGGAAATCAGTGGAAGCGGTGCGGATCGGAGAGAAGATTCGGATTCGACCAGGTGATCAGGTTGCGCTGGACGGAATGATCTTGAAAGGGACGACGACCATCAATCAAGCGCCGATCACGGGCGAATCGATTCCTGTCGATAAGAAGGAAGGCGATCACGTATTTGCCGGAACGCTCAACATGGATCGTTCGTTCGACAT
>NZ_JACSMI010000012.1:0-8044 GCF_018618605.1 Exiguobacterium sp. s125
CGAAAGTAGTTGGGGGCTTCCCCCTGTGAGGATAGGACGTTGCCAGGCAATTGAAAAGGACCGATCTGCATCTTGCAGGTCGGTCTTTTTGTGTTGTGTGAAACTTCAGACTGTTCTGATTATTACTGGAGTCATTGACATGACTGTTTCTCCTTGTTACCATAACATCAATATTCTTTTATCAAAGAGAAAGCGAGTGGATAAACATGTGGGAGAATAAATTTGCTAAAGAGGGCTTGACGTTTGATGACGTTTTGCTTGTACCACGTCGTTCAAGTGTCTTACCACGTGACGTCGATCTATCTGTATCCTTATGCGAAGGGATTACACTGAACATCCCGTTGATCAGTGCAGGAATGGATACTGTGACGGAAGCACCAATGGCGATTGCCATGGCACGTCAAGGCGGTCTAGGTGTCGTCCACAAAAACATGTCGATGGAAGACCAAGCAGAACATGTCGATCGCGTCAAACGTTCTGAAAATGGTGTCATCACGAATCCGTTTTATCTTACACCTGAACGCCAAGTATACGATGCTGAATATTTAATGAGTAAATATCGTATTTCTGGTGTTCCGATCGTTAACAACGAAACAGAACGGAAACTCGTTGGTATTTTAACAAATCGTGATCTTCGTTTTGTTAAAGACTATTCGACGGTAATTGAGACGGTCATGACGACAGAAGAACTCGTCACTGCTACAGTTGGTACGTCACTCGAAGAAGCAGAACAAATTCTCCACAAACATCGCATTGAAAAGTTACCACTCGTTGATGAGAACGGTGTATTAAAAGGCTTAATCACAACAAAGGATATTGAAAAAGTCGAACAATATCCACATGCAGCAAAAGATCAATTCGGACGTCTTCTCGTCGCTGCAGCTGTCGGTGTCACGAAAGATGCATCTCTTCGCGCACGTTTTCTTGTTGATGCAGGCGTCGATGCACTCGTCGTCGATACGGCACACGGTCACTCTGAAGGCGTACTCTTAAAAGTACGTGAGCTTCGTGATGAATATCCAAATCTTCCAATCATCGCTGGGAACGTTGCAACCGCAGAAGCAACACGCGATTTAATTGAAGCTGGTGCATCGGTCGTCAAGGTAGGGATTGGACCTGGTTCAATTTGTACGACACGTGTCGTTGCGGGAGTGGGGGTTCCACAAATCACTGCAGTCTTTGATTGTGCGACAGAGGCCCGTAAGCATGGTGTCTCCATCATTGCCGACGGCGGAATTAAGTACTCGGGCGATATCGTCAAAGCACTTGCAGCTGGCGGTCATGCGGTCATGTTAGGTAGTCTGCTTGCTGGTGTTGAAGAAAGCCCGGGCGAAATGGAGATCTACCAAGGTCGTCAATTTAAGACATACCGTGGTATGGGTTCTGAAGCATCAATGAAACGTGGTAGTCAAGATCGCTACTTCCAAGAAGCAGATAAGAAATTCGTTCCAGAAGGAATTGAAGGTCGTGTCGCTTACCGTGGAAAACTCGGTGATTCTGTCTATCAACTCGTTGGTGGGATTCGTTCAGGAATGGGATATTGTGGAGCAGCTTCATTAGAAGAATTGCGAGAAGACACACAATTCATCCGCATGACGGGTGCTGGCTTACAAGAAAGTCACCCACATGACATTCAAATCACAAAAGAAGCATCGAACTATACACGCCAATAAAAAGAAAGCCCTGCAGATGATGCGGGGCCTTTTTTTGTTTATAGATTAATGATGTTAGGCGGCTCAAGGTGTTTCACGACATAGCCTATATGAAAATCACGGACACGTTCAAGCTGGTTTTGTTCACAGTCCGAAAGACTGCTGTTACAACTGCCAAGACTGTAACAACTCCCCAAGCCCCTCTTCAAGATCTGATTCCGATAGACTTGCAAAACCTAACACGATTTGTGGGTGCATTGCTTCTAACGGAAGTTGTGCATACTGGGATAAACCATAGACCTGAATTGAAGCGTCGTGTGCTCGCCTGACTAATTCTTCTTCCGTCATCCCGTTCGTAACAGAAACGACGACATGCAAACCCGCACTTTCGCCGGTCAAGCGCAGGGATGAGATAGCACGTAACGAATTGACGACGATATCTAACTTACGCCGATAGATCTTTCGCATCCGATTCAAATGTTTCTCGAAGTCGCCTTCTTTCATAAAGCGTGTCAAAATCGTTTGATCAAAACGTGAGACACTGCATGTGTAATAGGAGAGTTCGGTCTGATAGCGCTCAAGCAAAGAAGGCGGAAGGACCATGTAGCCAATCCGCAGTGAAGGCATGAGCGACTTGGAGAAGGTGCTCAAATAAAGTACTCGTTCACTATCGATGCTGTGGAGTGACGGAATCGACTTGCCACTATAACGAAACTCACTGTCATAGTCATCCTCAATGATGTAACGTGTCGGGGATTCAGCAGCCCAGTTCACCAATTGCCGGCGCCGATTGACGGATAAGATGCTTCCGGACGGAAATTGGTGGGCAGGTGTCACATACATGATATCCACATCAGTCTGACTTAAAGTCGAGACTTTGACACCACTTTGATCGACCGGAATCGGGATTGCTGTTCGTCCATGATTCTCAAGAATGAGTCTGGTCGCATGATAACCGGGATCTTCGATTCCGTAGGTGACGTGTTGTCCTAGCAGGAAAATCAGTTGGGGCAAAAGTTGTTCGACCCCAGACCCAATGATGATTTGTTCAGGCGAACAGATGACACCTCTTGAGTGATATAGGTAGGTCGCAATTTCAACACGTAAGGCGAGATCGCCTTGCGGGTGTCCGAGAGAAACAAGGGATTGATTATGTTCATCGATGACATCCTTCGCATGTTTTCGCCAACGTGAAAAAGGAAAAGATGATCCATCGATTTTACTCGGATGGAAATCATGACGGATATAGGTGGACGGAGAAAGGTATTGCTTCGTTGCTAGTGGTATTTTCTTTACATAAGCAAGCTCTTCGTGTGCTAAGACAAAATACCCTTTTCTTGAAACTGACTCGACATAGCCTTCGGCGACGAGTTGTTGATAGGCGAGCTCAATCGTCGTTTGACTCAAGTTCAAGAACTGACCGAGTTTTCGTTTTGACGGTAATTTGACACCATACTCTAGACGTCCATCGATGATTTCTTGACGAATCTGTTGATACAATTGCTCGTATAACGGCTTATTGCCCTCTCGTATTAACTCGAACGATAACATATCCATTGAAGTACCTCCTAAAACTGACCTGTTCATTTCATCATAAACTGATACTTTTAAAATAGTCAATCGAGACTATACTAAAACGTAAGTAAGGAGCTATCAATCAAATTGTTCAAGGGGGAATTTAGAATGATGGAACGGCAACAAGGAACGGATCGTGTCAAAAGAGGAATGGCTGAGATGCAAAAAGGGGGCGTCATCATGGACGTCGTCAATGCCGAGCAAGCGAAAATCGCAGAGGCAGCCGGTGCCGTCGCCGTCATGGCACTCGAACGTGTCCCGTCTGATATTCGCCGAGATGGAGGTGTGGCACGAATGGCAGATCCGACCATCACGGAAGAGGTCGTAAATGCCGTCACGATTCCTGTCATGGCGAAATGCCGAATCGGCCATATCGTCGAAGCACGGATCCTTGAGTCGATGGGGGTCGATTTCATTGATGAGAGTGAAGTCCTGACACCGGCTGATGAAGAGTACCATCTGTTGAAGTCGACGTTTACGGTACCGTTCGTTTGTGGGGCGCGCGATTTAGGAGAGGCGGCTCGCCGAATTGCGGAAGGTGCGGCGATGATTCGGACAAAAGGCGAACCGGGAACGGGTAACGTCGTCGAAGCCGTCCGGCATATGCGAAAAATTCAAGCTGAACTCAACCAGATTTTACATACGAATCCGGATGAGTTGATGACACGGGCGAAGGAGTGGGGTGCACCTTACGAAGTCTTACGGATGATTCAGCAAGAAGGGCGTCTACCCGTTGTTAACTTTGCTGCCGGTGGAATCGCGACGCCGGCAGATGCTGCATTGATGATGCATCTTGGAGCTGACGGTGTTTTCGTCGGTTCAGGCATTTTTAAATCGGAGCAACCGGAAAAATTTGCGAAAGCGATCGTCGAAGCCGTGACGTACCGGGATGACTTCGAACGAATTGCGTATCTCTCGAAAGGTCTCGGAACAGCAATGAAGGGGATTGATGTCACGTCGATGCCGTTTGAGGAACGGATGGCACCACGAGGATGGTAATCGGGGTACTTGGTCTACAAGGGGCAGTCAGGGAACATCTTGAGATGTTGGCATCGCTCGGTGTAAAAACACGAATCATCAAATCGGCGGAAGATTTAGAAGGAATCGCCGGACTTGTCTTGCCCGGTGGTGAGTCGACAGCGATGCGCCGATTGATTGATCGCTACGCCTTGCTTGTGCCCCTTCGACAAAAAATAAAGACGTTACCGATGTTCGGGACGTGCGCCGGGATGATTTTATTAGCGACGGAACTTGAACAAGGAGATGTTCACCTCGGGGCAATCCCGATGAAAGTGAAACGAAATGCGTTCGGTCGCCAAGTGGACAGTTTTGAAACGATGCTAGCCGTCGACGGAATCGGGGCGGACATTGAAGCTGTCTTTATTCGAGCCCCTTATGTCGAACGAATCGATCAAGCGACCCGCGTTCTCGCTCGCATTGACGACGAGATCGTCGTCGTCGAAACAGACATGCATCTCGCCTGTTCGTTTCATCCGGAATTAACGAACGATACCTGTTTGCATCGTTACTTTATTGAAAAAGTAAAACAGCAACGTTCGGTTCACGTCATCTAACGACAAAAAAAGTATCCTTCAGTTCAAGCTGTCGGATACTTTTTTTATGCTACACTGAGGGTATAAATGAATTGAAGGAGAGGAACGATGAAACGACTTTTCATACTCTTCTTGAGCGTCCTTTTACTGACGACGAGTCTACTCCCAGTGACGAGTTATGCCGAGGTACCGACGATCAAGGCAGAATCCTACATCATGGTCGATGCTGTGACCGGTAAAGTATTGTTAGAAGAACAAGCCGATTTGGCTTTACCTCCGGCTTCGATGACGAAATTGATGACACTTTACTTAGTCCGACGTCAAATCGAACAAAAGAAACTAAGCTGGAACAAAAAAGTTCAACCAAGCCAAAAAGTACTCAAATTAGCAGGCACACCAGGATTGGCACGGGTGCCGTTAAGCAATCGTACATATACCGTTCGTGAGCTCTATGATGCAGCGTTCATCAAGTCAGCTAATGATGCGGCTGTATTACTTGCTGAAGTCGTTGCCGGAACAGAACAAAAATTCGTCAAGCTGATGAATGAGACGGCGAATACATTTGGGATGGACAATACAGAATACTCAAATGCATCGGGACTCGATGCAGTCGATGCAGCCTTACCGGGGACGAACTTGATGACAGCGACCGACATTGCACTACTCGTCATTCGTTTTATTAAAGATTATCCCGATGTCTTAGATGTCACGAGTCGTTCTTCGATGAAACTGGATGGCATCACACTCCAAAACTCCGATAAGATGTTGAAAGATCAAAAGTACGCGTATCCCGGGATGCGTGGGATGAAGACAGGGACGACTGATCTTGCCGGATATTGTTTTGCCGGTGTCGCGACGAAAGATAACATGACGATCATTACAGTCGTCATGCGGACGACATCCGATCAAGCGCGGTTTGCAGAAACAAAAAAGTTACTCGATTATGGCTTCTCATCGTTTGAGCCGTTGACTTATTACGGAAAAGGCGAGCGGATTAAAGACGTCTTCCCGATTCGTGGTGCGGAAGAAACAGACTATGACGTCATCACGGATGCATCGCTTTACGTGACGGTGCCGAAGAACGCAGCAACCCGTCCACCCGTATTTACGTTTAATCTGACCCATGCTCCAATCAAGAATGGCGCAAGTGTCGGAACGGTTCAAGTGAAGGATGAAGGCATGTACTTGCCGGGGTTTGATGTGCCGAGATCACTTCTCTATAGTGCGGAGCGAATCGCTTTGGCGAGCTTCAAGACCCGTTTGTTCCGGGCGATTGCGGCCTGGTCTGATAAAATTGATGATGCGATTCGTAAACCGGGACTTGTCAATCTCAAACAGGATAGTGTAAAGTAGAGCTAATCTCATAACGATGCAATGAACGGACCAAGTAAAGGAATTTATTCTGTTAAGAGAGCTAGTGGTTGGTGTGAACTAGTCAGAAGGATGCCTTGAATCGAGCCGGATCGCACACCTTGCGAACAAGGTGCGGGTACGCCCGTTATCGCGTCTTTGAGTTGGCTAGTACGACTAGCAATGAGGGTGGCAACGCGGATCCAGGTGATTCGTCCCTCTTCGGTTTTTATACCGGAGAGGGATGGATTGCCTTTTTTTATTGAAAAAAAGGAGGAATACACATGATTGATATTAAACGTCTGCGTCAGGATTTTGACGCAATCCAAGAAAAACTTGCACACCGCGGAGAAGATTTAACGGACATGAATCGGTTCATCGCGTTAGATGAAAAACGTCGTGAACTGATTGCCCGGACCGAGGTCTTAAAAGCAGAACGAAATGACGCGACGAAAAAAATTGCAGAACTCAAACGCAATAAAGAAAATGCCGACGAGGCAATTGCCGCGATGCGAACTGTCGGAGATGAGATTAAAGGAATCGACGACGAGTTGCGCGAAGTCGAAGCGACGTTGAATCAACTGTTGCTTGGTATCCCGAACATTCCGCATGACAGCGTCCCGATCGGTTCTTCAGAGGATGATAATGTCGTCATCCGTGAAGTGGGTGATAAACCGGCCTTTGACTTCGACGCCGTCCCGCATTGGGATTTGATGGAGCAATTAAAAATCGTCGACGTGGAACGGGCAGGGAAAGTCACAGGAAGTCGCTTCGTTTTCTATCGTGGGGCAGGTGCACGTCTCGAACGTGCGTTAATCAACTTCATGATGGACATGCATCAAGATGAAAACGGCTATACGGAAATTTTACCGCCACTCATGGTCAACCGCGAATCAATGACAGGAACAGGTCAACTTCCGAAATTTGAAGAAGATGCGTTCAAAGTCGAAGAGACGAACTACTTCCTCGTGCCGACAGCGGAAGTGCCGGTGACGAACATGCACCGGGATGAAATCTTGGCAGCAAGCCAATTACCGATCGGTTATGCAGCATACAGCCAGTGTTTCCGCTCAGAAGCCGGATCTGCCGGCCGTGATACACGAGGCCTGATTCGTCAACACCAATTCAACAAAGTGGAGCTCGTTCGTTTCGTTAAGCCGGAAGAGTCTTATGAACAACTTGAACTGTTGACTGGTCAAGCCGAAGAAGTGCTTAAACGATTGAAATTACCGTATCAAGTCCTCAGCATGTGTACAGCGGATCTTGGATTCACAGCAGCGAAGAAATACGATATCGAAGTCTGGATGCCGAGCCAAGGCGTTTACCGCGAGATTTCTTCTTGTTCAAACTTTGAAGATTTCCAGGCGCGCCGGGCACAAATTCGTTTCCGCCGGGAAGCGAATGCAAAACCGGAATTCGTGCATACATTAAACGGTTCTGCGCTTGCTGTTGGCCGGACGGTCGCAGCAATCTTAGAGAACTATCAACAAGCAGATGGTTCAGTTATTATTCCAGAAGTACTTCGTCCATACATGGGTGGACTCAAAGTGATTCAAGCATAAGTAGAAAAGGGGGAGCCTTCCCCCTTTATACTTTTAAAAAGTTTTTTTAGAAAAGGTCTTTACAGAGTAAAACCAAGATGCTATTATAATTTATGTCAGGAAGGCAAGCACGTTACAATTTGCTCGATTATAAGTACGGAGGCGTACTCAAGTGGTTTAAGAGAACGGTCTTGAAAACCGTCAGGCGGCGAAAGCCGTGCGTGGGTTCGAATCCCACCGCCTCCTCCATTTCTTTTTTTTTACCTGAAAACTACATATAACTTGGAGGCGTACTCAAGTGGTTTAAGAGAACGGTCTTGAAAACCGTCAGGCGGCGAAAGCCGTGCGTGGGTTCGAATCCCACCGCCTCCTC
>NZ_JACSMI010000012.1:8144-14696 GCF_018618605.1 Exiguobacterium sp. s125
CACTTCTTTTTTTTTACCCAAAAATAAATTTAACATGGAGTCGTACCCAAGCCCGGCTGAAGGGGACGGACTCGAAATCCGTTAGGGGTCGTAAGGCCCGCGTGGGTTCGAATCCCACCGACTCCGCTTATATCGAGCATCTCACATCGTGTGAGGTGCTTTTTTATTGCACCAAGATCCGTTCGCATGCTATGTTTTCCTACATGTAAAAAGGAAGAAGGAGCACTTGATATGACCAATACAAAAGAAACCTTACTCACTCACTATAAAGAAACGATGAACTTCGTCCGTGAACTCGAACACATCCCGGAAGACGCGTGGCGTAGCTCATATGCGGAAGGCAAATGGACGATTGCTGAAATCGTAGGTCACTTGTCACCGTGGGACCGCTTCATGGTGGCAGAACGTCTTCCATTCATGTTGGCGGACGAACCATTCCGTGTGAAGCCGAACAGTCAGGAAGTCAACGAAGAAGCGGCGAAGATGAGTCGCGAGCAGCAACGAATCTTAACGATTGATGAATTCTTAGTCAGCCGTGACCTATTAAGCCGGGCCGTTGATTTGATTCCGGAAGAACGTTTGATGGATACGTTCACTTCGAACGGGAAAACGATGATGATCGTCGACTTGCTTGGCGCGATGAAACAGCACGACTTACATCACATCGACCAAATCAAACAAGTAACAGCACGCTAAAAAAAGCCCTTCGACGACTGTCGAGGGCTCAGGCTGTAGACAAAGTGCCATCGGGAGATCAAGCGTCTTTTTTCGTTGCTTTCCTCGGGCGAGGCGCAAGCCGTTGCTCCTTCGTCCTAACGGACAAGAAGCAGGGTCTTGTCTGCCTCTGAACGTGCGTTCCCCGCAGGAGTCAACGAAACGTGACGCTTTTTAGGTAACACTATGACGGAAAGCCAGTCATGCAGACGGTTTAGGGCGCAATCCGTCTCGAATCGCTTAGAACCGCGAAAAGCAATCGGTCGCGACCCTGCAGCTTTGCTGTAGCGGCGCGGAAGATTGCCGCTTTGAAGACGAGGCGAGACAGGGAAGCGCGACCGGATTGTCTTTCGTTATCGCATGTTCACGCTTTATAAGAGTTTGTCTACACGCAAAAGCCCTTCGGCGACTGTCGAAGGGCTTTTGCGTGTGAATCAACGTGTTTTTGCAATCCGGGCGACTTCAAGTTGTTTATCGATTTTCGAGAGGATACGTTCAATCGACTCCGGTTCATTGAGAAGATCATATTCATCGATGGATAAACGAAGGACCGGGCAAATCGTGAAGTTATTGATCCAGTTCGTATACCGTTCGTACATCTCTTCCCAATACTCGATTGGTGTTTGCTGTTCCATCTCGCGTCCGCGGAGACGAATCCGGTCGAGCACCTGTTCAAACGATCCTTCCAGATAAATCAACAAGTCCGGATGCGGGAAAAATGGCGTCATGACCATCGCATCGAACAAACTGGAGTACGTTTCGTAGTCCGTTGGTGACATCGTTCCTTTTTCGAAGTGCATCTTCGCGAAAATGCCTGTATCTTCGTAGATGGAGCGGTCTTGGATGAAACCACCACCGTATTGGAAGATTTTCTTTTGTTCTTTAAACCGTTCCGCTAAGAAATAGATTTGTAAGTGGAAGCTCCAGCGCTCGAAATCGTGGTAGAATTTATCGAGATAAGGGTTCGTATCGACTTTTTCAAGAGATGTCCGGAAGCCGAGTGCGTCTGCTAGACCATTCGTGATCGTCGATTTTCCGATTCCGACCATTCCACCGATCGTAATGACGGCATCTGCCGGAATATTGTATTTTTCACGTAACTTCGAGTTCATGCGTGGTTCGCTCCTTCATATAATTCATTGCGGATTTTAGTTAAGACATGATCCAAGTCTTCTGGGCGTTTGACGAAGTCGAGTTCATCTCCGTTAAAACGGATGACTTTGACTTCCGGGTGTTTGATTTGATACTCCGTGACGAACGTTTCGTAGTCTGCTGCGAGTTGCTCGAGATAATCGCGTGACATGTGTTCTTCAACTTCACGTCCGCGTAAGGCGACGCGTTTCATCAGTGTATCGATACTCGCATTCAAGTAGATGACGGCATCCGGTTTTGGCATATCCGTCGTTAAGATCGAATAAATTTGTTCATATTTATCGATGTGCTCTACTTTGAGCGAGCGGTGAGCAAAAATCAGGTTTTTAAAGATATGATAATCAGCGACGACAGAGCGTTGTTTACTTAGGTAGTGACGTTCGATATCATCGAGCTGTTTAAAGCGATTGCATAAAAAGAACATCTCTGTTTGGAAACTCCATTCTTCGATGTCCTCATAGAACTTTCCAAGAAAGGGATTTTCTTCGACAATTTCGCGTAACATAGAAAATGAGAAATGATGACTGATGGCGTTCGCAAGTGAAGTTTTGCCTACACCAATCGGTCCTTCAACCGTTATGAACATATTCAATTACCCTCCGTTCAGCAAAGTGCAATTTATATTTTAGCACAAAGCAGGGACCCCTGCCGAAGTTTCAGAGGGAGAATTTTTGTAAAGATAGGGAGTGAGTAGAAGTGGAGCGACACGAATATTATATGGAGCTCGCGATTGGTGAGGCGAAAAAGGCGGAAGCCATCGGCGAAGTGCCGATTGGGTGTGTCATCGTCAAAGACGATCAAGTCATTGCGACCGGGTATAATCACCGGGAAACGAATCATCAGGCGACGGCACACGCCGAATTACTCGCGATTGAGCAAGCGTGTGAAAAGCTCGGGAACTGGCGACTGGAAGGGTGCGAACTGTATGTGACGCTTGAACCGTGTCCGATGTGTGCCGGAGCCATCATGTTATCGCGGATTGAACATGTCATCTTCGGAGCCGATGATCCAAAAGGTGGTTGTTGCGGAACTTTGATGAACCTCATCCAAGATGAGCGCTTTAACCATGTTTCACGTCTGACGAGTGGTATATTAGAAAAAGAATGTGGTGAGTTGTTAACGGCGTTCTTTCGCGAACTTCGTGCGAAAAAGAAAGCAAAGAAACGTGCAATGGGTTGCAACAATTTAGACGAAACAGTATAATGAAAAAGCACTCGAACGGGTGCCACTAAAAAACGATAAATCATTTGCCGTGCTAGGTGGGGATGTAGCGGTTCCCTGTCACTCGCAATCCGCTATAGCGAGACTGAATTCCATATCGAGGGATATGATTGGTATGGTCTGCCTTACGTAAGTAGCGTTGACGTTTGAGTCCTGCGCAACAGATACCCATGAACTAGGTCAGGTCCGGAAGGAAGCAGCCTTAAGTGGTGCTCTCTGTGTGCCGCAGGAGTGCTTGAACTGAGCAGGCTGCGTGAGTAACGCATGTTGAACATATTTCAGAATATGGTGCGCGGCAGTTTAATTTTTATAAAACAAGTCTACAGCCGGTTTCGGTTGTAGACTTTTTTAGGTAGAATAGAACAAGGATCTTAAAAAAGAGGAGGCGCAAATTTGGCCTATCAAGCACTATACCGCGTGTATCGTCCGCAGCGTTTTGATGAAGTCGTCGGGCAAGCACATATCACTCGGACGATTCAAAACGCATTGATGGAAGAACGGATGTCACATGCCTACCTATTTTCAGGCCCGCGCGGAACGGGGAAGACAAGTCTTGCGAAAATCATCGCAAAAGCAATCAACTGTGAACACGCACCTGTAAAAGAACCGTGTAATGAATGCCCGACATGTCTCGCGATTACGGAAGGATCGAGTCCGGATGTGTTCGAAATCGATGCGGCTTCAAACAACGGAGTCGACGAAATTCGCGAAATCCGCGATAAGGTGAAGTACCCGCCTTCAGAAGCAGCCTATAAAGTTTATATCATCGATGAAGTGCATATGCTATCGACGGGAGCGTTCAATGCATTATTAAAAACGCTTGAAGAACCACCGGCACATGCGATTTTCATCTTAGCGACAACAGAGCCCCATAAAATCCCGGCGACCATCATTTCGCGTTGCCAACGTTTTGATGTCAAACGCCATGAAGTCGACCAACTAGTCGAACGGATGCAGTTCATCTTATCCGATCAAGAAATTGCCTACTCGGAGACGGCGTTACGGTTGATTGCACGCGCAGCAGACGGAGGAATGCGGGATGCCTTAAGTTTACTCGACCAAGCAGTCGCTTTCTCGAATGGGGATTTGACGGATGCTGCCGTACTCGAAGTAACGGGTGCCGTAGAAGACGAAGCGTTGCTCGCGATTGCAAACGCACTTCATAATCAGCAAGTCGATCAATTATTGCAGACACTTGAGCAGATGCAACGGGCAGGAAAAGACCTGAAGCGATTCGTCGAGGACCTGGTCTTCTTCTATCGGGATACGCTCCTGCTAAAAGCCTCACCGACGGCAGTCGATTTGTTAGAACGCGCCCGTCCGACAGAGGAATTCAAACAGTTTGTCGAAATGATTGAAGCGGAAACATGTTTCCATGTCATCGAACAACTGCATGATTGCCAACAACAGATGCGATTGACGAATCATCCACGTGTCTTAGTCGAGATTGCCTTCATCCAAATTACGGAACAGGGGCGTACGACGGGACAAATCGTCCAGTCATTGCAACAGGAAGTAAGAGAAATGAAGGAACAGATGCATCAGTTGAAAGCGAACGGTGTACCGGCAGCAGAAACAGTCGCGGCGCAACCAGCTAAACGGAAGCAAGGTCGTCCGACCGTGCGGATCGCGAAAGAGCGGATTCGACAAATGCTGATGCGAGCAGAAAAAGCACAATTGCTTGAAATCCAAGAGCGCTGGGATGCTATTCTAAAACTCATCTTAAAGCAAGATGGTCCGATCTATTCGCTTGTCCATGAAAGTAAACCCGTCTTGTGTTCGGGAGATACGTTATTGATTGAGTTTGATAACGGGAAGGGCTGGCATTTCGAACAAGTCATGACGAATGAACGAACGCGTTTCGTTATCGAAGAAGCCCTGTTTGAAGTATGTGGCGTCAAACGGGAGATTCTCGCAATTCTTGATCAAGACTGGAATGAATTAAAGGCAGAGTTTGTTGCAAAGCGAAATAGTAGTAATATAGAAGAGAAAGAGGTCGCTGAAGAATCGGAAAGCGATCGCTTATTATCCGAGACGCTTGGTCGTTTTGGTGATATCGTAGAATTTGAAGACTAATCTTACTTGAGGAGGAACAAATATGCGTGGTATGGGAAACATGAACAATATGATGAAACAAATGCAAAAGATGCAAAAGGATATGGCGAAAGCTCAGGAAGAACTTAAGGATTTGACAGTGACAGGTACAGCTGGCGGTGAAATGGTATCTGTCGTAGCTGATGGTCATAAAAATATCATCGACGTCATCATCAAAGAAGAAGTAGTGGATCCTGACGATGTCGAAATGATTCAAGATCTCGTCCTCGCTGCAACGAATGATGCATTGAAAAAAGTCGATGAACTTGTTTCAAGTAAAATGGGTAAATTTACGCAAGGTATGAACATGCCGGGAATGTTTTAAACTGTAGGGGGAAATCAATTGCAATATCCTGAAGCAATCAGTCGTTTGATTGAAAGTTTTACGAAGCTACCGGGGATCGGACCGAAAACGGCTGTTCGTCTTGCTTTTCATGTCTTAGACATGGAAGAAGATGATGTGTTGATGTTCGGGAAGGCACTCGTCAGCGCGAAGCGCGATATTTCTTATTGTAGCGTGTGTGGAAACATAACGGACAAAGATCCGTGTTATGTTTGTTCGGATAAACATCGTAATCGGACGGTTGTCTGTGTTGTTCAGGATTCGCGAGATGTGATTGCGATGGAGAAGATGCGAGATTATCAAGGGTTGTACCATGTACTCCACGGGGCGATTAGTCCAATGGAAGGGATTGGACCTGAAGACATTAACGTATCGAGTCTTTTGACACGTCTTCAAGAAGACGAAGCCATTACGGAAATCATCTTAGCAACGAATCCGAACATTGAGGGAGAGGCAACGGCGATGTACTTGTCACGTTTACTGAAACCGACGGGAATTCGTGTGACACGAATTGCACATGGTCTTCCTGTTGGGGGAGATTTAGAGTATGCGGACGAAGTTACATTATCCCGTGCGATGGAGGGAAGACGCGAACTATGAGTTGGTTTCGAAAAAAAATCCGAAACGAATACGATGAGCGTCTCCTTACAGAATTGTCTAAAGCAAAAGAAGACTACTTGATGAAACGTCATCTACTTGAGATTAGTTATGATGATTATGGTGATCTTGAAGCACAAATGAAATTAGCCGAGTCGTTGTATTTCTTCTATATAAGCGAAGCAAAACGAAGACGCGTTTCAATCATGATGAAGTGAACGAGTGAAGGCTGTGAGCCCGAGTGGTTTGCAGCCTTTAATCTGTTCTTAAAAAGAAGAATCGAAAAAAATGAAACTATTTTAATAAAACAGTTGTCATCCCCTAACTATCGTGGTATATTAATTCATGTCCTAAAGAGGACGCACGCTTGAAACGAACGAAAAAACTTCTTTTAAAAAGTTGTTGACTTATCGTTCCAGACTTGGTATTCT
>NZ_JACSMI010000013.1:0-5091 GCF_018618605.1 Exiguobacterium sp. s125
CGTGAGAACAGCAAATAGGGTTCTGTTGTGTTGGGTGGTCAATTCTTATACTCATAACGAAAACCCCTCTAGAACGCTCTGTGAGCGATTCTGAGGGGTTCTTTTCGTTATTCCGTTACATTGACACCCATATACGCTCAGAAACGGCCATACGGAATCCTAGCGCTCCATTTCAGACCCGTAACCCTTCTCTTTCCGTTCGTTATCTAACAATTTAATAGCGAAGTCTCGACCTTGCGCTTCTCGCTTATTCTCCGGTGCTGCCTCTTTATTCATTTTTAACGTGTGTCCGACGTAATGTTTCGCAAAACCAATCGCTTGATGAATGAAATTAGGCTTGTATATCGGCTTTCCTTCATCATCCAATTGAGCAATGAGAACTTCTCGGACTTTAGCGACAACTTGCTTGAAAAACTCGACCTGTCGTTTGAGAGAACTGTTCTCCATCTGTAACGTAAACATCTCGCTCAATTGACTATCTTTTTTCCTGTTGTCCTTCTCCAGCGTCTGGACTCGTTGCTCCGAGATCCGCAATGCCCGTTGCATCCGTTCCGCGACTTCCGCCCGTTTCTTCAGTTCCAAGAACGTATCATTCGACATCGACACTTTGTTCAACAGGTTCGGCTTCAGATCGAGATTAACAGACTCATCGAAATCCAACTCTTTGAGCGAATTGATTCGCTCGTTGAGTTGTTTTTGATGCTCTTCAAGGTCTCTTTTTGTCGCATCGAGTAGACCGTTCACATCCTGTGTATCCATGATGAGACGTTCTTGATTTTGACTCATATCGTACTCGAACTTCGCCACTTCTTCTTTGATCATTCCGATTTTTTGGCTTGCTTCTGTTTTGGCAGCTTCGACTTTTTCTTCAAATCCTTTTTCAATTTTCTGCAACTGGATACTCTTTTCCGTTCTCCTGTAATAGACTTCTCGATGCAGAATGGTGTGTTCTTTTTCCAACTCATTCAACTCTTGGCTTAACTTCGATGTCTGCTTCTCTAACTCTGCTTTTTCTTTCTCCAAATCCAATTTTGCCTTGTACTCATGAATATCAAGTTTCTGTTTTGTTTTCTCTCCCGATCCACGTACCACGTCGAATCCTTTTTCTCGTAATCGTTCCGGAATCTCGTCATGGATTTGATTCAATGCTGCCTTATTCATTGTCGTCCTGGCTTGTAATCGTCCTGTTTCTTTGTCGATTGGCATGAAGTGAAGATGCATATGAGGAGTCGTTTCATCAAGGTGGACTTTGGCACTCAAGACATTCTCTTTTCCGAACCGATCAGCGAAATAATCATGGCACGTTTTGAAGTAATCCTGCATTTGTTCGTTCGACATTTTCTTTGCTGCTGATTCCGGAATCGTGATGATATTGGAGTAGGTGATGACTGAATTTTTTTGGACCCGTTTGTTTTCAGACTTGAGTTGATCGACCCGTTCTTTTGCTCGTTGATAGAGATTTAATTCACTTTGTACGAGGTCATAATTAAGGTGAGTACGGTCGAGATCAATCATGTCATTTTTGATTTGTCCTTCTCGTTCTTGTTCTCTTTCTTTGCCTTTGATGTCGGACATTTGGTTCTTTTGAGTGTTCCAAGCAAATTCGATCGACATGGGGTTTTCCTCCTTATAAAGACAAAGACCGAGAGAAGCGAGATGGGAATTTGTCGGCGTTGATTTGATAAGAGTATAGCCCGCTATACTCTTGCAAAGCAAGAGGCGGTCTCTACGAGGTGAAAAGAGCATGGCTGCGCCACTCAAGACCCATGCCGTTTCGTGTCCAAGACACGAAAAAGACGATGCCGCAGCATCGCCTTAAAAATGAAAATCATCGTCCATGAAATCTCGATTGAAGGGATCTTCGAGATTCAGGACTGTCCTGCCATCTTCATCTTTGAAAGATGAAATGACAGGCTTCTCGATCTGAACTCCATGCTCCGCATATTCGTTATAGATCCGTTCAAAGGCATTCCGGAATTCTTCTTGTGAACCTGCATCCCAATCCGCAATATCATATTGGGGGAAATATAAAATCACTTCTTCTAAATCGATTTTCAATCCCTCCTAATTAAGCACTTTTATCAACAGTATCTTCTTTTTCATTCGTTATTAAAATTAGTCTTTTAAGTCCAAGAGTATAAAGAGAAATACCTAAAGAAAAAACTGTAACTACATTAGTCCAAGTAGTTAATTCAGAATTAGTCAATCGATAAGAAGAAAAGAAAACAACGAAACCTATTATTACACCTAAGACTAACAAAGTATGTCTAATTTTTCTCGAAGAATAGAAAAAATCAGAAGCAGCAAAAAAGATAGAAAAACCAGCAACGCCTGCTATAATTCTTGAAGCTAAATCAACAGAAGCAAAAGCAATTGAGAATCCAAAAACCATAATAATCAATGCAATAATCATAACCACACCAGTAACAAAAAGACTGAAATTAGACCAATTCTTTAACTTATTTAATATAAAATTCTTTAACATAATCCATCTCCAAACATTATTTTTTATGTGATCAATACCAAACTTATTTTCGATTTAATTGTTGCATTCTTCTTGAAACCCTACATCACAATCTGAAATATCTTATTAAGGGAAATACTCGATAACTTCTCTAAGTTACATATCAACAACAGTTTTCATTTTTTAGCAAAAGGGTCTGAACCGAAAGGATCAAAAGGATCTTGATTAGATTGTTTCTCTAAAAACTCAAATGCTTCACGCTCTTTTTGTAGTTGAAGTTCTTCTTCTTTTTTCTTTCGTATGCTTTCTACAAGGATTTCTTTTCTTTCAATCAGCCTAACTTGCTCTATAAGGGTCACAACTCCATAATCACTTTTTATTCTGTTATTACAAGAAGGGCAACGATATTTATACCTTCCAAAAGAAGTTTTTGTATGAACAACTTCTGTTAAACAATTATCTTTAGCACATTTAGGATTAGATATTTCAATCAATCCGGTAGAATTTATAGCGTTATAAGAAGGACTTTTACCCTTTATTATTTGATAAAAGAACAATCCATCAGTACTTATTGAAGTAACAAGAGTTCGATAAAAATCAGGATCATCAAGATCATCTAAGTTAAAAAATAATTGTCTTGAATCGTAGATGTTAATAATTAAATTTTTAATTGAAGTGTAAAGTAATTTTAGGGCATACAACAACACTATAAAATAGATGAGCAAAGCTAAATCTTTGTTGATACCAAAAGAAAAAGGTAAGTCTTGAGGAGTTTTTGATGTAGAACCTTTTCCAAGCCACGTCGCGAAAACCAAGAGTAAAGCTCCCAAAAACGATTTAACAAACTCCGGAAATATTTTGTCCATGAAATAACTCACTTTTTCTTTTTTATCACTCACTTAATCACCCTATTCTATTTCAAATTCATCGACTTTTTTGTTGTTGTACTTTAACATTTCCAATTCTGTTAATTGGACATACTCTAATACAAAGTCAGATTGATCAGCACGCCAATTCGCCATGATTTTGTAGAAGTATTCGTTCTTGTCTTTCTCCATGTATTGTTCCAATTCATTTGCTTTGTACTTCAACATGTAATCTTTAAAGAGACCGCTATAAGCAATCACTTGCTTACCCTTTAAAGAATTATAGAAGGTCTCAAATACTTCTAGACTGACGCCCATATCATTACTTTTAGCAGAGTATTTAGCAATCTCGGCCACAGCATTTCCAGTCTGTTTTTCCTTAATTCGTTCGATGTGAACTTGCGTGATCGTGTAGTCACCAGTGACCTCGCGCCACATCTCTAACCATTCATCACGTTTGATGTAATTCTTAGAATTATTAAAGTAACTTTTTTTGACTGCTAGAACGACATGAAAGTGTGGGTTGTATGTATCGTAGGTGGGATTTTCATCTCCTACTTTCAGTCCTAATCGTTCGTAATACGCTTGCTTTTTATCAAATAGTGGAGTCGTGATTAACGCATTTCCATCATACGTCATCTCTAATTTTCGAGCATAACCTTGAATAATACGATCTACTTTTCTTCGCTTAAAAAGTTTCTGAAAAGCATTATTCATATTTATGATTTCCGACTTTACTTCATCTGCTCGAACGTTCGGTGTAGTCAAAGTCAGAAACAAATATTTTACATCGTGTTCTTCATGCATAGCTTCCATTACCACAGATAGAGCCATCGCATCTTTTCTAGCTTTTCGCCAAGCGCAAATCGGACAAAATCGATTCTTGCAATGATTTCCGCCTATCATTTTTTTCTTCTCCTTATCCAGTGTAGAAACAAATAAGTTAAACGATCCGCAGTCTCTATACAATTCCTGCATTTTTTCGGAAAGATGTTCCTTCGCGAGTTCATACATTCGAATATTTTCAAGCTTTTTCGGCTTTATAAGTGCAATAGGGTCTTGTTTTTTAGGTGTCATATTGTCTATAATCCATGTGTAGCACCGTTTTATGGAGTCTGTTTAAGGACATCACAAAAGGGTACAAAACAGCATAAGCTAAAGGACTTGCCTCCGATCTTCGTTTATTGTTTACGTGTGGTAACTTAAATGCTAAACGAGTATACTCGGAAACGCAAGTTCTTTTCTTCTAAAACCATTGGGGCACAAGGGATTTACTCACTTGTTCGCCCCTTTTTTAGTGCGGGAATAGTTACCCTTATTATCAAGATAAGAAAAAACTATTTTTCGCAGACGCTTTTCCTCGCTCGAAAGAACCAAAAAAACAAACGAAGGTGGTAAAAATTATGCTTACGATCGTGCATCTAAGTTCAGGTGAAAAAGTCATTCTTCAAGGTTCTGCAAAAGAGATACTCGGAAACATTAGCGAAGAAGGTATTGAAGAAGGATACAGTGAGTACAAACTCCACAACGAAAAAAATGAAAAAGATGAAAAAGTGGTTATCTTCCATAGCCACATTACGCATATTCGTAGCTACAAACCATAAAGATCGACTCCCCAACCCCTCGATCCCGAGGGGCTCCCTCGCCGGTAGGCAGGTTCTCACGTATGGAACGTGAGAACAGCAAATAGGGTTCTGTTGTGTTGGGTGGTCAATTCTTATACTCATAACGAAAACCCCTCTAGAACGCTCTGTGAGCGAT
>NZ_JACSMI010000014.1:1730-4692 GCF_018618605.1 Exiguobacterium sp. s125
CACTCGCACCTTGAAAACTGAAGACATCAACAAGACATCAAACTTTTTATAACCATGTCATTAGACGTGTGTTCTTAGAATACCAAAATGCTAGATCAAGGTATGAAGGGCGTACGGTGGATGCCTTGGCACTAGGAGCCGATGAAGGACGCGACGAACAGCGATATGCTTCGGGGAGCAGTAAGTATGCTTTGATCCGAGGATTTCCGAATGGGGGAACCCACCATCCGTAATGGGATGGGACATGTTACGTGAATACATAGCGTAGCGTGAGGCAGACCCGGGGAACTGAAACATCTAAGTACCCGGAGGAAGAGAAAGCAAATGCGATTCCCTGAGTAGCGGCGAGCGAAACGGGAACAGCCCAAACCGGAGAGCATGCTCTCCGGGGTTGTAGGACACTCTATACGGAGTCAAAAAGGAAGACAGTAGGTGAATGACCTGGAAAGGTCGGCCGAAGAAGGTGACAGCCCTGTAGCTGAAACTGTTTTCCCTCCAGAGTGGATCCTGAGTACGGCGGGACACGTGAAACCCCGTCGGAATCCGGGAGGACCATCTCCCAAGGCTAAATACTCCCTAGTGACCGATAGTGAACCAGTACCGTGAGGGAAAGGTGAAAAGCACCCCGGAAGGGGAGTGAAATAGATCCTGAAACCGTATGCCTACAAGTAGTCAGAGCCCGTTAATGGGTGATGGCGTGCCTTTTGTAGAATGAACCGGCGAGTTACGATAGCGCGCGAGGTTAAGCTGATGAGGCGGAGCCGTAGCGAAAGCGAGTCTGAATAGGGCGCCATAGTGCGTTGTCGTAGACCCGAAACCAGGTGATCTACCCATGTCCAGGATGAAGGTCAGGTAACACTGACTGGAGGTCCGAACCCACGCACGTTGAAAAGTGCGGGGATGAGGTGTGGGTAGCGGTGAAATGCCAATCGAACCTGGAGATAGCTGGTTCTCCCCGAAATAGCTTTAGGGCTAGCCTCGAGGTTGAGAGTTCCGGAGGTAGAGCACTGATTGGACTAGGGGCCCCCACAGGGTTACCGAATTCAGTTAAACTCCGAATGCCGGCAACTTATACTCGGGAGTCAGACTGCGAGTGATAAGATCCGTAGTCAAGAGGGAAACAGCCCAGACCGCCAGCTAAGGTCCCAAAGTGTATGTTAAGTGGAAAAGGATGTGGCGCTGCCTAGACAGCTAGGATGTTGGCTTAGAAGCAGCCACCATTCAAAGAGTGCGTAATAGCTCACTAGTCGAGTGGCGCCGCGCCGAAAATGTAACGGGGCTAAACATACCACCGAAGCTGCGGATTCCGTAAGGAATGGTAGGGGAGCGTTCCAAACCGCTGTGAAGCTGTACCGGAAGGAGCAGTGGAGCGTTTGGAAGTGAGAATGCCGGTGTGAGTAGCGAAAAGAGGGGTGAGAATCCCCTCCGTCGAAAGCCCAAGGTTTCCTGAGGAAGGCTCGTCCGCTCAGGGTTAGTCTGGACCTAAGCCGAGGCCGAAAGGCGTAGGCGATGGATAACAGGTTGATATTCCTGTACCACCGATCCACCGTTTGAACAATGGGGGGACGCAGGAGGATAGTGACGCATGCGGATGGAAGTGCATGTGTAAGTTTCGAGATCGTCTGATTGGCAAATCCGTCAGGCACCAAGATCGAGGAACGACGCGGAGTCCCCTAGGGACGAAGGTCACGATTTCACACTGCCAAGAAAAGCCTCTAGTGAGGTGGAAGGTGCCAGTACCGTAAACCGACACAGGTAGGCGGGATGAGAATTCTAAGACGCGCGGGATAACTCTCGTTAAGGAACTCGGCAAAATGGTCCCGTAACTTCGGGAGAAGGGACGCTCTACATGAGTAGAGCCGCAGTGAATAGGCCCAAACGACTGTTTAGCAAAAACACAGGTCTCTGCTAAATCGCAAGATGACGTATAGGGGCTGACGCCTGCCCGGTGCTGGAAGGTTAAGGGGATGGGTTAGCGCAAGCGAAGCTTTGAACCGAAGCCCCAGTAAACGGCGGCCGTAACTATAACGGTCCTAAGGTAGCGAAATTCCTTGTCGGGTAAGTTCCGACCCGCACGAAAGGCGTAACGATTTGGGCACTGTCTCAACGAGAGACCCGGTGAAATCATAGTACCTGTGAAGATGCAGGTTACCCGCGACAGGACGGAAAGACCCCATGGAGCTTTACTACAGCCTGATATTGAGGCTTTGTGCATGATGTACAGGATAGGCGGGAGACGTCGAGACCGGAGCGCCAGCTTCGGAGGAGTCACCCTTGGGATACCGCCCTTCATGCATAGAGTCTCTAACTCGCAGCCGTAATCCGGCTGGAGGACCGTGTCAGGCGGGTAGTTTGACTGGGGCGGTCGCCTCCTAAACAGTAACGGAGGCGCCCAAAGGTTCCCTCAGAATGGTTGGAAATCATTCGTAGAGCGCAAAGGCAGAAGGGAGCTTGACTGCGAGACCTACAAGTCGAGCAGGGACGAAAGTCGGGCTTAGTGATCCGGTGGTTCCGCATGGAAGGGCCATCGCTCAACGGATAAAAGCTACCCTGGGGATAACAGGCTGATCTCCCCCAAGAGTCCACATCGACGGGGAGGTTTGGCACCTCGATGTCGGCTCATCGCATCCTGGGGCTGGAGTAGGTCCCAAGGGTTGGGCTGTTCGCCCATTAAAGCGGTACGCGAGCTGGGTTCAGAACGTCGTGAGACAGTTCGGTCCCTATCCGTCGTGGGCGCAGGAAATTTGAGGAGAGCTGTCCTTAGTACGAGAGGACCGGGATGGACGCACCGCTGGTGTACCAGTTGTTCCGCCAGGAGCATCGCTGGGTAGCTACGTGCGGACGGGATAAATGCTGAAAGCATCTAAGCATGAAGCCCCCTCCAAGATGAGATTTCCCTTTGAGTAATCAAGAAAGACCCCTCAGAGACGATGAGGTAGATAGGTCACGGGTGGAAGCATGG
>NZ_JACSMI010000015.1:0-1275 GCF_018618605.1 Exiguobacterium sp. s125
CCGTTCCCATGCCGAACACGGAAGTTAAGCACTTGAACGCCGAAAGTAGTTGGGGGCTTCCCCCTGTGAGGATAGGACGTTGCCAGGCATACTTTTTTAATAAAGTATTTGACAATTTTGACTGACTAATATAACATTATAGAAGTCGTCAAGTTACCACGGTCCTGTGGTGTAGCGGTTAACATGCCTGCCTGTCACGCAGGAGATCGCGGGTTCGAATCCCGTCAGGACCGCCATTTTTATTTACCGATCTTTTTCATTATGGCTTTGTAGCTCAGTCGGTAGAGCAGAGGACTGAAAATCCTCGTGTCGGCGGTTCGATTCCGTCCAAAGCCACCATTTACACCTGCCGGTGTAGCTCAGCTGGTAGAGCAACTGACTTGTAATCAGTAGGTCGCGGGTTCGACTCCTGTTGCCGGCACCATTTTTCATTTAATATGGCGGTTGTGGCGAAGTGGTTAACGCACCGGATTGTGATTCCGGCATTCGTGGGTTCAATTCCCATCAGTCGCCCCATTTTATTTTTAATTTAATACTAGTTTGTGTCATTAGCTCAGTTGGTAGAGCATCTGACTTTTAATCAGAGGGTCGCAGGTTCGAATCCTGCATGACACACCATTTTTATGCGGGTGTGGCGGAATTGGTAGACGCGCTAGATTTAGGATCTAGTGTCTTTGACGTGGGGGTTCAAGTCCCTTCACCCGTACCATTTATATTTATAATGCGGAAGTAGTTCAGTGGTAGAATACGACCTTGCCAAGGTCGGGGTCGCGGGTTCGAATCCCGTCTTCCGCTCCATTTTTTGAATAGAAGTAACAAAAAATAGCATAATTTGCGGTCGTGGCGGAATGGTAGACGCGCTAGGTTGAGGGCCTAGTGGTGGCAACACTGTGGAGGTTCAAGTCCTCTCGACCGCACTTATTATGCACCCTTAGCTCAGCTGGATAGAGTACTTGACTACGAATCAAGGGGTCGGGAGTTCGAATCTCTCAGGGTGCACTTTTCGGGAAGTAGCTCAGCTTGGTAGAGCACTTGGTTTGGGACCAAGGGGTCGCAGGTTCGAATCCTGTCTTCCCGACCATTATTATTATCGGACTTTGAAAACTGAACGATGAGGCAAAAACGTATCTTCGGATACAAACAATGAATGAAGCGCAAGCTTCGTCAACGTGACTTTTAGTCACACAAACGAGCAAGTCAAACACTTTATGGAGAGTTTGATCCTGGCTCAGGACGAACGCTGGCGGCGTGCCTAATACATGCAAGTCGAGCGCA
>NZ_JACSMI010000016.1:0-804 GCF_018618605.1 Exiguobacterium sp. s125
CCGTTCCCATGCCGAACACGGAAGTTAAGCACTTGAACGCCGAAAGTAGTTGGGGGCTTCCCCCTGTGAGGATAGGACGCTGCCAGGCGTACATATGGAGGATTAGCTCAGCTGGGAGAGCATCTGCCTTACAAGCAGAGGGTCGGCGGTTCGATCCCGTCATCCTCCACCATTTTTATTTACACTTGCCGGTGTAGCTCAGCTGGTAGAGCAACTGACTTGTAATCAGTAGGTCGCGGGTTCGACTCCTGTTGCCGGCACCATTTTCATTTAAATATCACCGAAGATTCTGATTTAGAATTTAGGTTCTACCTTTAAAACCCTGCCGGGGTGGCGGAACTGGTAGACGCACAGGACTTAAAATCCTGCGGGGGTTTCCCCGTGCCGGTTCGATTCCGGCCCTCGGTACCATTTTTAATTTTAATAACTGTTTGATCCATTATACCCCGCACCCTTAGCTCAGCTGGATAGAGTACTTGACTACGAATCAAGGGGTCGGGAGTTCGAATCTCTCAGGGTGCACTTTTTCGGGAAGTAGCTCAGCTTGGTAGAGCACTTGGTTTGGGACCAAGGGGTCGCAGGTTCGAATCCTGTCTTCCCGACCATCTTCAATTTAATCCCTTTAATGGGGCCTTAGCTCAGCTGGGAGAGCGCCTGCCTTGCACGCAGGAGGTCAGCGGTTCGATCCCGCTAGGCTCCACCAAATTTTATCTTTGACGAACTTTGAAAACTGAACGATGAGGCAAAAAACGTATCTTCGGATACAAACAATGAATGAAGCGCAAGCTTCGTCAACGTGACTTC
>NZ_JACSMI010000017.1:0-482 GCF_018618605.1 Exiguobacterium sp. s125
AGTGCGAGTGCACCTGTTGTTGCGTTGTTGCTTGTGTCGCTCATGCCGCCGTTACCTGTGTTCGGCATTGAACCTGGTGTACCGTCCATGAATTTCTCAGGAGATTGCATGACGATCGCGTTACCGAGGTTTTCACCGACACCGTACATGTAAGCATATGACTCGCGGAACGTGTCGACTGATCCTTTGTAGTCGCCTTCCGTGTACTGCATGAACGTGTCTTGGACATATGTTTCATGGCCAGCGACCGCTTCTTGTGCTGCTTTCGTCGGAAGGTTTTCTTCCGTTGCTGCTCCGAGGAACGCACCGAAGTCGTTCGAGAACATTTTAAGCATGTCTTGAGCGTCAGCCATCATTTTTTTGTCATCGTTGATGGCTGCTGTGACGAGGTTTGCTTGTGCTTCGATGTGATTTTTCGTCCAAGCTTGCTCGAACTGATCTGCACCGGCTTCACCGTAAATTGATTTGATTGCGGCTTTGAA
>NZ_JACSMI010000018.1:0-458 GCF_018618605.1 Exiguobacterium sp. s125
TACTCTTGGAATGTTTTATAGACGTCCGCTTCGTGAGCACGAAGGACTTCTTCAGCTGCTTCCTTCGGAAGTTCGCCTTCTGTCGCAGCGTCGAGGAATGTCGAGAGATCCTGGACGAATTCTTCTGTCTCGGCTTTCGAAGCGTTGATGCCTTCCTGGTCATCCGCTTTGACGGCTTTAACGAGGTCCGTTGTGTATTTGTTGTGATCGACGAAGATTTTTTCGAATTGTTTCGCGCCTTCGTCGCCATAGACTGAAGCGATTGCCGGTGTCATGTCGAGTGCGTTCTGTTTGAGTGCTGCTTCATAATACTCAGCATCTTTTGAACCGTCATATTGTTTTTTCATGTCCATGACAGCAAGCACGAAGTGCTCAGAAAGCAATTGGTCGAGTGTCGCACGAAGATCTGCTGCTTTCGTTTTGACCGTGACGTTTTTTGCTTTGTCCTCATGCATCAT
>NZ_JACSMI010000019.1:0-455 GCF_018618605.1 Exiguobacterium sp. s125
GCTGCGACAGAAGGCGAACTTCCGAAGGAAGCAGCTGAAGAAGTCCTTCGTGCTCACGAAGCGGACGTCTATAAAACATTCCAAGAGTACGCAGCAGGCGACTATGAAGGATCGTACAACACGTTCCGTGAAGGATACAGCCGCATGTATGACATCTCGAAAGCACTCTCAGTCGCTATCACGACACAAATGCCTGAGAAATTCGATAACTCGAAAGCTGATACGAAAGCCGCTGACCTCCGGTCAACACTCAACAGCCTCGCTGCTGAACACGTCGCTCTTGCGAACCTCAGCATGACGGCAGGCGTCGATCAAGCGAAAGACTACGATGCTGCAAACTGGGCGGAAGACATGCACACAGCTGATTTCAAAGCCGCAATCAAATCAATTTACGGTGAAGCCGGTGCAGATCAGTTCGAGCAAGCTTGGACGAAAAATCACATCGAAGCACAAGC
>NZ_JACSMI010000020.1:0-455 GCF_018618605.1 Exiguobacterium sp. s125
GCTGCGACAGAAGGCGAACTTCCGAAGGAAGCAGCTGAAGAAGTCCTTCGTGCTCACGAAGCGGACGTCTATAAAACATTCCAAGAGTATGCAGCAGGCGACTATGAAGGATCGTACAACACGTTCCGTGAAGGATACAGCCGCATGTATGACATCTCGAAAGCTCTCTCAGTCGCGATCACAACACAGATGCCTGAGAAGTTCGATAACTCGAAAGCTGATACGAAAGCGGCTGACCTCCGGTCAACACTCAACAGCCTTGCTGCTGAACACGTCGCTCTTGCGAACCTCAGTATGACGGCAGGTGTCGATCAAGCGAAAGACTACGATGCTGCAAACTGGGCGGAAGACATGCACACAGCTGACTTCAAAGCCGCAATCAAATCAATTTACGGTGAAGCCGGTGCAGATCAGTTCGAGCAAGCTTGGACGAAAAATCACATCGAAGCACAAGC